>DATJNX010000018.1:0-217318 GCA_035507615.1 Streptosporangiaceae bacterium
GCCGCAGCCACCTAGCGATTCGACACAGCAGAGGCAGTTGATCCCCAAGCGGAAGATGGATAAACGCGAAGAACGACACCACCGCATCAAAAGACTCGGAGTCGAACGCGCGGAGGTCAGCGTCAGCTGGCACGAGGGCGCTGCGTCACCCTGCGCCGTCGTTGCGGAGTGGGAGTCGACTGCGCCGCGGTAACTGAAGTACGATTCCCCAGCCGCGTTTGAGGAGGTCAGTGGCCTTTCCTTCGACACGGTCGGCGTCAACTTCAGATGGAAGCCGGGCTGTTGGCCACCAAGACGCTCACCTTCTTGTTCACTGACATCGAGGGTTCTACGGCCATGCTCCGGCGTCTGCCCACGACCTACGGGGCGATTCTCACCGAGCATCACCAGCTGATCCGTGCGGGGCTGGCCGCGCACGGCGGCAAGGAAGTTGACACGCAAGGCGACGCCTTCTTCGCGGTATTCGCCGCTCCGAGCGCCTGCTTGGCCGCGGCGGTCGAGATGCAGCGGGAGGTCATTTCACACTCATGGCCGGCCGGTGAGAGACTTCGGGTCCGCATGGGCGTCCACTCCGGCGAGGCGTCAGAGACGCCGGTTGGCCTGGTCGGTCTCGACGTTCACCGTGGTGCCCGTATCGCGGCCGTCGCCCACGGGGGCCAGATCGTCGTCTCGGCCGCAACGGCTGCACTGGTCAGCGACTCGATGCCGGCGGGTGCCTTCCTCAAGGACCTGGGCCTGCACCGGCTGAAGGATCTCGGTCGGCCTGAGCAGATCTTTCAGCTTGAGGCCGACGGCCTGCCGACCGCCTTCCCGCCGCTTAGGTCCCTGGACAACCCGAAGCTGCTCAACAACCTCCCGGCACAAGTGTCGAGCTTCATCGGCCGCGACACCGAGCTCGCGGAGGTACGCGATCTGGTCACCACTTGTCGTCTGGTCACCCTCACCGGCCCCGGCGGTGTCGGCAAGACCCGCCTAGGGCTCCAGGTCGCAGCCGAGGTACTGGACGGTTCGGGTGACGGCGTGTGGTTCGCGGATCTCGCGCCGCTTCAGGAATCAGACCTTGTCGCAATCACCGTCGCCGGCGTGCTCGGCATAGCTGAAAGCCCAGGCCGCCCCGCCATTGACGCGCTTGTGGAAGCCGTCGGCCAGCGGAGCCTGCTTGTCATTCTGGACAACTGCGAGCACGTTCTCGACGCCTGCGGCAAGCTCGCGGATGCGCTTCTGCGGGATTGCCCGAACGTGGTGCTGCTGGCGACGAGCCGCGAGCCGCTGGGCATCGACGGCGAACGCGTGCACCGAGTTCCCTCCATGGAAACGCCTGCAGACGGCGACGATGTAGACGCGATCCGGAATACCGAAGCCGCATCGCTGTTTGCCGTGCGCGCAGTCCAGCATGGTGCGCGACTCGTCTGGGACAAGCAGACTGCTCCGGTGATCGGCCGCATCTGCCGGCGGCTTGACGGCATTCCACTGGCCATCGAACTGGGTGCTGCCCGACTGCGCGTCATGTCACTAGCCGACCTGGATGCGCGGCTCGACCAGCGCTTCACCACTTTGACGGGCGGCTCGCGCACCGCCATGCCGCGCCAGCAAACGCTGCGTGCCATGGTCGACTGGTCTTGGGAGTTGCTCAACACCGCCGAGCGCCAAGTGCTCACATGCTTGCCGGTGTTCGCCGGGGGGTTCGACCTGGCTGCCGCCGAAGCTGTCGCCGCAAGGGAGCAATTGCCATCGGACGAGGTCGTCAGGCACCTCGGTGCGCTGGTGGACAAGAGCCTCGTGCAGTTCGATGACACCGGCGCCGACCCGTCTCGCTACCGGCTCCTGGAAACCGTCCGGCAGTACGCTGCCGACAAGCTCGAGGAACAGGGTCCGGTGGCGGCGGAAGAGACCGGAGTCGCTCATCGCGACCACTACGTGGCTCTCGCCGAGGCGGCAGGTCCGCAGCTCGTGGCGCGCGACCAAGCCGAGTGGCTAGCCCGTCTCGATGTCGAACTCGACAACCTCCGAGCCGCGATCGCCTTCAGCATGAAGCAGGCGGATCCCGCACCCGGCCTCCGGTTGGCCTCATCCTTGCGGGTCTTCTGGAAGGCCCGCGGACACGCGACAGAAGCGGTCGGGACGCTCCGGGGACTTCTCGATCTGCCAGCCGCCCAGACAAGAACACCGCTGCGGGCCCAGGCGCTGGCCTGCGCTGCCTATCTCATGGAGCAGACCGGCGGCTATCAGATGGCTGAGGAATACTGCGATGAAGCGCTCACGATTGCCCGGGCTGCCAACGATGACCACCAGACAGCCGACCTGCTGCACATACGTGCTTTCATGCTGCTACGCCAGGGAAACCAGGGCGCTGCGCTGCCGCTGATCGAGTCGGGCCTTGCGTTGGCTCGCCGTATTGAGGATCTCCACCTCACTGGCCGCCTGCTTTCGGTCCGGTCCTTCGCTGTGGACGTCGCAGGCGATCACGTTGGTGCAGCCCGGGATGCCGCCGAGTCCCTCCAGCTTTTCCGCCAGCTCGGCGACCAGCGGGAGGTGGGGACGCTAGTCGGCAATCTCGGATACGCCGAGCTGGCCATGGGCGAACTGGATACCGCTCGCACCCACATAGTCGAGTCACTCCAGATCTTTCGGGCGCTAAAGGACCGGGACGGCATCGTCTACGAGACTTTCAACTTGGGCTTGGCTGAGTACCTGACCGGCTCGCCGGGCGCGGCCGAAGCTCACTTCGCGGAGTCGCTCGATCTGGCCAGACGGGTGCACATGAAGGCAAGCACCGGCTACGCGCTGATCGGCCTGGCAATGGCCAGCAGCGGGCTCGGCATGAGCCGGTCCGCACAGCTGCATGGCGGGGCCGACCAAATCCTGGAAGACCTTGGTGAGACCGTCGAGCCCCTGGAGGGCAGGTTGCGCGATCTCGATCATCAGCGCCTGCGATCCGCTATGGGTGCCGACGCTTTCGGCGCCGAGTATGCGGCGGGGCGTGCCCTGGCGCCGGACGACATACTGGCCTTGGCACTCGACGACGGAGGTCCGGCACCTAGTCCGGAACCGACCGCCGGGCCGGCGGTCGGCTAGAGCACCGTACTGGTGTAGCTGCCGCGACGTCGTCTCCATCCGCGACAGCTAGGCACAAGCTTCCGCGCGCCGACGTGCTCGGGCCAGGCCCAGGTCACCGCGCCCGTGAGGCAGTCCGGTAAGCCCGCAGAATTGTCTCAGACAGGCCGTTCCCGGCCGCGTCCCTGGCTGTAACGCGCAGGCTCAGCTGCGCCGAGGGCGCGGCGCTGAACGTAACACTGAACCGGTCCGCACCGGTGGACCGCACGTGTGCCTGCCGCCAGGTCTTGCCGCCGTTGACCGATACCTGCACCTCCAGGCGGGTCACGCGAATCGCCGGTGCAGG
Organism: Streptosporangiaceae bacterium; assembly: GCA_035507615.1. Lineage (GTDB taxonomy): Bacteria > Actinomycetota > Actinomycetes > Streptosporangiales > Streptosporangiaceae > JAJYUU01. The sequence continues at coordinate 3,401 of DATJNX010000018.1, forward strand.
CTGGAAGTGACCGGCCGTCACCGCGATCACCTGGCGGAACGGTGGTGTTCCCTGCGGGCCGGGGAGACCGACAGCCCGTCGGCGAACATCGCAGGGCTCGGTCTCGACGAGAATCGATTTTCAAGAACACATTACCGACACGCAAGGTGGCGCCTCGTTATGGGCGACGACGACCTCGACCTCATCCACGCCGGCCATCATCGCGAGATGACTGCTGACGTCGCCACAGATTTATCCGTGCGACTGCCCGGCTACCCGAGCAGAGTGCCGCGTAGCTGTGGACACCCCGCCAGACCGTCGAACAGTGCTGAGCCCCCTCTGACAGGTCCTCGGCAGCCGCGCGGCTATCTCCGTCAGTTGCGGTAGTTGGAGCTCACTCAGCTGATCTACCCAAACCTCAGTCTTTCGTACGTCGATACCAGGTTCGGTGCCTGTCTACGCTTGTGCCTGTATGTCGATACTTACGAGACTGGCCCCATTCACCCGTGCCGCCGCAGTACCTGCCGCACTGCTGGTCGCTGGCGGTCTCCTGGCAGTGGCCATGCCAGCCGCGTCATCGCAGGCGGCGGGCGGCACGACGCTGTGCAAGGAGCAGACCCGCCCGGTGGCCGGCCGCGCGTACACGGTTGAGAACAACGAATGGGGCTCAAGCGCCCCAGAGTGCGTCAGCACCGATGGCAGCGCCGGTTTCACCGTGGCGAACTCGTCGATTGCAAACTCCACCTACGGCGCCCCCGGCGGCTACGCGGCCATCTACAAGGGCTGCCACTGGGGCGCCTGCACGCCCGGCAGCGGCTTTCCCATCCAGGTCTCTGACATCCGCCCCGGCACGGTCACGACGACCTGGAGCACCGCGCAGCCTGGCGGCAGCAGCGACTACGACGTGGCCTACGACGTCTGGTTTAACCAGGCGCCTACCACCACTGGCCAGCCCAACGGCACCGAGCTGATGATCTGGCTGAACCACAACGGCCCGGTGCAGCCCTTCGGCTCGAAGGTCGCCAGCAACATCAGCGTCGGCGGTCGCGGCTACGACGTGTGGTTCGGCAATCAGGGCTGGAACACCGTCTCTTACACGATGACCAGCGGCACCACCTCGGTGAGCAACCTGGACCTGCAGCCGCTCATCGCCGACGCGGTGAGCCGCGGGTACATCAAGCCGTCGTGGTACCTGATCGACGTCGAGGCGGGTTTCGAGCTGTGGCACGGCGGCCAGGGCCTGGCGACCAAGTCGTTCTCGGTCAATGTGACCGGCGGCCACCGGTTCTCGGCAAGCTCGGCCCCGACAAGTCCGGCTCCGGCCAGTCCGACCAGCCCGCCGCCGTCCAGCGCAGCCCCGGCGAGCCCCGCTCCGACCACCCCGGCCCCGACCACCCCGGCCCCGGCCGCCCCGGCCCCGGCCAGTCCCGCCACCCAGGCCCCGTCGGCGATCCCGGCAACATCTCCTGACATCTCCCTGCAGGCGATCTCGCCCGATCCGCCGGCATCGGGAACGTCGACGAACATCACGCTGGACTACAAGAATCTCGGCTCGACAATGGCCGCCAACCTGACGCTGGTCACCGAGATACTCAACTCCGCCGGCGCCGTGGTCGGCTCGCAGTCACTGACCGGTCAGAATGTCGCGCCGCAACAGACGCTGAACACCTCTTACGCCTGGACGGCGGCCCCGCAAGCCGGTACTTACACGATTGAGGGGCTCGTCCAGGACTCTGCCGGCAAGACGCTCGAGCGGGCTCACGTCGGAACAGTCACGGTGAACTAAGCCAGCTTCACCGCGAACTAAGCCGGCTTCCGGCTTCACCGCGAGCTCGGCGTCCAGCGGAACCGCCGCATGCCTATCACGGCCCCGGCGCAGCCCCAGGTCGCGACCACGGCGAGGTGTTTCCAGTCCGGACCCGTGTGCAGCGCCAGCGGACCCATCAGCGCCTCATTGAACGGCCGAACCGGCAGCCAGCCCGCGACGCGGTTGAGCATCTGAGAATGAATCGGCAGGTAGGTGCCGGAGATGAACAGCAGCGGGAACAAGGTGAGCTGGGCCACTGCGGGAGCGGCGTCCGCGTTCGCGATCACTGATGCGACACCTACGCCCAGACCGCAGAAGCAGCCCGCGCCCAGCAGCAGCGTGATCGCGATGGCGAACCAGTTCGACGGGAGCGGAACACCGTAGAGACGCCCGATGCCACCGATCAGCGCGACGTCGATAAAGCTCACCACCACGCAGTGGGCGAGCAGCCCGGCGAAGTATGCCCAGGCTGGCAGCGGCGTCGCCCGCACGCGCTTGAGCATCCCGTTCTGCCGTCGCAGCGCCAGCGCGACAGTCAGCTGGCCGTAACAGGAGCCCAGCACTGACAGGGCGGCGATGGTCGGAACGTAGTACTGAAGCGCCGACAGGCCGCCGAAGTATGAGCTGCGGCCCCCGCCAGCCAGCAGCGCACCGATGACGGTGACGAACACAACGGGAAAGGCGAACGTGAAGATCGCGCTCTGCGGGTTACGCCAGAACGACAGTTGCTCGTACCAGACCTGATGCACCACCAGGCCGAAGCCACGATGCCGGCGCACCGGACGAGCAGGCGGCGGCACGAGGGCTGCAGTCATCATCGCGTTGTCCTTTCGAGTGTGTCCGCCGACGTGCCATCGCTCGTCAGCTCCAGGTAGGTGTCCTCGAGGGTTGGCCGGTCCACGGCCAGCCCGGCCAGGACGGTGCCGTGCCCAATCGCCCACTGCGTCAGCTCCAGCAGCGCCTGCGTCGGGTTCCCGGTTTCCACGACGACGACGCCGTTCCGGGTATGTGCGGGCAGAGGCAAGTCATCGATGTCGCAGCCGGCCGGCAGCGTGAAGCTGATGCAGGTGCGCCCGGTATCACGGCCGCCCACGGCATCCGGCGCACCGTTGGCAACGACCGAGCCGGCGGACAGCACGACGACCCGATCGGCCAGCGCCTGAGCCTCCTGGAGATTGTGCGTGGTCAGCAGGATGGTGGTTCCCGTGCTGCGCAGCTGGTGGATGACCTGCCAGGCATCACGGCGCGCAGCCGGGTCGAACCCGGTCGTCGGCTCATCCAGGAACAGCAGCTCAGGGTCACCGACGAGACCCAGGGCCAGGTCGAGCCGCCGCTTCTGGCCGCCCGACAGCACCCTGACCTTGCGCCGTTCCTGCCCGGCAAGGCCGACCAGGTCGATAACCTCGGCAACCGCCCGGGGCGCCTGGTAGTAGCCGGCGGCGCGAGCGATGGTCTCGCGAACCGCAAGGTACGGCTCGACCGCGAGGTCCTGCAGCACCAGCCCGGTCCGCTCGCGAAGCTGGAAGGCGCTGGAGCGATCGCCGGGATCGAGTCCGAGCACTTCGGCGAAGCCGCCATCGCGGTCACGGAAGCCCTCGAGAATTTCCAGCGTCGTCGTCTTGCCGGCCCCGTTGGGTCCGAGAAGCGCGACGAGCTCTCCGGACCGGACGGTGAATCCAACATCTCGCACTGCCTGCACCGCGCCATAGCTCTTGCGCAGGCCTGCCACTTCGATTGCGTATTCCATGGCCCCATTCCAGGCTCGCGCCGACCCCGGGCGGCAGGCCCGCCGGTTGCGTCCCGGCCCGACAAAAGGATGAGCGCCGGCCGCGGCATGCAACTTTCGTAGCTTCCTGGCTGGCCAAAGGAACCGCCTGAGCAGGCCAGCGAGCCGACATGACATAACTTGAAACGCGTGAACGTCCGAACGTGGATCTGCAAGCACTGGCTCGCGCTGGACGTGCTCATCGCGATCGGGCTCGCTGTGCTTGACACCGTCAACACGCTGGGCGGCGCGTCCTGGTGGCCCGCGCATCCGGGCACACTTGCCTGGGTCATGCTGGCCGCTCAGGCTCTGGCCGATCTGTCGCTGGCGGCCCGGCGGCGCGCACCGTTGGTCGTCATCGGCATCCTGGCAGCATTCACGGTGGCGATCTCGCTGCTCATCGAGCCGGCCGGCCTCATCACGGCCGCAAACTCGGGAAACATCTGGGCTCCCTACGGATCCGTGCTGGCCGCCTACGGGCCGTTCTACTACTGCAAGGACAAGCGCGCCGCGTACGCGGCGGTCGGAACCCTCACGCTTCTCGTGGCGCGCGTCTGGGAACCGTCGGTGGAGATCATCGCGCTCGGCGTACTCAGGACAGCCGTCGGACCGCTGCTCGCGCTGTACTACACCGCGCGGCACGCTATGGTTCAGGCGCTCCGGGACCGGGCAGAGCGCGCGGAGCGCGAGAGCCGGCTCCTAGCCGAGCAGGCCAGGGCAGACGAGCGCGCCCGGCTCGCCGGCGAGATGCATGACGTCGTGACGCACCGGGTGAGCCTCATGGTTCTGCAGGCTGGCGCGCTGGGTGTCACCGCGACCGACGAGGTTACCAGGCAAGCCGCCGAGGAATTGCGCACGGCCGGCTGCCAGGCGCTGGACGAACTGCGTGACCTTGTCGGCCTGCTGCATGCGCCACCCAGCAGCGAGCAGACGGCCTCGACACCAGGCATAGCCGCACTGGTCGCCGAATCGGCAGCGGTCGGCACGCAGGCCAGGCTCGACGAGCACGGTGATCCGGCGTTCGCATCCCCGGTCGTCGGACGAACGGTGTACCAGATCGTGCGCGAAGCGCTGACCAACGTCCGCAAGCACGCGCCGGGCGCCTCGGTGCACGTGCAGATCAGTTACGGCAGTTCCCAGGTCACGGTGGCAGTCAGCAACACGCCCCCGTCCGGTCACCCCGGCCCCGGCCTGACCGCTGCCGGATCCGGCCTGGCCGCTACCGCATCCGACCTGGCCGCTACCGGATCCGGTCTGGGCATCGCGAGCCTCCGGCGCCGCATAGAGCTGGTACACGGCACCCTGCGAGCAGGCCCGACGCCCGATGACGGCTACCGCCTGGAGGCAACCCTGCCCGCGTACGTTCCGACCGCCGAACCTGCGGCATGAACCGCATGGTGCGAGTAGTGGTAGTCGACGACGAGCCGATGGTCTGCGCGCACCTGCGCACGATTCTCGGCTCCGCCGACGACATCGAGGTGGTGGACGAGGCCCACGACGGTGCGGCCGGTGTCGAGGCAGTCACACGGGCCCGACCCGACGTCGTTCTCATGGATCTGCGCATGCCTGGCGTCGATGGCATTGCAGCAATCGAGCGGATCGGCGCTCTCGCGACCCCGCCTGCCGTTGTAGTACTGACAACCTTCGACGCCGACCAGCACGTGCTGCGAGCGCTCCGCGCCGGCGCTGCTGGCTTCCTCGTGAAATCGACGCCGCCCGCGGATCTGATCGGGCTCGTCCGGGTAGCAGCCGAAGGACACATGGTGCTTTCTCCTGCCGCCGCCCGCCGCCTGGTTGCGGCGTCTGCTGACAGCCAGCAAACGCGAGACCGGGCACGGAAGCTGATGGTGTCGCTGACGGAGCGAGAGGTCGAAGTCCTGCGTTGCCTCGGTGCCGGAATGTCGAATGCCCAGATCGCGGCACAGCTCTACTTGTCGGAGGCGACCGTCAAGGGTTACGTCTCGCGAATGCTGGACAAGCTAGGCTGCGCCAACCGCACTCAGGCCGGACTGCTCGCGCACGACGCGGGCATCGTCAGCGACTAGAGCAGCGCATGGCAGGCGAGCTCACGCCGGGCCGACGGCCTCCCGTCCACCGCGTTCTCTGGCAGGCCTGAGCCTGATCACCGGCACCCCGGCGGCAAAGCCGCATAACTAGCCAAACCCGGCCAGCCGAACAGCCCCGTTTCTTTCGTATGCTAAAATAAAACGAGCGTTCGCTTTGATTGGAGGCCGACCATGCGGAATCCCCTGGCAGGGCACCCGCCGTGGCGTCAGCTGCTCATCATCTCGGTAGCGCTGCCGGTGATGATCTCGCTGGCGGTCCTGGCATTCGGGTGGCCAGTCGCCCGCATCGCTCCGCGAGAAGTACCGGTCGGCATCGTGGGAGTGAACGCGGCCAGCGAGGGGGCCGTGGCCGGCCTGAGCCAGGCCGAGCCGGGCGGTTTCACGTTCCGGCACTATGCCGATGAGGCCTCAGCCCGGTCGGCGATCAAGGATCGCGCGATCTACGGCGCCTTCGCGTTCAGCCGCCGCCGGGTCACCGTGCTCGACGCCAGCGCTGCGAGCCCGGCCGTCGCCCAGCTACTCGACGTCGTCGGCCGGCAGCTCGCGCACCAGGAGACCGGGCAAGCCGCAGCCAGCGGTGATCCGTCGTCGCGCGTCCGGGTAACCCAGGTCGATGTCGTTCCGGCACCGGCCGGCGATCCGCGCGAGCTGACTCTCGGCTCGGCGCTCGTGCCGCTGAGCATCAGCAGCGTCATGGTGGCGGCCGTCATCGCGCTGCTGCTCGGATTCCGGCCGGCCTGGCGTCAGGTCTTCGCGCTGACGGTGGTGTCCGCCACTGCCGGGCTCGGCGCCTACCTCATCACCCAGGGCTTCCTTGGCGCGCTCCCGGAGGAGCACTGGGCTACCTGGGGAGCCCTCTCGCTCACCGTGTTCGCCATGGCCACCACGACGGCGGGACTCGTTGCCCTGATAGGAGCTGCCGGGCTCGGCGTCAGCGCGGCTCTCATGATCTTCGTCGGCAACGCCTTCTCCGGCAGTACCTCGGCGCCTCAGCTGCTGCCCGCCGCGATCGATCACCTGGGCCAGTGGTTTCCGCCTGGCGCTGCCGCCAACCTGCTCCGAAGTACGGCCTACTTCAATGGAAACGGGGCATCAGGCCACCTCGGCATCCTTCTCGCCTGGAGCATGCTTGGCATCGCGGCCATCATCGTCGGCCACCACGCCCCGGTGCGGTTCGCAGCTCAGGCCCGGAGGGTGATCGAGATCCAGACACCCAGTCAGCCAGCCACACAGCCCTGAGGTCGGAGATGCCGAAGGTCACGGACGAGTACAGAGATGCGCGTCGCGATCAGATCCTGAGCGCGGCCAGACGCTGCTTTCTGCGGGACGGATTCCACGCCACGTCGATGCAGGATCTGTTCGCCGAGGCGGGGCTGTCGTCCGGTGCCGTTTACCGGTACTTCGCGAGCAAGGACGACGTGATTATCGCGATTGCCGAAGAGAACATGCGGGATGTCGTCGCGATGGTCCACGACGTGGACAGCAGACAGCCCGGCAGGGCGATGGGAGCCGTGCTCGCGGACATGATCACGGTTATGAGAGCCAAGGACGCCGAGTACGGCCTGGCCAGGCTCGCCGTGCTCGCCTGGTCCGAATCGCTGCGGAATCCCGCGCTGGCCAGCCGCTTCGCCGGCCTCCTCGCGCAGATCCGGGCCGACCTTACCGAAATCGTGCGCAATCACCAGCGCACCGGGAGCCTGACATCCGATGTCCCGGCCGAAGCGATAGCCGCGGTATTTGCTTCGGTCGTGCCCGGCTCCATCCTCCAGCTGGCTTCGCTTGGGCCGGCGGCTCTGGACGGGATGCCAGCTGCCGTGGAGGCGCTCTGGCCATAGCGCTGCACAGCGGGTACCTGCCGTGGCTGCCGGCGGGGCTGGTCAGGTGCCGCGGTTGAGGTCGATCGAGCCACCTGTGGTCTCGATGCTGAGGCGCGCCGCATCGCCCCGTCCGATACGGCCATCGGCGACACGCCCGCCGGAGTTCGAGACCACGCGCAGCGACGGGAATCCAGAGTTGATCGAACCCTGAGGAGTCCGTGCGGCAACAACAGCCGACGAGCCACGGGCCAGAGTGATGCCGATGGCGCCGTTGGTGTTCCTGAACTCGGCCTCAGAACCCGGATCCAGGCTGCCGTGGAAATTGATCGTGCCTGTCTGCGCCCGCATTAGCGAGCGCCCGCGCAGGCGTGTCGAGTTGGTCGTGATAGTGCCGTTGTCCGTCACGGCGCTGACCTGGGCACGCACCTGGCTGGTCGAGATGGCGCCGCTCGTCGTCTGCAGGGCGACAGTCCCGCTCACGTTCGCCGCCGAGACCGATCCGTTGGTGTCGTGCAGCGTGTAACTGCCGGTTAGGCCAGCCGCCGAGAGCGTACCGGCAGGGACGGCGACATTCGCATTCGTGCCCTGGGGTACGGCCACGTTGAAGTCCACCCAGGTTGCCAGGGGCAGGCCATTCTCAACCGAGACGGTGACGGTAATCGCGTTGCCCTGCTGGTGATAGGCAGTGTGAATTGCTTCGGTCATGCCACTCCGGTGCTCGGTGATGCTGACCTGCCCGCCCGGTCCGGGAACCAGATGCACGCTCCCCGTCGAGTGGAGGAAGCGCAGCGCGACTTGGTTGCCAATCGGGAAGACCCTCGTACCTGCGGGCGGGGGCTGTCGAGATGTAGATCTCGTCGCGACGATGATCGCGATGATGGCCAGCACAGTCCCGGCAAGAATCAGCCGGCGCGGACGCCGCCAGGCAGGCGGGATGCGGGACTTCGCCCGGGCGGCAACGGAGCTTGACGACCCGTTGCTCCGTATTGTCATGGTCACGGCTGAGATGGCGGCAATGAACCGCCGCACGACGCGCTCGAGGCTCGCCGATAGCCCTGCCCTGTCGGGCGGGTGTGCGCGGGGCTTGTCGGGCCCGCCCTCCTCGTTGCTTATGTCGCCCTCCCTGCTCAGGCGGCCGGGTGGTGGCTAAGAGTCAGGAGAAGCTGTTCCAGTCGGTTTTCCCGGCGACAAGCGAGTCATACGTGCGGCCGGCGCAGTTCGTTGCCAGGGCGCTGGCGCCTGAGCAGGACCCGCGATGAGCCAGATCGTGCCGCATCGGCTGGCGGCTCGTCGCCGAGCAGCCAGCGCGCGCCTGCGCCGAGCTGGGCCGCAGTGTCCGCCGGGTTGTACAGCGAGCACCGGCGCAGCGACAGGCAGCCGCAGCCGATGCAGCTCGTCAGCGTCTCCGACATGCGCTGCAAGTCGGAGATCTTCGCATCGATCCTGGCCTGCCAGCTCCGCGCGGCCCGGCTCCACTCGGCCCGCGTCGGGGCGCGGTCCTCGGGCAGCAGCGCCAGGCTGGCTTGAATCGTGCGTAGCTCAAGGCCGAGCCGACGGCCGGCCCTGATAAAGGCGACCCGGCGCAGCATGTGCCTCGGATACCGGCGCTGGTTGCCGGCTGTCCGCGTCGCACGAATGAGGCCAAGCCGCTCGTAATACCGCAGGGCTGACGGCGCAGCCCCGCTGCGAGCCGAGAGCTCGGAAATCGTCAGCAGGTCAGGATGCCCGGATGCGGCCACGGCCTCAGGGTATGGCATTTGGTTCTTGACTTAAAGTTCACTTTAAGTTGCAACATCTCAAGCATGAGGAATGCAACTGCCGACACGAATCTCTCCTTCGCGGACTTGCCTGAGCTGATGGCCGCGATGAGCGGCGACGAGAAACACGATCACTCTGCCGACTCAACACTGGACGTCCTCTGGGTGCTGTACGACCGGGTGCTGCGGGTGAGCCCCGAAACTGCGCACGACGACGACCGGGACTGGTTCCTGCTGTCCAAGGGCCACTCGCCCAAGGCCTACTATGCGGTGCTGACCGCAAAAGGCTTCATTGATCCGGCCGCCCTGCCTGGCTTCGGCACCTTCAGCTCGATCCTCGGCCACCATCCCGATCGGAATCTGATCAGTGGCGTGGAGATCGCTAGCGGCTCGCTCGGCCACGGCCTGCCTATCGGCGTTGGCGTCGCGCTCGGTCTCAGCGCGCAGAGCCGGCCAAGCGCCCGCGTGTTCGTCCTGATCGGGGACGGCGAGCTCGACGAGGGCTCGAACCACGAGGCGGTTGCGTTCGCCGGCGCCGTCGGCCTGGACCGCCTCACCGTCATAGTCGTCGACAATTCAAGCTCGTCCTATGGCTGGTCCGGCGGGGCGGAGACCAGGTTCAGCAGGGAGGGCTGGTCCGCCGCCCGCGTCGGCGGACGTGATCATGAGGCGCTGGCGGCGGCGCTAAGCGAGCCGCATCCGGGCAGGCCACGAGTTGTGGTCGCCGTCATCGAACCTGAGCCGAAGTGACGGGAGCAACATCGATGGACACCATGCGCGGCCGATTCGAGCAGGTCACAAGTCAGCTCCTGGACACCAATCCGCGCCTTGCGGTGGTGACCGCTGATATCGGGGCGGACGCCTTCGCGCCGGCCCGGAGACGGCATCCCGAACGGGTCATCAACCTGGGCATTCGCGAGCAGTTGCTGATCGGTGTCACCAGCGGCCTGGCACTGACGGGGATGCGGCCGGTCGCCCACACGTTCGCGCCGTTCCTCGTGGAGCGGCCTTTCGAGCAGATCAAGCTCGACATCGTGCACCAGGGCGTCGGCGCCGTGCTCGTCAGCGCGGGCGGGTCCTATGACTATCCCTTCTACGGTCGCACGCATATGGCACCTGGCGATATCGCGCTGCTCGACACCCTGCCCGGCTGGACGGTGCACGTTCCGGGCCACCCGGACGAAGCCGAGGTCTTGCTGCGCGACGCCATCGCCGCGACCGGACACGTCTACGTCCGGCTGTCGCTTCCGGCTAACGCCGCGCCGTACCCCGTGCAGCCCGATGAATTCACGGTGCTGCGAACCGGCCGGTCAGGTACCGTCATCGCGGTCGGTCCGGTGGCCGACGCTGTGCTGGCCGCGACAACGGGCCTCGACGTGACGATCCTGTACGCGGCCACGATCCGGCCGTTCGATACCGCGACACTGCGGGCAACTCTCGGCAAGCCAGATGTCGTCGTGGTCGAGCCGTATCTGGCCGGCACCACTGTGCCATTCGTGGCCGAGGCGCTCAGCGATATCCCGCACAGGACGCTCGGTCTCGGGGTCGGCCGCGCCGAGTTGCGGCGCTACGGCACGCCGGCCGAGCACGCCGCGGCGCACGGCCTGGACGCGGCGAGCCTGCGGCCGCGGATCGACGCCTTCCTGCGCCGGTCTCTCACGGACGCTCAGATGTCGGTGACTGAGTAGGCACCAGGCACAAGTTCTCCGCCGTGCTGGCAACATCCGGCACGGACGACACCGGTAACCGTCTCCGCATGGCAGCGGCCAGCCTCAGAGCCCTGTCCCCAGCCACAAGCCGAGGGCAGCGCCGACCTCGGCCAGCCGGGGCCGTGGCCGGCTGGCCAGATCGGCCAGCGTCCAGGACATCCGGATAATGCGGTCGGCGCCACGCGCGCTAACCTGACCGCGATCCATTGCCAGCTCAAGCGGTGCCAGCGCGCCGGGCTCCGGGCGGAAACTGCGCCTCAGTTCGCTGCCAGGAACCTCCGCGTTAAGCCGCCACCGGGTGTCCCGCAGCCGGGCGGCTGCCCGCAGTCGCGCCTCCCGCACCCGCGCTGCAACGGTGGCACTGGGCTCGGCCAGCTGCCGGTCGCTGAGCAGCTCAGCTCGCCCGACCGGCAGCAGGTCCACCTTGACGTCGACACGGTCTAGCAACGGCCCGGACAGCCTGGCGAGATACCGGCGCCGGACTAGCGGCGTGCACGTGCAATGAGACCCGCCTGCCGTGCTCCTGGCGCACGGGCACGGGTTGGCGGCCAGGATGAGCGTGAACCGGGCCGGGAACCGGGCGGTGAGCCCTGACCGTGCCACGACAACCTCCCCTGATTCCAGCGGCTGGCGCAGCGCGTCCAGCACGTCCCGGTCAAACTCCGGCGCCTCATCCAGAAACAGGCAGCCGTGGTGAGCCAGCGAGGCCGCACCAGGCCGGATGACGCCGCTGCCACCACCCACGATCGCTGCCTTCGTAGCAGTGTGATGCGGAGCGCAGAACGGCGGCTCGGTCACCAGCGGCCGGTCCGGCTTCAGCGCGCCCGCCACCGAGTGGATCGCGCTCACTTCTAACGCGGCCGGCGGCTCCAGCGGCGGCATGATGCCCGGCAGTCGCTCCGCCAGCATCGTCTTGCCAACGCCGGGCGGGCCGAGCAGCAGCATGTGGTGACCGCCCGCCGCGCAAATCTCCGCTGCCCGCCTGGCAACGGGCTGGCCGACTACATCGGCCAGATCGCCGTGTGGCGACATGCCAGCCCCTGCGGGCGCCGACGCGGCCAGGCCGGCGCCGGAGTCCACGATCTGCACGTCCCAGCCAGGCACGTCGGGGTCGCCGTCGCGTAGCCAGCCGAGCAGTCCGCTCAGCGTGGCTGCGGCGACAATCCGCATCCCGGGCACAAGTGCTGCCTCCGCGGCATTCTCCGCAGCGACAACGGTCCGGCCAAAGCCGGCAGCAGCGGCAGCCGCCACCGACGGTAGTACCCCTGGTACCGGACGGATCCGGCCATCAAGACCGAGCTCGCCGAGAAACACCGTCCCGGCCAGGGCTTCATCATTCACGACACCGTCCGCGGACAGAATGGCTACCGCTATGGCGAGATCGAAGCCACTGCCTCGCTTGGGCAGACTGGCCGGCGACAGGCCGACAGTGATCCGCCGCTGCGGCCAGGATTGCTGACTATTGACGATCGCCGATCTGATCCGGTCCCGCGCCTCTCGGAGCGCCGTATCCGGCAGCCCGACGAGCAGCAGCGCGACCAGGCCGTTCTCAATATCGGCCTCGATCTCCACGACGTGGCCTTGGACACCGGCCAGTGCGATCGAGTGCGTCCTGGCGAGAGCCATACTGCACCACCTCCGGCACCGACGATGACGGAAAGCACCGCCGGACCGGCTTGCGGGCAGCCGTGCTGTGGGCAGCGGCCCACCGGATGCGCGAGAGCTGTGGAATGGCCGGCCAGATTGTCGGCACCACCTGCTTGCAGCCCGCGGAACAAGAACCGTGGCGCGGTGAAAAGCGCCTCGCCTAACCGCTCGTTCCTGAATAATCCGATTGCGAACTTCGAGCCCGTCCGATAGCGAGGGCGTTCCAGATGATGCCAGGTGGACTGAAGGCCAGCCGCGTTGCCCTGTTAGCGAGCTGCCTCGGCGCAACTGCCGCGCTCCTTGCGGCAGGCTTCGTGTCACCGTCAGTCGCTGCTACCGCGGCTGAAACCGCCACCGCCGCACGCGACACTGCACCGAGCCTGCACGTGTCGGGCAATCGACTGGTCAATGCGCGCGGCGCCCTGGTCGTGCTGCATGGCGTGGACCGCTCCGGCGGTGAGTACGCCTGCGTTCAGGGGTGGGGCATCTGGGACGGGCCGATGAACCAGACCGCGGTCAGCGCCATGAAGAAGTGGCACGTCAACGCCGTCCGGATACCGCTGAACGAGGCTTGCTGGACCGGCGAGTCCTATGTGAACAGCAAGTACCGCGGCGCGAAGTACCAGAAGGCTGTCGAGGCTTACGTGAGCCTGCTGAACCGCAACGGGCTCGTCGCGATCCTGGATCTGCACTGGACCGACGGCGCCTATGCCGGTCCGTCAGCCGGTTGCTCGTCGGCCCGGGCCGTGTGCCAGAAGCCGATGCCAGATACCGCCGAGTCTGTGCCCTTCTGGCGCTCAGTGGCGCGAACTTTCAGCCGCGATGACTCGGTCATCTTCGACCTGTTCAACGAGCCGTATCCAGAGGCCGCGCCGGGGGCCAGCGAAAGCGAGGCGTGGCGTTGCTGGTTGCACGGCGGGCACTGCACCGGCATCTCGTACTCCGTGGCTGGCATGCAGACCCTCGTTCGCACCGTCAGGGCCACCGGCGCTAAGAACGTCATCATGCTGGGCGGGCTCGGCTACTCAAGCGACCTGAGCCGGTGGCTCAGGTATGAGCCCAGGGACCCGGATCACAACCTTGCCGTGTCCTGGCACGCCTACAACTTCGGCGGCTGTCACGTGAGCTCGTGCTGGAACCGTCAGGTAGCCCCTGTCGCCAGGAAGGTGCCGCTCATCGCCGGGGAGATCGGCGAGAACGACTGTGCCGACGACTACATCGATCCGTTGATGACGTGGCTCGACGCCCGGTCGGCCAGCTACCTGGCATGGGCCTGGAACGCGGACTTCGGCTGCGGGTCGGGACCCAGCCTCATCACCAGCTACGACGGCAGCCCGACCAGCTTCGGCACAGGCTACCGGGCCCACCTGCTCTCGCTGCGGTCATAACGGCGCCGGCCAACGGTCAGGTGCGCGTAGCGGCGGTTCCGTCCTGGCTCACGACCACGCAGAAGCTGGCACTCCGGCAGGACACGTCCGCGAGGTCGCGCTGATGCCCGGTCCGGTAGGAAACTCTCCAGCGCCCGCTGGCGAAGGCGTAGACGTCGCCGTCGTAGCTGGTTGCAAGGCACTGCGTCGAGCTTGTGCAGGTGACGGCTTCCAGGCCCCATCCAGCGGTCTTAACCCGATGGCGCAGCGTCCACCGTCGGCCGTTGAAAGTGACGATGTAACCGCTGGTGTCGACTGCCGCGCAGGACGTCTTGCTCCTGCACGACACTGCCCACAGGATGCGATGTGAGTCGATGAGCTTGGGCGCAGTCCATCGGTGGCCGTTGTAGGTGAGCACGTCACCGCTGGTGTCGATGGCCGCGCAGAAGGTCGTCGCAGGACAGGAAACAGACCAGAGTTCCAGATTGTGATCTATCCACGCTGGCTTAGTCCAGCGGCGGCCGTTATAGATCACTGCGTAGCCGTCGTAGTCGACGGCCACGCACATCCGGCTGCTTGCGCAGGACACCGACCTGAGGTCCGGGTCGGGCGAAGTATCTGCCAGAGCCGCAGTCCAGCGACTGCCGTTGTATCGGAAGGCGAATCCATCGGTGTTGACGGCCATGCAGAAGCTCACCGCCGGGCAGGCTACCGAGCTGAGCTCGCCATCGGAAGCATCGATCTGCGTGGGCTTTCCCCAGCGCCCGCGGCTATACGAGAGCGCATTGCCAGTCCAGTCGACAGCAATGCAACGCCCGGCTCCGGGGCATGACACCGACGTGGGCTGCCCGGTGGAATGAAATACCGCATCGGGCGACGTCCAGGACTTCCCGTTGAACGTCAGCACTTCCGAAGTCCCTGCAGTGTTGGCGGGGACTACGCCTCCCGCGACGCAAAAACCGCCGCCACTGCAGGAAACGGAGGTCAGCACGATCGAAGCCGGGGCCAGCCGACGGGAGATCGTCCAACTCCCGCCGTTGAAACGCGCGGCCCGGTTAGCGGCATCAATCGCGACACAGGAAATCGGCGACGTGCAGGACACCGAGCTAAGTGCGGTGCCAGCGTCAACGACGCCGAGATCCGTCCAGCTCGCACCGTTGTAGACGGTGTCCTCGCCTGCCGAGCTGACTGCCACGCAGAACGATGCCGACGCGCAACTGACGGACTGAAGGTTCGTTGTTGTCCCGCCGAGGTCAGGAGTCGTGGTGCTCCACGTGTTATCGATGAAGGTGTAGACCACGTCGTTGTTACCAACAGCGACGCAGAACGACGCCGACGCGCAAGACACGGCCTGTAGCGCGGTCGACGCGACGGTTACCGGCTGCGACCAGCCCGAGCCGCTGTAACTGAACGCATTGCCCTGCTGGGTGACCGCCATGCAGAAGCCAGCGGCCGGACAGGAGATGGCCGACGGACTCTGGTTCGTCGGAATCGATGCGGGCTTGCTCCAGCTCTTGCCGTTGTAGGTAACTGCATAGGTCGTGAACGGCGCGAAGCCGTCATCCCCGACCGCGCCACAGAACGTCGGTCCGGCGCAGGAAATCGCGGACATGCCAAGACTGGCTGGCACGGGCACGATGCGGACTGGCGAATTCCACCGCTTGCCGGTGTAGGTCGCAACGCTGTCGTACTGCAGCGCGGCACAGTAACGGGTGCTCGGGCAGGACACTGAGACGATGCCGGCCTGGAACGACGGATCGACGCTCTTGAGCCGGGACCACTTGACGCTGCTGCCTTCGGCGAGGCCATTCGGTTGCACCGAGGTCTTCGGGGTCGCCCGTGCCGTCACCACGCTGGCCGCGGTCGCGCCCGCGCTCGCTGCTGCCGGAAGCGCGCCCATCGTGACGCCTGAAGAGATCGACGCAAACGCTACGACCGCAAGCATCCACCGACGTGCCATGGACCCTCCTGGACCAGCGAGGCAAGAACCAGCCGGCCGCGGCCGCAGCCTCCCTCGTCGAACATTCTGGTCGCAACTTAGATGAAAGTTCTAATAAGTACAATCCCATCGGCACTGCCGGTAGACCTGGTCAGCAGACGTGGCGAGAGGACAGCTAAGGCGACGGGGTCAGCTAGGCCACCCCTCGGACATGCTCAATGCTGAACTCGCCAGCGGCGCTACGCAGCACGCCGACCGCGTCGATCCTGATCTCCTCGAAGAACAGGCTGTGCGCTGTCAGCCAGGCCACAGCGAGGCGACGCAGTCGCCTGGCTTTCTGCCTGGTGATCGCCTCGACCGGGGTTCCGAAGCGCACGCCCGACCTGGTCTTCACCTCGCAGATGACCAGTGTCTGACCATCCCGGGCGACAATGTCGATCTCGCCGTGCTCGCACCGCCAGTTACGGCCCAGAATCTCCAGGCCGGCTTCCGCCAGGAAGCCCGCAGCTAATTGCTCGCCTTGCTGGCCGAGCAGGTCCTTTGGGTTCATCTGGTCACCTCCGGCACCAAGATGGCGGAGGACGGCCAGCGGCCGAAGGGCAGCGGCGAGCCCTGTGGAGATGACGCGGTGAGCCGCAGCCAGGGGTGGGCGACGAGCGCGGATTGTCAGGCCCGGCTGGTTAGATCCGCCGGCTGGCAACCCGGGTGCCCGGCCGTCGGCGGAACCGCTCGCCTACTTCGGATCCGGGATGTCCAGATCGCTCTTGGCGAGTTCCTCGACGTTCACGTCCTTGAACGTAACAACTCGCACATTCTTCACAAACCTGGCGGGCCGGTACATGTCCCAGACCCAGGCATCCTGCATGGTGACCTCGAAGAAGACCTCGCCGTTCTCGGCCTGCCGGACATTGAGGTCCACCTGGTTCGTCAGGTAGAACCGGCGCTCCGTCTCGACGACGTGGCTGAACAGGCCGACGACATCGCGATACTCGCGGTAGAGCTGGAGCTCCATCTCGGTCTCATACTTCTCGAGATCCTCCGCGCTCATCTTCTCCCCTCCGATCAGGCACCGCGGACTACTGCCGCGAAGCCTGCCGTCGGCCAGCCATGGTCTTCATCGATGACGTCCACGATAGGGCCATTCTGCCCACTGCCAGGCGGGTAGCACGAGTTCGCTGCTTCCGAGTTCTCCAGCACCTCTTCGCTGTTGTCCAGCGCTTCGCCAAGGTCGGCCAGCATACGGCCGCGGACGTTGACGAAGGACCGCCGGTGCTCAGGACACGGCCCGTGCTCCGCCAGAGCTCGCATGTGGCTCGGCGTGGAATAGCCCTTATGCCGCGCGAATCCGTAAGCTGAGAACGTTTTGTCCAGTTCGCACATCATTGCGTCCCTGGTGACCTTGGCCACGATAGAGGCTGCAGCCACGCAGGCCGCCACCTGGTCGCCCTTCCACATAGCGAGCGCCGGCGCGCTCAGCCCGCGGACCGGGAACCCGTCAGTCAGCACGTACCCGGGCCTGAGGCTCAAGCTGGCGAGCGCTCGGCGCATGCCGGCCACATTGCAGACGTGCAGGCCGCGCCGGTCGATCTCAGCCGATGAGATCGTGATCACACTCCAGTCAAGCGCAGCGTCCATTATCTGACTGTATGCCGCATTGCGCGCCTTCGCTGTCAGCGCCTTCGAATCGGCTAGCTCCGTCAGCCCGGCGATCCGCGACGGCTTCAGTATCACTGCCGCCACCACGAGTGGCCCGGCGCACGCACCGCGCCCTGCCTCGTCAACGCCTGCGACCGGCGAGAGACCGGCGCGCCCGAGTACGCGTTCGTAAGCGCTCAGCCCGCAGTCTCGCCTGGGCGTGTATCCGACAGACCGGCGCTGCTCTCCGGTCACAGTGCTCACTCCCTGCGGCTGCCGCGGCCCGCCCGCAGCCTGCCGGCAATCCGTGTCGCGCTGAGCCGTCGCCGGGCCCGGCGCTGGAGCCAGGTGAGCGGCACCGCTCCCACCAGCCCGGCGGCGAGCGGCAGGTATGGTCCCTCCGGTTGCACCTTAGTGCCGAGCAGCGCCGAGGCAGCCAGTTGCTGGCTAGCCGACTCCCGCGCCGCGGTCTGAAGCGCCTGAGCGCTAGAGCGCGGCCTGTCGATACCTGGCCGATCAAATGTCGACGGGATCGGCAGGAATCGCCAGCGACTCGGCGGCCAAACGATCACGAACGCCCGGCCGATGACCTCGTTCTCCGGGATCGTCCCGCGCCCCGGATCTGTCATCCGGAGCCGGGAGTCGTCCGAGATGGCCCGGTTGTCGCCCATCACCCACAGCCGGCCTGGAGGCACCACGATATTGAACTGGATTTGCGATGGAGCAGCACCTGGGTACAGGTAGGACGACTCGTGCAGCGCGATGCCATTGACGGTCACCGGTCCGTGATCGTCAGCGCAGCGCCGGTTACAGACCACATGGTCACCGGGCACGCCGATCACCCGCTTGATGTAGTCCGTCTGGCCCAGTGGCGTGCCGAACAGCCCGGCGATGGAGCGGAACAACGGCCGGAGCGTCGCGTCGTACCCGCGGACCACCGGATTGTGAGCCGGCGGCGTCGGGGCCGGGCTCGGATTCCACGAGCCTGCCCCGTTGAACACGATGATGTCGCCAGGCTCGATGCTGCGAAAGTGATACACGAGCTTGTTGACCAGCACCTTGTCGCCGATCAGCAGCGTGTCTTCCATTGACGACGACGGGATGAAGAACGGCTGTACCACGAAAGTCTTGATCACCAGGGCGATCGCGAGGGCTACGACGATCAGGATCGGCAGCTCGCGCCAGGTCGACCGGGGCCGCTTCTGCGCGGGGGCGGCAGCCGGCGCACCGCCTTGGCTCAGGTTGCTCCAATCCGGCTGCCCCGAACCTGACTGGCCCGAACCTGACTGGCCCGAACCTGCCTGCCCGGCCGCGCCGCTCTCAGGGATTCCGCTGGCTGAGGTGCCGCTCCCCCAGGCGTCATCAGCGATCGCGCCGCGATGCCCGGCCGGGCTCCCGCCCTGGTCTGCCGCCCGGTCCAGATCCGGGGGTCCGGATCCGCCGGCGAGCCAGTCCGGCCCGCTCTGCTCCTCGTTCATCACGCTGAGCCTATCCCCCGCCGGCCAGGCTGCCGGGTCGCGCAGGCACCGGCCAGAAGATTCCATGACCAACTACCGGCAATGCGTCAGCTCCGGCCCGTACCTGACTGGCGACCGGAGCGCCGGACCAGGACCCGCCGTCTCAGCCAGGTCAGCGGAACGGCCCCGGCAAAGCCAGCGGCCACCGGCAGGTAAGGCGCTTCCGGCCGGACGCTGACCGCCACCGGCAGCGCGGTAGCGGCCACACGGCTAGCGCCGGCTGCAGAGCTACCCGACTTGGTGACGCCAGGCTGCTCGAACGTGGCCGGGATCGGCAGGATCCGCCATTCGCTCGGTGGCCAGACGATCACGAAGGCCCTGCCGATGACCATTTTTTCGGGAATCATGCCGTTGCCGGGGTCTGCCTCGTGACCGCGAGAGTCGTCAGAGATGCCCCGGTGATCGCCAAGAACCCACAGGTAGCCGGGCGGCACGGTGACGTTGAACTGGCCGGGAATGCCATACGGATGGCTGCTGGGCTGGTCGCCCGGATATAGGTAGGACTGCTCGTGCAGCGCTACGCCATTCACGGTGATCAGGCCCTGGGCGTTGCAACAGACGACATGGTCACCCGGAACGCCGATGACCCGCTTGACGTAGTCAGTCTGGCCGATCGGCGTGCCGAAGAGGCCCCCGATTGAGTCGAATACCTTGCGGATTGTGTCGTCGTAGGCGCGCGCGAGCAGGTTGGACGTGGCACCCGACGTGGGCGCGGGCGCATTCCAGCTGCCAGAGCCGTCGAAGACGACGATGTCCCCGGCGTGGATGGGCCTGAAGTGGTAGACGAGCTTGTTGACCAGGATCTTGTCGTTGATCTGCAGCGTGTCCTGCATCGACCCGGTCGGGATGACAAATGCCTGGACAACGAAAGTCTTGATCACGATCGCGATGACGAGCGCGACAATCACGAGCAGCGGAAGCTCGCGAGCCAGCGACCTGTTCTGCTTCGCCTTCTTGGCGGGCCGGGCCGTCGCCGCGTCAGCCGACGCCCCGGACGGCGTGCCCGCAGGCCCCGGCTCCGTCGCGGGCATTGCCTGGCCCGGCGCACCTCCCTGCCCAGCGGCGGCTGGCCAGCCCGGCTCGAACTGGGTGCTGCCCAGATCAGCCGTGAGGTCGGGCTGCGCTCCAGAAGCGCCAGAGTCCGCGGACCAGCGCGGGTCGCCCACCGGCATTATCCGTTACCCCCCGACAAAGCAGTCATCCGGCAAATGCCGCCTGGCCGAACACCCGGCGTGCATCTGACAGTAGCGGGCATTCGGGTCACCTTTGCACGGGGGCGGTCGCCCGCCAGCCGGGTCGGCTGGCCCTCTCCCCGCGCCACTGCGCCAGGCCGGGCCGGCCTGGCAGCAGTCAGCGACGCTGGTCAGGCAGCTGACGTTCTTACTTGGCCGGCGTGGCCTCGCGGCGCTCCCTGATGCGGGCAGCCTTACCGCGCAGCGAGCGGAGGTAGTACAGCTTCGCGCGGCGAACGCGGCCGCGGGTGACGACCTCGATCTTGTCGATGGCCGGAGTGTGTACCGGGAAGGTCCGCTCGACGCCGACGCCGTAGCTGACCTTGCGGACAGTGAACGTCTCGCGGGCACCGCCACCCTGCCGGCGGATTACCACGCCCTGGAAGACCTGGATCCGCGACCGGTTGCCTTCCTTGACGTTGACATGCACCTTCAGTGTGTCGCCCGGCCGGAAATCCGGGATGTCCGATCGGACCTGCGCCTGCTCAAGCTCGGCAATCGCGGTGTGCATCGCTGCGGTTTCCTCAATAGTCATCAGCGCACGCCTGCGAACGCGCTGGATCGGTCTGTGTGTGCGCCGGGCGGGGCGCCCGGCAGCCCCGCGGCGACCTAGCCAGCAGCGGAGCAGTGCCTTTTAGTGTGCCACATCTTCGCCGGTAACCGGAAAGCCAGCCTCAGCTAGCACAGCCCGGTCCTGTTCGTCCAGCAATCCGGCCTGGTCAGCCGCCGCGCCAGCGGTCAGCGCCCGGTCCGCCGACAGGAGCTGCCAGACCAGGTCAGGCCGGTTCCGGGCGGTCCGGCGCAGCGCACTGTCCCGGCGCCACCTGGCTATCGCGCCATGATCGCCGGAAAGCAGCACCGGCGGCACCTGCCGGTCTCGCCAGACCCGCGGCCTGGTGTAGGCGGGCCCCTCGACCAGCCCGGCCATCCGGTCACCCCGCAGACCAGCACCGAACCCGAAAGAATCGTCCGCAGCGGAGTCGGCATTGCCCAGCACGCCTGGCAGCAGCCTGCAGATTGCCTCGGTCATCACCAGTACCGCCGGCTCGCCTCCGGCCAGCACGTAGTCGCCGATGCTGACTTCCTCCACCCGCATCCGGGATCGCGCGTCGTCAGCGACCCGGCCGTCGATGCCCTCGTACCGACCGCAAGCGAAGATCAGCCACGGCTCGGCCGCGTACCGCGCCGCCTGCTGCTGGCTGAACGGCCGCCCGGCGGGCGTCGGGATGACCAGCAACGGGTCGGTGCCCGCTGGCGCGATGGCGTCCAGGGCCTCACCCCAGGGCTCCGGCTTCATGACCATGCCCGGCCCGCCGCCGAACGGGGAGTCGTCGACGGTGTGGTGCACGTCATAGGTCCAGTCGCGCAAGTCGCGCACGGCGAAGCTGATGTCACCCCGCTCGGCGGCCTTGCCGATCAGCGAGACGCTGAGCGGGCCGAAGTACTCGGGGAAGATCGTGATGATGTCGATCCGCACCGGGCCCGCCCCTACAGGGCGTCCTTCGGATCAAGCAAACCGGGCGGCGGGGCGATCCGGAGTTCGCCAGCCGCGAGGTCCACCTCCGGGACTATGGCAGAAACGAAGGGGATCATGATCTCAGCACCCGCGCGGTCGCCGATTCCGGCGACGACAAGCAGGTCCTGGCCGTGGTGCAGCACGTCAGTAACCTCGCCAACATGCTCGCCGGCCAGCGTCCGGACGGCGAGCCCGATCAGCTGATGGTCGCGGAATTCCTCGGGGTCCGGAAGGTCCTCGAGTTCCGTCGAGTCGACCAGGAGGAGAACGCCGCGGAGGCGCTCTGCCTCGTTCCGGTCGGTGTAGCCATTGAATTCGACAAGCAGCCTGCCGGAGTGCCACCGGGTCCGCGATACGGTAAGCGGCCCGGCAGCCGCGGGATCCGTGGCAAGCACGGTGCCCGCGGCCAGCCGCAATTCAGGATCGTCGGTCCGCACTTCGACAGCCAGTTCGCCGCGGACGCCGTGCGGCCTGGTGATCCGGCCGACCACTAGCTGCATGGCCGCCTAGCGAGTCTCGTCGGCGTCCAGCAGGTCGACGCGAACGTAGCTATTGCCCGCGAGCGAGCCGATCACCGTCCGCAGCGCCCGGGCAGTCCGGCCGCCGCGGCCAATGACTTTGCCGAGGTCGTCAGGGTGAACGCGGACTTCGAGCACGCGCCCGCGGCGCAGGCCCCGGCTGCCGACCTGGACTTCGTCCGGGTACTCGACTATGCCCTTGACCAGATGTTCCAGGGCTTCCTCGAGCATCTCAGGCCTCGCCACCCGCGGTTGAGTCAGCAGCGGTGTCGTCGCCCGTGGTTAGGTCACCGGTGGCCGGGTCGACAGGCGCTTCATCCGCTGCGGCCTCGGCGCGAGCGGCTGCAGCTGCCTCGGCAGTCGCCGCCGCGTCTGCAGCAGCCTCTGCCTCAGCTTCGGCAGCGGGAGCCTCCGCGGTGCTCGCCTCAGCCGGTGCAGCCTCAACCGTGCTGGCCTCAACCGTGCTGGCCTCAACCGTGCTGGCCTCAGCCGGTGCCGCCTCAGCCGGTGCCGCCTCAGCCGGTGCCGCCTCAGCCTCAGCCGGTGCCGCCTCAGCCTCAGCCGGTGCAGCCTCAGCCGGTGCAGCCTCAGCCGTGCTGGCCTGAGCTGGCGCCTTCTTGCCGCTAGCGGGCTTTTCGGCCTTGCCAGCCTCAGCCTTGCCAGCGGCTGCCTTGCCAGCCTCAGCCTTGCCGGTCTCAGCCTTGCCGGTCTCAGCCTTACCGGTCTCAGCCTTACCAGCGGCTGCCTTGCCCTTGGGCTTGGTCTTGGCGCCGCTCTCAGCGAGCGACTCGGCGGCTGCCGCGGCGAACGTGGCCTTCTTGTCCGTCCTCGGCTCGGCCGTGCGCAGCGTTCCTTCTGCGCCTGGCAGGCCCTTGAACTTCTGCCAGTCGCCGGTCACCTCGAGGATCTTGCGAACCGGGTCGGTCGGCTGCGCGCCAACGGACAGCCAGTGCTGGGCTCGGTCGGAGTCGACTTCGATGAAGGACGGCTCGGCCTTCGGGTGGTATTTGCCGATCTCCTCGATCGCGCGGCCGTCTCGCTTCGTGCGAGAGTCGGCGACGATGATCCGGTAATACGGCGCACGGATCTTACCCATGCGCTTCAGCTTGATCTTGACAGCCACGGCTGTGGTCTTCTCCCAGCAAATTGGTGTCGGGCAGGTCGCCCCCCGGGTGAGGACCGGGGACAGGCTGCTGCCCAGATGGTGCCGGCTCAGCGAGTTAGAGAGGGCCTCGCGCGACCGAGCATAGTGGTGACATTCTGCCAGACGAGTCCCGCGTGAGCGTAATCACCAGTCCGGCTAGGGACAGCTAGCTCTCTTTCTTCGCTGAGCGGCCGCGGAAGGCAGCGGGCAGCTTGGACGGCTGTGCCCCGAAACCGCCCGGTTGCGCGGGGAACTGAACCGGGCCTTTGCCGCCGAGGCCGGGCAGCGAGCCGAGCCCGGGCAGCCCGGCCGGATTGGCATTGCTGCCCGCGCCAGCCCCGATACCGCCTCCGCTGCCAGCCCCACCGCTGCCAACCCCGCCGCTGCCAGGACCACCATTGCCCGCACCGCCGGCGATCGCCGCAGCGTCCGGGTTGAGGCCGGCCAGCTGCTCCAGTGCCTGCTTTGCGTTCTGTGGCGCGCCGCGGCCGGCGCCGACCGGCCGGCCACCGCCCTTGCCCTTCTTCTTCGCCTTGCCCTTGGACTTACTCTGCCGTCGCATTCCGGGCATGCCTGGCATGCTGCCCATCATCTGGCGCATCATCTTCTGGCCCTCGAGGAACCGCACGATGAGCTGGTTAACCTCGCCGACCGTCACGCCTGAGCCGCGAGCGATCCGGGCCCGCCGCGAACCATTGATGATCTTCGGGTTACGGCGCTCTTCGACCGTCATCGAGTTCACGATCGCGGCGGCACGGTCGAGGTCCTTGTCATCGATCTGGCTGAGCGCCTCCCGGTTCTGCGCCGCGCCGGGAAGCATGCCGAGCAGGTTGCCAATCGGTCCGAGCTTGCGCACCATGGCCAACTGCTCGACGAAGTCCTCCAGCGTGAAGCCCTCGCCCGAGGCCAGCTTGCCGGCCATCGTCGCGGCCTGGTCCTGATCGAACGTGCGCTCGGCCTGCTCGATCAGCGTGAGGACGTCGCCCAGGTCCAGGATGCGCGAGGCCATCCGGTCGGGGTGGAAGACGTCGAAGTCTTCCAGCTTCTCGCCGGTCGACGCGAACATCACCGGCTTCCCGGTGAGCTGGGCAATCGACAGCGCGGCGCCGCCGCGGGCGTCCCCGTCCAGCTTGGTGAGGACCACTCCGTCATAGCCGACACCGTCCAGGAACGCCTGTGCGGTCTGGACGGCGTCCTGGCCGATCATCGCGTCGACGACGAACAGGATCTCGTCAGGGTCGGTGGCGTCTCTGATGTCAGCGGCCTGCCGCATCATCTGCTCGTCGATGCCCAGCCGGCCCGCGGTGTCGATGATCACCACGTTGTGCAGCTTGTGCTCAGCTTCGGAGATGCCGAGGTTGGCGGCCTGGATCGGGTCGCCGACGCCGTTGCCAGGGAACGGGGCGAAGACCGGCACTCCGGCCCGCTCGCCGAGCACTTCCAACTGCTGGACGGCGTTCGGCCGCTGCAAGTCGGCGGCCACCAGAAGCGGCGTGTTGTGCTGAGACTTCAGCCAGAGGGCCAGCTTCGCGGCCAGCGTGGTCTTTCCGGAGCCCTGAAGGCCAGCAAGCATGATCACGGTCGGCGGAACCTTGGCGAACCGCAGCCGCCTCGCCTCACCGCCCAGGATCGCGACCAGTTCCTCGTTAACGATCTTGATGACCTGCTGGGCCGGGTTGAGGGCTTCAGAGACCTCTGCCCCACCTGCGCGTTCCCGGACTTTGGACATGAACTCGCGGACGACCGGCAGCGCGACGTCGGCCTCAAGCAGCGCGATCCTGATCTCACGGCAGGTGGCGTCGATGTCAGCCGGGGACAGGCGCCCTCGCCCTCGCAGCGAGGAGAAGACCTGGTTGAGCCGATCGGAAAGTGTCTCGAACACGTGGGGCTGCCGTCCTCCTAGAAGACCCGTTTGCTACCCCAAGGTTATCGGGTAGTGGCCAGGAACCCCTGCAGGGCGAAGTTCGCCTGCCAGGGCTTCACCCCGATCCTGCGGAAGTGCAGGAAGCAATTGCATCTTGTTCACCGTAAGAACGGAACGTAACGTCGTTGATGTTGAGATTTCTGACAAGCTGCCACGCGGAGGTTGCAGGTGGGGGCGGGCCAGCGGCGTTATCAGGCAGAACCTCGCTGGCTGTTATCGCAGCGTGCCGCGAGAAGACGCAGCAGGCAGGCGCGGGCCCCGGAACTGGCCGAGGTTGCCGCTGCTGGCCCTGCAGATCGCACAGCCGGGATAGCCGAACTGCGGCCTGCCGCCGCCGGCTTAGAGGATTGCCAGCCCTCCGCGCCCGATCTGTTAGCCAGGGCCGAGAGATTCCTCGCGCTGTTCCACGCGGAGAATCCCGAGGCCGGATCATCCACTGAGCGAATACGGCAGGTACGCCGGGAGATCGAGTCGCGCGGTACTTACTGGCATACCGCCGCGGAGCTGACTTTCGCCGCCCGGGTCGCCTGGCGTAACAGTTCGCGCTGTATCGGCAGGCTGTACTGGCGCAGCCTGCGGATCAGGGACCGCCGTCACGTGAGCGCGTCAGCGCAGGTGGCCGCGGAGTCGTTCGCCCATCTGCGCGCGGCGACCAACGGCGGCCGGATCAGGCCGCTGATCACCGTGTTCGCCCCGGACTCGCCTGGCCAGCCCGGCCCGCGGATCCTCAACGCGCAGATCGTCAGGTATGCCGGCTACCCGGCCCGCCCGGACGGCGGCGCGGAGCCGGTCGGTGATCCTGCCAGTCTCAAGATCACCCGGTTGGCGCAGCAGCTTGGCTGGCGATCGCCAGGCCTGCCGGGGCGATTCGACCTGCTGCCGCTGATCATCAAGACCCCCGGCGCCGAGCCGACCTGGCACGAGGTGCCCGCGGATGCGGTGCTCGAGGTCCCGCTGCTGCATCCGGAGTTCAGCTGGTTCGCCGACCTTGGTCTGCGCTGGTACGCGGTGCCGGTGATTAGCGACATGCGCCTGGAGGCCGGCGGCATCTGTTACCCGGCTGCGCCGTTCAACGGCTGGTATATGTGCACCGAGATTGGCTCACGCGATCTGGGTGATGCGGCGCGCTACGACCAGCTGCCAGAGATAGCCCGGCAGATGGGGCTGAACAGGAACGACGACCGCACGCTCTGGAAGGATCGTGCCGTCACCGAACTGAACCTCGCCGTGATGCACTCCTTCACCAGCGCCGGCGTGACGATCACTGACCATCACACCGAGTCGGTCCGGTTTCTGAAGCACCTGGAAATCGAGGAGCGCAGCGGCCGGTCCTGCCCGGCGGACTGGACCTGGATCGTGCCGCCCGCTGCGGCGTCGACCACGCCGGTGTTCCACCGGTACTACGCGAACTTCGATGCGTCGCCTAACTTCTACCGGCACGCCGACGACTCGCCTGGCTATGACAGCGCCTGTCACAACGGGGCAGGCGAACTGCAGGGCAGGGCGGCGGATCAGGTACCGCTGCCGACCCTCGACCGGGCGGCCAACAGCGCATCGTCGTAGTGGATACGGTCGCGCGCCGTCCCGGCCTTGGTCAGCACACGGATCGCCTCCCGCACCATTGCGGCAGGCCCGGCCACGTAGGCTTCGCAGTCCCGGTGCGGCAGATAGCGGGCAGCGACCCTGCCGACGTTGCCCTGCATGCCGGTGAACGCCGGATCGTCGGACGTGACCGGCGTGAGCTGCAGCCCGTGGTAGGCATCCGACAGCCGCCAGAGATCCTTCATGTCGTACAGCTCGTCGCGCTTGCGGGCACCGTAGAACAAGAAGATCTGGCGCTGGCGGGTCGCTGACTCCCGCACGGCCTGTTCAACGATGGCTTTGATGGGGGCGAGGCCAGTTCCCCCGGCGATGCACAGCAAGTCCCGGTCTGCCGCGGGCTCGAGCGTCATGGTGCCGAGAGCGGGCCCCAGGATGAGCTCGTCGCCCGGCTCAGTGTGGTGCACCAGCGCGTTGCTGACCCATCCGCCGGGCACCGCCTTCACGTGCAGGATCAGCAACCCGTCGTCGCGAGGGTGACAGGCGATCGAGTACGGCCGCCACACATGCGGCCACCTCGGCGCCTGAAGCGTGAGGTGCTGGCCTGCCTGATACGGCAGCACCCGGTCGGGCGCCAGCGTCACCATGGCGATATCGCGGCCGCGGTTATCTACCTTCACGACTTCGGCGGTCCAGAACGCGGGGGCCACTGCCGAGTCGTCTTCGGCCGCGCGGATCATCAGCGCTGCCGCCGCGGCGTAGGTCTGGGTCCAGGCTTCCTCCGCCGCAGGCGTGAAAGCCGATTCAGCGAACGCCCGGAGCGTCGCGATCAGAGCCTCGCCGACCGCTTCGTACATGCCCGGATCCACCCGGTACTTACGGTGGTCCCGGCCCAGCTGCGATAGGTAGCGGGCCATCTCGTCCGGCGTGCTGAGGCTCTCCACGATGCGCACGAGCGCTGCGAACAGCCGGTCGCGCTGCTCATCCATCGCTGGCGGAAACAGCTCGCGCAGTTCGGGCCGGCGCAGGAACAACCAGGCGTAGAAGTACCCGACGGCCTCGTCGCCGGCGTTCGCCACATGCGCAAAGGTGTCTTTGATGGCGACGATCGCCGGGTCAGGATGCGGGGCGGCCGGCGCCTGTGAGCCCTGCCCGGCCGCTCCGTCACCGGACCCGGCTACTCCTTCGCCTAGCCGGGACGAGGCCTCGCCGCCCGCGGCGGCCGTGGCGCCTGGCTCGAGGCCTGGCCCTTCGGCCGGCCGTCGCGCGCCCGGCTGCATGTCCAGTTGCGGCAGCCGGCTGGCTGCTGCCTCAACAACAGCGGGCAGAACCGGAGCCGATGTTCTCAGGGCCGAGAGCGCGTCCGCTGACGACCCCCCGGCGCCGGGCTCTAGTTCCATGTCCCGCAGCCCGTCTCTCAGCCGCGTCAGCGCGTCCAGGTCCTTGCGCCAGCTCCGCAGCCGCCACCAGGGTAATGCGCGCCGTTCTGCAGCCCGCTCGATCGGGCTCGCGGCTACGGTGCCAGCGGGCGGCATGCCGGCGGCCCCGGCGACCGGCATGTCCGGTGGGCGCATCATCGGCATCATCTGCTCGCTTCTCCGGGCTGACCGCGACCGCCGGTCGCCGGTGCGCCGGGGCAGCGGCGAGGATCAGGAGCCTGCACAGCGCGCCGGATGTCTCGATACGACGGAATGTCGCCGGCGGCAATGGCACTCACGCCGTCTGGAAAGCGCCGGGGATACACCGAGCTCCCTTCCGTCATCGCCGTGCATAACCCGCTGCTGCCGATGCAATTGCACGGAACCGTGCAATTGCACGGAACCGGACGCCTCGCTGGTAACGTCACAAGCAATATCAAACCTGAACGGGCTCGCGCACGGGTTATCGCGCGACGGCAACGCCGCGAAACATGATCGATGTGAATCTAGTGTTGCTACAGCAGCAGTAGAGCCGCACCCATGAAGATCACTCTGACCGGGCTACCGCCGGCTAGCCGCCCAGGATCGCGTCAACGAAGACCGCCGGATCAAAGAAGGCCAGATCATCAGGACCCTCGCCAAGGCCGACGAGCTTGACCGGGACGCCGAGTTCACGCTGTACCTGGATGACGATCCCGCCTCGCGCCGTGCCGTCCAGCTTGGTCAGGATGATGCCGGTGATGTCGACGACCTCGGCGAAAACACGGGCCTGGCGCAAGCCGTTCTGACCCGTAGTCGCGTCCAGGACAAGCAGCACCTCATCGACCGAGCCGTGTTTCTCGATGACCCGCTTGATCTTGCCGAGCTCGTCCATCAGCCCGGTCTTGGTGTGAAGCCGGCCGGCCGTGTCGACGATGACGCTGTCCACGCCCTCCTGAATGCCGACGTTGACAGCTTCGAAAGCAACGCTGGCCGGGTCAGCGCCCTCCCGCTCCGACCGGACAACCTGAGCGCCCACCCGGTCACCCCAGGTCTGCAACTGGTCGGCAGCCGCGGCGCGGAACGTGTCTGCTGCGCCTAGCACAACCGTCTTGCCGTCGCCGACCAGCAGCCTGCCCAGCTTGCCGCAGGTAGTGGTCTTACCGGTGCCGTTGACTCCGACGACGAGCACCACCGAGGGACGGTCGCCGTGCCTGGCCAGGTGCAGCGTCCGGTCCAGCTCCGGGTTGATCATGGCGATCAGGTCAGTTCGCAGCATGTCCCGCACGACGGCGGGGTCGTTCGTACCCGCGACCTTGACCTCGGTCTTGAGTTCCTCGACCAGTTCCCTGGCCGGTCCGACACCCATGTCCGCGCTGATCAGAGTGTCTTCGATCTCCTCCCAGGACTGCTCGTCCAGGTGGCCGGAGGAGATCAGGCTGAGCAGTACCGAGCCGATGGCCGAATGCGACCTGGCGAGCCTGCCGCGCAGGCGGGTCAGCCGCCCGGCCGATGGCGGCGGCTTCTCGATGACATGCTCGGGTACCTGCTCGGGCAGCGTGGTGAGGTCCGGTGGCGCGACAGGTGTACCAGGCTCCGGCGGCGCGAGCGTCCCCGTTCCGGTTCCGCCGGACTCGGTTCCGCCGCGGCTAAGCGAGCCGGAACTGCCAGGCGCGGGCTGATCGCCCGGCGGCAACGACCGCCGGCGCGACTTCAGGTAGGGAACGAGGCCCGCAGTGCCGCCGCCCACCACGACGACCGCGATGGCGGCATAGATGAGATCGTGAACCATGGCGCAACCAGTCTGACAGACCACTGCCGGTAACCCCACCGCTGGTAACCGGGCACGCTGGCCGGCCGCGCGGGCTGCGCTCTGCGGCGAACCGCTACGAACCGCTGAGGGCCCCCGCCAGGCTGTCCTCGGCTGACTCGCGCTCACGCAGCCGCTGGCTGACCACCGTCGACACCCCGTCGCCGCGCATGCTGATCCCGTACAGCGTGTCGGCGACCTCCATGGTCCGCTTCTGGTGAGTAACGATGATCAGCTGGGACACGTCCCGCAGCTCGGCCAGAATCTCCAGCAGCCGCTGCAAGTTGGTGTCATCGAGCGCCGCCTCCACCTCGTCGAGCACGTAGAACGGCGACGGCCTGGCCCTGAAAATCGCCACGAGGAACGCGATCGCGGTAAGCGACCGCTCGCCGCCGGACAACAGCGACAGCCGCTTCACCTTCTTGCCCGGCGGCCGGGCCTCGATGTCGATCCCGGTCGCCAGCATGTCGTCCGGATCGGTCAGCACGAGGCTGCCGTCACCGCCAGGGAACAGCCGGGCGATGATCGACTTGAACTCGTCAGCGACGTCGGCATAGGCGGTACTGAACACTTGCTGCACCCGCTCGTCGACTTCCCTGATCACGGTAAGGAGATCGCGCCGGGTCTTCTTGAGGTCCTCTAGCTGGGCTACCAGGAACGCGTGCCGCTCTTCCAGAGCGGCGAACTCTTCCAGGGCCAGCGGATTCACCTTGCCGAGCTGATCGAGCTGGCGCTGCGCCTGCTGGGCCCGCCGCTCTTGCGTCTCGCGGTCGTAGGCGGTGGCGAGCTGGCTGTCGTCGCCGCCGGGAACCATGACATCCGGCCCGTACTCAGCGACGAGCAGGTCGGCCTCGGTCGCGAACTCCTCCAGCGCCCGGCCCGCGATCTGCTCCAGCTGCAGCTGCTTGGTAGCGCGCGCGATCTGCGCACCGTGCGCGCTGTCTACGACCTTCTCCAGTTCCTCCGAGGCGTCCCTGATGCGCGCCCGGACCGCCTTGAGCTCGCCGTCTCGGCCCTTGTGGGCCTCTTCGGCCTGCTGGCGGTCAGCGTCGGCTGCCGCGATCGACTGCTGGATCCTGGCGAGCGTGACCCTGGCGCCGTCGGCAACGGCGCTGGCGACCACCGCTCCCGCGGCCCGCCGCTCGGCTCTCGCGAGCGCGCGCGTGGCTGCCTGGTGCTCAGCCAGCGCAGCCGCTGCCAGCGAGTCAGCTCGGCCGGAGATCGCACGCTGGCGTTCCTCGACGGTGCGAACCTCGAGCCTGGCTTCCATCTCCGCGGCCCGCGCGGTAACGGCGGCATCCGCAAGCTGCTGACGACTGGCAGGCCCAGGGCCTGTCTCGCCGGACGCTGTCGCGCCGGCCCGCTCCGCGCCATCCCCGTCACGCCGGACTTCCTGCGCAGGATCCTGCGCCTGCTGTTCCCGGGCCAGCCGCGCCTCCGCCTCGGCTGCCTGGGCCAGGCTCTGCTGTCGTGACTTCTCCGCCGCCTCGATCGCCGTCGTGAGCCGGCCGACCTCGTCCCGCGCCGCCCTGGCCCGCCCAGCCAGCGAGCCGAGCTTCCCGGACGTCTCCGCCGCGGCCGCATCGGCCTGCTGCAGTCCGGCAGCCGCTTCGGCCAGCACGTGGCGCGCGTGCTCCTCGTCCTCCACCGCAACGGCAAGCTGCCGCTCGGCACGCTGGCAGCCGGCCTCTGCCTCGCGAAGCAGCGACCCGGCCTCGCTGGCAGCCGCCCGCAGGCTGAGCAGGCTCTTCTCCGCCGCGGACCCGCCGCGGGCCCAGTGCGCTCCGAGCACGTCACCGCCGGTAGTGACAACCCGCAGACCCGGCTCAGCCCGCAGCACTTTCAGCCCGTCGGCCAGGCTGGCTACGACAACCACGTCGCCGAGCAGCTCTGCGATGGCACCGGACAGCTCGCTCGGCCCGCTGACAAGATCAATAGCGCTGGAAACGTGGCCGACACCGCTCTCAGCCGACAGCCTGCGGGCGTCGACTGGCTGCCGTGCCCCCGGCTCGGCGAGCTCAGCTTGCGACGCGATCACCAGCCCGGCCCGCCCGGCGTCCTGGTCGCGAAGCGCAGTCATGATGTCGACGGCAGCGTCCAGGCCGGCCACAACGACCGAGCCTGATGCTGCCCCGAGCGCAGCCGCGATGGCTTCCTGCGCGCCGTCGGACACCGTCAGCAGCTGGGCGAGCGGTCCGAGGACGCCGGTGAACGTGCCCGGCTTAGCCAGCAGCACACTGGATGCATCAGCTCCGCTGACAACGGCCTCAGCCAGCGCCTCGGTCCTCGCCCGCAGCGCCGCGCGCTGGTCGCTCGCGGCGTGCTCGGCCGCCCGAAGCCGGCTGACTTTCTCCGACACGGCGGTCAGCGCCGCGGCAGCCTGCTCGTGCGTGGCCATCAGGTCAGCCCGGCCCTTTTCCCGGCCGGAATCCAGGTCCTGCAGCGCGGCGTATTCCACTTGCGCCTGCTCTGCCCTGGCCTTTGCCTGCGACAGGGCTTCACCGAGCCGCCCGGCCTCGTCCTGCGCCGCGGCAGCCCGGCTGGCGGCGGCCTCGGCCTGGCCACGAAGCCGGGCCAGAAAGTCAGCCCGCTGAGCCGCGGCCTTAGCGTCCGCCGCCAGCCGCCGCTCGTTCTCGGCGAGCGCGTTTTCTGCCTTCGTCCGGTCCGCTACCGCGACGGCAAGCTGCTGACGGGCCGCGGACAGCCGCTCGGCCAGCTGCTGCTCCTGCGCGCGAAGCTCGGCCGCCTCGTTCTCAAGCTCTTCCGGGTCGCGCCCGGCCCGCTGCGGTTCGGGCGCGGACAGGTTGCGGTGCCGTTCCTGCGCAAGGTTCAGCACGCCGCGCGTTCGCTCGGCAAGGCCGGACAGCGCGAAGAACGCTTCCTGTGCTGCGGCCAGGCGCGGCGCGTGCTGCTGTTCAGCCGCCTCCAGGGCGGCTTCGGCTTCCCTGGCCTCCGCGAGCGCCGTTTCCAGGGTGGTTCGCAGTTCCGCGGCAGCCTTCTCGTCGGTCTGGTCTTGCACCAGCTGAGCCGCGAGCGCGGTGTAGTCATCGGCAAGCAGCCGCAGCCGGGCGTCGCGCAGGTCAGCCTGGATCACCGCCGCTTTCCGAGCGATCTCGGCCTGCCGGCCCAGGGGCTTAAGCCGACGGCCAAGCTCGCCGGTCAGGTCCACGAGCCTGGTCAGGTTCGCTTGCATGGCGTCGAGTTTGCGGACCGCCTTCTCCTTGCGACGGCGGTGCTTCAGCACCCCGGCCGCTTCCTCGATCAGCGCCCGGCGCGCATCGGGGCCTGCGTTGAGCACCTCGTCAAGCTGCCCCTGACCTACGATGACGTGCATCTCCCGGCCAAGGCCGGTGTCGGACAGCAGCTCGGCGATGTCCAGCAGCCGGCACTGATCCCCGTTGATCGCGTACTCACTCTGGCCGGACCTGAACAACAGCCGGCTGATCGTCACTTCCGAGTACTCGATCGGCAGCGCGCCGTCGCTGTTGTCAATGGTCAGCGTCACTTCGGCGCGACCGAGCGCCGGGCGGCCCGAGGTGCCGGCGAAGACGACATCTTCCATCTTGCCGCCGCGCAGTGGCTTGACGCCCTGCTCGCCCATGACCCACGAGAACGCATCGACCACGTTGGACTTGCCCGAGCCGTTCGGGCCAACGATGCAGGTGATGCCCGGCTCGAACCGCATCGAGGTAGTGGACGCGAACGACTTGAATCCGCGCAGGGTCAGGGTCTTCAGGTACACCTGCCGACTCCTCCCCAGCCTCTGGCCGCGCGGGCATAACCAACGCGATACCGAGCGGCCACCATCGTTGGCACATTACCGCGAGGCAACCGTGGCCCCGCGCATTCAAGCGCTCGACAGCTCCAGTTTGCGTCCGGTTAGCCGCTCACCAGACCGCCCGCGAGGCTTGATAACGCGAAACTCCCCAGACAGCCGAAGAGGGACGCTTCAACAGCGTCCCTCGCCGTCGGTTGTTGGCCCGTGGCGCTCAGCTAGGTGAGCGCCGGCTCGCGAACCGGGATCAGCAGGTCCTGGCCGACGGAAGCGACAAGCACATCGTTCTCGTCCTGGAGTCGAGCAAGCTCGGCCTCCAGGTCCCGTACTCGCTGCTGCAATCGGCGCATCTCTGAGACCATGCGCGGATCCGGACCGCCGACGTGGCCGAGTAGAGCCTTTGCCATTGTGTAGGGTCCTCCACACTGAGTGACCAGAGTGGGCATGCACGCAGAAGCCGGACAGCAGACACCGAGCATGGCTGCGCGCTGGTTAACACTGCTATGGTCCCACCGTCAAGTACGTTCGGTCAAGTTTGGCGATCCCGCAGGTCATAGGCGTAATTCGCGGCCATTGCACGCCATCCGCTCGACTCCGTACCACAGCAGTCGTACGACTGCTGTGGTACTAGCGACTGCAGTTGTACAACAGCTGTGCCTTAGAAACGGCCGGCGTCGTGATCACCTCTCCAAAAAACCGGACATATCTCCCGTTGCGTCCGCCCAGCGGTGGACCACCTTCGTGACCCGGCCCGGCCGCCTGAACCGGCCGGAGCCGGCGAAGCCGCCAGCCACGGTGCCTTGACCGCCGGAGCCGCCAGACAGCCGGGCCAGCAGGTCCTGGCAGGGACCGCTGCTGCCTTCCGCGACCACTTTCACCCGGCCGTCTGCAAGGTTCTCGGCGAAGCCGGCCAGGCCTAGCTCGAGTGCCTGCGACCGCACCCACCAGCGGAACCCGACGCCCTGGACCCGGCCCTCGACCCAGGCAGTCAGGCGCACGGCGCCTTCTTCGGTCAGCACCGTTCGGTCACCAACGCTGCGTCACCACCGGCCGTTGCGCGGCCGCGGCTGGCAGACCGGGCAACTGTAAGACGAGCGGTTCATGAACGGGTCGCGGCGGATCAGCGCGCCGCAGCGATAGCACGGCTCGCTGGCCCGCCCGTAGACGTTCAGTGACCGGTCGAAGTACCCGCTCTCCCCGTTCACGTTGACGTACAGGCTGTCAAAACTGGTGCCGCCGTCTTTCAGCGCCTCGGTAAAGACTTCGGTGACAGCCGCCATCAGGTCAGCGATCTGGCTAGCCCGCAGCCGCTCAGTCGCGCGCGCCCAGTGCAGCTTCACCCGCCACAGCGCCTCGTCTGCGTAAATGTTGCCAATCCCGCTGACCAGCGACTGGTCGAGCAGGGCCCGCTTGATGCCCGTTTTCCTGGTGCGCATCCGGGCGGTCAGCCGCTTCAGGTCGAACGCTTCCTCGAGCGGGTCGGGCGCGATATGCGCGATGACGGAGGGCAACTCCGCCCCGTCCGGCGATACCAGCAAGTGTCCGAACGTGCGCTGGTCGGTGAAGCGCAGGTCTGGACCGCCGTCGTCAAAGCCGAACCGGATGCGGACGTGCGCCGACAACGGCTCATCCGGCGGGCCGACCAAGAGTTGGCCGCTCATGCCGAGATGCGCGAGCAGCGCATCCTCACCGATCGGCAGCCACAGGTACTTGCCCCGGCGCCGGGCACCGTCGATCGTGCGGCCTGTCAGCCGGGCCGCGAAGTCTGCCGCGCCGCCCTCATGACGCCGGACCGCGCGAGGATGCAGAACCTCGACGGTCTCGATCCGGCGGCCGACGACGAACTGGTCGAGTCCGCGCCGGACGACCTCGACCTCGGGGAGTTCTGGCACTCGCTAGCCCCGGTGCGACTGGCCCGGCTTGCCGGACTGGCCGGCCGATCGGCCGTTTCCGCCCTGGTGGCCGGTTGGGACATCAGATTCTTGCGACGCGGAGGCCAAGCCATCGCTGATGGCGTGCCAGGCGGCCTCGGCCGCCTGCTGCTCGGCTTCCTTCTTGGACCTGCCCTCGCCCTCGCCGTACGTCTTGGCGCCGATCCGGACGAAGGCCCGGAACGACTTCTGGTGGTCCGGCCCGCTCTCCTCGACGTGGTACTCGGGGACCCCGAGGATCTCGGCCGCAGTCAGCTCCTGCAACGAGGTCTTCCAGTCCAGCCCCGCGCCGAGGCGCGCTGACCTGGCTATGACCGGGTCGAAGAGCCGGTGCACCAGATCGTCCGCCGCGGCAAGCCCGCGATCAAGGTAAACGGCGCCGATCACGGCCTCGAGCGTATCGGCCAGGATCGACGATTTGTCGCGGCCGCCAGTGCCTTCCTCACCCTTGCCGAGCCGCACGTAAGAGCCAAGGTCCAAGCCGCGGGCGACGCCGGCGAGCGCGCGCATGTTCACCACCGCGGCACGCAGCTTGGCAAGCTGGCCTTCCGGCAGCTCCGGGTGTGACCGGAAGAGCGTGTCCGTCACGATCAGGCCGAGCACCGAATCGCCGAGGAACTCGAGCCGCTCATTCGTCGGCAGCCCGCCGTTCTCGTAAGCGAATGACCGGTGCATGAGTGCCCGTTCGAGCAACTCCGCTTCGATCGGCACCTGCAGCGCCCGGAGCAGGCCCTCGTTGGGACCGGCCGGACCGGGCGGCCGGTCAGTCACGGCCGCCTTATCAGCAGGTGAGTCTGTCACCAGCCCGTCCCTTCCCGCAGCGCTCCTTCCCGCAGCGCCTCGTATCGGCGGCGCTTACCAGCACTGGCGCCAGCTCCGTAACTGGTTGTCAGGACGGTGTCGTGACCTGACGCCTGTTGTAAGTACCGCAAGTCGGGCATGCGGTATGCGGAAGCTTCGGGTTACGGCAGTTCGGGCACACCATGAGCTGCGGCGCCGTCGCCTTCCACTGCGCCCGCCGCGACCTGGTGTTGCTGCGGGACATCTTGCGCTTGGGTACTGCCACTTCACTGCTCCTTAGCCTGATCCGGTACGGCATCCGTCCGGTGGTTCGTAGTGGCCGGCCCGGCGTTACCGTCCGGTACTGCTCGCTCGGCCGGATCGCTGGCCGGCTGCTCGCCGTCCGCCGGGTCCGCCCGGAAGTCCTTCAGCGCTGCCCACGGCGTGCCGCGCTGTTCGTGCCCGTGACCTGGCTCCGCATCCGCGAGCCGGACACCGCACTCGACGCACAAGCCCTGGCACTGCTCTCCGCACAGCGGCGAGAGCGGCAGCTCGAGCACGATCGCGTCGCGCACGGCGGCTTCCAGGTCGAGAAGCCCGCTGCCGTCCAGGACGTAGCTGTCATCTGCCCCGGCGTCGTCAGCCCGCTCGGCGTCGGCGGCCAGGACGAACAGCTCCTGAAACCGTACCCTGAATTCCGAACTGAACGGCTCGAGGCAGCGCGCGCACTCGCCTGCCAGCGGGCCGGTCACAGTGGCCGTCACGAGCACCCCTTCGCTGACGCCCTCGAGCTGGACGTCGAGGTCCAGATCCGCGCCGGCCGGGACCCTGGCCAGCTCGACGCCCATGTGCTCGGGAGCCGGCGCGGTCCGCGTCAGGGTACGCGCGGCCCCGGGCACGAGATCCCTGGTGTCGAAGACCAGCGGGTTACGGAGATCCGGGCCCTTGGAGTGCTTGGTCTGAGAATGTGACATGGCGGTCGAGTGAGTTTAGCGGCATGGCGCATTGCAGTAACGGCAAGGTGTCTGTCAATGTTACCGGTCCGCCATCCGCAGGCCCAACTTGGCGGGCAGCCACGGCGGCAGGTCAGGACTCGGCGAGCCGGGCGTCCAGCCGTTCGAGCACCGTCGCCGGGACGAGCCCGCTCACGTCCCCGCCAAACCTCGCGAACTCCTTGACCAGGCTGGACGAGAGGAAGGCATACAGCGGGTTCGTGGTCATGAAGAGCGTCTCGACCCCGGCCTGGCTGTAGTTCATCTGCGCCATCTGCATCTCGTAGTCGAAATCGCTCACGGCGCGCAGGCCCTTCACGATCGCGGAGATGTCGTTATCCCGGCAGA
The DNA here is from genome assembly GCA_035507615.1 of Streptosporangiaceae bacterium. Classification (GTDB taxonomy): domain Bacteria; phylum Actinomycetota; class Actinomycetes; order Streptosporangiales; family Streptosporangiaceae; genus JAJYUU01. Next base: position 41,312 of record DATJNX010000018.1, read on the forward strand.
AGTCGACGATCAGGCCCTCGAACCTGTCTACCCGCACGTTGTCGTGCTGTTTCGTCGCTTCCCTGATGAGCTCGACCCGCTCGGCTGCGGTGAACATGGAGTTCTTGTTCGGGTTCAGCACGACAGCGACGACGACCTCGTCGTACAGCGACGCGGCACGCGAGATGATGTCGAGGTGCCCGTTGGTAACCGGATCGAAAGAGCCTGGGCAGACTACTCGCCGCACTCGGGTTCACTCTCCCGTCGGGATATCGCAGCAGGCTGTGCACCTGCGGCGAGACCGTACCAGAGCGTGCCTTCACCGTATCTTCTGGACCGGTCACTTTCGTAGCCTGCTGGCCAGGTTGGCGGTCCGGACCTGGTGGCTCGCTCCAGCACGACCAGCGCGCCCTGGGCCAGCCAGCGCTTGCCCGCGAGCGCTGTCAGCATTCGGGTCAGCTCGTCGCCGGTCATCGCGTAGGGCGGGTCAGCGAACACGAAATCCCGCGGCTGCGTGTCGTCGTCCGGGCCCCTGGCCAGCAGCCGCTCTACCTTGTCGACCGCTAGCCGGGCGCCCGGCATCCCGACGATCGCGATGTTCTCCCGGATCACGCGAGCCGCCCGGACGTCGGCCTCGACTAGCAGGACGTCACTCGCGCCGCGGGACAGCGCCTCGAGCCCGACCGCGCCCGAGCCCGCGTACAGGTCGAGCACGGTGGCACCGGTGAGATCCCCGCGGATGGCGGTGACGGTCGAGAACAGCCCCTCCCTGGTCCGGTCACTGGTCGGCCTGGTGGCCCGGCCGATTGCCGTCGTGAGCCGGCGGCCGCCAGCCAGCCCGGCGATGATCCTGGTCACGACCCGCCCGACCGTCCGTGGCTGCGCCGGGTTCCGGTCACGCCTTCTCCAGGAACGTGGTCTGCTCGGCGTCAACCAGTGCCCGCACGGCTTCGGCAAGGGCGGGCTGGTCAGCTAGCGCCGGATCGGCGTCAACCAGCTTGACTGCCTCCTCGCGAGCCTGACCGATCAGCTCCTCGTCGCGGAGCAGCTGCAGCAGCTTGAGGCTGGATCTGCGGCCGGCCTGCGCGGTCCCGAGAACGTCGCCCTCCCGGCGCTGCTCCAGGTCGATCCGGGAGAGCTCGAAACCGTCCGCTGTGCGAGCAACTGCGTCGAGTCGCTCGCGGGCGGGGGCGGCTTCCGGCGTCTCGGTGACCAGCAGGCACAGGCCGGGGTCCGTGCCACGGCCAACGCGACCGCGCAGCTGGTGAAGCTGCGAGACGCCGAACCGGTCCGCGTCCATGATCACCATGACAGCGGCGTTGGGCACGTCCACGCCTACTTCGATGACGGTCGTGGTGATCAGCACATCCACCAGTCCGTCGGCGAACGCAAGCATCACCTTGTCCTTCTCGTCCGGGGGCAGCCGGCCATGCAGGATGGCCAGCCGTAGTCCGGCCAGCGGGCCCGCGCCCAGCTCCGCAGCCAGGTCGAGCACAGCGATCGGCGGCCGCGCAGGCCCGAGGCCCGGCTCGTCAAACAGCCCGTCCGGGCTACCTTCTGCCGGCTGGCGGCCGGCCACTTCGTCTCCGGCCAGACCTGTTTCTTCGCCGCCGATGCGCGGGCAGACCACGTAGGCCTGCCGGCCTCGGCCGACTTCTTCCCGGATCCGCTCCCAGGTCCTGGCCAGATAGTGCGGTCGCTCGGCGACCGGGACGACATGTGTGCTGATCGGGGACCGGCCGGCTGGCAGCTCGGTCAGCGTGGACACGTCCAGGTCGCCGAAGACCGTCATGGCGACCGTCCGCGGGATCGGCGTCGCCGTCATCACCAGCATGTGCGGCCTGCCGTCGCCGGCCTTGTCACGCAGTGCGTCGCGCTGCTCTACCCCGAAGCGGTGCTGCTCGTCGATGACGACCAAGCCGAGGTCGGCGAACTGGACCCGGTCCTCGAGCAGCGCGTGGGTTCCGATGATGATTCCGGCCTCGCCGGAGGCAGCCTCGAGCAGCGCCCGGCGCCGGGCAGCCGCGCTCAGCGAGCCGGTGATCAGGGTCATCCGCGTCGCGTGCTCGGCGCCGCCGAGTTGGCCGGCCATGCCGAGCGGCCCGAGCAGGCTCGAGATCGACCGGAAGTGCTGCTGCGCCAGCACTTCAGTGGGCGCCAGCAGAGCCGCTTGGCCTGTCGCGTCGACTACCTGCAGCATCGCCCGGAGCGCGATGATCGTCTTGCCCGAGCCGACCTCGCCTTGCAACAAGCGGTGCATCGGATGATCGCGTGCCAGGTCGGCGGCGATGACCCCGCCGGCCTGCCGCTGCCCGGCGGTCAGCTCGAACGGGACCATGCCGTCGAATTCGGCGAGGAGCCCGCCGTCTACCACGCGGCGCGGGATAGCGCTGTAACTGGTAGCTGCGAGCCTGCGCTGCGCGAGCAGTACCTGCAGGATGAAGGCTTCGTCCCACTTCAGCCGCTGCCGAGCCCTGGCGACGTCTGCCTCGTCCACCGGCCGGTGAATGCCGCGCAGGGCGTCGGCGTAGCCGCACAGGCCGAGGCGCTTACGCAGCTCGGCTGGCAGCGGGTCGCCGGGGACGTCCAGCACGTCCAGCGCCACCCGGACGGCTTCGGCGATCTTCCAGGATGGCAGCTGGGCACTGGCCCGGTAGACCGGGATCAGCTCGTTGGCGTACTCCTCGGCGCGGGCTCCGGAGCTGCCGGCCCCGAGCAGTTCGTACTCCGGGTGAGTGAGCTGGCGCTTCCCTCGGAAGCTGGACACCTGGCCGGAAAACAGTCCGCGGACACCAGGGCTCAGCTGACGCTCACGGAAATCCTGCCGGCCATGGCCGAAGAAGGTCAGCGTCAGCTTGCCGTGCCCATCGGTGACGACCGCCTCGAAGATCGAGCCGGGCCGGTTGTTCATCCTCCGCACCGACGACGAAGCCACCTCGGCTTGCACCGTGACATAGTCGCCTTCGCGCAGCCCGGCCAGGTCTGTCAGTTCGCCGCGCTTGTCGTACCGGCGCGGGTAATAGCCGAGCAGGTCCCCGACAGTGTGCAGGCCGAGAACGGACGCCAGCCGTTTCGCCGCCTTGTCGCCGACGACGAGCCTAAGCGGGTCAGCGGTGACGGCCATGCCGCCAGGATAGGCCGCGGCTCTGTCAGGCGGGCCGGAGTCGCGCCGCACCTACTTCGTCGGATATCCTTCGACGACCGGGCAGGCAGCTGTCTGCCAGGAACCTCTGAACATCTCCCGAACTGGAGCAATCCCGTGGCTTCTGTCTGCGATGTGTGCGGCAAGGGGCCGGGCTTCGGCAACAACGTGTCGCACTCGCACCGCCGCACCCCGCGCCGCTGGAACCCGAACATTCAGCGCGTCCGCGCGATGGTCGGCAAGACGCCGCGCCGGCTGAACGTGTGCACCTCCTGCATCAAAGCAGGCAAGGTCACCCGATAGCGCAGGTCTTGCCTGCTGAGCCCCGGTGGTTCGCCGGGGCTTTTCGCTGTCCGCGCCAGCCTGCCTCTAGCGCGCCAGTGCACCGCTCCTGAGCTGCCAGCCGTGGTCAACCGGCCCGATGCCGGCCCCGAGCGGGAACCCTGCGGAGATGGCGCCGGTCACGTACTCCTTAGCGGCCTTGACGGCAGTCTGTACCTCGTCGCCAAGCGCGAGCCTGGCCGCGATGGCCGAGGCGAACGTGCAGCCGGTGCCGTGCGTGTTCTCGCTGTCGATGCGCTCGGCGGGGAACCGGATCACCTCGGTCCCGTCGAAGAGCAGATCCACTGGCCGGCCAGCCAGATGACCGCCCTTCACCAGCACCCACTGCGGCCCCATCGCATTGATCATCTTGGCGGCCTCCAGCATCTGCGCTGGTCCGGTAACCGTCCTGCCGGTAAGCAGCTCGGCTTCCGGCAGGTTCGGCGTGACAATGGTGGCCAGCGGCAACAACCGGCCCTTGATCATCTCGACAGTACCCGCGGACAGCAGGCTGTCGCCATGCTTGGAGACTGCCACCGGGTCGACCACGACTGGCGCGGCGACGTCGGCAAGCACGTCGCACACGGTGGCGACCAGTTCTGGAGAGGCGAGCATGCCGGTCTTGATTGCCTGCGCGCCGATATCGCCCAGCACAGAGTCAAGCTGAGCCCGCACAGCCTCCGGCGGCAGCTCCCAGTAGCCCTGAACGCCGACCGAGTTCTGCGCCGTTACCGCGCAGATCACGGTCATGCCGTGGACGCCGAGGGCGAGCATCGTTTTCAGGTCCGCCTGGATGCCGGCGCCCCCGCCAGAGTCAGAGCCGGCGATCGTTAGCACGCGCGGCGGTGTCGGTGATTGCGACCTGGCTGACCCCATGGCCAACAGCCTACGGATATCGATGAAGCCGCCAGGCACCAGCGGCTGATTGGCCCGAGCGCCCCAGAACGCCAGAGCCGTTTGGCAAGCCAGAGCCACTCGGCACTCCAGAGCCGCTCAGAACACCTTCAGCGTCCGGGCTGCCGCCAATGCCCGCTCGTCGCCCGTTGCCTGTACGCCGAGCCCGGCCCACTCCCCGCGCCCGGTGATCCAGCGGACGAGCGCGGGTACGCCGGATCGGATCGTTGCCGTCGCCTGACCAGATCCGAACCTGATCAGCCGCGCGCCGATGCCAGTCACCTGGATCTCCAGCGTGCATTCATCAGCCACCGACCGGTTCTGCTGCGGCAACGCCGCCTCGATCCAGTCGAGGGTGGGCCCTACCCGAAGCTCATCAGACGTTGGCGGTTCGCCCGTCAGCGGACCCCGCGGAGCGAACAGGTCTGCGCGAATATGGATGTAGTGGTCGAAGACGTATGCGCACGGGATCACCCGTGTCGAGTAGGTGCCGAAGTCCTCGCCGAGCGGTATCTCGGCGTCTAGGGCGGCAAGCTCGGCCAGAGTGGTCATGCCCAGTTGGCTGACCTTCTCGTAGTCGGCCAGGACGTCGGCCGGCGAAAGACCTCGCCGCGCCTCGACGCCGGTCTGCTGGGCATGCTCGGTCGGGACGCCCGTGGTATCCGGAAGTTGCCCGGCGTCAACCACCAGCCAGAACAGGTTGCCCAGGTGCGTCACTAGGTCCTGCACCGTCCACCCGGCGCAACCCGACGGGGCACGCCACTGCTCGGCGGTCAGGCCGCGGCAGATGCGAAGGAGCGCCGTTCGATCGGCTCCGATCGCGTCGATCGACTCAATCGGCACAGTCGGATCAGTCGCGTCAGGCATTCTATCCCTCCGTGAAGTATCAAAGCTCTGCTAGATAGCATCACTATGTCACCGCATGCGGCTGTGCACAAGACGGGCCGATGAGCTAGACAATGGGGATGACCGACAGTTCGCAGCGCCCGCCGGCGGCTAATCCGCAGGGCTCGCTGCGCGCAGAGCAGGTCGCGCAGACCAGAGCCGCGCTGGTGGCGGCCGGGCGGCGGTTGTTCGGAACTCGCGGATTCGCCGCGACTTCGGTCGAGGACATAGCCCGCGAGGCACGCGTCACGACTGGCGCGCTCTACCACCACTTCCCGACGAAGGCAGCCGTGTTCGAGTCGGTCTTCGAGCAGGTGCATGCAGACCTGGGGGAGGCGTCACTGCAGGCTGCGATGCAGGCCACCGACGCGATCGGACTGCTGACGGCGGGAATCGGCGCGTTCCTCGACGCGGTGCTCGATCCAGAAGTGCAGCGGATCGTGATCACCGATGCGCCGGCCGTGCTCGGTCTCGCTCGCTTCATCGAACTGGACGAGCGCTACGCGTTCGCAGGCACGGTCGCGGCGCTCGAGGCTGCCAACGACAGCGGCGCGCTCCGCGTACCAGATCCGCCGACGCTCGCCCGTCTCCTCTTCGGCGCGCTGACGAGGGCAGGCCTGCTGATTGCAAGCTCGGCCGAGCCGAAAGCCACCAGGGATGCGGTGGCAGCCACACTGCGGGCGATGATCAGCGGATTCGCGGTCCAGCCCCCGTCGGGCGCTGGCGGCGACTGATCGGTCCGGCTGACGCCGTTGGGCTACTCGCTGCCGTGGCTAGCGCTGGACAGCCGGTGGAACGTGCAGGCCGCTCCGTCGAACCGGCAGTGCGCTGGTCCGCGTTCTTTGCCGGACGCGATGACTGTGAAGCTGAGGAGCAGCTGGCCGGGCTCGGTGATGTGCCCCTGGCCGGCCTGTCCCGAGCCCTGATCTCCCTGACCGCCGCCGGAGCCGCCGTTCCGCTGGCCAGAGTCGCCGCTCAGCGGGCTCGCGACACCGCGATCGGCGCCATCAGCCGTCCACTGCGCTCCGCTGACGTACAGGATGTGATCGCCGCGCAGCACGAACGACAGCTTCCAGTTCTTGACGACATGCTTTCCGGTCACGGTGATGATGACCGCGTAATTGCCATGTGCCGCTGGGGTCTCGAAATAGCGGAAAGTCAGGCCCGAAGCCGCGGTGGCACCACCGCTGTGAGCGCCGCTCCCAGAGTGCCCGCCGGACCTGCCCGAACTTATCGGCTGTCCGGAGGTGATGGTGAGCTGCCGGGAACCCTGCTGGGTATCCGGCGTGCAACCTTGTACGGTGCAGGGCACCTTCCCGATGGCGATGGCGGGGAAAGTCAGCTTCGGGTGCGGCGAGTAAATCCACAGCGAAGCCGCGATAACGAACCCGGCAGCCGCGGCGAACCATGGCGTCACCAGCAGTCCGCGGCCGATTCCGTACCCGTACGTCTGCTTGGTGGCAGGCTGGCCAGCCGCCGCGTCCCTGGCCAGGCGCCGGCCCAGCCGTGAAGAAGCGGATTCCCGATGGCTGGACAGACGCTCGCCGCCGAGGAGATCGCCCGGCTCAAGATCGCCCCACAGCGGTTCGGCCGGCAGGTCGTAGCCGGCGCCGGTGTGGTCAGGCGTGTCGTCATCGGCCGGGTCAAGGACCAAGCTGTGGAGCCGCGCTCCCTGTGCCCCGATCACCACCGGGAGCGGAATCGTCTCGGTATCGCCTGATGCAGTGCCGCGCAGGCCAGTGCCAGGCACCGTGCTGTCCAGACCCGCGCCGTCCAGACCCGTGCCGTCCAGACCCGTGCCGTCCTGCAGTGCGTGGGGCCGGCGGGCACCGAGCGCCGGGCGATTCAGCAGCACTCCAGGCGCCCTCACGGCAGCCGTCATCTGGACGCGACGGGCCGGGTGACCAGCTTGCCGTTGCGCCCTGTGCCTAGGCACGCGTTCTCTGCGATGGCGGGGCATCAAGGGGCTTTATATCAAGCCCGCCTGGGAATGGGCCAGTACCGAACTCGGGGATCAGCCCGCCGCTATACCGGGAACGTCGTGGAGCCCCGGAAATGATCCCATCCAGGCTCGCGGTTCCACGGCTTCGAGTCGACCAGCAACCCGGCACCGTGGCGCACGCTTCCGATCACCGTCCAGCCGTGCGGGACCATGCTTTCGCCTGGAAACGTGGCTGCCAGGGCGTGATCCTCGCCGCCCGCAAGCGCCCATCCCAGCCAGTCAGTGCCGAGTCTTCCAGCGGCAGGCTCCAATGCGCGGATGCCGGGCAGACTGTGCGACCTGATGTCGATGAGCACACCGCTCGCCCCGGCGATGTGGCCGAGATCGGCGACCAGACCGTCGCTGACGTCGATCATGGCGGTGGCACCCGCTGCAGCCGCAAGCGGACCCGCCGCGTAGTCAGGGTGCGGCCGCCGGTGTGCTGCCACGAGATGTTCCAGTTCGGGTTCGGGCGCGGCGAGACCGGCCCGCAGCAGCGAAAGCCCGGCAGCTGACATGCCGACCGGGCCGCTGATAGCGACGACGTCGCCAGGCCTGGCGCCGCCTCTGGTCACCGGATCGCGGCCAGCCAGGCCACCGAGCGCCGTGATCGCCAGCATCACACTGTCCGAACTGGTGACATCGCCGCCGGCGATCACGGCGCCGGCCCGCGTGCATTCGGCGACCAGCCCTTCGGCCACACCAACGACCCAGGCGACAGCGATCTCACCCGGCACTGCGAGCCCGAATAGCAGCGCCGTCGGCGCAGCGCCCATTGCCGCGATATCGGCCAGGTTCTGTGCGGCAGCCTTCACGCCAATGTCAGCAGCCACCGACCACTCACGGCGAAAATGACGGCCCTCGATCAGCAGATCGGTGCTGGCGACAACTCTGCCGTCCGGAGCCGGCAGCACCGCAGCGTCGTCACCGACGCCTTGCACGCTCGGGCCAACGCCAAGCACGCCAGGCGGGTCCGGCGGCAACACCGCCCGGATCGCCGCAATAAGGCCGAACTCACCGAGATCGGCGACGGTAATATCGTCCTCCTGGTTGATCGACTCACTGCTGATCGCAGCGCGTCCCTACGGTAGCGTTGCGGTGACAACAACGACCGTGGAGGGCGACATGGTGCAGGCGTACATTCTCGTCCAGACCGAGGTCGGGAAGGCAGCCGAGGTAGCCCTCGCAATCGGGCAGATTCCCGGCGTCACCCAGGCCGACGACGTGACCGGGCCGTACGACGTCATCGTCAGGGCTGAGTCGGACAACGTTGACGACCTGGGCCGGATGGTAGTCGCCCAGATTCAGGGAGTCGCGGGTATCACCAGGACGCTGACCTGCCCGATCGTCCATATTTAGGCTCACTCCGAGTCGTCTGAGGTCTCCGGCCGAAGCACTGCGGAGCTGCCGAGGATGCGAGCTTCCGCCGCAAGCAATGCGCGGGTGCGCTCACCCACGCCGAGTTCGGCTGCCCGGCGAAGGTCGTCGACGGTGTCGACGTCGCGGCGCAATCCAGCCAGCGCGACCGGCGTCGTCGCGGTGTCGCCGTTATCCGGGCCAGCTTCTCGCGCGCCATTACCGGCGTTGCCGGTTTCACGGAGCCGCAGTCCAGCAGTGCTGACTTCGAGGGGCCCGATCTCAATCGCGCCGGCTGCTCGATGCCGGTTACGTGAGCCAACGCCGAACTGGGGCCGGAACTCGACTCCCGGCGCCGTTGCGTACAGGACGGTGCCGGTGCCATCAGCGTCCGGCACGAAAGCCGCGCCCAGTCCGGCGGCTGCGGCCAGGGCCGCTGTCAGCTCTTCGGGCCGCGCCGCGGGCAGGTCTCCGGCCAGCCCGGCACGACCTCGTTCCGGCCATATGGTCTCTGAATGGGCAGCCCCGTACTCCAGCGCCTCGTTCAACCCGGCAGCCGGGCGGTCTGGGAGCACCAGAGCACCTAGCCCCGCGGCGATGTCGGTAACCGCGGGATCGTCGGTCACGACAAGCACAGCGCCGACCGCCGCGGCCGCTACCGCAGCCGCGATCGTGTCCGCGGCCATCGCGAGCGCAAGCTCCGACCGCGCGGCGCTGGTGAGCCCGGCAAGCCTCGATTTGGCAACTGCAAGTACCTTGACGGGGATCACTACCGACCAGCTCAGCAACGGCGTTCCGGCGGATGAATGGCCGGCCTCGGGGTGGTCGTCGGGTGCCATGCATATGATCCTCCCGCGACGCCTCGACACGGGATCGCGGGACCGGACAGACTGAGGCAGGTCACGGCGTCACAGCAGGTGACGGCCGATAGCGCGAAGGGATCCGATGGCAGGCAGCAAGGCGCGCAGGCCGGCCGACGGCAGCTACTCGAACGCCTGGCGAAACGTCTCCAAGATCATCTTGCGACCAGGGATCCGGATGATGATGCGGCTCGACTGGCGCGGTCAGCAGAACCTCCCGGCCGACGGTCCGGTCATCCTGGCCGCGAATCACCTGTCGTACATGGACATCTTCGCTGTCTCGCTGTTCGCCGACAGCGCGCGCCGCTATCCGGTGTTCCTGGCCAAGTCGTCGCTGTTCGCGATCCCGGTACTTGGCGGCATCATCGGCAAGCTGGGCCAGCTGCCGGTGTACCGGGGCCAGGCAGACGCCGCGCTAGTACTCAAACAGGCCGCCGAGCTTGCTGCCAGGAACAACGCATGCGTGATCTTCTACCCTGAGTCGACGGTTACCAGGGACCCTGAGCAGTGGCCGATGGTCGCCAAGACCGGCGTGGCCAGGCTCGCCCTGGAACGCGACATCCCGGTCGTTCCGATTGCGCACTGGGGCGCGCAGCGGATCCTGCCGTACGGCAAGTTCGTGCCCAAGTTCGTGCCCCGCAAGACCGTGCAGCTCACGGCCGGGCCGCCGGTGGATCTGTCAGAGTTCGCCGGCCAGCCGCTGACCAACGCCGTGCTCAGGGCGGCCACCGACAAGATCATGAGGCAGATCGCCGGGCTGCTCGGCGGGTTGCGCGGGGAAACCCCGCCGGCCGAGTTCTACCACCCCGCGGTGGCCCGCCGGAAGCTGCGTCAGGACCTGCGCGCGCTGCAGGAAGCGAGCAAGCCCGAAGGCGCGATCACTCCCGCGGACGCTGCCACAGCCGACACTGCCGCAGCCGAGCCGGGCGCGGAGACCGCAGCCCCGTGATCCAAGCCGCGGACTTTCTCCGCCGCGACTCCCGGCAGCGGGCTCGCGGTCGGAGGCCAGCCCCATGAAGGCGGCAGTTCTCGGGGCCGGGGCCTGGGGCACCACGTTCGCCCAGGTGCTCCTCGACGCCGGGACGCCAGCCATGCTGTGGTGCCGTCGGCCCGAGCTAGCCGCTGTCATCAACGCCACTCACCAGTCGCCCGGCTACCTGCCCGGCGTGACCCTGCCGGCGGCCCTGCGCGCGACCGCCGACCCGGCCGTGGCGCTGGCTGGTGCTGACCTGGTGGCGATTGCAGTTCCCGCGCAGACACTCCGGCAGAACCTCACGGCCTGGCGTGACCTGCTGCCACCCGGAGCGCTTCTTGTGAGCCTGATGAAAGGCATCGAACTCGGGACCGGTAGCCGGATGAGCCAGGTGATCGCGGCCATCACCGGCAGCGGTCAGGACCGGATTGCGGTGATCTCCGGCCCGAACCTGGCGCCGGAGATCGCGGCGCGACAGTATTGCGCCACTGTCGTGGCCTGCGCAGACGAGGCCGTGGCCGGGCAGTTGCAGAAGGCTTGTCACACCGGCTACTTCCGCGCGTACACGAATCCGGATGTGGTCGGCTGCGAACTGGGCGGCGCCGTGAAGAACGTGATTGCGCTGGCAGTCGGTATCGCGGTCGGAATGGGCCTCGGCGACAACACCAGGGCAATGCTCATCACCCGCGGGCTGGCGGAAATCGCCCGGCTCGGCGCAGCGCTCGGCGCGGACCAGCACACATTCGCCGGCCTGGCCGGCATGGGCGACCTGGTCGCCAGTTGCAGCTCGCCGCTGGCCAGGAACCGATCTTTCGGCGAGAAGCTCGGCCACGGCGTCCCGCTGGCCGAAGTACTCGCCAGCACCACCCAGACTGTCGAGGGTGTCAAGTCGTCAGAGTCGGTACTGCAACTCGCGCGCGAGCATGGCGTGGAAATGCCGATCACCGAAACGATCGACGGCGTCATGCATCACGGCCTGGAGATCGGGGAAGCGGTGCTGTTGCTGGCCAGCAGATCAGCCAAGCCAGAGCGATATGGCATCTAGGCCAGGGCAATGAGCCGGGTCGGCAGCGGCAGCGGGCAGCAACGGGGAGTGGAGGACGAGTGAGCGAACAGCGCAAGATCAGGGTCGCCGTCGTGTTCGGCGGCCGGGGCCCGGAGCACCAGGTGTCCTGCATGGGCGGCGGCAACATGCTCGGAGCCATCGACCGGTCCCGGTACGAGGTCATCCCGGTAGGCATCACTACCGAGGGCAACTGGGTGCAGGTGGCAGACGCGCCGGAACGGCTCGCGGTCACTGACGGCCAGTTGCCGACCGTGGAGGCTGTTGCCGAGCCCGGCTCAGACCTAGTGCCCTGGTCCGGCGGCGTCGTCGCCAGCGCGCCCGCTCAGATACCTCACCTGTTCGGCGAAGTCGACGTGGTACTGCCCGTGCTTCACGGCCCGTACGGCGAAGACGGCACTATCCAGGGCCTGCTGGAGATGGCCGGCGTGCCGTACGTCGGCGCCGGGGTGCTCGCCAGCGCGGTGAGCATGGACAAGGAATACATGAACCTGATCTTCGCGGCGAAAGGGCTGCCGGTCGGCCCCTTCGTCGTGGTCAGGGAACGGGACTGGCCGGGGCAGACCGCCACCGAGCTCGCCGCCGCGGCCGACTCGGTCGAGGCCAAGCGTGTGCTCGATGACATTGCCGAGCTCGGCTGGCCCCTGTTCGTCAAGCCTGCCAGGGGCGGCTCCAGCATCGGCACGTCCAAGGCACATGACATGGCAGAGCTCCGCGAGGCGATCGCGACGGCACGTCGCTACGACCCGAAGGTGTTGGTCGAGGAAGCCATTGACGGCGTCGAAGTGGAAGTTTCGGTACTCGAGGGCATTGACGGCGCGGCACCGGATACCAGCCTTCCTGGCCAGTTGCTGGTCGACGGCGGCGAGGAGTTCTGGGATTTCGAAGCCAAGTACCTGGACCCGGCGAGCGGAATGGCGATCCCGGCCCTCATCCCGGACAGCGCGCAGGCAGAGATCCGCGGGCTCGCTGCCGCCGCCTTTGACGCGGTCTCGTGCGAGGGGCTGGCCAGAGTTGACTTCTTCTACGCCTCGGACGGTCGGATCCTGGTCAACGAGATCAACACGATGCCGGGCCTGTCCCCCGCGTCCTACTTCCAGAAGATGTGGGAAGCAAGCGGAATGCCGTTCCCTCAGCTGATCGACAGGTTGCTGCAGACCGCGCTGAAGAAGGGCACCGGTCTGCGCTAACGCAGTGCTGCTCTGCGGCCGCGGCAGCGCCCGTGCTTCGACCGAGCTGATCCATGCCTGAGCTGGCCTGTGCCTGAGCTGGCCTGTGCCTGAATCTGCTGCAACGGGAGTGCCAGCGACCCGGGCGGGCAAGCTGATTTAGAGATACCCGGACAAGCGCCTGAAGCGGAGCGCGGGGTTGGGGTATGGTCGGCCATTCAGGGCAAATACCTATATCAAAGGATATAAGTGAAGCAGCGTGCTCGGATGCCCATCGGCTTGGTCTGGCTGGTGACTGTGCTGGCGACGTGGGTACTGACCACTGCCTTGCTTGCCGTCCTGATCTGGGCGGGACCTGACCATACGGCGATAGGCGCGCTGATCTCTCAGTCGATGGTTAGCGCAGTGTTTGCCTGCGTCGTGGTAGGCGGCCCGGCCACGGCAATAGGCCTGCGCGTCCGCCGCAGTAGCGGGCTCGGCAAGGCAGCCCTCAGCGGCCTGGCGACGGCGACGCTCATCATGCTGTTCATCTGGTCTTACCTGGAAGCGTCCGGGACGTCGATCGCCGGCGCATGGAGCGCAGTCACGCCCGTGTTCGTGGTCGCCGTCATTGAGCTCTCGCTCGCGTTCGTGCTGCGCGGCCGGCGCGTTACGGCCAGCGGTGACCCGCGGCCGGATGCCGGCTTAGTGCCAGCTGACCGGCTGTCGGGCGCGGCAGCCCGCTAGCGCTGAGCTCACGCCGAGCGACACGGAAAAGCAACTCGCCGGCGCCTAGCGCTTCGGCCAGCCGCATCCGACCTAGCACCCGACCCGGCCCTCCGCAATCCGACCCGACCTAGCACCCGACCCGGCATCCCGCACCCGACCCGGCATCCCGCACCCGACCCGGCCCCTCAAACGTAACCTTATGAGCGTTATACCCGCCTTATGGGGCAGGCAGGTTTAGGATGCCAAGTCGCCGGAGAGCGGCTCAAAAGCGGCGAATCACCGCCGCGCGCAACTGATGCAACGACATTTCATCGATCTTGTCCACTCTGCGGGATGATTTGGCCCGTTTCGGGCGGCAAAAACCCGTGAAAAGTCGGCAAGCCGAGAAACCCACCTTGCCCAGGCGGGTAACAAGGGGCAAATGACTGCCCGGGGCGCGGCCCGGCTACCGCGCTCGGCTCCGCTTCGCGTTCACCATGGCCTTGAAGTCGGCGCCTGCCCGGAACTTGGGCACCGACTGCTTCGGCACCTTGACTGCAGCACCGGTCGCCGGGTTGCGCGCCGTGCGAGCCGGACGGACCTGCTTCTCGAAGACCCCGAATCCGGTGATCGCCACTTTGTCGCCGCTAGCGACTGTCATCTGAATCGTGTCGAGCACGGCGTTGACCGCTTCGGTCGCCGTCTTCTTGTCGCCCATCCGGTCAGAAATCGCGTCAATCAGGTCACGCTTGTTCATGTCCCCCACCCCCTGGCCGCCGCACACGAAGTCACGGCGGATCTGTATGAACTGTCCTTCGAGCTTCCGCGGGAAGTCACGGCGGATCTGGATTATGAACTGTCCTTCGAGCTTCCGCGGCGGGTTATCTTGGCGCTGGCTTGCTCCAGTGCCGCCAGGAATGCCGACAGCCGACGCTCGCCCGCTTCCTCGTCCGCTCCAGCCGCCTTGACCGCGTCGCAGACCGCGATGAACTGCCGATGCAGGCGGGCCGCGAGCGGCCCCGGCAGATCAAGTGCGGACAGCCGCCTGCTGGCCTCGGCCAGCCTGGCTGCTAGCGCTCGCCCGTCTGGTGGCGGCGAGAAGTCAGGCATCGCCCTCCCCCTGCTGGATGCAGTCCCCCCGTTGCGATGATGCACAGCGCAGCACACCCTACTTCACCCGGCCTGGCCGCCCCACACCGCAGGTCAGCCCGCGCACGACATGGCGGACAGCAGCAGCGCGAGTCGTGTGCAAGTTCTGCCCGGATCGCTCATCCGTCAGTCCCGATGGGACACCCTGCAGCCATCGTCTGCGCCGGCCGGATCCGGCGCAAGCCACGGAAGGGGCGCACGACCAACTTGCCGTCAGCGCGGCGGACGAGCACGTTGCGTGGCCCGCGGCCGCCCCACCAGATGATGACCTCGACGGGCCGGCCGCGCTCGAGGTAATAGCGCTGACGGGTCACAGCCTGTGAGCTACCCGGACCCGCCGGACAGCAGACCGGCATCGCGAAGCCAGCCAGCTCGGTGCCGCGCTGAACACCGAGCAGCAAGCACGGCGTCACGCCAGTGCTTCGTTTCGGCTTCGCCGGACGGCGCTGCCGTTCTCAGCGCATGCAGGGACCTGCTGGCTAAGGTGATAGCTGGGCCGTGGGAGGGTTCATCCAGACCGATCCAGGCGGCGGGTCCAGGCCGGTCCAAGGTGCACAGGTCAGCAGAGGGGACTAGGGTCCCTACAGGCAAGGCCCCAGACCGGTCCATACTTGACACTGCGGCCTTAGGCAGGCCGATTGACCAGCCCCGGCGACCGAGCGAGGTCTGTGCATGAAGGTATCCGTGGTCAAGGAGACCGCGCCCGGCGAGCGGCGAGTGGCGCTCGTCCCGGAAGCAGTGGTCAAGCTGCGCACGGCTGGCCTCGACGTGCTTGTCGAATCCGGCGCCGGTGACGGTGCCTGGCATACCGACGACAGTTACGCGGACGCGGGTGCGACGGTAGTGAGCCGCGCTGAGGCGCTGGCGGCTGATGTGGTGCTAATGGTCGGCAAGCCCGACGCTGCCGCTGTGGCCGCGCTCCGGCCGGGCCAGGCTGTCATCGGCCTGCTCGCGCCGCTCACCGACCCGGACCTGACGAAGGCGCTGGCCGATGCCGGAGTGACGGCGCTGAGCATGGACATGATCCCGCGGACGCTGCCCAGGGCGCAGCCGATGGACGCGCTGTCCTCTCAGGCCAACATCGCCGGCTACAAGGCAGCACTGCTCGGGGCGAGCCAGTACGGCCGGTTCTTCCCGCTGCTGATCACCGCGGCAGGCACCGCCCGGCCGGCCAAGGTCCTGGTACTCGGGACCGGCGTGGCCGGCCTGCAGGCCATCGGCACGGCCAAGCGGCTCGGCGCGCTGGTGAGTGCTTACGACGTGCGGCCGGAGACTCGGACCGAGGCGGAATCGGTTGGCGCCACCTTTATCGAGCTCACCTCCGTGGGTGCTGCCTCGGGAGAGGGCGGCTACGCCCGCGCGCTGACCGAGGACGAGCGGGTGGCGCAGCAGGACGAACTTGCCGGCCATATCGCCAGGCATGACGTCGTCATCACCACCGCCCAGGTGCCCGGCCGGCGTCCGCCGCTGCTGGTGACCGAGGACGCGCTCAAGTCAATGGCACCAGGTTCGGTGGTCGTGGACATGGGCGCCAGCACTCTGGGCGGGAACGTGGCCGGTTCGGTTCCCGGCGACACCGTGCTGACGGAGAACGGCGTCGCTGTCATCGGCGCGTCCGGCTTGCCGTCGACCATGGCCGCGGCGGCATCGGCAATGTACGCGCGCAATATCAGCGCGCTGCTGCTCTACCTGACCAAAGACGGCGAACTGGCGCTGGACCGCGATGACGAACTGCAGGCCGGCGTCATCATCACCACCGGCGGCGCGATCGTTCATGCTGCGCTGGCTCCCGCCAGTGACCCGCCCGAAGCTGGTCCCGATACCGACCCCAGTTCACCCGACCAACCTGATGAAGGGGCAGCACGTGTCCTACCCGGCCCTGCTCGTTGACGTCACCATCTTCGTGCTCAGCCTCTGGGTGGGCTTCGAGGTCATCAGCAAGGTTCCGGCTACCTTGCACACACCGCTGATGTCGGCCGCCAACTCGATCCACGGGATCGTGCTGGCCGGCGCGATGCTGATCGCCGTGACCGCGAACAACGCCATCGGCTACGTCATCGCGTTCCTGGCCGCCGCGTTCGCGGCGGCGAACGTGGTCGGCGGGTACGCGGTGACCGGCCGGATGCTCAAGATGTTCCGGAAACGGCCAGCCGTTCCGGCTGCCCCGATTCCGGCCGCGGTGCCTGCTGCCGCGAACGGATCCGCGCCAGCCCGCCCTGACGGTGCGGTCCGGCAGGAGCAGCCCCGATGAGCACATTCGACTGGGTCATCCAGCTGATCTATGTCCTGGCCGCGTCGTCGTTCGTGCTGGGCCTGCACTTGATGAACACCCCGGCCACCGCGCGGCGCGGTAACCAGGTGTCGACCGCCGGCATGGCCATCGCGGTCGCGGCGACGCTGGCGCTGATCATCCACGGCGGCGGGGTCACTATCACCGGCTGGATAGTGCTGATCGCGGGCGCACTGGTAGGCGGCGCGGCCGGGCTGTACTCCGCCCGCAGCGTTCAGATGACTGCCATGCCTCAGCTGGTCAGCATGTTCAACGCGGTCGGCGGCGGCGCAGCCGCCCTGGTCGGCATCCACGACTACACCCACGCCGGCGCCACGGTATCGGCGACCACATCGGTGACCACGCTGCTCGACGTGATCATCGGCGGCGTCACGTTTTCCGGGTCGCTGATCGCGGCGGGCAAGCTGCAGGGCATCATCACCTCAGCGCCAGTGACCTTCCCCGGCGCCAGGGTCGTGAACGGCCTGCTTGCCCTGATCGGCGTCGGCTTCGGCGCCTACCTCATCGCGTCGCCGAACGCGGGCCTGCTCACCATCGTGATCCTGGCGGCACTGGCCTTCGGCGTCTCGATGGTGATGCCCATCGGCGGAGCCGACATGCCCGTGGTCATCTCGCTGCTGAACGCGTTCACCGGGACCGCGGTCGCGATGGCAGGCTTCGTCATCGGCAACTGGGCGATGATCATCGCAGGCGCCCTGGTCGGCGCGTCCGGCGGCATCCTGACCAAGCTGATGGCCGACGCGATGAACCGCTCGATCCGCAATATCATCGTCGGCGGCTTCGGCACCGGCGACACCGCCGTGCCGGTCGCCGGGCCCGAGGGCAGCGTGCGCTCCATCGCCGCCGACGACGCGGCGATCCAGCTTGCCTACGCGTCCAAGGTCATCATCGTGCCGGGCTACGGACTGGCAGCAGCTCAGGCGCAGCACGAGGTGGCCGCGCTCGCCGACACCCTGGAGTCCCGCGGCGTCGAGGTCAGCTACGCCATCCACCCGGTGGCCGGCCGCATGCCCGGCCACATGAACGTGCTGCTGGCTGAGGCCAACGTGCCCTACCCGCAGCTCAAGGAGATGGACGAGATCAACCCCGAGTTCGCCAGGGCCGACGTGGCGCTGGTCATCGGGGCCAACGACGTCACCAACCCCGCCGCCCGCCGGGCCGGAACGGCCATCTCAGGCATGCCGATCCTCGACGTCGACCAGGCCAAGAGCATCATCGTGATCAAGCGATCCATGGGCCACGGCTACGCCGGCATCGACAACGAGCTCTACGTCAACCCCAAGACCAGCATGTACTTCGCCGACGCCAAGAAAGCGCTGGCCGAGATGACCAGCGCCGTCAAGACCCTGGTCGGCTGACCGCAGCCGCCGGCGGCGGTGAGTCTTCCGGCGACGGCTGCGGTGCCGCTGGCGGTTGCTCTTCCGTCGGCGGTTCGACGGCCCAAGCCTCCTCAGGAGATACTGCGGACGCGGGCTCGGGCTGCGACGCCGCGGGCTCGGGGCTCGCAGCGGGCGGTGCGGCGATCAGCGGCCCAGCCGACAGTCCGGCCTGCGCAGGGGCAGCCGACGGCGGCCAGGCAGCTGCCGGCGGACGGCCAGCTGCCCCCGGAGCGCCTGCCAGCTGTGAGTCAGCTGACGACCGAGGCGGCAGGCGCCGCAAGTCGTCCCCGGTGAGCTCGCCAGTCGAGATCAGCAGCGCGGCCAGCTCCTCCAGCGCGCGCGGGCCGCGAAGGCCGGGAACACCGATCCGGACATAGCGATTGCGGATGTTCTCGCATCGCTTTGCCACAGTGTGCGGCCGCCAGCCGATGCGGTCTGCTGCCTCCCGTGCGCTGCGCGGGGCTGCCGCGCCTGAATGCCTCCAGGTCAGGTATTCCTCGAACCGAGCCGCGAGGACAAGCCGGTCGTCATCGTTGAGCGGGGCCCGCAATCTCGTGCTAGTGATCCGTCGTTCCAGCGCGTCGGGGACGGCAACGACCAGGCTCGGCTCGTCGTCCGCATCCGCCTCCTCGTCGAGATCTGGCAGCCGCATCCGCACCGTGTAGCTGTCGAGGATGCCGTCTATCCGGACCTTCGCGTGCCACTGCTGCAGCGGCAGCGCCATCCCCGGCGGGATATCCGCCTTGAAGCCGAGGTCTCCGGCCAGGTAGAGCATCGACGACGCGCTCGTGTTGGCCAGCCACCACAAGCCGCCGCGAAAGTCCAGGCAGCCGGCATTGCGAGAGACTCCGCGGTCGGAATCTGGCAAGACGAGCGTGCAGGTCTTGGCGCGGCCGAAGGTGAACTGCTCACCGGGCTTCACCCGCCAGGTGCCAGACTCAAACATCACGATCAGCAGCATGCCGGGAATCTGTCCTGTCCGTTTCGTCACTAGCTACCGGGACCATAGGCGAGCCCGTGACGTGCGTCAATGTTCCGTGGGGAGGCCTCCCCAGGGAGCTCAGCGTGGCGGGCGGGGCGAGTTAGCTGACGCGCCACCAGGTACCGGGATCTCCGGCCACGCACGGACCGAGCCGCAGCGTTTCCCCGGCGCTGGCCAGGTCGCCCGGGTCGGCTACGCACAAGCCGGCCGCCGGGTTCACCAGCTGCACCCCGATCGGGCCGCCGGCCAGCAGCCACACCTGTCCGGGAGTCCCCGGCGCGCAGCTCCCCAGGTGCAGCAGCGTGCCGGTTGACGCGGAAGCGCCAACGGTGCGCAGGCACTTGCCGCCCGCGCTCAGTGCGCCGTCTGGCTCGAGCATCCAGTTCTGCGATGCCGAGGTCGCGCAGCTTCGCAGCGTGACGGCATTGGACGGACCCGCCGCAGGATGCAGGCTGCTCGCGCAGTACCCCGCGATGTCCGAGGTCAGCGGACCTGCAGGCAGCGTCCACTGCTGACTCTGACTTGGCGTGCTGGCGCTGCCGGTAGCGTTCGACGTTGCCTGGCAGACTGCGGCGACAGCGCGCGCGCCGTTCCTGTTGCCGGTGTCGGCCAGGCAACGGCCGCTGCTGACGTAGACCAGCACGGCGTTCGAGCGCAGCTCCCAGCGCTGGGCGCCAGTGCACGAGGTGATGTCCAGTGCAGCAGCTGCTGCCCCGGTGGCCGACTCTGGCGCCAGGCACCTGTCGCGAATCCGCAGCGAACCGTCGGCAGCGATCGTCCAGTCCTCATCGGTAGCGGTGCGGCTGCAGGTCTGGATTCCGATCACGATCGGGCTCCGCTCAGCCAGGCACTTGCCGTTCCGCTCCAACTGGATGTGCCCGCCGGGTCCGCGGCCGGTTGCCCTGGTCACCTTCCAGCCAAGTGAGCCTTGAGCAACGGTCGCACCAGAGCTGTCGGTGGCACGCACCGTGATCGTGTAACTGCCGGCCCGGGCCGGCCACCCGGAGATCATCCCGCAGCTGCTGATCGCCAGGCCAGGAGGCAGCCCGGAAGCCGAGAACTGCAGCGTGCAGCCGCTCAGCCCGTCTTTCGCCCGGACCTGATAGCGCACTGGTGCACCGATCGTTGCCGCCTGGCTGGCCATCCTGGCCAGCGTGACTCTCCTATGCACGTACCAGCTGAACGCTTGCGTCGCGCTCGGGTCGCCTCCGGCTGCTGCAGTTACTACGACGGGAAACGAGGCCGGCGTCGCTGGCAGCGTCCCGCTGACCGCTCCGGTCACGGCGGCAATCTGGGTGCCAGGGGGCAAGCCGGTCGCGCTGTACGTCACGGCCGGGGCGGCAGTCAGCGCGTTCAGCGGGAGGCTTACTGCCGTGCCGACCCGGTTGCTCTGGCTAGCCGGCGCGGCGAGTTCCAGAGCAGTGCTGCTCAGGTAGCTCGTGTCGGTGTTGCCGTTACTGCCGCTGATCCCCGGCACGGTCGCCGACGATGTGTACTGCCAGTAGGCCCAGGTCGACCACGCCGCGGGCACGGCCGGAGAAGAGACCTCGTAGTTCGCTATCCACAGCGGGTCGGCAGCCAATGCGGTGCTGTCGCCTGTGCACGTATCCCACCAGCCAGAAGTCGTGTAAATCACCGGATGCTGGCCGGTCCGCCGCTGCATCTCGGCACTGAACGCGCTGATCCAGGCGACCATCTCAGCATCCGTGAGGCCGTAACACTCGTTCGTGCCGTCCTCAGCTGCGTACGGGTCGTACTCGATGTCGAGGATCGGTGGCAGCATGCGGCCGTCCGCCGCGTAGCCGGAATTGTCCAGCGCGTAGTCGGCCTGCAGGGCACCACCGGAGTAGTTCGGGATCGCGAACGCGTACGGCGCGACGAACATCCCGGCAGACTGCGCCCCGGCCGCGTCGGCAGCGTAGTACGGGTTGACGTAGTAAGAGCCCTCGGACACCTTGACGAACGCGAACTTGTAGCCGTCCGTGTTCGCGACCTCGCCCCAGTTGATAGCCGCCCCGTTCGGATGCTGGGCGGACGAGACGTCGACTCCTTGTACGGTCGATGCCGCTGCGGACAGGCCGGCCGGCCTGCTCGCGGCTCTGGGCGAGGCGCCGGGCCGGCCGGCCAGCATGTGCTCGAGCTCCGGCGAGTGGGTCGCCGCGACGTTGAACCGGACAATCGAGCCCGTCTTGACCGTGCCTCGCGTGCTGGCCGCGCTAGCCTGGCCAGCCGCCCCTGACTGGCTGGACGGCGCCGTGCTGCCAACGGCGGCACCTGACGCACCGGATAGCACTAATGCGATAACGGCGCCTGCGGCGGCGAGCGCCTGGTGAGTGAACCGCATGTCGCTAGCCCCCATAATTTGCTCCCCGGTTGTCGAGCAGCAGACCGCGCTGACAAAACCCGCATACTACAGCGATCTCTGCTTACGCGGCGGACACTCTCAAAGCGTCATCACCCCATTGATCTTGGACCGGGCGTCGCCGGCTGTCGCGATGTTCTGCATGTCGCAGTCCGGGTACGGGACTCTTTGGCTAGTTCGCTCTGACATGGCAGAGCGGCTGAGATAGCGGGCCGGGCCTGCGTCGGCTGGCGCCCGCGGGGAGTGCGGCATGACAGGTTACCTGGCACCGACGACCGTGGACCTTGCCTCGCTTGACGAACTGCGTGAGCTGGGCCAGCAACTCCGGGTGGACTCGATCCGGTCGAGCACGTCGGCCGGTTCCGGGCATCCGACCTCCAGCATGTCGGCTGCCGACCTGCTGGCGGTGCTCGTCGGCAGGCATCTGCGCTACGACTGGGACGTTCCGGGTGAGCCGGCCAACGACCACCTGATCTTCTCCAAGGGACATGCCTCGCCGCTGCTGTACTCGGTCTTCAAGGCGGTGGGCGTGGTGTCGGACGAGGAGCTGATGACCGGTTACCGCAGGTTCGGCTCACGGCTCGAGGGTCACCCGACGCCGGTACTTCCGTGGGTCGACGTAGCGACCGGCTCGCTGGGGCAGGGTCTGCCCTACGGCGTCGGGGTGGCGCTCGCCGGCCGCTACCTGGACAAGCTGCCGTACCGGGTCTGGGTGCTCTGCGGCGACAGTGAGATGGCTGAAGGCTCCATGTGGGAGGCGCTGGACAAAGCCTCGTATTACCACTTGTCGAACCTGATCGCCATGATCGACGTGAACCGGCTCGGACAGCGCGGGCCGACCGAGCTGTCCTGGGATCTCGCCGCTTATACGCGCCGCGCCGAGGCGTTCGGCGCGCGGGTCCTGCAGATTAACGGGCACGACATCGCTGCCATCGACACCGCCCTCGCGGACGCGGGCAGCCTGGCTGGCGAGCAGCCGGTGGTGATCCTCGCCCGCACCGAGAAGGGACGCGGGTTCAGCGAGGTGCAGGACAAGGAGAACTGGCACGGCAAGCCGCTCCCTGCCGAGATGGCCGAGCGCGCGATCCTCGAGCTCGGCGGCGAACGCAACCTGCGCGTTCGCGGCCCGCTACCGGAGTCATCCGGCCGGCCAGAGCATCCCGAGCCGGGGACGGCCACGGTGCGCATGCCGAGCTACGACGTCGGCGCCAAAGTCGCTACCAGGAAGGCTTACGGCGACGCGCTGGCAGCCGTCGGCGCGCGACTGGACGTGGTCGCGATGGACGGCGAGGTCAGCAACTCGACGTTCGCGGTGGAGTTCGCCGAGGCGCACCCGGCACGGTATTTCGAGATGTTCATTGCCGAGCAGCAACTGGTCGCCGCCGCGGTCGGCATGAGCGTCCGGGGCTACCGGCCGTTTGCGTCGACGTTCGCGGCGTTCTTCACACGCGCCTACGACTTCATCCGGATGGCGGCGATCTCGGCGGCCGATATCAGCCTTGTCGGCTCACACGCCGGCGTCGAGATCGGAGCCGACGGACCGTCGCAGATGGCGCTGGAAGACCTCGCCATGATGCGCGCCGTGCACGGGTCAACCGTGCTGTACCCGAGCGATGCCGCGAGCACGGCTGCGCTGGTCGCGGCAATGGCGGATCACCGTGGCATCAAGTACATGCGGACCACCCGGGGCGCGTATCCGGTCCTCTACCCGGTGAGCGAGCAGTTCCCCATCGGCGGCTGCAAGGTGCTGAAGGAAACGGCCAATGACCAGGTCACGCTCATCGGAGCCGGCGTCACCCTGCACAACTGCCTGGCCGCCGCGGAGCTTCTCAGCAAGGACGGCATCCCGGCTCGCGTCATCGATCTGTACAGCATCAAGCCGATCGACGCGGATACCGTGGCCGACGCAGCCCTCGACACCGGACGGCTGGTACTGACCGAAGACCACCATCCTCAGGGCGGGCTCGGCGAGGCGGTGCTCGAAGTGCTAGCCGAACGCGGACTCGGCGGCGCAGCGGTCACTCACCTGGCCGTCACCGAGATGCCCGGCTCAGGGACGACGGACGAGCTGCTCGGGGCCGCCGGGCTGACAGCCGACAAGATCGCCGCCGCGGCCCGTACGCTCATTAGCGCCTGACGTCGCCTGCTGTGCCGCTGCGGCCGCTCAACGCACGGACGCTGGCTTACTGGAGCACCAGGCTGCCGGTGCCGGCCTATGACCGGGAGCTCGTCACGCCCGGCGTCGTCCACTTCGGCGTCGGCGGCTTCCATCGCGCGCACGAGGCGATGTATCACGACCGGCTAATGTCTGGCAGCCAGTCGGCTGGCCACCCGGTCACTGCGAGTGCCAGGCTCGACTGGGGCATCTGCGGCGTCGGCGTGATGCCCGCGGACCGGCGAATGCAAGAGGTACTGGCCGCGCAGGACGGCCTGTACACGCTCGTACTCAAGCACAGCGACGGGCGGTATGAGCCACGTGTGATCGGGTCCATCGTGGAATACCTTTTCGCGCCTGACGATCCGGAGGCTGTCGTCAGCAAGCTGGCAGCTGAGACGACCCGGATCGTCTCGCTGACCATTACCGAGGGCGGGTACAACGTTGACGACGTCACCGGAAAGTTCGACGCATCGAACCCCGCCGTGCGTCGCGATCTCAACCGCGGCGCGGTTCCGCAGACCGTCTTCGGCCTGATAACCGAGGCGCTAGCGCGCCGCCGTAGCGACGGCGTTGCTCCCTTCACAGTCATGTCTTGCGACAACCTGCAGGGCAACGGCCAGCTATCGAAGCGGGCGATCACTGCCTTCGCCCGGCTGAAGAACCCGGACCTGGCCGACTGGATCGAGCATGAGGTGCGTTTCCCGGACTCGATGGTCGACCGCATCACGCCGGCCACGACTGAGGCTGACAAGGCCGAGGTCCGCGACCAGTTCGGGCTCGATGACCAGTGGCCAGTCGTCTGCGAGCCATACACGCAGTGGGTGCTCGAGGACCACTTCACGACAGGCCGGCCGGCCTACCAGGACGCCGGGGTGCAGCTCGTGGACCGGGTCGAGCCGTACGAGCTCATGAAGCTGCGCTTGCTCAACGGCAGCCATCAGGCCATGTGCTACTTCGGCTACCTGGCCGGGTACCGGCTAGTGCACGAGGCGGCACAGGACCCGATGGTCGCGGACTTCCTGATCGGCTACATGAAACGGGAAGCCGCCCCGACGCTGCCGCCGGTACCAGGCGTCGATCTTGATGCGTACCAGCAGCTGCTCATCGAGCGCTTCGCCAATCCGCAGGTCCGGGACACCATCGCCCGGCTGTGCGCGTACAGCTCAGACCGGATCCCGAAGTGGGTTCTGCCGGTTGCACGAGAGCAGCTCGCCGCTGGCGGCGAGATCAGCCGCTCAGCCGCCATCGTGGCTAGCTGGGCCAGGTACGCCGAGGGAGTCGACGAGCAAGGCGATCCGATAGAAGTTGTCGACCGGCTCGCGGACACGCTGACCCGGCTCGCGCGGAGCCAGCGCGGCAGCCCTGATGCGTTCATCGCTAACCGCGAGCTGTTCGGGTCACTCGCAGACGATCCGCGCTTCGTCACTGCCTACCGGTCGGTGCTCGCCTCTCTGCACGAGCGCGGGGCACTGGCAACGCTGGAAGCGCTCGCCTAACTCCTGGCCACTTCCTGCGGGATGCTGCGCCTGAGGAAGTCCTGCATGAGTCCGGCGATCGGAGCCGCCTTGTCTTCGAGCGCGAAGTGTCCGGCGTCGAGGGCGTGAAATTCGGCAGCTGGATGACTGCCAGGATCTGCCGCACGACCGGGCCGGGGAAGATCTCGTCGTTGGCGCCGGTCACGACGAGCGTGGGTGGCTTGCGGTCTCTGATGAACTGCTGCATCGCCTCGAAGGCCGGCACGTTGTTCCGGATGTCATGGCGCAAATCGAGCATGATCTCGGCTATACCAGGCCGGTCGATGAGCGCCTTGTCGATCACCCAGTAATCCGGATCGATCTGAGACGGATCCGGGACGCCGTGGATGTACTGACCGTGGATTTCGTTCAGCTCCAGGTATGCGCGTGCGGCGTCGCGGTGCTCGGCAGAGCCGTCTCCCTGCACCTGATCCAGGTCGGAATCTGCCAGCCGCTTAGCATGGGAATCGCGATGGACAGTTTGCCGATCGGCGATTACGCGCTGATATCGGACTGCCACTCGGCGGCTCTGGTCAGCCGGGACGGCTCGGTGGACTGGCTTTGCTGCCCGCGGTTTGACTCGCCTACCATCTTCGGTCGCCTCCTGGACGCCGATGCCGGGCATTTCTCGATCCGGCCGGTTGGAGAGTACCGGGTCAGCCGCCGCTACGCGGACCGGACGATGGTGCTGGAGACAACCTTCGCCGCCGCCGACGGAAGCGGCGGCACCGCGGTGCTCACCGACGCGCTGGCCGTCGGCCCTGGTGAGCGCGGCCACGACCTTGGTCAGGAGGCGCCTGGCGCGCTGCTGCGCCGACTGTCCTGCACAGCTGGCGAGATCGAAGCGCAGGTCAGCTATGAGCCGCGGCCGGAGTACGGTCTGATTCAGCCGATGCTTATCCCGGTTGCCAGCGGACTGGCCGCCCAGGGTGGCGCCCACCGGCTGCTGCTGTCTACCCCGGTTCCGTTCACCGTGGCTGGCGCAACCGCCACCGCTCGGTTCCGCCTTTCGGCAGGCCAGAGCGCAGCATTCGCGATGGGGTACGCACAGCTCGGCGCGCCTGCGGCGTCCGCCTGGAGCTCCGAAGAGATCGACGGGCGGCTGGCAGACACCATCGAAAGCTGGCGCTCCTGGTCAGCCATCCACCAGAGCTACGAAGGACCCTGGCGAGAGCTAGTGCACCATTCCGGTCGGGTCCTGCAAGCGCTGACGTTCGTGCCGACTGGGGCAATCGTGGCAGCGCCGACTACCTCGCTGCCGGAAAGCATCGGCGGTGAGCGGAACTGGGACTACCGCTACACCTGGGTGCGGGACGCGAGCCTGACCATGGCCGCCCTCTGGGTCGCAGCCTGCCCTGACGAAGCCAGCAAGTTCTTCGACTTCTTCGCCCACGCCGCGGCATCCCAGCCGCAGCCGACGCTGGACCTGCAGATCATGTTCGGGGTCGGTGGCGAGCGCGACCTGTCCGAGCGCGAATTGTCGCACCTGCGGGGCTGGCGGGCCAGCCGGCCAGTCCGGGTCGGGAATAACGCATGGACCCAGCGGCAGCTGGACATCTACGGCGAACTGCTTGGTACCGCGCATCTGCTGGCCGACGAGCTCGGTGCGCTCGACCCCGAGACTCAGCGGTTCCTCACCGCAGCCGCCGACACCGCGGCTGTCCGCTGGCGGGAGAAGGATCAGGGCATCTGGGAGTCCCGCGGCGAACCGCAGCATTTCCTGTACTGCAAGTTGATGTGCTGGGTGGCCCTGGACCGTGCGATCGCGCTGGCGGGCTATCTCGGTGCCGAGGACCGGGTCATCGACTGGGCCGCCGCCAGGGACGAGATCCGGTGCGCGATCCTGGCCCGCGGCTGGAATGAGCGAGCTGGTGCCTTCACCCAGGCGTTCGACAGCGAGGCGCTGGACGCGGCCAACCTGATGCTTGCCATTACCGGGTTCCTGCCCGCCGATGACCCTCGGATGAAAGCGACCATCGACGCGACCGCCACCAGGCTCACCGACAGGCGCGGGCTCGTCTACCGTTATCTCACTCACGACGGGCTGACCGGCGGAGAAGGCGCCTTCCTGCTGTGCACGTTCTGGCTAGCGCAGGCTCAGGTCATGGCCGGTGACGTCGACGCAGCCACCGCCACCTTCGAGCGGGCTATCGCCGCGATGAACGACGTCGGCCTGCTGGCCGAGGAGATCGACTCGGACAGCGGCGAACTGATCGGCAACTTCCCGCAAGCCTTCAGCCACATTGGCCTGATTAATGCGGCCTGGGCGATTTGCCAAGCCCGCCAGGGCTAACGTCACCGCCCGGCCTGCCGCCGACGCCGTGTCCTTCCCCCACATTTCACGGCCCCCCACATTTCACGGCCGCGGTACGCCCCGGCGCCCGCTTCATCCCGATACGGGCGTACGGCAGCCGTGAAAGTTGAGTCCCGCGACGACCTTTCATCGATTTTGTCCGCGGCCTGAGATGGTTTGTTCCGGTTCGCGCCGCAAAAATCCGTGAAATGTAGCGCGCCCGGCCAGCCACTCGCCGTCGGCGATGACCAGGTCCAAGGTCTTGATGGCCGCCACGGTGCGGCGGTCCTTGTGGTAGACCTTGGTTACTTCGGTGAGCTTGTACACCCGTCGCCTCCTGTCTGCTGAAGGTCTTGCCAGGGCGGGTCAGGCCACCCGCGACAGGGCGTCGGCGGGCCGCAGCCGGGCGATCCGCCAGCTTCCGAGCGACCCTGCCAGCAGCCCGCCGGCCACGGCCAGGATCACGGCCAGCACGATCACGCTTGTGGTGACCGACGGATGCAGCGGGACGGCGACCAGATGCGACGCCATGGCTCTGGGGCTGCGGGGGACGCCGCCCGGGCCGGGGCCTGCCCCCTGACCCGCCGCCAGCGCGAATCCAGCGGAGGGGGCCGGGACCGCGGCGGATAGCTTCGGCGCTGCCGTGGAGATGATCGCCGCGCCCGCGAACCCGAGGCCGACCCCGGCTGCGGCGCCGACGATGCCCATAGCCGCCGACTCGCCCAGCACCTGGGCCACGATCCGCCGGGTTCGCCAGCCGAGCGCTTTCAGCGTGCCGAACTCGGCGGTGCGCTTGGCCACGGCCGCCATTGTCAGTAGGCAGGCCACCGCGAACGCGGCGATCAGCACCAGCACGGCCAGCCACCGGCCCAGTTCGCTAGCCAGCCTGGCCACGCTGGACGCCGACCCGGTGACCTCACCGGCCAGGCTGGCTTGGGTTGTTACCGTGGTGCCGGGCAGCAGCGCTGAGATCTCTTTGCTGACCGTATTGATGTCGGCAGCGCTTGCGGCGGCGACGTAGATCGTGGTCACCGCGCCGGTCAGGCTGCTCGCGCCGCCAGCGTACAGCGGCATCGCTTGGGCTCGCGCGAGCGGGATGTACACATCTGGTGGGCTGGTGGCCTGCGCCTGGCGGACGAGGCCGATGACCGTGAACTTGATCTCATCGATCGTCAGGACCGACCCGGTCTTCAGGTCCTGCGTCTTGGCATACCCGGCGTCCACAACTGCGACGCGGGCGTCGGTGTCGGTCGCGGTGAATGAGAGGCCGGAGATGACGGACGCGCTGCTGAGCGGGCCGAGCGAGGGCTCGCCCGTGTCTACACCGTCCAGCGTGAAACTGCTCTGCGCGCTGCTGCCCGACCTGCTGAACGTGGTGGTGTTGTCGGTGAGGGTGATCCCCCCGGCCGCTGCGCTCACGCCGGGCAGCTGGGCCGCCTGGTGTACCTTTGACCCGCTGATCCCGGAGTACGACGCGGTCAGCTGGTCGATCGTCTTCCCGGCCGCGCTGGTGCATTTGCCGTTGCTGGTGCAGATCTCTGCTTGGCCGTCCGGCCCTTCCTGTAGTCCCCAGCTGCTCTGGTTGTTGTCCTGCGGCGAGCTGCCTGGCCTGGGCGGGCCGGGCGCCGCGCCGGTCACGGTCACGTCGGTGCCCACCCCGTACAGCGCGCTGAGCACGCCGGACTCCGCCTTCTTCACCCCGGCCGCTGCGGCCGCCACGGTGACCACCAGCCCGACCCCGACAGCAAGGCCGAGGGCGACAAAGACGGCCTGGCGCATCCGGCGCCGCAGCTCGCACCGCACATATGTCAGGAAGAACATCGAGCGCTCCTATAGGGGAGGGAAGAACGGGGGCAATGGCGCACGGGACCTGCCGTGCAGAGCGCGTGCGGGAACGGCAGTTATGCCTGAGCCGGGCGGCTCATGACCTGGACATCCGGGCTGGCGACGGCGCCAGCGACCGGCACGCCTGCTGCGCCGCCAGCCACCGGGGCGATCCGGGGCTGGGGCCATTCGCCGTGCCGGGCTTGGCATTGAATGTGGCTGACGGCTCGCCGGGCACAGGGCTGGGCAAGGAAGTCGGCACGCCCGGAACTCCGTGCTTGCGCATGCACTCCGAGTAGGCGAGCTGCCTCTGCCGGGTCACCGGCCTCACTGTGGCGGACGGGCCACCGGATCCCGCCGCAGATGAGCCGGCCGAAGCACTCGTGGCGGGTGTTCGGCCAGGGCTCCCTTCCGACGGGATGCCACTGCATGCCACTGTCAGCATGGCGATGCCGACCACGGCGGCCAGCAGCACCGCTCGAGGCCACCGCGTCCGCCGCAGTCTGTGTCGCCCGTTAGCACTGTCCTTCATCTGGTGTTCCTCCCAGCCGTGCTGGGAGTCTTGTCAGCTTCACCACTGAGCCTTTCCACGGTGCGTGAGGTGAGCGGGCACCCGGCCCGGCTGGCCGCCTTGTTCACCGCGCCGCAGTCCATTGCCGCGAGACCGCTTGTCATGGCGACGTCCGGCTCCGCACTCGTCCGGTTGATGCCCTGGCCCAGGCGCGGATGCGCTGCATGATCGGCGCAACGGCCTGGGCGAGCGGGGTGCGGTGGAATGCGGCCGGGACGGGCACGTTGAGCCTGGCCAGGTTCTGCGTGGTCGGCGGCAGCCAGGTGATATCCGCGGTCTGCCAGGGTCCTTGCCCGCCGGCGGGCGGGCGGATGACCACGCGCACCGGCAGGTACGTGCCTGGGCTGACCCAGATGGTCTCAGAGATCGGGCTGTCCGTGCGGCTGGCGAGTTCGATTGCCGTGATCCCGTCGACTCTCTGCCGTCCGGTCACTGCCAGGGCTCTGCACGACACCGCGGCGCGCAGCGCCTCGGTCACCGTTGCAGGCTGCCAGCCGGCAGGAGGACCGCCCGGCAGCCCCGACTGCAGCAGCAAAGGGAGCGCCCCGATCACTGCGCTGCAGCCGGGCGGATTGGGCGTCAGATCAGCCGCGCCGCCCGGCCTGAGCTGGCGGGCCCATGTCCGTGTCCGGTAGTCGACCACTGTATAGACGGATGCGGTACTGAAGCCCTCATCGAAGACCAGATGCCCGGACGCCGAGTACGTGACCGCGCGCCACCGGCCCCCGTAGGACCACTCCTCGACGGTCGTCGCCGCAGTCGTGCCGCCCCCGACCGCGGGGTTGTTAATCGTGACCATCATCTGCGCGATCTGGCCGGGTCCGGCCGCGCTCAGCGCGCTGTTGACGCGCTTCACCACATATGCGGCGTCAACGGCCCGCCCCCCGCTGCTCCCATGACCCGACCCAGGCACCACGACAGCCACCAGGGCCACCACACCCGCAGCCAGCACAGCTGCTCCTCCGGCGACCCAACGCACCGCCACATGCCAGCGACGCCGGCCGAGCCTGCCTGCCAGCCTGGCCGGCGCCCTGGAATCTCTCATTGCCCGCTCCATGCCGCTTATGAGCAGGTCATCGTCCTTGGCAGCCTCGATAGCGGCCCTAGCCCGGGTCCAGGCATCCGTAGTCGGCTCGGGAATCAGTTCGCCGACAAGCCGCAGCAACTCGATTTCATCGGCCATGGTCCGGCTCCCTTCGCGACGGGTCCTGGCCCGGCCCGCTGAACACCCACAAATCGAAGTCGAAGTCACCCAGCGAGTTCCGCAAGGCCGCGCGAGCCCTCGACAGCCGCGACCACGCCGTCCCCGGCGCCACCTCAAGCACTGCCGCGATCTCCGAAGGACTCAGCCCCGCCCAGGCATGCAGCAACAGCACCTCTCGTTGGTCCCGGGTAAGCTGCGCGAGCGCCGCTGCCAGTCGCGGAACCAGCCACGCTGCTGCCACCCGGCGGTCAGCCGCCTCCGCGTGATCCGGCAGGTCAACCTCGGGAACCAGCCGCGCATCGAGGTGGAGCAGATGCTGCTCAGCTCGCCAGTGATTGCGCACCAGGTTGACAGCGATCCCGAACAACCACGAACGCAAAGAGCCCAGCTCAGGGTCGAAGGACGCGCGGCGCCGGTAGGCCGCGGCGAACGTCTCCGCGGCCAGATCCTCGGCGATAGCGGTACCGACCCGCCCTGAGATGAACCGGTACACCGGCGCGAAATGCAGTCGGAACGCAGCCTCGAACGCCTCCGGGCTCACAATGCGCCCGTCCTGGCGCGAAAACCGTCCCTCCGCCATATCTAGGTATTGTCTGGCCCGCCAGCACCCTTCCCGATCCGCGCACAGCACCTCGCCTGCGGACGACCTTGTACGACACCTGGGTCATCGACCCGCAGATCGGCGCGGTACTTACCGAGTTCATGAGTGCCGAGACCGCCCGGTCATGGATCAAGGACGGGCCGATGAAGGAGTACCGGCGGGCACGCCACGGCGCCGGGCGCTACGCCAGGTTCGGCTCAGGCCAGGGCCCGTCGGCGGCCCAGATCGTGGCACACGCCGTCGGCCCCGGAGGCGTGCTTGTCGGTGACACGCTGGGAGTACACACGCGCGGCAGCGGCGCTGCTGTTCGAAGGGCTCCTGCAGCCAGGATTCGACCCGGCTAGGGGCGCCGGGGCGGCACGCCGGTACGTGAACCGCAAGGCCACGATCGCGATCCGCAACCACCACAAGACCACCGACGGCGCGGTCCAGCCGTGGGAGGCACTCGGCGTCCCAGAGCGCCGCTACTACAAGCTGCTGAACCAGTTCGCTTCTAAGACCGGCACGCGCTACCAGATCCACGTTGACGTACTGGAAAAGATCCGCTCGCACCTGATCAGCCGCGACAAGAAAAAGGAGACGCACGACACTGCTATGGAACTGCTGCAGGAGCGAGGATTCAGCTACGCGGCCGCGCGGAAATGGCTGCAGCGCCACGACTACAGCGAAGCGCTCACAGCGCGGCCCCGGTCAAAGCGGCCGCCGGCCCCGCCGGATTCCTGATCGCCGCCTTTTCGTCCAGTCTTAGCTGCATCACCGGGTTCACATCACCCGGGCTTGCGGCCGGGCAACCTGTCGGGACACACGTTCTGGGGACGCATGCTGCCGCTCGGTGTTGGCGAGATTCACGGACAAATGACGGACAGATGATCAAGGCCCAGCCGCCGCGATGGGCGACCAGGCCCTTGACCTGCTACAACCTCTGTAGCCCCGACCGGATTTGAACCGGCGCTACCGCCTTGAGAGGGCGGCGTCCTGGGCCGCTAGACGACGGGGCCAGGTACCTTCGCTGCTCCCGCGGCACCTGAACCCGCCTGAGCGGCAGCAGGCACTCGCAAGAAAGCCGGCATCGCGTGATCCTCGCAGAACCGCGTGCCGGGGCATCAGGCTAGCGCACCGGCAGAGTCCCCGCAAAACCAGCACAGCCAAACCAGCGCAGCCAAGCAGCCGATCGCCGTGCGCCTGCCGTAGCTGGGCGGCTGCCGCGGCCGGGCGCCTGCAGTGGCCGGGCGGGCAAGCCCGGCCGCACATCCATGCATAGTTTGCCGAATAGCTGGTACTTCCCGGCCATGGTTGCATTCATTGTTGTACTGCTCGTCGTCGGACTAATCGTCGGGCTGATCGCGCGCCTGCTGGTGCCTGGCCGCGACAGCATCGGCCTGCTCGGCACCATCCTGCTCGGAATCGTCGGGTCTTTCGTGGGCGGATTCCTGTGGGAGCTGGTCGAGTACCACCAGATCGAGACCCACCACTTCCAGACTGCCGGGCTGCTCGGTTCCATCGTCGGCGCGGTGGTCGTGCTGCTACTGCTGCGAGTCACCGGCATGGAGCGCGGCAGGTCGCGTCGCCGGTTCTAGGCAGCCGCCGGCCCGGCACCCTTGAAACACCGAGAAGCGCGACCGCACACGAGCGATCGCGCTTCTTCACGTCTGCGCTGGGGTACCAGGACTCGAACCTAGACTAACGGGGCCAGAACCCGTCGGGCTGCCAATTACCCCATACCCCATGGGTGCGCGATCCGGGTCAACCCGGTCGCGCCGTGCCGTCCAGCCAGTGCAGTGTAGCCGGCATCAGCTGCCGTCCACGACGCGGTTGGTGAGGGTACCGATGCCTTCGACCGATACCGAGACGTTGTCGCCCGCCACGAGCGGCCCGACCCCGGCCGGCGTGCCGGTGAGCAGCACGTCGCCGGGCAGCATGGTCATGACCGAGGTCACGTAAGTGACCAGCGTGGCAATGTCGTGGATCAGCAGCGAGGTCCGCGAATCCTGCTTTACCTCGTCGTTCACCGTCGTGGTCAGGTGCAGGTCAGCCGGGTCCAGGCTGGTCTCGATCCACGGGCCGAGCGGGCAGAAGGTGTCGAAGCCCTTCGCCCGGGTCCACTGGCCGTCTTTCGCCTGCAGGTCCCTCGCCGTGACGTCGTTCGCGCAGGTGTAGCCGAAGATCACTTCCGGCACCCTGGCGGCCGGCACGTCCCGGCACAGCCGGCCGAAGACGATAGCGAGCTCGCCCTCGAAATCGACGCGTTCCGACAGCCCCACCGGGCGGACTATCGCATCACCGGGACCAACGACGGCGGTGGACGGCTTGAGGAAGATCAGCGGCTCCGCCGGGACCTCGTTGCCTAGCTCCCTGGCGTGCTCGGCATAGTTAC
This sequence comes from Streptosporangiaceae bacterium, assembly GCA_035507615.1. Lineage (GTDB taxonomy): Bacteria > Actinomycetota > Actinomycetes > Streptosporangiales > Streptosporangiaceae > JAJYUU01. The sequence goes on from DATJNX010000018.1 coordinate 75,323, forward strand.
GGCCGATCGCCACGATCTTGGTCGGCAGCACCGGCGCCAGCAGCCTGACGTCCTCTACCGGGTAGCGGGCGCCGGTGAGCTTCGGGCCTTCGGGGCCGGGCCCGAACGGATGTCCGGCAATCTCCGCCACACGGAGGCCTGCGCCGTTAGCTCCGGACTGCGACGGCTGAGCTTCCCCGGTGCCGTTAATGCTGCCAGCGGCATCGTCAACCACGACGCCGTAGCCAACCTCATCACCTACCGCGAATCTCGCAATGCGCATCAACTGCTCCCATAATTCTGCCGCGGTCTCCCAGCCGGGTGCGGACCGGCCAGACCGCCGGATCGCGGCGGCTGCCGCGCCCCGGCTACTGGAGATACTCCTCGACTTCGTTGACCGGCCGCGCCGCGCTGCCGCTCGGATCCTCGCCGAACTCGCGCCTGGCGCGCCGCTGCCGCAGCAGGTCCCAGCACTGATCCAGCTGCTCCTCGGTGGACCGGAGCTGCTCCTGCTCTTCCTGCGTGGTCAGCTGGCCTGCTGCCAGCCTGGCACGAAGGTCGTGCTCAGTCTGAATCAGATAGTCGATGTTGTGGAGGATGTCCTTGTCGTCCATTCGTCGTCCTTCCTCGCGGCTCCGCCCATCTTTCCACCCTGCCGATGCGCCGCCGCCGGAGTGTCCTACCTACGGCGTAGCTTCGCGCCATGCAGTTATCCCGCAAACGCATCATCGCCGTCGCGATCGGGCTCATTGAGGCCGAGGGCGTCGAAGCACTCTCGATGCCGCGCCTGGCAACCGCGCTCGGCTGCGGAGTCATTGCGCTGTACCGCTACGTTTCCTCGGAGAACGCCGTGCTGGATGCTGTCGCTGACGAGGTCATGTCGGGCATCGCAGAGTTTTGCGTGCCGGACGCCCGCCCGCAGGATCAGGTGCGAGTGCTGATGGGCGCGGTTCGCGACGTCGCCAGTGCGCACCCTAGGTGCGCGATGCTCGCGCTGTCGCGGAGGCTGCTTCCGGTCAGCATGCTGCGGCCGAGCGAGATCGCGCTTGCCGCCCTGCGGGAGGCGGGATTAAGCGCCCCTGACGCGGTGCGGATCGTGCGCTGGTCTGCCACTTATCTCGCAGGCTTACTGATCTGCCAGGCCGGAGTCGCTCCAGGGCTGAGCGAGAGCACGGCTCGCGATCGCGCCGCACCACGCCTGCGTCCTGCTGAGTTCCCGCAGCTCGCGGAGTTGTATCCGGAGCTAACGGCGCCGGACATCGACGGCGACTTCCAATTCGGCCTCGACCTGCTGGAGCGCGCGATAACCGCCGGGGCCGACCGCGCAAGCGCTAGCCCGCCACCCGCTCGGCGATGTCGTCGCCAATCTCCGGTGTGGACCGCGGCGACCAGGCGCCCTGCCGTTCCAGCAGATCATCGGATACGGCCTGCTCGATCCGCGCCGCCTCTGCCGACAGCCCCAGGTGCTCGCAGAGCATCGCCGCGGACAGGATCGTCGCGGTCGGGTCCGCCTTCTGCTTGCCGGCGATGTCCGGGGCGCTGCCGTGCACCGGCTCGAACGTGCTCGGCGCCGTCCGCTCCGGGTTAATGCTGGCACCCGCAGCCAGCCCGATGCCGCCGGCCACGGCAGCGCCAAGCGAGGTCAGGATGTCGCCGAACATGTTGTCGGTGAGGATCACGTCGAAGCGTTCTGGCTGAGTGAGGAAGTAAACCGCCGCGGCGTCCATGTGGCAGTACTCCGTCGCCACATCCGGGAAGTCCGCTGCGACCTCGGTCACGATGCGGCGCCACAGGTCACCTGCGTAGGCGAGCACGTTGCTCTTGTGCACCAGGGTCAGCTTGCGCCTCGGTCGCTCCGCAGCCCGCTGCAGGGCGTACCTGGCCACCCTGCCGACCCCGAACGCGGTGTTGATGCTCTCCTGGGTAGCCACCTCGGCCGGAGTCCCCTTGCGCATGATGCCGCCCGCCTCGATGTACGGGCCCTCGGTGCCTTCCCTGACCACCAGCATGTCGACGGACTCGGGCCGGACGTTGGCCAGCGTCGACGCAACGCCGGGGTACAGCCGGACCGGACGCAGGTTCACGTACTGGTCGAATTCGAAGCGGAGCCGCAGCAGCAGCCCGCGCTCCAGCAGCGCAGTGGGGACGCTAGGGTCACCGACCGCGCCGAGCAGGATCGCGTCATGCTGGGCAAGCTCGGCGAGAACAGAGTCCGGCAGCACCTCGCCGGTCCGGATCCATCGCCGTGACCCTAGGTCGTAGCTCGTCGTCTCGATGGCCAGCGTGTCCAGGGCGCGCAGGACCTTAATGGCCTCGTCGACCACCTCAGGGCCGACGCCGTCGCCGCCGATCACGGCAAGCCGGATGTTTCGTGCTGCCACGGCAGTACCTTACTGGTCGAATCCGGCCAGCTGGCAAGATCCGGGGCGGCTACCCGGCCGGCGCGGCAGCCGCGGCATCCGGGGCTGGCCCAGCATCCGGGGCTGGCCCAGCATCCGGGGCATCCCGGTCGTGCCCCGCATCCGGGCGGTCCCGGCGGTCCCGGTCATGCACTGCGTCCCGGTCGTCCCTGGCAGCCCGCTCGTCGGTGTCGCCGAGCAGCGCCTCGATCCCGGCGGCGGGCATCGGGCGGGCGACCAGGTAGCCCTGGCCGAGCCCGCATCCCATGGCCCGCAGCAGTTCGAGCTGTTCGGGCCGCTCGATGCCCTCGGCCACGATTTCGATGCCGAGATCGTGCCCGACCTGCACGATGGTCCGCGTGAGCATCGCCAGCGTTCCGTCAGTGCCAAGACCTGCCACGAACGACGGGTCGATCTTGATGATGTCGACCGGCAGCTGCCGCAGGTAGGCCAGCGACGCATAGCCGGTCCCGAAATCGTCGATGGCGAGCCGGACGCCGAGGCGCCGCAGCATGCCAAGCCCGGCCATCACCTCGTCATCGATCTCGATCAGCACCCGCTCGGTAACCTCCAGCGTCAGCGCTGACCGCGGCAGCCCGCTGTCATCCAGGGTGGTCAGTACGGACTCGGCGAATCCGGCGGCGCTGACCTGGCGGAGAGAGAAGTTGACCGACAGCCCGACGGGCCAGCCTGACTCCCGCCAGCGGGCTGCCTGGCGGCAGGCCTCCCGCAGCACGCTCGCGCCGAGCGGAACGATAAGCCCGGAGTCCTCCGCGATCCCGAGAAACTCGGCTGGGCGTTCCCACTCGCCGTTCCTGGACCAGCGGACCAGCGCCTCGACGCTGAGCACCCGGGACGTGGAAAGCTCCACCACCGGCTGGTACTCCAGGCTGAGGCTGCCTTCGTCGATGGCCGCGCGCAAGCCTGAGGCGAGCTCGAGGCGCCGGACGACGTCGGCGTGCATGTGGGCAGCGAAGACTTCTACCCGGCCGCCTCCGGCGTCCTTGGCCCTGGACATGGCCAGGTCAGCGTTGCGCAGCAAGTGCTCGGCCTCGTCCGGGTCGTCGAATGCCACGCCTAGGCTCGCCGTGATCGACATGTCCCGGCCCGCCACCTGGAACGGCTCGCCCGCGATCGCGCCCGCCAGCCGCTCGGCGATATCGACGATCTCCTGCGGGCTGGACGCGTTCTCGATCAGGACAGCGAACTCGTCGCCGCCCCACCGGGCTACCGTCTCGTGAGCAGGTACGATGCCGCGCAGTCTCCGGCCGGCCTGGGCCAGCACCAAGTCTCCCGCACCGTGCCCCACCGAGTCGTTGATGGCGGTGAAGCCGTCCAGGTCGACGAAAATGGCCCCGGTCCGCTTCGCGTCTGCGGCCGGGGACCCGTCCGCCATCTCCCGGTGCCTGGCTAGCAGGTCCTTGGCCCGTTCCTCAAGGTAAGAGCGGTTCGGCAGGCCGGTCAGACCGTCGTGGAAGGTCAGGTGAGTGACCTGCTGGCGAAGCGCCAGCTGATCACTGATATCGGTCGCTGTGACCAGCAGCAAATCAAGCTCGGCCGCCTGCGGGAACCGCGACACCGTCGCCTGCACGTGCCGCCAGGTGCCGTCTGCTGCCCGGACCCGGCAGGCGAAGTTACGGGCCGGAGCGGCGGCATCCGACCAGATGGCCGCGGCTGCCCCGGTCACGCTCGCAACGTCATCGGGGTGGATCAGGTCCGGCAGCGCGGTCCCGTCCAGCCGCTCCGGCGCGTAGCCGTAGCGCGACACCGCCGTGCTCGCAAAGCTGATCAGGCCCGCCTCGTCGCAGAGCAGGACGACATCGCTCGTGCGGTCAGCCAGCTGGTGGAACTGGCTGCCCGCCCGCTCGGCCAGCGCCGAAGAGGTTGCCGCCTGCCGGAGCAGACCGCCGATCCTCGCGACCAGGACCAGGGCCAGGATGCCGCCAAGTATTACCGGCACGGTCCCGCTGTGACCCCAGGTCAAACCGCCGAATATCAGGGAAACGGCAGCCGAGGCACCGGCAGCCGCCAGCCCGATCACGGTCGTCAGGGGCTGGCCCGCGGCGGCGGCCTCAGCCTGCGCATCCGGCTGGCGCGCAGGCCCAGGGGCTACCAGCCCGCTTATGCCGAGCAGCACGATGGCTGCGATCCAGGCAAGCTGCGCCCACGAGCCCGGATGCATGCCGCTGGCCCGCGCCTGCACCGCGAGGAAATCGCCGGCAGTGGCGGCGCAGAGCGCCAGGTACGGGGCAACCGCCCGGCGTCCCGCCCGCACCGCCAGCCAGAGCGAGGCACCGAGCACAGCGAGGTCCGCGACCGGATGGATGAGGTCGACGACCAGGGCCCCCGGTCCGACGCCAGTCACTGCGTACGCGTGCCTGACCAGAGTGATCCAGCCGACAGTGAAGATCGATAGCGCGACCAGGCAGCCGTCGGTCAGCTGGCCCGAGCTGGCGACGCGGCTGAGGCCGCTATCCTGCCGGACGTGGAATCCTCCCCGGCCGCGCTGGGCGAGCCGGAGCAACGCGAACCCGAGCGCGGGCAGGCCGAGGATGGCCAGCAGGTCAGACAGGGTTAGCTGAACGGCCGCCGTGACCGCCCCGGCACCGATGCCCTGGGCGGCAAATGCCGCGCCCCAGGCGACGGCCGTAACGGCCAGCCACCGGCTGGCATAGTCACCCCGCCGGAACCGGCGGATTAGCAGCGCCACGGCCACGGCGGCAAGCAGCAGCCCGATGACCGTCCACGCAGGCGAGGACGCGCTCATCGGGCCGCCCAGGCGGATGCCACCGCCTGCACCGGGCGTGCGTGCACTAGACCTCCTGTCGGCCGCGTCGCGCGGCGCGGGCCGAGCGTCGCAAAGCGAAACAACAGGCACCGGCAGCCGCATGCCGCGCAGGGAGGTCGTGCCTGCGACTCGTCTTTGAGCGACGGCAGCACGCGGCGGTGCAGACGGTGCCACTAGTTCCGGCAGATAAGTCGGGTCCGCCGGGAAAACGTGTCATGGTCTCGCATTTTCAGTGAAGCGCAAGCACTCTATTGCCGCCAGGTCACGCTTCGATTGAGGAAGGGCCTACACACGGCGACAACTTCGTGCCAACTTGCCACTGATGGCCTGACCTGCGGATTCAGCGATTCCCGGTGATCACGCGGCGGGTGACTGCCGTCTAGCCGGCCCGGCCGCGGCTGCCTCGATGCGCGGGAATACCGGTCGCGGCCCGGGCAGGCGGCCCCCGGAGTCACTGCACGCGATCGCGATCCTCCCGGCTAGATCCGGCACGAACGGCCAGATCTCCGCAGCGAGCACCTGGCAGGCCGTAATCAGCGCACCGAGCACGCGGTCGAGGCGGTCGCCCGCTTCCCCGTCCCCGGCCCGTTCGGCCCTGCCCAGATGCCACGGCTGGGTCGCCTCGACGTAGCGGTTGGCCTCCTCGACAATGCCGAACACGGCGCTGGCAGCCGTCCGGAAGTCGAACCTGGCCAGCGCCGTTCGCACGGCGGCAGGCGTGCGCTCGATCGCGTTCCGCAGCGCGGTCGCATCGTCCGGCCAGTCCAGCTGTCCCCCGCCTGATGGAACACCGCCTGATGGAACACCGCCTGATGGCAGGCTGCCCGATGGCCCGCCGCCTGCAGCAGCGGCCAGCCAGCGGCTGGTGCCGTCCGGCCGGCTGCACGGGCGCACTACGCCATCCCGGTGCGAGTGAGCCAGCGAGACCACCCTGCTGACCAGGTTGCCGATGCCGTTGGCGAGGTCCTCGTTGGCCCGCGTGATCAGCTTGCCGACCGTGAAGTCGGTGTCGCCCACTCGCGGAACATCGCGCAGCAGCCACCAGCGAACCGCATCGGCGCCGTAGCTGCTGGTCAGGGCGGCCGGATCGGTGCGCTCCGGCGTTCCGGCCGGCGCTGACTTGCTGATCCTGCGGCCGTCGGCAGTGAGGTAATCGTGCACGAAGATCTCGGTCGGCAGCGGCTGGCCTGCGGACAGCAGAATGGCGGGCCAGTAAACCGCGTGGAACCGGAGCACGCCCTTGCCGACCAGGTGTACCCGCCGGTCCGCGTTCACCCACCAGCGCTGGTAGTCGGCGTCGCGCGGTGCCGGGGCACCTGCATTGAGCGAGGTGACGTAGTTGCCGAGCGCATCCCACCAGACATAGATGACCTGGCTGGGGTCACCGGGCACGCCGATGCCCCAGCCGCGGGCCCGGCTGACCGACCGGGACACGCTGAAGTCGTCGAGTCCTCCGGCTATGAAGCCGAGCACCTCGTTGCGCCGGCCAGCCGGCTCGATCCGCAACTCGCCCGTGCTGATCAGGTCGGTCAGCCGGGCGGCGTACCGGGACAACCGGAAGAACCAGTTCTCCTCGGCTACCAGGTCAGGCGGCGTGCCGTGCTCTGAACAGTTGCCGTTGACGAGCTCGGCTTCGGTATAGAACTGCTCGCAACCGACGCAGTACAGACCCTGATAAGCCTTCCGGTACAGGTCGCCGCTGGCCTCGCAGGCCCGCCACAGCCGTTCCACGCCGGGCCGGTGCCGCGGGTCGCTGCTGGTGCGAATGAAATCGTCGATGCTGAGCGACAACTGCTCACGCAGGTCGGCGAACGTGCTGGCGTTCCTGTTCACCAGTTCCCTGGTGCTGATGCCCTCGCGCTGCGCGGCAAGCACGTTCTTCAGTGAGTTGTCGTCGGTGCCGCTCTGCAGCCGGACCTCGTCGCCGATGCGGCGATGGTGCCTGGCGAGAACGTCTGCCTGGACGATTTCGAGTGCGTACCCAAGGTGGGGGCGCGAGTTCACATACGGAATGGTGGTACTCAGGTAGACACGCTGAGCGGTCATCGGAGCCTCCCGGCAGATAACTCAGGGGCGCCGACCCCGCACATGAATCGAGGCCCCTGAAGGGCCTCGTGCGGACGTCAGTCCTGGCAGCGTCAGATGGCCCCGGCTAGCGGGGCATCATCTCCTGGTGCGCGAAGGACTGCATGCGGCAAGTGTAGCCGATCCGGGCGTTCGCAGTTCGGCGCATGCCAGCCGGGCCGTCCTGCGCTTGCGGTTACGTCAGGCGCTCGAGGATCAGCTCGCGGGCGCGGCTGGCGTCGGCGCGGCCGCGCGTCGCCTTCATGACCGCGCCGACGAGAGCGCCGACGGCAGCCGTTTTACCGTCGCGGACCTTGTCGGCAATGTCAGGGTTGGCTGCGATCGCCGCGTCGACCGCCTCGGTCAGCGCGCCTTCGTCGCTGACAATCGCCAGCCCCTGGGCCTCGACGATCGCGTCCGGTTCGCCCTGTCCTGCCAGCACGCCATCCAGGACCTGCCTGGCCAGCTTGTCGTTGATGGTCCCGGCTCGGACCAGGGCACTCACCCTTGCGACCTGCGCAGGGGTGATCGGCAGCGCAGCGAGATCGGTGCCGGTCTCGTTCGCGTGCCTGGCCAGCTCGCCCAGCCACCATTTGCGCGCGTCGGCCGCCGATGCCCCGGCTGTGACGGTCTCGCTAACCAGGTCGAGCGCCCCGGCGTTCGACAGCTGCGTCATGTCCAGGTCGGACAACCCCCACTCCGCCTGCAGCCGGATCCTGCGGGCCGCCGGGAGCTCGGGAAGGCTCGCCCGGATCTGCTCGACCCAGTCCCGGTCCGGGGCTACCGGGACCAGGTCGGGCTCGGGGAAGTAGCGATAGTCCTGTGCCTCTTCCTTGCTCCGGCCAGCCGTCGTGATGCCGTTGTCCTCGTGGAAATGCCGGGTCTCCTGAACGACCTTCTGCCCGGCGTCCAGCACAGCCGCCTGCCGCTCGATCTCGAACCGGACCGCGCGCTCCACTGAGCGCAGCGAGTTCACGTTCTTGGTCTCGGTCCTGGTGCCCCATTGCGCTGCGCCGTGCGGTGCGAGCGAGACGTTGACGTCGTTGCGCAGCGAGCCCTCTTCCATCCGGACGTCCGACACGCCAAGCGAACGCAGCAGGCCGCGCAGCTCAGTCACGTACGCGCGCGCGGCATCCGGCGCTATCGCGCCGGTCCCTGTTACCGGCTTGGTGACGACCTCGACCAGCGGGATGCCCGCGCGGTTGTAGTCCACAAGCGAGTACTCGGCACCGTGAATCCGTCCGGTCGCGCCGCCCATGTGAAGCGACTTGCCGGTGTCCTCTTCCAGGTGCACCCGCTCGATTCCGACGCGGAACGTCGTGCCGTCGACGACCACGTCAAGCCAGCCGTCAGTGCATAGCGGCTCGTCGTACTGCGAGATCTGGAAGTCCTTCGGCATGTCCGGGTAGAAGTAGTTCTTCCGCGCGAATCTGCACCACGTCGCGATCGAGCAGTTCAGTGCAAGCCCGATCCTGATCGTGTACTCGATCGCGGCACGGTTCGCCACCGGCAGCGAGCCGGGCAGGCCGAGGCAGACCGGGCAGACTGCGGAGTTGGGTTCCAGGCCGAAGGTGGTCGGGCAGCCGCAGAACATCTTCGTCGTGGTGCCGAGCTCGACATGCGTCTCGAGCCCGATCACCGGCTCGTACCGGGACAGCGCCTCGTCGTACGGAACAAGCTGCGCTAGGTCAGTCACCGGGTCTCTCCCGCCGTCTCCCCGAGTTCCTTCGCCTGGGCGAGCAGCGGGCCGCCCCAGCGCTGCTGCAATGCCGCCTCCACTGCCGCGCCAACGCGGTAGGTACGGTCATCGGCGAGCGCAGGAGCCATGATCTGCAGCCCGACCGGCAGTCCGTCCTCGGGAGCGAGCCCGCAGGGCACCGATATGGCCGCGTTTCCTGCCAGGTCCGACGGGATCGTGAAGAGGTCGGCGAGGTACATCGCCATGGGATCGTCGGCACGTTCCCCGAGGGGGAACGCGGTCGTCGGCGTCGTCGGCGACACCAGGACGTCCACCTGCTCGAACGCGGCGTCGAAGTCCTGGGTGATGAGCGTGCGCACCTGCTGCGCCTTGCCGTAGTAAGCGTCGTAGTAACCGCTGGACAGCGCGTACGTGCCGAGCATGATCCGGCGCTTGACCTCGGGGCCGAATCCGGCCTCCCTGGTCAGCGACATCACGTCCTCGGCGCTGCGGGTGCCGTCGTCGCCGACCCGCAGCCCGTAGCGCATCGCGTCGAAGCGCGCCAGGTTGGATGAGCACTCGCTCGGCGCGATCAGGTAATACGCAGGCAGCGCGTAGGTGAAGTGCGGGCAGGACACCTCGACGACCTTGGCGCCGAGCGACTCGAGCAACTCAACCGCTTCGGTGAATCTCGCCTGTACCCCGCCTTGCGAGCCGCCGCCGCTGAACTCGGTGACCACGCCAACCCTCAACCCGGACACATCAGCATGCCTGGCGGCCGCGACGACCGGCGGCACCGGCGCGTCGACCGACGTCGAGTCGCACGGATCGTGTCCGGACATGGCCTCGTGCAGCAGCGCGGCATCCAGCACGGTGCGGGCTAGCGGTCCGGGCGTGTCCAGCGAGGACGCGAACGCCACCAGCCCGTAGCGGGAGGAGCCGCCGTAGGTTGGCTTCATGCCGACGATCCCGCAGACCGCAGCCGGCTGGCGGATGGAGCCGCCAGTGTCAGTGCCGATCCCGAGCGGCGCCTCGTACGCGGCCACAGCCGCGGCCGAACCGCCGGACGAGCCGCCGGGAATCCGGCCGAGGTCCCACGGGTTGTGCGACGGCCCGAAGGCGGAGTTCTCGGTCGACGACCCCATGGCGAACTCGTCCATGTTGGTCTTGCCGAGGATCACGATGCCCGCATCCCGGAGCCGCCTGGTGACCGTCGCGTCATACGGGGGCCGCCAGCTCTGCAGTATCTTCGAGCCGCAGGTCGTCGGCATATCCTTGGTCGTCAGGACGTCTTTGAGCGCCAGCGGCACGCCGGCAAGCGGGCCGAGCGGCTCGCCCGCGGCGCGCTTGCGGTCGACATCCTCCGCCGCGGCCAGCGCGCCGATGCCTGCCACGTGCAGGAACGCCCGCACGTCGGGGTCCACCGCAACGATCCGGTCCAGATGAGCCTGAGTGACCTCAACGGCCGACACCTCGCCCGCGGCTACAGCGGCGGCGATCTGCGCGGCGGTCAGCCTTGTCAGCTCGCCGGCCGTTCCAGCGTCACCAGTCGCCATGTCAGTCCTCCGCCAGGATTCGCGGGACACGGAACCTGCTTTGCTCCTCAGCGGGAGCGCCAGCCAGCGCCTGCTCCGGTGTCAGGCACGGGACCAGCACGTCGTCGCGGAACACGTTGACGACGGGGACCGCGTGCGTCATCGGCGGGATACCCTCGGCTGCGACCTCCTGCACCCGCGCGACTGCGCCGATGATCTGGTCGAGCTGGCCGGCGAAATGGTCGAGTTCGGCGTCTGTCAGGGCAAGCCTGGACAGCCTGGCAAGATGCGCAACCTCGTCCCTGGTGATCGACATGACCGCCATCCTATTGGGCCGGCCATGCGCGGGCCGAAGGCATTAACCCCAGCTGGGCCACGCTCAGCTGAGCCAGCCTGCCGGCGGCACAACGACAGCCTCGTGCGGTGCGCCGTTCGGTGACACAGCCGCTCGCGGCTCGCCGGTCATGCTGTGCTCCGTCAGCCAGGATGTCACCGATGCAGCGTTCATCGGCTTGGCGAAGTAGAAGCCCTGCGCCGCCACGCAGCCCATGCTCAGTAGCGCCGCCGCGACTTCGGCGGACTCCACTCCCTCAGCGACCGAGCGGATGCCGAGAGCCGCGGCAAGGTCGAGGATGGACTTGACGACCACCTCGTCATCCGGCGACTCGAGCAGCCGGCCGACGAACGACGAGTCGACCTTGACCTCGCAGACCGGCAGCCGCTTGAGCCGGACCAGGTTGGAGTAGCCGGTGCCGAAGTCGTCCAGGCTGAGGCCGACGCCGAGCGCGGCCAAAGCCTCAGCTGTCGTGACCGCGTGGGCCGGCTCGCTGGTCAGTACTCGCTCGTCGATCTCGATCAGCAGCGCCTGCGGCGTTAGCCGGTGCCTGGTCAGTCCCTGCCCCACCAGGTCAGCCAGCCCGGTGTCGAGCAAGTCGCGACCGGAGACATTGACCGATACGTGCGTGTCGAGCCCCGACTGCCGCCACAGCGCGGCCTGCGCGAGTGCCGTCTCGATCACGTACGCGGTCACTTCACGCATCAGGTAAGACTGCTGGACAATCGGGATGAAGTCGTCCGGCCCCAGGATGCCGCGCACCGGGTGCCGCCAGCGGACCAGTGCCTCCACGCCAGCCGGACTGCCGTCGGCCAGGCAGACCTTCGGCTGGTAATGCAGCTCCAGCTCGCCTCTGTCCAGGCCGCGGCGCAGCTCGCCGAACACCGCCAGCCGGGCGGGCGAGTTGCGGTCCAGGTCCGGCACGTATCGCTCGACGCCGCTGCGCCGCCGTTTCGCCAGGTACATCGCGACGTCGCCGCGCTGCACCAGCAGCTCGGCGGCGCTTGCGTCGTCCGGGAAGATCGCGATTCCGATGCTCACCTCGATGACAAAGGACATGCCTTCCAGGCGGATCGGCTCCGCTACCGCGGCACGGAGCCGGGCAGCGACTTCGCGAGCTGCTGAGGTCTCCTTCACCGACGGCAGCAGCACCGCGAACTCGTCGCCGCCAAGCCGTGCTACCAGGTCTCCGGGCCGGATGCTGTGGGTGAGCCGGTGCGCGACAAGGCGCAGCAGCCGGTCTCCGACGGCGTGCCCGAGGGTGTCGTTGACTTCCTTGAGGCCGCGGTCCAGGTCCAGCAGCAGGAACCCGACCTTCCGCCCTGAGCTGGCTGCCTGCGCGAGCGTGCTCTCCAGCCGCAGCATGAGCAGCTTGCGGTTAGCCAGGCCGGTCAGCTCGTCATGGTGCGCCTGGTGCTCGCGCTGCACCGAGATGGCGGCGTTGGCGTAGATCGCGCCGAGCGGGAAGATGAACAACAGCATCAGCAGCGGCGATCGTGTGTTGATGACCACTGCCACCAGCGGTGCCGTAGCGAACAGGACCAGGTTGACAATCGCCTCGTACGGCAGGGCCTTGACCAACGCCGGCAGTACCGGCTCGCGCGCATGCAGCGCTATCGCAACCGAGATAAGGACGTAGCTGACGGCGAAGCAGGCCGCACCGGACAGCAGCAGCCGCCAGACGGCGTCGTTCTGCGGAGACCACGGCTTCGTCGGCGACGCCAGCTGGCCGCAGAGCACGTACAGCGTGCCGCCGCCTGCGGCCATCCCGATGGTGGCCGCCGCGGCGTTGAAGGCCGCGCGGTGCAGTGACTTCCGTCGCGCCAGCAGTGTCACCAGGGCTGAAGTGCCCCGCAGCAGCACGGCCACTGGCAGCCCCCACGCGATAAGCGCGCCGAAGCAGAAGGTGACCGATGCCAGCGGCGCCTCCATTTTGGAGCGGCCGGGCGTGACGATCGGCCACAAGTCGCCCAGCAGCACCATGGCGGCGAGTACCCAGAACAGCGGATGCGCAGTGAGATGCGTAAGGCCATGCAGTCGCCAAACGGCGACACCGAAAACGGCGGCGCCGGCGACGATCACCCCGGTGATATGGATCCACAGCGGGGAGCCGACGCGCGGGCCGATGTCCCTGGTGTCGGTCAGGTCCTTCATGGCTCCTCATCAGGCAAGCCGTCGCGCAGTGTGCCGCAGTCGGCGCGTTCGGTGAATCCTACGGCAGAATACGTACTTCTCGAAGCCAATCGCATACTATCCGTTACAACCTGAGATCATGACTCATCCTGGCGAATCCGCAGGCCAGGACGTCCGACGGCGGCTGAACCGGAAGTCAGCCACAGGTCAGCCGGGCATCAGGGCTCTGGCCGCCTCTGGTCCCTCTGACAGCAACACATCGAGCCCCGCCTCGTCCAGCACCGGCACGCCCAATGACTCAGCTTTGCTGAGCTTCGAGCCCGGGCTCTCCCCGGCGATGACGAACCCGGTCTTCTTCGACACCGACCCGGAGACCTTCCCGCCCAGCGCCTCGACTGCTGCAGCCGCCTCTTCCCTGGTGCGGCCTTCGAGCGTCCCGGTCAGCACCACGGTGACCCCGGCCAGCGGCCCTGATGCGCCAGCAGCCGCCTCACCGCGGGCTGGCGGGACGAACCCGGGCGTCGAGAGATCCACCCCGGCCGCTCGCCACTTGGCCACGATGGCCGCGTGCCAGTCGACCTCGAACCACTCACGCAGCGACCGCGCGATAGTAGGCCCGACGTCGTTGACCGTCACCAGATCCGCTTCCGGTGCCGCGGCAATCGCGTCAACCGACCCGAACGCCGCCGCGAGCGCCCTGCCTGCCGTCGGGCCGATGTGGCGGATGGAAAGCGCCACCAGGATCCGCCAGAGCGGCCGGTGCCTTGCGTCTTCAAGGTTCGCCAGCAGCCTGGTCGCGTTCGCGGTGAGCGAGCCGCCCTTGGTGACGAAGAACGGGACAGCAGCCAGCATCTCGGCTGTCAGCCCGAACAGGTCGCCTTCGTCGGTCACCAGCCCGGAGTCCAGCAGTGCCACGGCGGCCTCGTAGCCAAGCACCTCGATGTCCAGCGCGCCCCGGCTGGCCAGGTGGAACAGCCGCTCCCGCAGCTGTGCCGGACACGACTTGGCGTTCGGGCAGCGCCAGTCGACGCCGCCATCCTCCCTCACCAGGACGGTGCCGCAGGCAGGGCATTTGTCGGGGAACTCGAACGCGCGCTCGTCCCCGGTCCGCAGGTCAGCGACCGGTCCCACGACCTCGGGGATCACGTCGCCGGCCTTGCGCAGCACTACGACGTCGCCGATCAGGACGCCCTTGCGGGCGATCTCGTCGGCGTTATGCAAGGTCGCGTTCTCTACGGTGGAGCCGCTGACCTTGACCGGCTCCATGACTGCGAACGGAGTAACTCGCCCGGTCCGGCCCACGTTCACCCGGATGTCCAGCAGCCGGGTGTTGACCTCCTCGGGCGGGTATTTGTACGCGATCGCCCAGCGAGGCGCCCGGCTAGTCGAGCCAAGGAGGTGCTGGATCTCGAGCGTGTCGATCTTCACCACCACGCCGTCGATCTCGTATGGCGGATCGTGGCGGTGCTCGGCATAGTGCTCGATGTACGCCCGCACGCCGTCCACGTCGGGAACGACCTGGTACAGCTCGCTTACCGGCAGCCCCCACGTCTTCAGGCGCTCGTACCAGCCGGACTGGCTCTGCGGCTGGTCGTCCGTGCCCTCCGCCACGCCGACGCCGTGCAAGATCAGGTTGAGCGCTCGCGACGCGGTTATCCGCGGGTCCTTCTGGCGCAACGACCCAGCCGCCGAGTTCCGCGGGTTGGCGAAGGGCGGCTTGCCCGACTCGGTCAGCTTCTCGTTCAGCTCCTCGAATGCCTTGACCGGAAGGAACACCTCGCCCCGGACCTCAAGGACGTCAGGCCAGCCGGAGCCAGACAGCTTGCTGGGCACGGCCGCGATGGTCTTGACGTTCGGCGTCACGTCCTCGCCGGTAAACCCGTCGCCCCTGGTCGCAGCGCGCTGCAGGCGGCCCTTGCGGTAGACGAGCGCGACTGCCAGACCGTCTATCTTCAGCTCGCACACATAGGGGCCGGTACCACCGAGCCGGCCCGCCCTGGCCACCCAGGCGTCCAGGCCCTCCGGTGAGAACACGTTGTCCAGGCTCTGCATCGGCTGCAGGTGCTGCACCGGGGTGAAGTCGGTCGAGAACATCCCGCCGACGCGCTGGCTGGGCGAGTCCGGCGTCCGAAGCTCGGGAATCTGCTCCTCGATGCTCTCCAGTTCGCGCATCATCGTGTCGTACTGGTAGTCCGAGATCAGCGGCGAGTCGAGCACGTGGTAGCGGTACTGATGCTCTGCCAGCTCGGCAGCTAGCTCAGCATGCCGCTGGCGCGGATCCTGCTCCGTCATCGGGCCACTCCTCGGTCAGCTCGGCTCGGTCAGCTCGGCTCGGTCAGCTCGGCTCGATCAGCTCGGCTCGATCAGCTCGGCTCGATCATCTCGGGCACGATCCGCGCCGCCTCCCGGCAGTGCGCAAGCGCCGCGCGCGCTCCTGGCGGCGAGGCTCCGGCTAGCCCGCAGGCCGGCGTGATGACGACTTGCCGCGTGAGCAGACCCGGTGCCAGGCCGGTCTGGCGCCACAGCGCCACGACCGCCTCGGCGGTCTGCCGCGGTGCTAGCGGTGGTCCGCTGACCAGTCGCTCGACGTTGCTTGCCGGCAGCGCGCCGGCGAACAGGCCGAGGCCGTCCTCGGCAAGCTCCGCCACCAGGTCAATGCTGGCGCTGCGGAGGTGACCGAGATCGAAGCTGACCGCCGATGCGCCAGCGCGTTTTATTTCCGGAAACGGGGCCGGCCTTCCGCAGCAGTGGACCACGGTGAATGCCGAGGGCGCAGACAATACGGTTGCCAGGCGCTGGCTGGCGACCGCCTGGTCGATGGCCGGGACCACGTTCAGGCCGCTAGCGGTGGGAACTCGCCCGGCCAGCGCGGCCGGCAGGGCAGGCTCGTCAAGCTGCACGATGAGAGTGGCGCCAGGGATGCGCTTGCGCACGTCGGCGGCATGGCCGGCCAGTCCTTCGGCCAGCGAGTCGGTCAGGTCGGCCACGGCGCCAGGGTCGGCCAGCGCCGGGTTGACGGAGTGGCTGAGCTCTATCGTGGCGGCGAGCGTCCACGGCCCGCATACTGCGATCTTGAGCGGTCCCTGATAGCCGTCGGCTACCTCCTCCAGGGTGTCGAGATCCTGGGAGAGAAAACCGGCTGCCCTTCTCGCATCCCGGCCTGGCCGGTCGGTCAGCTTCCACCCGCGCGGCGTCGTCTGCACTGGCAAGTCGATCAGGAGCGCGGCGGTCCGGCCGGTGATGTCGGCACCAGGGCCGCGGCCGGGCAGCTCGGGCAGGTACGGCAAGTCCGGCACCTCACCGAAGACGAGCCGGCCCGCCTCCGCGGGATCGGTACCCGGCATAGACCCGATCCCTGTCGCGCTCCCGGCTGGCCACGGAAACTGCGGACTGTCGCTCACGGTCAGAGCCTAATGGTGCCGGCCGACACTGCAGGCTGTGCTGCATTGACCCGGGCTCCGGACAAGCTCAGGCAGCACAGCTGATCGTTGCGCTGCCGAGTACCGCGTCGCCGTCGTAGAAAACCGCCGCCTGGCCAGGCGCGATGCCGCGGGCGGGCTCCCGCAAGCTGATCCGGACGCCGCCGCCGGCCGGCTCGCAGACCGCCGGGTGGACCTCGCCGTGCGCTCGCAACTGGACCAGACAGTCGACCGGGCCGTCAGGCGGCAGGCAACCCGACCACACTGGCTTGGTGGCCTGGATCTCCAGCACGTCCAGCGCCTCGGCCGGGCCAACCGTGATGGTGCGCGTTACCGGCTCAATGCTCAGCACGAACCGGGGACGGCCGTCGGCGGCCGGCCTGTCGAGGTGCAGCCCCTTACGCTGGCCGATGGTGAACCCGTAGCTGCCGTCGTGGCTGCCGATCACGGTGCCGTCCGCCTCGACGATGTCGCCTGGTACGCTGCCGAGCTGCCGCTGCAGGAAGCCTCTGGTATCGCCGTCGGCGATGAAGCAGACGTCATGGCTGTCCGGCTTGTCCGCGACGGCAAGGCCCCGCTGCGCCGCCTCCTTCCGGACACCCCCCTTGGTAGTGTCGCCGAGCGGAAACATCGCGCGGCTCAGCTGGGCGCTGGTAAGCACCGCGAGCACGTACGACTGATCCTTGGCGAGATCGACACTGCGCACCAGCCGGGCCCGCTCGGCACTGCCTGGCACCGGCTCCAGCCGGGCGTGATGGCCGGTGCACACTGCATCGAAACCGAGCGCGACCGCTCGGTCGAGCACCGCCGCGAACTTGATCTTCTCGTTGCAGCGCAGGCAGGGGTTCGGCGTGTTCCCGCGAGCGTACTCATCGACGAAGTCCTGAACGACGTCGGAGTGGAAGCGCTCGGCCATATCCCAGACATAGAACGGGATGCCGATGACGTCTGCCGCGCGCCGCGCGTCGCGGGCGTCTTCGAGCGTGCAGCAGCCCCGGGCTCCGGTGCGGTAGGAGCTCGGGTTGCTGGAGAGCGCCAGATGCACGCCGGTGACGTCGTGGCCAGCTTCGGCGGCCCTGGCCGCCGCAACCGCGGAGTCGACGCCGCCCGACATGGCAGCAAGCACGCGCAGGCTAGTCATCGTGCTCAGGATATGCGGCTACCGGGCCGCCCGCCGGGCCCGCTCGACGACCTCGCCGATCGCGCCACCGAGGGCATCTACGTCGGCCTGCTCGGACGAATGGCCGAGAGAGAACCGCAGTGAAGCCCGGGCGCGGGCATCGTCGGCCCCCATGGCGAGCAGCACGTGGCTGGGCTGCGCCACCCCCGCGGTGCAGGCAGATCCTGTCGAGCACGCAATGCCACGCGCGTCCAGCAGCATGAGCAGCGCGTCGCCCTCGCAGCCGGGGAACGAGAAGTGGGCGTTGCCGGGGAGCCTGCCGGGACCTGGCGCCGCGCCGTTCAGGATCGCGTCCGGGACCGCGGCCTTCACCTGCGCGATGAGGTCGTCTCGCAGCGACGCAAGCCGCTTCGCCTCGTCGGCCCGGCGCTCGGTCGCCAGCTGGACGGCAACCGCGAACGCGCGGATAGCGGGCACGTCCAGCGTGCCCGACCTGACGTCACGCTCCTGGCCGCCGCCGTGCAGCACTGGCACCGGCTGGGCGCCCTTGGCCAGAAGCAGCGCGCCAACCCCGACCGGGCCGCCGATCTTATGCGCGGTGATCGTGAGCGCGGTGGCACCGCTCGCCGCCAGGCTGACCGGAAGCTGACCAGCCGCTTGCACCGCATCGCTATGGAACGGGATCTGGTAGCCGGCTGCGACCTCGGCGAGCTCGGCGATCGGCTGGACGGTCCCGACCTCGTTGTTCGCCCACATCACGCTGACGACCGCGACAGTGGCCGGGTCCTGCTCGATGGCGGCTGCCAGGGTTGCCGGGCTGAGGCTGCCGGTCTGCCCGACTGGCAGCCAGTCCGCTTCGGCCCCTTCGTGCTCGGCCAGCCACCGCACGCTGTCGAGAACCGCGTGGTGCTCGGTCGGCGCTGCCAGCACCCGCCGGCGCCTCGGATCGGCGACCGATCTGGCCCAGTACATGCCCTTGACAGCAAGATTGTCAGCCTCGGTACCGCCGCCGGTGAAGACGACCTCGCTCGGTCTGGCTCCGTAGGCTTCCGCGATCAGCTCCCTGGATTCCTCCACCACGCGGCGAGCCCGGCGGCCTGCGTTATGCAGCGACGACGGATTCCCGAGCTGGGCCAGTTCCTCGGTCATCGCTGCAAGGGCGGCCGGCAGCATCGGCGTAGTCGCCGCGTGGTCCAGGTACGCCGCAACCGCGGAGGCCGTCCTGGCCTCCGCCGTCAGCGCGGGATCAGCCCCGGCGGCACTGGTATATGACATGACGCGTTCAGCCTAATGGCGTTCCGGGCGCCAGCGACCGGCCGCCGGCACCCCGCCCGGCATCCCGGTCGCCCGGCGGGTGTCAGCCTTCGGATCGCTTGCCGATCTCCTCGAC
This sequence comes from Streptosporangiaceae bacterium, assembly GCA_035507615.1. GTDB lineage: Bacteria > Actinomycetota > Actinomycetes > Streptosporangiales > Streptosporangiaceae > JAJYUU01. The sequence goes on from DATJNX010000018.1 coordinate 94,162, forward strand.
GAGCTGCGGGACGACCTTGAACAGGTCGCCCACCACGCCGAAGTCGGCCAGCTCGAAGATCGGCGCTTCCGGGTCCTTGTTGACCACCATGATCGTCTTGGAGGTTTGCATGCCGGCCCGGTGCTGGATGGCGCCGGAGATGCCCACGGCGATGTAAAGCTGCGGCGATACGGTCTTGCCGGTCTGACCGACCTGGAACTGATGCGGGTACCAGCCCGCGTCGGTCGCGGCCCGGGAGGCGCCCACCGCAGCACCGAGGGAGTCGGCCAGCTGCTCGATCAGCGCGAAGTTCTCGCCCGCGCCGAGCCCGCGGCCGCCGGATACGACGATGGAGGCCTCGGTCAGCTCTGGCCGCTCGCCGCGTTCGGCCACCACCCGGCCGGTCACCCGGGCGGACTTGGCGTCCTGCGACACGGCTACCTGCACTTGCTCGAGCTGGGCAGCGCCGGGCGCGGGCTCGGGCGTGGCCGCGTTCGGCCGGACCGCGATGATAGGCGTGCCGGCGCGCACCCGGGACTGAACCGTGATCGCGCCGCCGAAGACCGACTGCTCGCCGACGAGGCCGCCGCCGTCGCCGGCCGTCAGGCCGGTGACATCGGTGAGCACGCCTGACCCGGTCTTGACCGCCAGCCGCCCGGCTACCTCACGTCCTTCCGACGTGGCGGCGACGAGCACCGCGGCGGGGTCCTTCTCGGCTACCAGGCGGGCCAGCAGCTCCGCCTTGGGCGCGACCAGATAATCGGCGTAATCCGGGCTATCGGCCACATACACCTTCGCCGCGCCGAACTCGGCCAGCCGCGCCCGGCCGCCCTCGGCGCCCTCGCCGGTCCACACCACCGACGGCTCGCCGTGCGCACGGGCCAGCGTGAGCAGCTCGGTCGTGACCTTCTTCACCGTCTCGCCATCATGCTCGGCAAGTACCAGGATCTCCGCCATGTAAGACAGCCTTCCGCGTCAGCCGACAGGTGCTCAGATGAACTTCCGTGACGCCAGGAACCCGGCGGCCTTGGCGCCGCCGTCGCCCTCGTCGGTCACGATGGTCCCCGCCGCGCGCGGCGGGCGGTTAGCGAAGCTGACCACCTCAGTGGCGCTGGCGGCCAGCCCGACCTGCCCGGCGTCCATCCCCAGGTCAGCCAGGCTGAGGGTGTCGACCGGCTTCTTCTTCGCCGCCATGATGCCCTTGAACGACGGGTACCGCGGCTCGTTGATCTTCTCCACCACGCTGACCACCGCCGGCAGCGTTCCCTCGACGGTGTCGTAACCATAATCGGCCTGCCGGTGGATGCTGATCTTCGACCCGTCGGTCTCGACCTTGCTCGCGAACGACATCTGCGGCACCCCCAGCCGCTCGGACAGCATCGCCGCCAGCGTGCCCATTCGCGCATCGGTCGACTCCGAGCCCAGGATCACCAGGTCGAACCCGGTCCGGCCGAGCACGCTCGCCAGCACCGCCGACGTCACCAGCCCGTCCGACCCGCGCAGCGCGTCGTCCACCACGTGCACCGCCTTGTCCGCGCCCATCGACAGTGCCTTGCGGATCGCATCGGCTGCCTTCTGCGGGCCCATCGAGACGATCGTCACCTCGCCGCCATGAGCCTCCTGCAGCCGCAGGCCCTCCTCGATCGCGTAATCATCAAGCTCGTTGATCACAGCATCGGCTGCGTCCCGGTCCAGGGTGCTGTCATCGGCCCGCAACCTGCGTTCCGACCAGGTGTCCGGTACCTGCTTAACCAAGACCACGATGTTCATGACCCGCTGCCGACCTTCCGTTTACGTCCTTATGGGAGCTTATGTTACTGGCGAGTTAAGCAGTTAGCCGGATCGGCCACCTGCAGCCTGCTGCTCGGCGGCCTCAACTACGTTAGCCAGCAGCATGGCCCGCGTCATCGGGCCGACACCGCCGGGCATCGGTGCAAGATAGCCCGCCACCTCGGCAGCGCCAGGGTCCACGTCACCCACCAGGCCTGCCTGCGTCCGGGTGATGCCGACATCGAGCACCGCTGCGCCGGGCTTGATCATGTCAGCGGTCAGCAGCCCTGGCCTGCCAGCAGCAACCACCACGATGTCGGCGGCGCGGGTATGCGCGGCGAGGTCCCGCGTGCCGGTGTGGCACTGCGTCACAGTGGCGTTCTCGCTGCGGCGCGTGAGAAGCAAGGCGAGAGCGCGACCGACGGTGATGCCACGACCGATCACAGTCACGTCGGCGCCGGCGATCGGAACGTCATACCAGCGGAGCAACTCGACGATGCCTTTGGGAGTGCACGGCAACGGGCCGGGCTCACCGAGAACGAGCTTGCCCAGGTTCACCGGCTGCAGTCCGTCGGCGTCCTTGGCCGGGTCGATCATGCCGAGCACGCGCTGCGCATCCAGGCCGTCCGGCAACGGTAGCTGCACGATGTAACCGGTGCAGGCCGGATCGGCGTTCAGTTCGGCGATGACACCTTCAACCTGCTGCTGGCTGGCGTCGGCTGGCAGGTCCCGGCGGATACTGACGATTCCCACCTGGGCACAGTCGCGGTGCTTCCCCGCCACGTAAGAGTGACTGCCCGGGTCGTCGCCGACCAAGACGGTGCCCAGACCAGGCGTTCGCCCTGCTTCGGTTAGCTTTGCCACGCGCCCGGCCAGTTCTTCGCGGATCGCGGCGGCAGTCGCCTTGCCGTCCAGAATGGTCGCAGTCATCGAGCGCCTATTCTGCCTGACGGGCGGACGGAGGCCAGAGCCGAGGCCGGTTAACAGACCACGCCGCGCAGAGGCCGGTGGCAAAGCTCAGTGATAGAAGTGCCGGACTCCGGTGAAGTACAGCGCCACGCCCGCCGCCTGGGCAGCCGCGATGACCTCGTCGTCCCTGACCGAGCCGCCCGGCTCGGCAATCGCCTGCACCCCGGCTTCGGTCAGGATCTCCAGGCCGTCGGCGAACGGAAAGAACGCGTCGCTGGCCGCAACGGCACCCACTGCCCGGTCCCCCGCTCTGCTGACGGCGAGGCGGCACGAATCGACCCGGTTCACCTGGCCCATGCCTATCCCCACGCTGGCCTGCCTGGCCGCCAGCAGGATCGCATTGGACTTGACTGCGCGGCATGCCCGCCAGGCGAACTCCAGGTCGGCAAGTACGGACGTCTCGGCCGGGCTGCCCGCGACCAGCTTCCAGCTGTCGGCCGAGTCTCCCGGCTCGGCGCCGGTGTCCCGGGTTTGCATCAGCATGCCGCCGCTGATCTGCCGCCAGTCCAGCCCGGCAGCCGCGGCCGCGCCGGCCAGCGCTCCGCCGGCCTCCGCTGCAGCCGGCCCGGCGCAGCGAAGCAGCCGCTGATTCTTCTTCGCGGTCAGGATCTGCAGGGCGGCCGGCTCGAAATCCGGCGCAATGATCACCTCGGTGAAGATCTCGGCGACCTGGGCGGCCATCGCTTCGGTCACGGTTCCGTTCGTGGCGATGACCCCGCCGAAGGCGGACACCGGGTCGCAGGCGTGCGCCTTGCGATGCGCTTCCGCGATGTCGGCACCGAGCGCGATGCCGCACGGGTTAGCGTGCTTCATGATCGCCACGCAGGGCTGGGTGAAACCGGATGCCGCCCGCCGGGCGGCATCGGCGTCCACGTAGTTGTTGTAGGACATGGCCTTGCCGTGCAGCACCTCGGCATTGGCGATGCCAGTCTGCCCGCCAGTGAGGCCGCCGGCGGACTGCACGTACAGCGCTGCGCGCTGATGCGGGTTCTCGCCGTAGCGCAGGACATCCGTTCGAGTCCACATCGCGCCGACCGCATCCGGCCAGCCGGTCTGCTCGGCCACTTCGTCCGGCGCGTAGGACGCCGCGAACCACGACGACACGGCCGCGTCGTAGGCCGCCGTGCGCGCGTAGGCCTGCGCCGCCAGTCGCCGCCGCTGCTCAAGCGTGAATCCGCCCGCCGCGATCGCGTCGACGACCTCCGGGTAGCTCGAGGGGCTGGTTATCACCGAGACGCTGGCATGGTTCTTCGCGGCGGCGCGGACCATCGCCGGGCCCCCGATATCGATTTGCTCAACGCACTGCGCCGCACTCGCGCCGCTCGCGACCGTCTGCTCGAACGGGTAGAGGTTCGAGACCAGCAACTCGAACGGCAGGATGCCAAGGTCGGTCAGCTGCTCACGGTGGCTGCTGCTGGTCATGTCAGCGAGCAGGCCCGCGTGCACCGCCGGATGCAGCGTCTTGACCCGGCCGTCCAGGCACTCGGGGAAGGCAGTGACCTCCTCGACCGGCGTGACCGGCAGGCCTGCCGCCGCAATGACGCCGGCTGTCGAGCCGGTCGACACGATCTGGATGCCTGCGGTGTGCAGCGCCCGGGCAAGCTCGGGCAGCCCGTCTTTGTCGTAGACACTGATCAGCGCTCGCTTTATCGGCACCCTGGTCAACGGCCAATCCTCACTCTCCGGTCCTGCACGGACCAGCCTTCGCGGACCATCCGGCCCACCGTTACTACCACGAGCGTGCGCTCGGCCACCTTGATCCGCTCGTGCAGCGAGTCCTCGTCGTCGTCGTCGAGCACCGGGACGGCGGCCTGGGCGACGATCGGGCCGCTGTCGATACCCGGATCTACCAGGATCACGCTGCAACCAGTGACCTTGACACCGTGCGCCAGCGCGTCGTGAACACTGCGCATGCCGGGAAACGACGGCAGCAGAGCTGGATGCGTGTTGATCATGCGGCCGCCGAACCGGCCGAGGAACTCGCTGCCGACCAGCTTCAGGAAGCCGGCCGCGATGATCAGGTCCGGGTCGAAAGCCGCGCAGTCGGCCGTCAGCGCCTTGTCCCAGGCGAAGCGATCCGGCGAATCTTGCACTCGCCGCACGAATGTGGGAATACCCGCGGCCGCCGCTCTGGCCTCCCCGCCGGTGCCCTCCCGATCCGCGCCGACCGCGACGATTTCGGCGCCGAAGCCGGGATCGGCGCAGGCGTCAAGCAGCGCCTGCAAGATCGTGCCCGTTCCCGAGACGAGCACGAGCAGTCGTGGTCGTGACTGGCTGACGGAAAGCTCCTTTGCCGGCCTGCCTGGATGGCGCCCCCTGGCACCGCGGCGAGAAGGTGGCCGCAGGCTCAGCGTACCCCGCGCCCGCATGCCGGTCCTGCCGACCAGAGCGGCACCGCCCGCCCGGCGGGCTGCCGACCAGGCGAGGGTCTACGGGAGCGCCGACGGGCCTGCTGAGGTCCGGCGCCCGCTACTCGGCCGGTCACCGGCCCACGGGTCCACATAGCGGATGTGCCCGTCAGCACCACGTGCGGCTGCTGGCACTGGTACCGGCACCGGCGTTCGGCTGCGGTTCCTGGCCAGCGCGCCGGACTTGCGCAAAGCCCGGTAATTCACCAGGCCTGCGGTCACCGCCGCGCTGACGCCGATCTCCAGGGCGGAAACGACGCCGACCTGCCAGGCCGATGGCCCGACGGCGGCCAGCCGCCCGTCGCCAAGCGGGCCGCCCGAGATCGCCGCCAGCAGCCCCAGCAGGGCACCCGAAGCTACCCCGCACAGCAAGCCGAGCAGCGGCGCCGCATCCAGGGCCAGCGCGGGCGCAGCCCGGACCAGCAGCACACCGCCGAGGAGGCCGGCCAGGTAGGGGACGGCCAGCACGGTCGGCCCGATCCAGCCGGGCATTGCCGGATGCAGTCCCGGCGGCAGCGCTGCCAGCATCGGGAACGCTGGCAGTTGCGCCAGCGCCGAGCCGGTCGGAGCGACCACGGTGCCAGACCCGAACGCGAATCCAGGCCCGAGCGCGAAGGCAATGGCCCAGATCACCGCGTTGGGCAGGTAGCCCAGTTCCAGGACACACAACAGGGCGGTTCCGATGAGACCCGGAGCGAGGTCCCGCTGCAGCGTCGCGGCCTCGTGCAGATGCATCACCATGGAGACGCCGGCGATCAGCGCGCCTGCCGCGGCCAGCGTGGCGAGCGCACCAGCCACGCCGACCACAACTGATCTGGGCCGCGGCGGCAGCAGCCGGACGAGGTGCGCCCACGGGGCAATCGCCCGCGCGCCACCGAGTCCGGCAGCGGCTAGCGCGAGCAGCAGCCCCCATGCCAGCGACTGCGGCAACGACGACGACTCCAGGCGCGACCTGCTGGCCACCGCCAGCGCGCCGGAGAGCAGCGCGTACGGAACGGCAACCGCCAGTGCGGCGTAGCCGGCGTGGCGCAGCCGCCGCACCTGAGCAACGCGGACAACCCACCGGCCGGCCCGCCAGAGCAGCGCACCGGGCAGCAGCACAAGGCCTAGCGGCAGCAAGCCGATCCGTCCCGCGCCGCGAAACGTGAAGCCCACATGCTCAGCCACCAGCCACAGCGCCGCCGCGATGCGCAGTGCCGCGGTCAGGCCGACGCCCTCGTGCGGCGCGGCGATCCAGCCGATCAGCGCCAGCAGCGCGAGCGCGGCCACGCCCGTCGCCGTAACTGCAGCTGCTGCCAGCGCACCTGCCGCCAGCAGCGAGTGTCCGGCTGCCCCGGTTCCGCCGCTGCGGCTCCCGGGGTCGCTGGGGCATCGGCCGGCCGGTCTGCCGTCTGGAGGCCCGGCTTGCCGCCCGGACTCAGCGGCCTGGCGGCCGGGGGCGGCAGAAGCAGTCACAAGACTCAAGCCTGGCAATCCGGCAGCGGCTGGTGAGGGAGGCGCGCCGGACCATTGGCGCGCGGTACTGACTAGCCGGCTTGCATGACCTCGCGGACGAGGCTGGCCGTCTCGCTCGGTGTCCTGCCAACGCGCACGCCGACCTTCTCCAGCGCCTCTTTCTTAGCCTGCGCGGTCCCGGCCGAGCCCGAGATGATGGCGCCCGCGTGGCCCATCGTCTTGCCTTCCGGCGCGGTGAATCCGGCTACGTATGCGACGACGGGCTTGGTGACGTGCTTTTCGATGAACGCGGCAGCCCGCTCCTCGGCGTCACCGCCGATCTCGCCGATCATCACGATCGCGTCGGTTTCCGGATCAGCCTGGAAAGCCTGCAGGCAGTCGATGTGCGTGGTCCCGATGATCGGGTCACCGCCGATGCCCACCGCGGTGGAGAAGCCGATGTCCCGCAGCTCGTACATCATCTGGTAGGTCAGGGTGCCAGATTTCGAGACGAGCCCGATCCGGCCCTGTGAGGTGATGTCTGCCGGGATGATGCCGGCGTTCGACTTGCCCGGTGAAGCGACGCCCGGGCAGTTCGGCCCGACGATCCTGGTCGCGTTGCCGGTGGCTACCGCATGCGCCCAGAATGCGGCAGTGTCGTGCACCGGCACGCCCTCGGTAATCACGATGACGAGCGGAATCCGCGCGTCGATCGCCTCGATGACAGCGTCCTTAGTGCCGGCCGGCGGCACGAAGACCACGGAGACGTCGGCGCCCGTCGCTGCCATCGCTTCGCCCACATTGGCGAACACCGGGACTTGGCGGCCGGACAACTCAACTGTCTGGCCTGCCTTCCGCGGGTTGGTGCCGCCCACGACATCAGTGCCGGCCGCGATCATGCGCGCGCCGTGCTTGCGGCCTTCCGATCCCGTGACCCCCTGCACGATGACGCGGCTGTCGGCGTTCAGGAAGATCGCCATGTCATGCTCCGTTCACGGCCGCGGCGGCCAGCTCGGCGGCGCGGCGCGCCGCATCGTCCATGGTCGCGACCTGCTCGACCTGCGGCAGGTTCGCCTCGGCAAGGATCCGGCGGCCTTCGGCGGCATTGTTGCCGTCCAGCCGGACCACGATCGGGTGAGTGACCTGCTCACCCCGCTCCGCCAGCAGGGCCATCGCGGACACTATGCCGTTGGCGACCGCGTCGCACGAGGTGATGCCGCCGAACACGTTGACCAGGACGCTGCGCACGTCCGGGTCGGACAGCACGATGTCCAGTCCGTTGGCCATCACCTCGGCCGATGCGCCGCCGCCGATATCGAGGAAATTGGCTGGCCGCACTCCGCCGAACTCCTCGCCCGCGTAGGCGACGACGTCGAGGGTCGACATCACCAGCCCCGCGCCGTTACCGATAATCCCCACGGCTCCGTCGAGCTTCACGTAGTTGAGGTGCTTGGCCTTCGCGCGCGCCTCGATCGGATCGACTGCGGTCGGGTCCGCGAACGATGCCCAGTCCTGCCGGAACGCGGCGTTGTCGTCCAGCGTGACCTTGGCGTCGAGCGCGACGACCCGGCCATCGCCCGTGTAGACAAGCGGATTCACCTCGACCAGCGTGGCGTCCTCGTCGGTGAACACGGCCCACAGCCGCTCAGCAAGTAGCGCCGCGCCGTCCTGCGCCTCCTCCGGCAGCCCGCCAGCCCGGACGATCTCTAGCGCCTTGGCGTGATCCACGCCGGTCAGCGGACTCACCGGGATCTTCGCCAGCGCCTCCGGGTGGGTCCTGGCCACTTCCTCGATCTCGACGCCGCCCTCCACCGAGCACATCGACAAGAACGTGCGCTCGGAGCGGTCAACCAGGAAAGACAGGTAGTACTCCTGCGCGATGTCAGTGTCCTCAGCAACCAGCACCGTGTGCACGGTGTGGCCTTTGATGTCCATGCCGAGGATGGCCCGAGCCTTATCGCGCGCCTCGTCCGGCGTGTCGGCTAGCTTGACGCCACCGGCCTTGCCCCGGCCGCCCGTCTTCACCTGTGCCTTGATCACGACCAGCGGCTTGACGTCGCCCTTAACCGCCGCGACATCCGCAGCGATCTGCCTGGCCTCGTCCGCGGTCGCGGCAACTTTGCCGCTCGGAATCGGGACGCCGTACTCGGCGAATAGTTCCTTCGCCTGATACTCGAACAGGTCCACTCGGGTCCGTCCTTTGTGCTCGGGGGGATTAGTGCGGCGTGACCGCCGCCCCGCGGCTGGAAGCCTAGTGCCGGCAGTGCTCGCGCCATCCAACCGGGGTAGCAGGCACCCGGGTGGCTGAACAGGCCCATCACGGCCGCTGCATCGCGACCCGCACCGGTGACCGGCCGTCCTGCTAGCCGACGGGTTCGGTGCTACCTAGCTCAGCGCGAACCCAGTCCACGATCTCGGTAGTCGTCGCGCCGGGGGTGAAGATCTTCGCCACGCCCATCTGCTCGAGCTCGGCGATATCGGCATCCGGGATTATGCCGCCGCCGAATACCGTGATGTCGGTCGCATTTTTCTCGGCCAGCAGTTCCAGGACCCGGCTGAACTGCGTCATGTGCGCTCCGGACAAGACCGACAGCCCGATGGCGTCGGCGTCCTCTTGAAGCGCCGCGGACACGATCTGCTCCGGAGTCTGGTGCAGCCCGGTGTAGATGACCTCTACCCCGGCGTCGCGCAGCGCCCGTGCCACCACCTTCGCCCCGCGATCGTGACCGTCCAGGCCGGGCTTGGCGATGATCACCCGGATACTGCTCATGGAACCCTCCGACCAGCCTTGGCGCGCTGCCGACAAGACCGGCAGACTGATTCAGCGTAGCCTGCGGTCAGCATCCAGCAAGGGCGCCGGCCAGTCCGTCCAGGTACCTGCCGAGCTGGCTGCCGCCGGGGTCGTAGGTGGGGTTCACTTCGGTGAGGACGAGCGCGGCACAGGACGGATCACGCAGCAGCACGCGCAGGCAGCGCACTGCGTGATCAAGCCCGACGCCCGAGCCGTAATGCGGGAAGTTGCCGAGCGGCAGATCGCCTGAGTCGATCACGTCGACGTCGAAGTGGACGATCATAGGCCCGCCGCCGGCCAGTGCACCGAGCACCTTGCGGGCCGCCGCCTCCGGATCCGCGGCCAGCTCAGGACCCTCGGTGTAGCTAATGCCCTTGCCGGACAGGAAGCTGCGGTCCTCGTCAGTCTCCTCTCGCGGGTCGCAGCCGGCGATCGCAAGCCGAGACGGCTGGAGCATCGGCAGATCGCCAGCGAGGCCGGTCAGCTCAGGCTCGCCGTAGCCGAGGAGATGAGCGATCCCGGTGGCGTCCAGGATGCCGGACGGCGCGCGCGCCAAGTCGCCGAGGTCCGCGTCGCCGTCGACATATGCGAGGCCGACGTCCGGATGCACGCGCTGGAAGCCCGCGACTACGCCGAGGGTGATCGTGCAATCGCCACCGACCACCAGCGGGCGCTTACCGTCCCTGATGATTCCGGTCACCGCATCGGCAACCTCGCGTGTGACCTTTGCCACTGCGGCCAGGTTGCGCGCCTTCGGGTGTGAGTGGTCGACGGCGAAGACCGAACCGGGCAGGTCGCCAGCGTCGGTGACGCTGACCCCGGCGGCCCGTAGCCGGCTGACAAGGCCAGCCGCCCGGAGCGCGGCAGGCGCCCGCTCCTGCCCTGCGTGATGAGCCCCGGCGCTGGTCGGCACGCCGATCAGCGTCCAGTCGTTCCTGATCTGGCTGTCGTTACCGGTCAAACCGGCGTTCATGCCGCGTCTCCCGTCCGGCCTGCCAGCCGGCTCAGGCCGGCGGCCTGGCCAAGGCTGCTGCTGTCCAGTGCCCGTTACCATCATTTGGATTTTGCTAGTAACGAAGCTACCCGCAGCCGCGGTTGTCGCGCAACCATCAGATGTAGAATGGTGGTGACGGTGAAACGGCACCGGATGCGGACCAGGGAGGCGGCTATGACGGTCACGCCGGGCCGGGCAGCCGGGACCGACCCGCACATCGGCCAGGCTCCCGGTCGTCTGGCGGTGCTGCAGGCTTTCGTCAACACGCTGGACATCGAGCAGGCAACAGATGCACTCAGTTCTGCTGCAGCGCTCGAGCGCTGGCTCAGGTCGGCGGGGCTGCCTGCTGGCAAGGTCGTGTCTGCCGACCTGGCGCTGGCCGTGGACCTGAGAGAAGCCCTGCGCGGGGTCTTGCGGTCACATGTCGGGCGTAAGCCCGCTGCGGCAGCACAGTCAGCCGCCCGTCTTGCCCGGATCGCCTCATCGATGCAAGCGAGAATCGCCGCAGCCGCCGACGGGAGTCTCCGGGTGGTCTCAGACGAGCGGCGCGACCAGGCGGCGTTTGCCGAACTCCTGCTCATCGCCGCCGAAGCGCAGACTCTCGGCACCTGGAGCCGGCTCAAGGTGTGCAGCGCGGACGACTGCCAGTGGGCTTTTTACGACCGCTCGCCGACCCGCAGCGGCTGCTGGTGCAGCATGCAGATCTGCGGGTCGCGGGCGAAAGCGCGGGCGTACCGGAGCAGGGCAGCGAAGGTCTAGAGCTTCTCGATCGGCGCGTACCGGAGCACCAGGTGCTTGATGCCGTAGTCGCCGCCAAAATCGATCTTGGCTTCCGGGTCGTCGCCTCGGCCCTCGACCGACAGCACTGTGCCGAGACCGTAGGAGTCGTGGTTGACCCGGTCGCCGGGCTGCAGCGACGGGACTGGCCGGTTGCCGACAGCGCGCACGCCGGGCCGCCGGGCCAGCCGCTCCGAAGCCGGCTGCGTGGCTGCCGATTCGTCACGGCGCCATTCGATGAGCCCGGCCGGTATCTCGGTCAGGAACCGGGACTGCCGGTGATAGCCGGGTCGCCCGAACCAGGTGCGCGTCGCCGCCCTCGTCACGTAGAGCCGCTCCATCGCCCTGGTGATGCCGACGTAGGCCAGCCGGCGCTCCTCGGCCAGCTCGCGCTCGTCGCCCATAGACCGCTCGTGCGGGAAGACGTTCTCCTCCAGGCCGGTCAGGAAGACGACCGGGAACTCAAGGCCCTTGGCGGTGTGCAAGGTCATCAGCGTGACCATGCCGCCGTGCTCCTCGCCTTCGGGGATCTCGTCCGCGTCGGCGACCAGCGAAACCTGCTCGAGGAACTCGGCCAGCGTGCCGCCCGGATTGCGAGCGTCGAACTCGCGGGCGACCGACACCAGTTCGGTCAGGTTCTCGATCCGGCTCGCGTCCTGCAGGTCGGACGATGCCTGGAGTTCGGCGACGTAACCGGTCCGGTCAAGCACGGCCTCGGTCAGGTCGCCGACCGGCGTGCCGGCCGCGGCCATCTCACGCAGCCCGGTCATCAGGTCGTTGAACCCCTCGATCGCGCGTGCGGAACGGGCTGCCAGCCCTGGCACGTCGTCGGGCCGGGCAAGGGCGGCCGCGAAGCTGATCTTGTCCCGGTTGGCCAGCGCGGCCACGTACTCCTCGGCCCGGTCACCGATGCCGCGCCGGGGGGTGTTGAGTACCCGGCGCAGCGATACCTCGTCGTCCTGGTTGGCCGTGAGCCGGAGGTATGCCAGCAAGTCCCGGACTTCCCGGCGCTCGTAGAACCGGACGCCGCCGACGACCTTGTACGGCAGCCCGGACCGGATGAAGACTTCCTCGAACACGCGGGACTGTGCGTTCGTGCGGTAGAACACCGCGACCTGACCGGGCGCCGCTTCGCCGGAATCGGCCAGCCGGTCGACTTCCTCGGCCACGAACGCTGCCTCGTCGTGCTCGCTGTCAGCCACGTAGCCGGTGATCGGCGGGCCGTCGCCGGCCTCCGACCACAGGTTCTTCGGGATCCGCCCGGGGTTGCGGGAGACTACCGCGTTGGCCGCCGCCAGGATGTTCTGAGTCGAGCGGTAGTTCTGCTCGAGAAGGATCACCCGCGCGCCGGCGAAGTCGCGCTCGAATTCCTCGATGTTCCTGATCGTGGCGCCGCGGAAGGCGTAAATCGACTGATCGGCGTCGCCGACGACGACTAGTTCGGCGGGTGCCTCGCCCCCTGACCCGGCTAGCTCGCGAACCAGCACATACTGCGCGTGGTTGGTGTCCTGATACTCGTCCACAAGGACGTGCCGGAAGCGCTCCCGGTACTCGGCAGCCACCTCGGGGAAGGCTTGCAGCAGGTTGACGGTGACCATGATCAGGTCGTCGAAGTCCATCGCGCCGGCCGCCACCAGCCTGCGCTGGTACTCCGCGTACGCCTCGCCGAGTGTCTTCTCCCGGTAACCGCTGGCCCGGCTCAGCACCGTCTCGTAGTCGATCAGCTCGTTCTTCAGGCTCGAGACCTGGTTGATGAGCCCCTTGGGCGGAAAGAACTTGGCATCCAGCTCAAGCTCCCGGCAGACCAGGGCCATCAGTCGCTGCGAGTCAGCCTGGTCGTAAATCGAGAAACTTGACGGGTAGCCGAACCGCCGCGCCTCCCGGCGCAGAATGCGCACGCACGCGGAGTGAAAGGTCATCAGCCACATCGACCGCGCTCGCGCGCCGGTCAGCGACGCAGCCCTGGCAGCCATCTCACCGGCCGCCTTGTTCGTGAACGTAATGGCGAGGATCTGGCTCGGCGCCACGTCGCGCTCGGCCAGCAGGTAGGCGATCCGGTGGGTGAGCACCCGGGTCTTTCCCGAACCCGCGCCGGCCACGATCAGCAGAGGGCTGCCCTCGTGCAAGACGGCAGCCCGCTGCTGCGGGTTCAGCCCGTCCAGGAGGGACTCGACAACCATCGCCGTCACGTCCCTAAGCCTAGGCGGTGCGGCCGACATCCGGGCGGCCCCGCGCCCGAGCCAGCTAAGGACGCCAGGCACCCGCGGCAGACTGTCAGCGCAGTCCGCGCGCGGGCCCCTGGCCTCGAGCCGCGGTAGTCCTTATACGTCCGGGACGAGTGTCGGAGTCGCCCTGGTCAGCGTCTCCTTGCGGAAGAACGCCGGGTGGACGATCCGCATGTACAGGAACACGAGCAGCCCCGCGATCCAGGACAAGAACACGATCACGAACACGCCGCCGATCACCCAGTGCAGGCCGGGCACCGTGAAGCTGGTGTAGGACGCTTCATTGGCGCTGTTCATGTCGTAGTCCAGCCACATGCTCCAGCCCCCGAGGAACCAGAGCATCAGTCCGCCGAGCAGCGGCAGGATGCCCTGCATCCACAGGTTGCGGGCGCTGCTGGTGAGGTTCTTCCGGTAGTACCAGGCGCAGGTGATGCCGGTGAGCCCGTAGTAGGTGGCGATGAACACGCCGCAACTTGTCACCGCGTCAGCGATCACCAGGCCGCCGGACATGTAGTTGAACGCGGCGTACAGCACGATCGAGATGCCGCCCATGACCAGCGTCGACACCGTCGGCGTCAGGTGCTTGCGGTGCATCTTGGCAAACGATGGGGGCAGTGCCTGGTAGGTCGCCATCGACAGCGTGGTCCTGGCGGTAGGCAGGATCGTGGTCTGCGTCGAGGCGGCTGCTGAGGAGAGCACCATCACCAGCAGCAGCCGGTAGAAGACGTTGCCGATCACCCCGGCGCCGAAGACCGCGTGACCGAGCACGGACAGTACGTCACCGGAGTTGGTCGGGTTTGCCAGGCCGATGCCCTTGGTCCCGATGCCGGCGAACGACTGCGCGCCGAAGATCGCAATGCCGTAGGTGACGACCAGGATGAGCGTGGACAGGATCGCCGACCGGCCAGGTGTTCTGGCGGAGTCCTTGGTCTCCTCATTGACCGACAGGGCGGTGTCCCAGCCCCAGTAGATGAACACCATGAGGATCAGCCCGGCGGCGAAGGCGCTGAACGAGAGGCCTGACGGGCTGAGCCAGTGCCAGCTCGGCTGGATTGACTCTGGCGGGTGATGGCCGGCACCGACGCGGACCAGCGCGACCACCGAAAGCACGATCAGCATGGTGATCTCGATGCTCAGGAGGGCCTTCTGGAAGTTCGCCGAGACCTCGATGCCGCGGTAGCAGATGTAGGTCATGAAGACGATCCACAGCACCCCGGTGAGCAGCACCCATCCGCTGGCCGGGTTCCTGCCGATGCCGTTGGCGTTGAACAGCAGGAAGATGTACTGCCCGGCTACCTGAGCCAGGCTCGCCATGACCAGGATGTCGGCCGCCACGATGGCCCAGCCGCCCGCCCAGCCGGTCTTAGGCCCGAACGCCCTGGTCGCCCAGGTGAATGTGGTGCCACAGTCCGGGTCGGCCTTGTTGAGCTCGCTGTAGCCAATCGAGGTCAAGATCATCGGCACGAACGCGAGGATGGCGACGAGCGGCGACTTGAGCCCCACCGCCACCACGACAAAGCCGAGCGTCGCAGCCAGGCTGTACGCGGGCGCAACGGACGCCGTCGCGATCACAGTGCTGGAGATCAGGCCAAGGGCACCAGCCTTGAGGCCCTTATCCCTCGATTCCTCTTGCTGCTGCTCGGAGGTAGTTGTGGCCATGGACCTTATCGTCCCCTCCCGAATTACCCGAACCGGATCATGTGTGCCTTAAGTCGGCAGTAACGCGTGCCCACTGAGAGTAACCGAGGGCTACGGAGTGCGTCTAAGCTTCCAACGGTTCTAGCATGCTTCGCGCCTGATAGCAACGGTTTCAGTTGTATTGTGTGCGAATCGCGACTGGTACCGTCGCAACATCCACCTGCGACAACGCTAGGATCGCTGCATGCGCATACTGCTCGTCGGGGCCGGCGGGGTAGGTACCGCCTTCGCCCGCATCGCCGCCCGCCGCCCGTTCGCCGAACTGGTCATCGCAGACTATGACCTGGCCAGGGCGCAGCGTGCCGCCACGGCCAAGGACGGCTACACGGCACTCCGGCTTGATGCCAATGACGAGGCAGCAACGGCGGCACTGCTGACCGAGCACCGCTGCGACGTGCTGATGAACGCAACCGACCCGCGCTTTGTCATGCCACTGTTCCGCGCCGCTCTCGCCGCCCGGGTGAACTACCTGGATATGGCGATGTCACTGTCGCATCCCGACCCGGCCGAGCCGTACGCAAAAACGGGCGTCAAGCTCGGCGACGAGCAGTTCGCCATGGCGGCGCAGTGGGAGCAGGCCGGAAAGCTTGCCCTGGCCGGGATCGGCGTCGAGCCCGGTTTGTCCGATGTGTTCGCTCGCTACGCCGCGGACCAGCTCTTCAGCGAGATCGACCAGCTCGGCGTGCGGGACGGGGCGAACCTGACGGTGGCCGGTTACGACTTCGCGCCTACCTTCTCCATCTGGACCACGATCGAGGAATGCCTCAACCCGCCGGTCGTCTGGGAGGCAGACCGGGGCTGGTTCACCACGCCGCCGTTCAGCGAACCGGAGACCTTCACCTTCCCGGCCGGAATCGGGCCGGTCGAGTGCGTGAACGTGGAGCACGAGGAGGTGCTCCTGATGCCGCGCTGGGTCAAGGCCAACCGGGTCACCTTTAAGTACGGCCTCGGCGACGAGTTCATCGATGTTCTGAAGACGCTGCACAAGCTCGGCCTCGACTCGACCAGGCCGGTCAGCGTCGGCGGCGCCAGCGTCTCGCCACGGGATGTCGTGGCCGCCTGCCTGCCCGACCCGGCCGGCCTCGGCGACCAGATGTCCGGCCTCACCTGCGCGGGTACCTGGGTCACCGGCACCGGGAAAGACGGAACGCCCCGCGAGGTGTACCTGTACCACGTGGCCGACAATGCCGAGACGATGGCCGGCTACGGCTCACAGGCAGTGGTCTGGCAGACCGCTATCAACCCGGTCGTCGCGCTTGAGCTCATGGATTCCGGCGCCTGGTCAGGCACCGGCGTGCTCGGTCCCGAAGCGCTGCCGCCGCAGCCGTTCCTTGACCTGCTGACCGACTACGGCTCACCGTGGGCGTGCGAGGAACGCACGCCGGCCGGAGCCTGACCGCGCGTTAACCCTGACCGCCAACAAGACAGCGCCATTCATAACCGGAACGGAGTCAACCGTGGCTAATGACCTCCAGAACTTTGTCGGTGGCCAGTGGACCGACTTGTCTTATGACAAGCGCGCAGACTTGATTGACCCGAGCACCGGCGAGGTATTCGCGACCGCCCCGGTCTCCGGCGAGGCCGAGGTGGCAGCGGCGGTTGCGGCAGCCGCCGACGCCTTCCCCGGCTGGCGCGACGCGACGCCGGCTGAGCGCAGCCTCGCGCTGCTGCGGATCGCCGACGCGATCGAGGCCAGGGCAGATGTCTTCGTCAAGGCAGAGTCGCAGAACACCGGCAAGCCGCTCGGCCTCACCGCATCAGAAGAAATCCCCCCGATGGTGGACCAGATCCGGTTCTTCGCTGGCGCCGCCCGGATGCTCGAAGGCCGGTCCGCAGGCGAGTACATGGCCGGGTTCACCTCGTTCATCCGGCGCGAGCCCATCGGCGTCTGCGCCGCCGTGACGCCGTGGAACTACCCGATGATGATGGCCGTCTGGAAGTGGGCGCCCGCGCTCGCGGCCGGCAACACTATGGTGCTCAAGCCGTCGGATACCACGCCCTATTCGACGCTGCTGATGGCCGAGCTGATGAGCGAGTTCCTGCCAGCCGGGGTGTTCAACGTGATCTGCGGTGACCGTGACACCGGCCGCGCCCTGGTGGCCAGCAAGGTGCCGCAGATGGTGTCCATCACCGGCTCGGTCCGGGCTGGCATGCAGGTGGCTGAGACGGCGGCGGCCGACCTGAAGCGAGTCCACCTCGAGCTCGGCGGCAAGGCGCCCGTCATCGTCTTCGACGACGCCGACCCGGAGAAGGCCGCGGAGGCGATCGCGATCGCCGGGTACTTCAATGCCGGCCAGGACTGCACGGCCGCGACGCGCGTGCTCGCTGGCCCGCGCATCCATGACGACTTCACCGCCGCACTCGCCGAGCAGGCTAAGGCGCAGGTGACGGACGGCCCGGACAATCCCGACGCCACCTACGGGCCGCTGAACAACGCCAACCAGCTGGACCGCGTCTCCGGGTTCGTCTCCAGGCTGCCCGACCATGCCCGCGTCCTGACCGGCGGCAACCGAGTCGGCGACAGGGGCTACTTCTACGCCGCCAGCGTCGTCGACGGCCTTGAGCAGAACGACGAGATCATCCAGAACGAGGTCTTCGGCCCGGTCATCACCGTGCAGAAGTTCAGCGACGAGGCCGAGGCGCTGCGCTGGGCCAACGGCACCCAGTACGGCCTCGCGTCCTCGGTGTGGACGTCAGACCACGGCCGGGCGATGCGGATGGCTCGCGCACTGGACTTCGGCTGCGTCTGGATCAACACGCACATCCCGCTCGTCGCCGAGATGCCGCACGGCGGCTTCAAGCACTCCGGCTACGGCAAGGACCTGTCCATGTACGGGTTCGAGGACTACACCCGGATCAAGCACGTCATGTCCGCGCTGGACTAGCCGACTCTCCGCTTCTCATGATCCGGGAGAGTTATCCACGCTCTGGCGTGCATAACTCTCCCGGATCATGGAACTGCCGAGCTAGCGCGAACCCCGGCGGGCACGGCGGCGCAAGCCGAAGATCACCAGGAGCACCGCGACGAGCGCTGCAGCGGCCGGAACGGCACGCTTGAGCACCGGCAATCCGGCCACATCGAGCAGGTCGATCGCGTCGTTGTCCGGCGGCTGCCAGGCAGTCGGCTCGCGCTGCACCGGCACCTGCACGGCAGGCGACTCATGCCTGGCCGGCCGCAGCGGCGTCACCTCAGCGAGATCCTCGCCAGCCTCACCGCCGTCCGCCGCCGCCTGATCCAGCGGAGCGCCGGCGTGCTTGCCCGCGGCCTGCTTCGCGCCGTTCAGGTCCGCTACCGACGCGCCGGGCAGCTGGGTTACCTCGTCCGGGCCAGCCGGGGCGGCAGGCGGAGCTCCGGGCCCGGCGGCTTCGGCCGACGCCAGCGTGAGGCCCCGGTCGGCGAGCTTGGCCTGAATGTCGGCCAGTGAAGCTGGACCGACGCCATCGATGGCCAGCAGTTGCTGACCCGTCCGCCGGGTGAGATCCCCGAGTGTCTGGATGCCGTCGTGACGCAGGCTGCTCCACGCCCTGGTGCTGAGGTTGAGCACGTCGATCGGCAGCGCCTCGTCTGGTGTGCTGTCGGTGAGGGCTACTACGTTCCCGTCCGAAGTTTCCTCGTCATCGGAGACATCAGCGGCCCCCGGAGCTTCGGCGGCCAGCATCGACGCCAGGTTGTCGGCGAAGATGCCGATCAGCCTCCCGCCGACCTCGGTCATGACGCCGCGGCCGAACTGGGCCGGCTTTCCGGTGACATTCAGCGTCGTATGCACCGTGACCAGGGTTTGGCCACCCTCGGACAGCAACCGGGAGTGCACCGAAGCCGCCGCTGTTCCCGCGCCACGGGTCTCTTTGCCGGACGCCTCAAGAGTGATCGCGCGCGCAGCCTGGTCCCGCTCGGTGAACTTCGCGGTACCTGCGTAGGTCATGGTGATCGGGCCGACCTTCACCTTGATCCGGCCGGAGATGTTGTCGCCTTCGACCTCGTCAAGGGTGGCGCCCGGCATGCACGGCGCCACCCGCTCGACGTCCAGGAGCACGTCCCACGCTCGCTCCACCGAGACCGGGACCGAGAATGAGTGCTCGAGCTCCATCTATCAGACTCCTGCCGCTGCCTCCAGAGCGCGCCCGGTCAGCACCCGCGCGAGATGTCGCCGGTAGTCCGGCGCTCCGTGCAGGTCCGCAGGCGGCTGCGTTCCCTCGTCCGCACCCGCGGCTGCTTCCCGCAGCGCCTGCGAGCTGGCCTGCGCCCCGGCGGCAGCCGCCTCAACGGCGGCCGCCCGGATCGGGACCGCGCCCATGTTGGTCAGCCCGACCCTTGCCTCGGCCACGTGGCCGTCGGAGCGCCGCACCAGCGCCGCGACGCCGACAATTGCCCACGCCTGCGCGGTCCGGTGGAACTTCTCATAACGATATCCCCAGTCGCTACCGAGCTTTGGCACCCGGATGCCCGTGAGTATCTCGCCGGGCTCAAGCGCCGTGGTCAGGTAGTCGACGAAGAACTCGGCCGCCGGGATCTCCCGGCCGCCCGCAGGACCTGCAGCGATCATGGTCGCGTCCAGTGCGAGCACCACCGCGGGCAGGTCACCAGCCGGGTCCCCGTGCGCTAGCGAGCCGCCGAGCGTTCCCCGGTGCCGGACGGCCGGGTCGGCGACGGTAGCGGCCGCCTCCGCCAGCAGACCGCAGTGCTCCGCGATGAGCGGATCGTGGACGACCTGGTAGTGCGTCGTCCGGGCACCGATCAGCAGGTGGTCACCGCCGTCGGAGACCCCGCGCAGCTCGTCCAGGCCGCCGACGTCGACCAGGAGCTCGGGGTAGGCGAGCCGCAGCCGCAGCAGCGGTAGCAGGCTCTGTCCGCCCGCGATTACCTTGGCGTCCTCGCCACCGCCGGCCAGCGCACTCACCGCATCGCCGACAGACGATGGCCGGACATACTCAAACTTGGCCGGGATCATGCCGCGCCTCCGCTCTGCTCGCTACCCGCCTGGATCGCCCGCCAGACTCGCTCCGGCGTGCACGGCATCGTGATGTCATGCACACCGAAGGACCTGAGCGCGTCCACGATCGCGTTGACCACTGCTGGCGTCGACGCGATCGTGCCGGCTTCGCCGACGCCCTTGACCCCGAGCCGGTTGTTCGCCGGCGTCGTCGTCCGCTCGGTCTGGTACGACGGCAGGTCAGCCGCCGATGGCAGCAGGTAATCGGCCAGCGTCGTGGTGACCAGGTTGCCCTCGTCGTCGTAGACGCCCTCCTCATACAGAGCCTGCGCGATGCCCTGGGCGATTCCGCCGTGCACCTGGCCCTCTACGATCAACGGGTTGACCACCACGCCGACGTCGTCGACCGCGACGTAGCTGCGGATCTTCACGAACCCGGTCTCGGTGTCGACCTCGGTCGCGCACAGGTGCGTACCGTGCGGGAACGAGAAGTTGTCCGGGTCGTAGGTGGCGTCGGAGTCCAGTGACGGCTCGACGCCGTCCGGCAGCGCATGCGCCGCGAACGTGGCCAGCGCGATCTCCTGGATCGTCCTGCTCGCCTCCGGGTCGCCCCTGACCGAGAACCGTCCGCCGGAGAACTCCAGGTCGTCCGCGGAGGCTTCCAGCATCGCCGCGGCAATGATCTTGGCCTTGGCGACCACCTTGTCGCACGCGCCGACCAGGGCCAGGCCTCCGACCGCGAGCGAGCGCGAGCCGTAGGTGTCCATGCCCTTGGGCGAGACCAGCGTGTCGCCGTGCAGCACCCGGATGTCCTCGAACGGCACGCCGAGCTGGTCGGCCACGATCTGGCTCCAGGCTGTCTCATGTCCCTGGCCGTGCGCGCTGGAGCCGGTCACCACCTCCACCTTGCCGGTCGGCAGCATCCGGATCGAGGCCGATTCCCAGCCGCCCGCGCCGTACGACAGCGAGCCGAGTACCCGGGAGGGCGCAAGCCCGCACATCTCGGTGAAGGTGGAGATCCCGATGCCAAGCCGTACCTTGTCACCGCGTTCGTTACGCTGCCGCTGCTCCTCGCGCAGGACGTCGTAATCGAACAGCTCCTTGGCCTTCGCGGTAGCCGCCTCGTAGTTGCCCGAGTCGTAGGTGAGGCCGCAAATCGTGGTGTAGGGGAACTCCTCGTGCTTGATCCAGTTGCGTTCCCGCAGTTCCAGCGGCTCGATGCCGAGTGCGACAGCCAGCTCGTCCATGATCCGCTCGATCGCGAACGTCGCCTCCGGCCGGCCCGCGCCGCGATAGGCATCGGTCGGCATCTTGGTGGTGAAGACGCCGGTGCACTTGAACGAGTACGCGTCCATCTTGTAGATGGCCGGGAACATGAACGCCCCGAGCAGCGGCACGCCAGGCGTGACCAGCATGAGATAGGCGCCCATGTCGGCGAGCAGGTCGACCTCCAGGCCGCGGATCCGGCCGTCGGCATCGGCGGCGATCCTGATCTTCTGCCACTGGTCGCGGCCGTGGTGCACGGTCAGGTTGCCCTCGGTGCGGGATTCGGTCCACTTGACCGGCTTGCCGACCTTCCGGCCGATCAGCACGGCCAGCACTTCTTCCGCGGTGACCTGGAGCTTCGAGCCGAATCCGCCGCCCACGTCCGGAGCGATCACGCGCACGTTCTGCTCGGGGATGCCGAAGAACGCCGACAGCGCGAACCTCAGCACGTGCGGGATCTGCGTAGCCGACCACAGCGTCACTTCGTCTGCGATCCACTGCGCCACGACCGCTCGCGGCTCCATCGCGCACGGGATCAGCCGTTGCTGCCGGTAGTTGCGCTCCAGCACGACCGGCGCGTCGCGGAACGCGGCGTCCATGTCGCCGTTGGCGAACACCCACTCATAGCTCTTGTTGCCAGCCTCGTGCACTTTCGGCGAGCCCTCGTCCAGCGCTGTGCGGATGTCCAGCACCGGAGGCAGCGGCTCGTAATCCACGTCGATCGAGGCGAGCGCATCCGCCGCGGCATAGCGATCACGTGCGACCACGACAGCTACCGCTTCGCCAACGTAGCGGACCTCGTCGACCGCCATCGGCGGGTGCGGCGGGATGACGATGTCCGGCGTCACCGGCCAGGCGCACGGCAGGCTGCCTTGCTCGGCGGCGAAATCCGCCCCGGAGAAGGCAGCGATCACGCCAGGCTGGCCGAGCGCGCCGCTGACGTCGACCCGGCTGATCTTCGCGTGCGCGTACGGGCTGCGCAGGAATGCCAGGTGCAGCATTCCGGGCAGCCTGATGTTGTCGGTCCAGTTGGTCTGACCGGTGATGAGCTTGGCATCTTCCTTGCGCAGCCGTGCCTTGCCGAGTTCGGCGGCCGGGGCGTCAATAGTCGCGGTCACTGGGCCACCGCCGATTCCGACGCGCGCTTGACGGCGCGGACGATGTTCTCGTAGCCGGTGCACCGGCAGAGGTTGCCCTCCAGGCCGTCCCGGATCTCCTCTTCGGTCGGATGCGGATTATCCCGAAGCAGGTCTGTGGCCGCCATGATCATGCCAGGGGTGCAATAACCGCACTGCAGCGCATGCTCCTCATGGAATGCACGCTGCACCGGGTGCAACTCGCCGTTGGCAAGGCCTTCAATCGTCGTTACGTCCGACCCGTCCGCCTGGACGGCGAGAACTGAGCAACTCTTGACCGACTGCCCGTCCATGAGGACCGTGCATGCACCGCAGTTCGAGGTGTCGCATCCGATTGGAGTACCGGTCTTGCCGACAACTTCTCTCAGGTAATGCACGAGCAGCAGGCGGGGTTCGACTTGGTCGGAGTACTTAACGCCGTCAACCGTGACGGTGATGTGCGCCATTCGCTGACACCTCCGGGGACATGGCAAATTCGCCTTAGCCAAACCTAGGCCGGCAGCCCGCGCCGCACCAGTCCCTCGTGTCGCAATTAGCGAAGCGTCGTCTTGTCACGCATCCGGGCGCTAGCCGGTCTGGACGACCTGGAATGCCTCGGCAAGCCGCCCGTCAGGCAGCCCGGCCTGCGCCGCAGCCCGGCTCAGCCAGCCGCGCAAGAACTTCTCCAGCCCGTCCGGGTCGCCGATCTGGCTCACGTGGCTGCGCAGTGCCGCTAGCTTGCGCGGGAAGGTGTCAGTGATATCGACATAGGTCGTGGGCGCGGGGCTGGCGGAAATCCACACCTCACCGACGGTCCACGGCTCGAGCTTCTCGTCGGCGAGCAGCTCCGGGAATGCGAACGGGTTCCGCGAGTCCGGATAGACGGCGTCCAGTGCGGCCGCGCCGACGGCCCGATGGTCCGGGTGGCTGGCGCCCATGCGGGCGTAGTTGCGCTCCGGCGACGGGCACACGACCCGGTCCGGGCGCAGCAGCCTGATGACCCGTGCCAGGTCCCGGCGCAGCGCGATCGTAGCCTCCACGCGGCCGTCCGGATAGCCGAGGAAATGCAGGTCCGTCACACCCACTTGCTTGGCGGCCGCAGTCTGCTCCGCCTGCCTGATCGCCGCCATGTCGGCGCGGGTAACCGACGGATCGGAGCCACCAGCATCACCGTTGGTGACGACGCAGTAGCTCACCTCGAGGCCGGCGTCGGTCCACTGGGCGACCGTCCCGGCCGCGCCGAAGTCGACGTCGTCAGGATGCGCGGTGATCACCAGGACCCGGCTGACCGCCGGCTGCCCGGCCTCCGGCTGTTCTGTCTGTTCCTCAGGCACCATCCGATCCTAAGGTGGCGTCAGCGCATGCGCGGCCGGCGGCCAGTGTTACCGGGCGCCGGGCAGGGTACCGGGTGATCAATCAGACACTCAGCTAGGGTGGATGCTGTGACGACCTTCTCGGCAGATCGGTCATATGCACAGACTTTGGACGCTGCGGATCAGCTCGCAACGTTCCGTGACAGGTTCGTCCGGCAGGACCGTGAGCTGATCTACCTGGACGGCAACTCCCTCGGTCCGCTGCCAGTGCGCACCCAGGCGCGCATCGCCGAGGTCGTGGACCAGGACTGGGGCGTCGGCCTGGTCCGGTCCTGGGACAAGTGGATCCAGCTGCCGAGGCAGGCCGGTGACATGGTGGGCGAGCACCTCGTCGGCGCGGCGCCCGGCCAGGTGACCGTCTGCGACTCCGTCACGATCAACCTGTACAAACTCGCCTGGGCGGCACTGGATGCGCGGCCCGGCCGGGACGTCATCATCACCGACGACGACAACTTCCCCACCGACCGGTACGTCCTGCAGGGCATCGCAGCGCAGCGCGGCTGCGAACTGCGCACCATCCACACTGACATGGACGCCGGAGTCAGCGTGGAGACGCTCGCCGAAGCACTGGACGACCGGGTAGCGCTCGTGGAACTGTCGCACGTCGCTTACCGCAGCGGCGCGCTTGCCGACATGGCCGGGCTCACCGAGCTTGTGCACGAGGAAGGCGCCCTGATGCTCTGGGACCTGTGCCACTCGGTCGGTGCAGTGCCGGTCGAACTCGACGCGTCCGGCGCTGACCTGGCAATCGGCTGCACGTACAAGTACGTGAACGCCGGCCCGGGCGCGCCGGGGTTCCTCTACGTCCGCGAGGATCTGCAGTCGCTGCTGCGACAGCCGATCTGGGGCTGGTTCAGTCAGCACGACCAGTTCGCCATGGGCCCGCGCTATGATCCGGCCCCCGGCATCGACTCGTTCCTCACCGGCACGCCGAACATCATCGGCGCGGTCGCGGTCGAGGAAGGAGCCCGGCTCATCGGCGAAGCCGGGCTGCCCGCCCTGCGAGCGAAGAGCGTTGAGATGACCAGCTACCTCATCGCGCTCGCCGACGAGTGGCTGGCGCCGCTTGGGTTCACGGTCGCCTCACCACGCGAAGCCGCGCGCCGCGGCGGTCATGTCACCTTGCGCCATGACGATGCCTTGCCAATCAGCCAGGCGCTGATCAGGGCCGGCGTCGTGGGCGACTACCGGACGCCTGACCGGCTCAGGCTCGGCCCCATCCCGCTCACCACAAGCTTCACCGAGGTATTCGACGCACTCGACCGGCTGCGCGAAATCACAGCGACGAAGTCCTACGCCGACATCCCGCTCGAACAGCAACGGGTTACCTGATCCCGGTACGCGCACTCCGGCCGCGCGGGAAATTGACGCACCCTATGTCAGATCTTTAGGCTCCGGAAGGTGCCGCGATACGGGCAGATCGACGCCGATTACAGCAAGCAGCTGAGATCGACTCCGACCGACGGGCCCATTTACATGCTGGGCCTGGAGAAATTCCGGCCCGATATCGAGCACGGCTCAGTTCGTGCAATGCCACACCGCGAAGCCGGCCTCTTTTACGCTCCGATCCCGTTGCTGGCCGCTGCCGGAGCAGCGCTGTGCTTTGCCGCCGAGGTTGTCGCGAGCGCTGGCGGCTGGGACCGTGTCGCAGTGATCGGCTACGAGTCAAGGAAGTCGTTCGTAGAACTTGCCTACGAGCCAGAGTTCCTGGAGTGGCACACCGCCAAGGAACTGCGCCTGGAACGCTCGGTAGTGATGGGGATGCTGCCGGCCGGTCACCTGCCCGGCCCGGCCAGCTCGGGCCGGATCCTGCTGGAGGCATGGGCGGGGCCCGCGCCAGCCCTCCTGGCCGGAGGACCTGCCACGGTCTTCGACGTCGAGGGCACGCTCGTCGGCGATGGCAGGCGGTGGACCGGAGCTCGCTTCACCCCCATCGAGCCAGGTACCTCGCTGCCGCTTCGTGCCGCCGCGCCGGGGTACCAGGCCCTGCTGCTCGAACCGACGATCGAACGCTGGCGCTGGCCGTGACGGCGACGGCGATAAGCGACTGGCCGCGCTGCTGGCCGGCGTTCGCGGGTTTCCGCGTGACCAGGGGAGTGAGTTGTTCGCGACCGGGCTGAGCGGCGGGCCCGCGGTGCTGCTGCCGGCTGCCGACGTGCTGTGCTCGGTTGAGCCCTACGATCTGCTCCGCCGCGAATCAGGCTTGTCACCAGCAGCGACCGCCGCCACGCTGGTAGCAGCCCTCACCGCGATGCTCACCGGAGATGCCGATGCCAGCTAGCGCCAGTGCCGAGCCTGGCACGGCCGTCGACTTCCATTTCGACATCATGTGCCCGTGGGCTTATCAGGCGTCGTTGTGGATCCGGGACGTTCGCGACCAACTCGGGCTCGATGTGCGCTGGCGATTCTTCAGCCTCGAGGAGATCAACCGAGCACCAGGCAAGAAGCACCCCTGGGAGCGGGAGTGGTCCTACGGCTGGTCGATGATGCGGATCGGCGCGCTGCTCCGCCGGATGGAGCCGGGCCTGCTCGATCAGTGGTATCTGGCCGCGGGCACCGCGCTGCATGTGGACGGACGCAAGCCGCACCGCCGGGAAGTAGCCGAGGAACTGCTCGCGCAACTGGGGCTCGATCCGGGCCTTGTCGGCCAGGCCATCGATGACCCGAGCACGAGCGACGACGTGCATACCGATCATGAGCGGGTCGTCAGCCTCGGCGGCTGGGGAGTTCCGACGCTGGTGTTCGGCGCCGACCGGGCGCTGTTCGGGCCTGTCCTGATCGAGCCGCCGGCCGGCGCCGCCGCTGTCCGCCTCTGGCAGCTGATGGCGGGCTGGCTGGAATTCCCTAACCTCTATGAGGTGCAACGACCGAAGAGCCAGCACGACCTGACAGCGATCGCCAGCACGTTCCGGCCCTATCTGGAGGCACGGGACTGGATCACCATTCAGAAGGAGACGCCGTGACCGACCTGGCCACCATCCGGACGTCGCTTGAACAGTGCTTCGACGCCGTCGAGTCGCTGTCGTCGCGGCTGACCAGCGACCAGTGGCAGGCGCAGTCGCTCTGTCCGGACTGGGACATGCGCGGGGTCGTCACGCACCTCGGCATGATGGAGCGGGTCATGACCGGCTGGCTGCCGGCCAGAGCCGAGGATGTGCCGCCGCTGGACCGGATCGGGCCGTACCACGAGGAGACAGGGGCCCTCGACGACAAAGCGTTCGCGACGCGGATCGCCGATATCTTTACCGCGCGGCGGACTGACCTGTCCGGGTTGCAGCCAGAGGATCTGGACAGGCCCTCGTGGTCCCCGATCGGGCCGCGGAGCTACGGCGGTTTCCTCCAGATGCGGATCTTCGACTTCTGGGTGCACGAGCGCGACATCACCACGCCGCTCGGCTGGCCGTCCGACGATGGCGGAGCCCGCGCCGAGATCGCCCTCGGCCAGGTCGAGAGCTCGATCGGCTTCATCGTCGGCAAGAAGGTTGGCCTGCCTGACGGGTCCAGCATCGTGTTCCACCTGACCGGCCCGGTTGTCCGCGATCTCTGCGTGGTCGTCGACGGCCGTGCCAAGGCAGTCGACCACGTGGACCGGCCAGACGTGGAACTGACGACGGACACGGTCACGTTCATTCAGCTAGCGTCCGGCCGGATCGACCCGCAGGCGCAGATCGACGCCGGCAAGGTGAGCTGGACCGGCAGCGACGAACTGGGCAACCGGGCCGCCCGCAACCTCCGGTTCACCATCTGACTCAGCCCGCTGACAGTCGCGCTAAACTTAGTTGCCGAGAAGCAACTAAGTGACCGGAGGGCTCAGCAGACGTGGCGCGAACCATCAGCGGCAGCACCTCCGACCGCGGGTTCTGGCGGTCCACATTCTCGTCGCTGAGGGTCCCTAACTACCGGCTGTACTTCACCGGCCAGTCGATCTCGCTGGCGGGCACGTGGATGCAGATGACAGCCCAGTCCTGGCTGGTGCTGGTGCTGACGCAGTCGAGCACCGACCTCGGCCTGGTAGTCGCGCTGCAGACGCTGCCGGTGCTGCTGCTCGGGCCGTACGGCGGCGTCGTCGCCGACCGCGTCGACAAGCGCAAGCTGATGATCGGGCTGCAGACCGCGATGGGCTGCCAGGCTCTGGTACTCGGGCTGCTGACCGTGCTCGGCGTCGTCAGGTTCTGGCAAGTCTGCTTGCTCGCGGTAGTCCTGGGGCTGAACAACGCCTTCGAGAACTCGGCCCGGCAGGCATTTGTCCGCGAGATGGTCGGCAAGGACGAGTTGCGCAACGCCATCACGCTCAATTCGGTCACGGTGAACGCGGCTCGCGCGGTCGGCCCGGCGATCGGCGGCGTCCTCATCGCTACCGTCGGGGTCGGAGTGTGCTTCCTGGCCAACGCCGCGAGCTTCGTCGCAGTGGTCACCTCACTGCTCATCATGAACACCCGCTCGCTCCAGCCCAGCCCGCCCGCGCCGCGCGCTCGCGGCCAACTGCGCGAAGGGCTGCGCTACGCGGCCCGGACACCGAATATCGCGGTTCCGCTCGCCATGATGGGCCTTGTCGGAATGCTCGCCTACGAATTCCAGGTGTCGATCCCGGTGCTGGCAAAGCACACCTTTCACGGCGGCTCAGAGGCCTATGGCTTCCTCACTGCCGCGATGGGCATCGGCGCGGTCATCGGCGGACTGTTCACTGCCGCACGCGGGCGGACCGGGCTCCGGTCGATGATCATCGCCGGCACCGGCTTCGGGGCAGCCATCATCGTCTGCGCCTTCTCGCCGGTCATCGGCGTTGCCTACGCCGCGATGCTGTTCGTCGGCTGGGCGAGCGTCTCGTTCATCGCGATCGGCAACTCGACGATCCAGCTTGCCTCCGATCCGAACATGCGCGGCCGGGCGATCGCGCTCTGGCAGGTCGCGTTCCAGGGCACCACTCCGATCGGGGGCCCGCTGATCGGCTGGATCATCGACCAGAGCAACCCGCGCGTCGGCCTGGCCGTCGGCGGAATCTCCTGCCTGGTAGCCGCAGCAGGCGGATACCTTCTGAGCCGCCGCTATCGCGACCGCGCGAACGGCAAGGGCAGCGGCCAGCCCATCGAGACCGCGACCGACGAAGATCCCGCCGACCAGCCCGCCAGCGCACTGGGCAACGCCGCGGTCAGAGCTCAGCCCTGAGCCGCGAGGTCCAGCTACTCCCACTCAATGGTGCCGGGCGGCTTGCTGGTGATGTCCAGCACCACGCGGTTGACCTGCGGCACCTCGTTAGTGATCCGCGTCGAGATCGTGGCCAGCACCTGCTCAGGCAACCGCGCCCAGTCCGCCGTCATGGCGTCCTCGCTGGTCACCGGCCGGAGCACAACCGGGTAGCCATAGCTTCTGCCGTCACCCTGGACGCCAACTGACCGGACGTCGGCCAGCAGCACCACCGGGCACTGCCAGATCTGCCGGTCCAGGCCCGCCGCGGATAGCTCAGCGCGAGCGATCGCGTCCGCCGCCGACACGATCGCCAGCCGCTCCGCCGTCACCTCGCCGACGATCCTGATGGCCAGGCCGGGGCCAGGGAACGGCTGCCGCCAGACGATCTCGTCCGGCAGGCCAAGCTCGGTGCCGACCTGCCGGACTTCGTCCTTGAACAAATCGCGCAGCGGCTCGACCAGCTCGAACTTCAGGTCCTCCGGGAGCCCGCCGACGTTATGGTGCGACTTGATGTTGGCGGCGCCGGTACCGCCGCCAGATTCCACCACGTCCGGATACAAAGTTCCCTGGACCAGAAACGGGGCAGCATCGCTCTCGCCAGCTATCTCCCTGGCCGCCTGCTCGAACGCCCTGATGAACTCCCGGCCGATGATTTTTCGTTTCTGCTCCGGATCAGCCACCCCGGCGAGCGCAGCCAGGAAGGCACCGGCCGCGTCGACGACCTTGAGCTCGACGCCGGTCGCGGCGACGAAGTCCTTCTCGACCTGCTCGGCCTCGCCAGACCGCAGCAGCCCGTGGTCGACGAAGACGCAGGTCAGCCTGGAGCCGATGGCGCGCTGAACGAGCGCTGCGGCAACTGCCGAGTCCACGCCGCCGGACAGCCCGCAGATCGCGCGGCCGTCGCCTACCTGGGCCGCGATCCGCTCGGTTTGCTCCTCGATGACGCCGCGCATGGTCCAGGTCGGCTCGCACCCGGCGGCTGCCAGGAAGCTGCGGAGCATGGCCATCCCGTGCGCAGTATGCAGGACCTCGGGATGGAACTGCATTCCGTAGAGCCGGCGGTCCGGCGCCTCGGCCGCCGCTACCGGGGTACCCGCCGTCGTCGCAGTGATCGTGAATCCGGGCGGCGCTTCCGCGCAGGTGTCGCCGTGCGACATCCAGACCCGCTGCTGCGGAGGCAGCCCGCCGAGCAGTACCCCGGTATCAGCCGCAGTGCGAAGGTCGGTTGCCCCGTACTCCCCCGTTCCGGTATGGACGACCTTTCCGCCGAGATCGCGGACCATGAGCTGGAATCCGTAGCAGATGCCGAGGATCGGGACTCCGGCACTCAGCAGGCCGGCCGGGGCTGGCGGGGCACCTTCTGCGTAGACCGAGGAGGGGCCGCCGGACAGGATGACGGCGGACGGCCGGAGCGCCAGCATCTCCGCAGCGCTCAGGGAATGGGGCACGACCCGCGAGTAGACGTGACACTCGCGGACCCGGCGCGCGATCAGCTGGGCGTACTGGGCGCCGAAGTCCACCACCAGGACAGGCCCCGATTCGAGCCCGTGATCCCGATCAGTCATGCAGGCGAGTTTAGTTGGCGGTGGCGGCTGTGCCCGGTTCCTTGTCCTCGGCTGGTGCTGCCGGGCTGACCAGGACTCTGGAGATCCGGCGGCCGTCCAGCTGGGTCACCGTCAGCTTCCGGCCGGCCACCTCGGCCGATTCACCGCTCTCCGGCAGGTGACCGAGCGCCGCGAGCAGGTAGCCGGCCACCGTCTCGTACGGCCCTTCGGGCAGCTCCAGGCCAGTCTGCTCGGCGAATTCGTCCAGATTCAGCAACCCGTCGACCTCGAGCTCGCCGCCGTGAAGCTGCCGCGGGTGGCTGGCCTCCTCGTCGTACTCGTCCTGAATGTCGCCGATCAGCTCCTCGACAAGATCTTCCAGCGTCACGATCCCGGCAGTGCCGCCGTATTCGTCCACCACTATCGCTAGGTGCGCCCGGTCCCTGCGCATCTCCGACAGCGCGGACAGCACCATCTTGCTGATCGGCAGGAACTTGACCGGCCGGCAGACCTCGCCGACCTGCCGGGACCCAAGCTGGCCCCGGCTATCCAGCAGGTCGCGCGTGTGCACGAAGCCGATCACGTCGTCGTAGGACTCCTGGTAGACCGGGAATCTGGAGTACCTGGAATGCTCGGTGGCCGCCACCGCCTCGGCCAGCTGCATCGCCGCGGGCAGGAATTCCACCTCGGTACGCGGCACCAGCACCTCCCGGATCTGGCGCTTCCCGGCGTCGAAGACCTCACTCACGATGTGCCGCTCGTCCGGGCTGAGCGCCTGGTGACCAGCCACCAGGTCGCGGAGCTCCTCGTCGGTCATCACCCCGCGAGCCTCTGCCGGGTCGCCGCCGAGCAGCCGGACGACCAGGTTCGTCGACTTCGACAGCACCCAGACCACTGGCCTGGCCAGCATCGACAGCCGGTCGACAACCGGGCCGGCCACCAGGGCGACCCGCTCGCTTCGCTGCAGGGCCAGCCGCTTGGGCGCTAGCTCGCCGAAGACCAGGGTGAAGAACGAGATGACCAGCGTCACCGCGATCAGGGCGACCGGGTCGGCCACATCCCGCGGCATGAGCTTGCTGAGCTTGTCACCGAGCCGGTCGGACAGCAACGCGGCGCCGAAGGCGCCGGACAGCAGCGTTGCCACGGTGACGCCGATCTGCACCGAGGACAGGAACCTGTTGGGATCCTGGGCCAGTTTGGCTGTGCGCTGGCCCCGCTTCCCGTGCCTGCCGAGGGCACGAACCTGCCCTTCTCGCAACGACACCAGAGCCATCTCGGCAGCAGCGAAAAAGCCGCCGATCAAGATCACGGCGAGGACGAGGAGAATATCCCAGCCGACGCCATTCACGTCCGGATCCCCGACCCTCGCTGATGTGGCTTGCGCGAAGCTGCCGTCCCCCGCGTCTGGCAGCAGCCGGAACCCGGCCGCGCGGTAGTTTGCAACAGTCTATGCAGTCTGCCCGCAGCAACGAGCCGTACTCGCTTAGCCTGACCGGGCGGCGTCGCATGGTTGCCGCAATGGCGAAGACTTTTCGGTCTATACAAGTATCGTCGGTTATGACCCGGTAATGCAGTTGAAGGACAGGTGGGCACGTGGCTGGTGTGTACGACGAGGCCGTCGCGATCGGGGCTGAGCTGACTGAGCTCCGCAGGGCAATCCACGCGGAGCCAGAGATCGGCCTCGACTTGCCGCGCACCCAGCGCAAGGTGCTCGACGCGCTGGCAGGGCTGCCGCTAGAGATCAGCCTGGGGACGGGCCTGAGCTCGGTTACCGCTGTGCTGCGCGGCGGCCAGCCCGGCAAGACCGTCCTGCTGCGCGCCGATATGGACGCCCTTCCGGTGACCGAGCGATCCGGCATGCCGTATGCGTCACAGACTGACGGCGCGATGCATGCCTGCGGCCACGACCTGCACACCGCGATGCTGTGCGGAGCCGCAAAGGTGCTGTCAGCGCGCTCCGCTGACCTGGCCGGGAACGTGATCTTCATGTTCCAGCCGGGTGAGGAGGGGCCGGGCGGCGGCCGGATCATGGTCGACGAGGGCGTGCTGGACGCGGCTGGCGACCGGCCGGTCGCGGCGTACGCTCTGCACGTCGCGTCCGGCTTGCTGCCGTTCGGGCTGTTCGCCAGCCGGTCCGGCACCATCATGGCGGCTGCGGACACGCTGCACGTCACGGTGCACGGTCGCGGCGGGCACGGCTCGCAGCCGCATCGGGCAGCGGACCCGGTGCCGGTCGCGTGTGAGATCGTTCTCGCCCTGCAGACGATGGTGACCAGGCAGTTCGACGTGTTCGATCCGGTCGTGCTGACCGTCGGAACGTTCCACGCTGGCACCGCCGACAACGTGATCCCGGACGACGCGCACTTCGTGGCCACCATCCGGTCGTTCTCGCCGCACGCAAGGGACGCCGTCCAGAAGGCTGCGCCGAGGACGGCCGTCCAGGTCGCGGCGGCCCACGGACTGACCGCGACAGCGGAGTTCCGCGACGGCTACCCGGTCACCATCAACGACGCGACCGAGCTGGCGTTCGCCGAGCAGACCCTGGCTGGCCTGCTCGGCGACGGCCGTTACTTTGCCGCGCCCGACCCGCTGACCGGCTCAGAGGACTTCTCCTACGTGCTTGAGCAGGTACCGGGCGCGTTCCTGATGCTCGGCGCGTGCCCGCCTGACGCCGATCCGTTCGCCGCGCCGTTCAATCACTCCGCCGAAGCAGTGTTCGACGACGCGGTGCTGCCGGACGGCACGGCGCTGTACGCCGAGCTCGCCCTGGAGCGACTGGCGCAGGCCGCGGGGGCCTAGCGCCCGGCACGGTTGCCGGCGGTCGCGGGTTACAGGCTAGCGACGTCTGCCTGCTTGGCCCGGACGGCGTCTGCGGCTTCACGCAGCGAGGCTCGTTCAGGCTCGGTCAGATCACGCTCAACCACCCGCCGGACGCCCTCGCGGCCGAGCTCGGCCTCGACGCCGAGATAGACGCCGGAGATGCCGTACTCGCCGTCGACCCAGGCGCAGACCGGCATGACCGCACCCGCATCTTCGGCCACTGCCCTGGCCATCCGGGCCGCAGCGGCCGAGGGCGCGTAGTACGCCGAGCCAGTCTTCAGTAGCGCCACGATCTCTGCGCCGCCGTTACGGGTGCGCCCGACCAGCTGATCGATGTCCGCCGCCGGGAGCAGATCGGCCAGCGGCTTGCCGTCGACCGTGCAGGCCGACGGCACCGGCACCATGGTGTCGCCGTGCGAGCCGAGAGTCAGCGTCCGGACGGAGCCGACCGGCACGCCGAGGCGGTCGGCGACGAAGTAGCTGAACCGGGCGGTGTCCAGCATTCCGGCCTGGCCCATCACGCGGCGTGCCGGGAACCCGGACACCTTGGCCGCCAGCGCCGTCATCTCGTCCAGCGGGTTGGAGACCACGATCAGCACCGCATCGGGCGCGTGCTTGACCACCTGCTCGGTAACGTTCCGCACGATCTTGGCATTGACGCCGATCAGGTCCATGCGGCTCATGCCCGGTTTACGGGGCAGGCCAGCTGTGATCACGACGATCGCCGAGCCGGCGATTGCCTCGTAGCCTTCGCCGGACGCCCCGGTCGTCTGGCCAGTGACCTTGGTCTCGAAGCCCTCGATCGGCCGCGACTGGCTCATGTCCAGCGCCAGGCCCTCCGGCTTGCCCTCAACGATGTCGGTCAGTACGACCTCGTCGAAGATGTCGTACTCGGCCAGCCGCTGCGCCGTGGTCGAGCCGTAGAAACCGGCGCCGACGACCGTTACCTTCCCTCTGCGGGCCATTGACGTTATCTCCTCGTAACTGCAGTTCTCGGATAGGGCGTGGAGCTGGGTGTCCAGGCCTGCGAGTCAGGACGCCGCCATGGCGGCGCGCAGATTCTCATCGAGCGCAGCGAGGAATTCCTCAGTGGTGAGGAACGGCGTGTCCTTGCCGACCAGCAGCGCCAGGTCCTTGGTCATTTTGCCGCTCTCGACGGTCTCCACGCAGACCCGCTCCAGCGTTTCGGCAAAGGCGGTGACCTCTGGCGTCCCGTCCAGCTTGCCGCGGTGCGCCAGCCCCCTGGTCCAGGCGAAGATCGACGCGATCGGATTGGTCGAGGTTGGCTTACCCTGCTGGTGCTGCCGGTAATGCCGGGTCACGGTGCCGTGCGCGGCCTCCGCCTCGACCGTCCTGCCGTCCGGCGTCATCAGCACGCTCGTCATCAGGCCGAGTGAGCCGAAGCCCTGGGCGACGATGTCGGACTCGACGTCGCCGTCGTAGTTCTTGCAGGCCCACACGATGCCGCCGTTGCCCTTGATGACCTGGGCGACCATGTCGTCGATCAGCCGGTGCTCGTAGGTGATGCCGGCTGCCTCAAACTCCGCCTTGAACTCTGTCTCGTACACCTCGGCGAACAAGTCCTTAAAGCGGCCGTCGTAGGCCTTCAGGATCGTGTTCTTGGTGGACAGGTAGAGCGGGAAACCGCGGCCGAGCGCGTATCGCATCGTCGCCCTGGCGAAGTCCATGATCGAATCGTCGAAGTTGTACATGCCCATTGCCACGCCGCCGCCGGCGAAGTCGGCGACGTCGAAGTCCAGCGACGCTGTTTCGCCATCGGCCGGCACGAACGAGATCCGGACGGTTCCCGGTCCTGGTACCACGAAGTCGGTGGCCCGGTACTGGTCGCCGTGCGCATGCCTGCCGATCACGATCGGGTCGGTCCAGCCGGGCACGAACCGCGGGATGGTAGAGACCACGATGGGCTCCCGGAACACCACGCCGCCGAGGATGTTCCTGATGGTGCCGTTTGGCGAGCGCCACATCCGCTTGAGGCCGAATTCGCTGACCCTCGCCTCGTCAGGCGTGATCGTGGCGCACTTGACGCCGACGCCGTGCCGCTTAATGGCATTCGCCGCGTCAATGGTGACCTGGTCGTCGGTCGCATCGCGATGCTCAATGGACAGGTCGTAATACTCAAGCTCGATATCCAGGTACGGCAGGATCAGCTGGTCCTTAATGAATCTCCAGATGATCCGGGTCATCTCGTCGCCGTCGAGCTCAACGACGGGGTTTAGCACCTTGATCTTCGACATGCAGCTGCGTTCCCTTCATCGCGCCGGCGTCGTTACCGCCGCGAACCCTGGCCAGGTCCCTTACCTGCCCGGTCTTCCGTCCTGCCCTGCGACCACCGCGGTCATCAGCTGGTGACCTTGGCGAACAAACCCGCGACCAGCAGGCCAACGCCGAGCACGGCTAGTGCGGCGACGTCAATGAGCCGCCGCCGGGACGCGAGCATTCCGGCTCGGTCGTCCGGGAGCACCAGCCTGATCAACGACCCGGTCAGCAATGCGCCGGCTATTACCAAAGTACCGCCCTTCACGGCCTGCCCACCGCCGCGAACCGTCGCCAGACCAGCCACCAGGCCAGCCGCCACGACGCAGTACGGAAGCTGGGCCAGCCAGCGCCGGCGGCGGCCCGGGTCAGATCCGGCACCGCCGGGCCCGCCACGGGCCTGACGTGCGCCGGCCCTGGCGGAATGCTTCACGGCAGCGTGCTTCACCGGGCATCGAGCGGTGCCCAGTGCAGCCCGCGCTCCCCGATGTACTCGCTGTCCGGCCGGATAAGCCGGTTATCCGCATGCTGCTCGATGACATGGGCTGTCCAGCCCGCCATCCGGCTGGCGGAGAAAACTGGCGTGAACAAGTCGGTCGGGATGCCGAGGTAGTGGTAGACCGTCGCGGCGAAGAAGTCGACGTTCGGAAACAAGCCCTTCTCCGCCAGCACCACCTCTTCCATTCGCCGGGACATCCGGTAGTAGGTGTCCTCGCCGCTCGCAGCCGCCAGCTCGGCGGACATCTTCCGCAGATGCGTGGCCCGCGGGTCCTCGGTCTTGTACACCCGGTGCCCGAAGCCCATGATCTTCTCGCCGCGTGCCAGCCGCTGGCTGACCTGCTCGCTGACCGCGTCCAGTGGGTCGCCACCCGATTGCCTGATGGCCTCAAGACCGCGCATCACCTGCTCGTTCGCGCCGCCGTGCAGTGGCCCGGACAGAGTGCCGAGTGCCGCGACCACAGCCGAGTGCATGTCTGCCAGCGTCGCGGCGCAGACCCGGGCAGCGAAGGTCGATGCGTTCATGGTGTGGTCAGCGTGCAGCACGAGGCAGGTGTCGAGGATCTCTGCGGCCCGCGGCTCCGGCGGCTGGCCGGTCAGCTGAAGCAGGAAGTTGGCAGCAGTGCCGAGGCCCGGATCTGCCGGCGGCACGTCCCGGCCGAGCCGCCCGGCGTGGTAGGCGGCGATCAGCACCGGCTGCTGGGCAGTGAGCCGGGCGGCCTTGCGGAGGTTGGCCGCCGGCTCGTTCGACTCGGCGTCGGGGTCGTCGGAACTGCCGAGCGACACCAGGCTGCGGAGAGCTTCCATGGGCCGCTGATGACGGGCGATAGAAGGCAGGTCAGCGGCTGCCAGCGCGCCGGGCTGCCGGCCAGCTGCCAGTTCGGTCCGGTAGCCGTCGAGTTCGCCGCGACCAGGGGCATGACCGCGCTGCAGCAAGAAGGCCACCTCTTCAAAGGAGGCGCTGCCGGCGAGCTCGTGGATGTCATAACCGCGGTAGAAGAGCAGGCCAGCGCGTCCGTCAATGTCGCTCAGCGCGGTAGCTGCGGCAACGACGTCTGCCAGGCCCCTGGATGGCGCCTCCGCCATGTGTCCTCCTCGCCCACTGCCCGGTGGGCAGTGTACTTGCGCGCCCCGTCTTCTCCCGACTTGCCCTAAGGCGCGCTCGTTTTACACCCGGCCGGCATGGATTTGACGTGATCTGGGTAACTCAGAGGTGACACCTCACTAGCTGGCCGGACATGCCGGAGGAACGTCATGGAGACCCCCCACATCCGGATCGAGAGCACCGGCACAGTCATCAGGCTGCGCCCGGAAGTGACCACGATCGGCCGAGGAAAGTCCGTCGACGTTCACCTCGACCATCCCAGCGTCTCTAAGCTGCATGCCGAGATCGTCCGCCGGGGACCCTACGCCTACGTTAGCGACCTGGGATTATCACGACACGGCACCAGGGTCAACGGCAAGGTCGTAGCCCAGCGATTGCTTGAGAATGGCGACGTGCTGTCGTTCGGGTCACAGCGGTGCCGGGTGGGCGGTCTGCCCGCTGAGGACGTGCTGCCGGAGAGCGAGCCACGCCGGTCTGCGGTGCCCGAGCTGACCCGGCGCGAGATCGACGTCGTAGCCGCATTGTGCAAGCCGGCACTGTCCGACGACGCGTTCGTCACGCCGGCTACGGCGAGGGACATCGCGGCAGTCCTCGTCGTGACCGAAGCTGCGGTGAAGCAGCACCTGCTCAGGCTCTACCAGAAGCTCAAGATCGCCGAAGGACCGAACCGCCGGGTCAGGCTGGCCAACGAGGTGGTGGCGCGGGGCCTGGTGCGGCCGCTGCCTGCAGCTGAGGAGCCCGCGGTGCGTCCCGCCGGGCAGGCCTGGTCCCGCGACCCGGCATCGCCGTCCCAGATCGCGAGCTGACCGGGGCAGCCGTCCAGCCGCTGCCAGCGACGCGTCAGAGCTGGCCGAGCCAGCGGGCCAGCCGCTTCCCCAGCTGGGACACGTTGCCCGAGAGGTGGCCAACGGCCGGATGAGCGAACGGCGCTGCCTGCAACTGGCCACCCAGGTGCCCGGCTGGCCAGTAGCCAGGTGCGGTGGTGGCGGCCGCAACCACGACCGCTGCGACCAGCGCCATGAGCCCAAGCGAGGCGATGATCGCGGCCGGGGCAGTGCTCGCAATCCGGCCGTAGAACCTGTTGAGCGGGCGGCGGCAGGCACGCGACCCAGGGCCGAGGCAATAGCAGGCGACGAGCGCGCCTGCCGCGAAACCGCCGGCTCTCGGCAAGTCAGCCGGGCCGGCTGCCAGCACCGCCAGAACCGCAGCAACAGCGGCGCACAACAACGCTAGCGGCGCGAGCAACAGGAAGCTCAGCACTGAGCGGACG
This sequence comes from Streptosporangiaceae bacterium, assembly GCA_035507615.1. GTDB lineage: Bacteria > Actinomycetota > Actinomycetes > Streptosporangiales > Streptosporangiaceae > JAJYUU01. The sequence continues at coordinate 132,590 of DATJNX010000018.1, forward strand.
ACGGCGAGCGGGTAGAAAGCGGTCGCCGAGACCGCATCGCTGGGGCGGGATCCCTGCCGCGACCGGCGCCGGGTGAGCCAGCCGGATGTCACGTCCGCCGCCCGCAGCAACACGAGCACCGCGAGCGCCGCGGCTGCTCCGGCGATCGGGAGCAGCACGCTGATGGCCACGAGCGCCGCCACCGTCGCCAGCACCAGAGGCAGCCGGGCGGACTGGCTGGCCGGCCGGGCGGCACCGTCCGGTCCGCCTGGCCGCGCTGCCTGGCGTCCGGGTTGCTGGCCACCCGACGACGGCACTGCCCAGGGCGGCACTGGCCCCTGCTGAGCTGACCCGGGCTGAGCTGACCCGGGCTGAGCTGACCAGGGCGGGCCTGAACCCGGCGGAACAGTGGGACTTCCGGTCAGCTGGCCGGGGGCGGCCGACGACGGACCATAACGCACCGGTGTCAGCAGGTCGGCGAAATCGTCCCGGGGCCGGACCGCTATCGGCCTGGTCCCCGGCCAGGCTGGCGCCCCAGCCTGGCCGGCACCAACCTGGCCAACACCAGCCTGGCCCGCCGCTGGTAGCCGCGATGCGGCGTCCAGCGCTGTGCGCGTAGCCTGACCGCTGAGCATGGCCGCGTCCCCGGGGCTGCCCCAGGGCGCGCCGGCGGCCGCTCCGGCGGGCGCGGGCACGAGCGTCTCCGGTTTCAGCCCGGCAGCGAACCCGGCCAGGTCGGCGGCCGATGGCCGCCGGCTCGGATCCCTGGCCAGTGCCGCCAGCACCATCGGAAGTAGCGGGGCGGGCATCCGGTCCAGCTCTGGCTGGCCGTGAACGATCCGGTAGAAGATCGCCTCGAACTGGCCGGTCCCGAACGGCGGCTTACCGGTCGCGGCATACGCCATCGTGGCAGCCCATGAGTGCACGTCCGCGGCAGGACCGCTCGGATTGCCCTCGATGACCTCGGGAGCCAGGTAGCCAGGCGTTCCCATGAACATGCCGGTCATCGTCAGCCTGGTCGAATCCAGGGCCTGGGCGATACCGAAGTCGATGACTACAGGCTGACCGTCGACCAGCATGACGTTGCCTGGCTTCAGGTCCCGGTGCACCACGCCCGCCGCATGCACCGCCATCAGTGCGGCAGCAAGTCCGCTGGCCAGGCTGGCGAGGGCCGCGCCGGTCAGCGGCCCGTCTGCGGTGACCACGTCGTCGAGGGTCCGGCCGGCCACATATCTCGTCACGATGTACGGCGGATCAGCCTCGACGTCCGCATCGACTACCTCGGCGACAAACGGGCTGTGAACCCGGCGCGTTGTCTCTACCTCACGCGCCAGCCGGTGCCGTGCGGTCGCCTCGGCGGGCACGCCCTGGCGAAGGACCTTGACGGCGACAAGGCCGCCGCCAGGGTCGCTGGCCAGGTAGACGACGCCCATGCCGCCCTCGCCGAGCTGCTCGCGCAGCAGGTAAGGGCCCAGCCGCTCCCCCGAGTGGGCGCTCATAGCGTTACAGCCTACGGCTCACTTCCGGCAGGTAGCGGGCCGACTTTACCGGCGGCTAGCTCCCGGCAACCAGCCGGCGCAGCGCCTCGGCCGTCTGCGCATTCTGTTCGGCGTGGCTGACCAGGGCTTTCGCTAGCTCCGCGGCCCACTGGCCGACCTGGACCGGCTGCCTGGACAGGACGACTCCGCGCACTTCCCGGCAGACTTCCGCGGTGGGCGCACCGCCGGTCAGCTGGAGCGTCATGACTTGCTCGCCGAGCCGGACAGTGATCTTCGACACTGTCCCGGCGCGACCTTTCATCCGGTCCGACATCGACCGGTCCCGGTCGACTGTCACGCAGTTCGGCGGCAGCGCGTCGCCAAGCGACTCAGTCAGCACCTTGGCGTAGATAGCAATGTCGCTGCTGTCGGCGCGCAGCGCGGCCGTCACCATATCCAGTGACGGGCTGTCGGCGGGCTCCATCATCGCTGCCGCGTCCTCATTCCGGTCGATTCCTGCGTCTGGCCTTCCCGGGTACTGGCGTCCCCGGCCGGTCACCGGCCGCTAAAGGTCGCCTTCCCTGGCCCATTGTCCAGGAAGCTGCGCATCCCTGCGCGCGCGTCGTCGGTGGCGAATAGCCCGGCGAAGCTGGTCCGCTCGACCTCGAGGCCGGTCGCCAGGTCAGTATCAAGGCTCAGGTCCACCGCTCGCTTGGCCGCAGCGATCGCGAGCGCCGGACCGCCGGCGTAGGCGGCGGCCATCTCGCGCGCCGCGAGGTACACCTGATCGTCGGGAACGACCTTGTCCGCGAGCCCGATAGCCAGTGCTTCCGCCGCGCTGACGAACCGGCCGGTAAAGATCAGGTCCTTCGCCTTCGCCGGACCGATGAGCCTGGGCAGCCGCTGCGTGCCGCCGGCGCCAGGGATCAGGCCGAGCAGGATCTCCGGCTGGCCCACTCTGGCGCTCTCGCCAAGCACGCGGAAGTCCCCGCACAGCGCTAGTTCGAGGCCGCCGCCGAGAGCGTAACCAGTGACTGCGGCGATCACCGGCTTGCCGATCGCTGCCACCGCATTCAGCGCGTCCTGGAGCCGACGGCTATGCGCCGCCATCTGCGCGTAACCGGCGTCGGACATCTCCTTGATGTCAGCGCCGGCGGCGAACAACTTCTCGCCGCCGTACAGGACGACGGCACGCACCGAGTCGTCGGCGCAGACCTGTGCGACCGCAGCTGTTAGATCCGCCAGAAGCGCGGCGTTCAGCGCATTCATGGGCGGCCGGTTCAGCCTGATGGTGGCAACCGCCTGCTCGGTCTCGACGAGTACCAGCTCGCTCATCAGCACTACCTCCCGTACCGAGCCATGATCCTACGCAGCCGGGATTGCGGGCGGCTAGCCGGAGCGGCGCCGCGGCCTGGGGGCGTGAGCAGCCGGACTGACGTACGCATCAGCGGGCTGCGCGTGGCAGATGTGCTGACAGCTAGGCGACGTGCACGGGTTACTGGCCGCCGCGCCCGCGCACAAGCCGAGCAGGCACTGAGGCGACAGGACGAAGTCGAGCTCCACGTTGTGCGCAGCCGACGGGTCGCTGGCGAGCACCAGATCAGCCGCTCTCGCCAGGGCCCGCGCGGCCGGCAACAGCCGGGATTCCAGGTGAGCCCTGGACACTTTGCTCAGGCACCGGCCGGCGCCCTGCGCATCAGACCGAAGGAACGCGGCCAGCGCGTCGAGGCAGGCCTGCTCTTCTGGGGTCCGAGTGTGCTGGCCGGCGCGACTTCGGCCGCGACCCTGACGCGACCCGTCCAGGGAGAGCGACACTCCCATCTGCTGCCCCCCAAATTCCGGCTTGCCAGCAATGACACGTCCTGACCGTGGATCACGCTACTGCGCAGTGCTGCGAAGGGTCAAGACTTCGTGCGAAGTTTTTGCGTTCTGCAATTCGCACACTGAGGCGTTAAGCTGCGCATATGACTACCTCAGTGACCGTTGACTGGCTGGACAAGGTGCGAAGTTTATGCGAAGGTACGAGCATGGCTGAGCGGCCTGACCCGCCCCCCTCGGGCGTGCTCATCGCTACCGCGCTGCGCGCCGCGGGTATGTCGGCGCGCGAGGCGGCGCGGCGCGCTGGCATCAGCGAGGGCAGGTGGCGGCAGATCACCGGCGGGTACCAGGTGGTCAGACCCGGTGTCTACGCCCAAGTCCGGGGACCGGCCGCGACCCTTGCCAAGATGGCAACGGTGGCAGGCGTGACGCCAGACGAGCTTGCCGCCGCTGGTCGCGAGGACGCCGCTTGGGTAATGCGCGAAGAGCAGGAAGAGCGGGACCGCGACGAGATGCTGGCGCGAGTCCGCGCCATGGATCCCGACCAGGCCCGCGAGCTGCTCGCGACGATCGCGCTCAAGCTCGGCGTCAACCCCGCCGCCGAGCCAGAAGGCGGGGACCGCAGGTACGGCACGTAGCGGCTCTCCGGCCGCGGGCTTAGCACGCCGCACCGCCTTTTGCCGCACCGTCCGGACGGCTAAGCCGTGCCACTAGCCCGAGATAGAGCAGACCGAGCGTGATCGCGACCGCGAACGGCCAGGAGCCAGTCTGGCTGAGCCGCCAGCCAGCCAGCGCGACCCAGGCCAGGCCGACCCCGCCATTCCAGGCCGCGGCGCCCCGGCAGATCCTGGGCGCCGCTTCGACCGGCGGCCGGGAGATCCGGCCCCGGGCGAAATCCCACACTACGAGCACCTGAGCCCAGCCGCACGCCAGCCACATCGGCCAGCTGCGCGGACTGACTAGCCGGCCGCACCACAGCGGCCAGAGCACCAGGCCGGCCAGCAGCAGCGGCCCCAGCAGCACGGCACTGCCAGCCCGAACGTCGCCAGGCAGCCAGGCCAGCACGACGACCGGAAGCAGCGGCAGCACCAGCGCGCACAAACCGGTCACCAGATTGCGCAGCCAGCCAGACAGGTAAGGCAGCCTGGCCAGCGCAGGCATTGGCACCTCCCACAGCCCGCTGGAGCAGGCCAGCAGCATCGCACCGCGGCAGTAGCGGTACTGCCGCCGGGCGAAGGCCTGGAGCGACTGCGGACGGATGCTTGCCGCGAGCGGCAGCGGCAGATACTTGAGCCGGTAGCCATTGCGCCTGGCATCCACGACGGCATGGGCATCCTCGCCGCCGGCCACGATCGTGAACCCGCCGGTAGCGGCAAGCGCGGCACGGCGGTACACAACGCTAGAGCCGACGCACTGAGCAGCGGAGAACCTGTCGGCGCAGACCTGGGTCACCCGGCCGAACTGCTCCGTGATCGGCACGGCAGCTCGCTCGGCCCAGCCCGGCCTCGGGCTCAGTCGCGTGACCCAGGGCGTCTGCACGATCCCCACGGCCGGGTCGTCGAAGTACGGCAAGGTCTGGGCGAGGAAGTCCGGCTCCGGCCGGCAATCGGCGTCGAACACCACCAGCAGCGGGCTTGCCGTGCGGCTGAACGCGAAGTTGAGGTTGCCTGGCTTGCCGGACTGACGGCGGTCTGGCCGCCGCAGGTACCGGAAACCGTACGACGCACTGAGCTCACAAGCTTCCCCGGACGGGCCGTCGTCGAGGACCACTGCCCTGGCACAGCCGGGATAGGCGTCAACCAGCTCCGACACGCCGGCCCAGGTGTCACTGAGCACCGCAGGCGGCTCTCCGCAGATCGGCAGGTAAATGTCAACATCGGGATAACAGGGCGGTTTCCAGTTCCGTACCCGCTCGGCATGAGCGGACAGGTCGAAGCCGCGACAAGCCACGTTCATGGGCGCGGTAATCAGCAGATAGCCGGCGTAAATTATCGTGCACCAGCCGAAGGCGGCCAGTACCGGATAACTGATCTCCAGCCAGGCTTGCGCGACGACGAAGAATGTGGCGCTGACGCTCAGCGCAATTGCGAGCGGCGGCCTAGGGCGCCAGGCGCAGGACGCTTGGTGGTCCTTGCCCGGCGGCTCGACCAGGCCGCCGTCGCGATGATGCCGCCCGCGCCGCGTGAGGGTTCCGGCGGTCATCGCGGCGTCCTGCCGGCCGGCGGGCGGCTATCTCCCCCGCCCCAGCCAACGAAGCTGCGCTTCGGCCCGGCAGAACCGGGCCGGCAGCTGAACTTCCTGCGAGCATGGCCGAGACAACCTGCCCCAGGACCGCCACTGGGGCAGGCATCTGCTCGGTCATTCCCCGGACGCACGCTGCAGCGACACGCCCTGCCAGCCATTCAGGAAACCACGGACTTCACTCTCGCTGTACCGACGGTGACCACCGGGGGTACGGATTGACGAAAGCTTGCCGCCGCGCGCCCAGCGGGTAACAGTCTTCGGGTCAACCCGAAGCATTGCAGCAACCTCGGCGGGGGTGAGAAGGCGGTTGTCCGGCTTGATCTGAGTTCTCACGAGGAGGGTCCTCTCGCACTCGGGGGTAATGGTTAGGTGACAGAACGTAACGATTCATGACCGTCACTTACTGACATCGTCGAATCACAGGATGTCACATCGACCCTTGCTTTGCTGGCGTTCTCACTAGCACGCGAGGAAATTCCGATGGCTGGCGGATGGTGCCTGTTGCTGTCGCGACGTGCCTATCCGCCAGGGATTTACAGCGCGCGTGGAGTTCTAGGGAGCTATGTCGGAATTAACGGACCAGACCGCTCAGCTGGTAACGGCCGGGGCCAACTCGCAGCGGCCCGAGCCGGCGTTTATCGCGGCCTTAGCGCAGGTCGCCGTTAACCATTCCGGCAGGCGCATCGGGCACCGTGACAAGGCCAAGCTCGGCCGGCCCGGCCAGCAGCCGGTGCCGGGGCAGTACCCGGACCGTGTAACCAAACGGGCCTGGCTCGCCGAGTTCCGCAGCACCGGCGTACCTGGCCACGCCACTAGTCACTGCTCCGTCCAGCGCCAGGGCCGACCGAGCCGGATCGATGATCTCATCGGACTCTCCGGCCCTGCCGTACACGACCTCGACCATGACGTCATCAGGCGTGAGCGTGCCGAGCGCCACACTGGCCCGGACGATCAGCCGACCGCCGGGGCTCAGGTCGCCGTCGTCGGCTTCGACGTGCTCGATGCGGACGCCGGGCCACGCCGCGATCACTTGCTCCTTCCACGCGGCAAGCTCTCGCGCGCCCTCGAATGCCGCGCCGCGCGCCGCGGCCGGATCGGCCAGTACCCGCGACGACCGGGCGGCCGGCGCGTACAGGTCGGTGACGTATTGCCTGACCATCCTGGTGGCCAGCGCCCGCGGCCCGAGGCCGCGAAGCGTATGTGCCACCATTTCCAGCCACCGGACGGGCAGCCCGTCGCTGCCGGTGTCGTAGAACAGCGGCGCGACCGATTTGCCGATCAGGTCGTATAGCGCCGCCGCTTCCAGCTCGTCGCGCCGGGCCGGATCAGGAACGCCGTCTGCCGACGGGATCGCCCAGCCGTTGTGACCGTCGAACCACTCGTCCCACCAGCCGTCGAGCACGGACAGGTTCAGCGCGCCGTTGAGCGCGGCCTTCATCCCCGAGGTACCGCAGGCCTCCAGCGGTCGGAGCGGGTTGTTGAGCCACACGTCGCAGCCCTGAATCAGGACGCGCGCAAGCGCCATGTCGTAGTCGGGCAAGAAGACGATCCGGTGCCGTACCTGCGGCTGATCCGCGAACCTGACGAGCTGCTGAATGAGCTGCTTGCCGCCGTCGTCGGCCGGGTGCGCCTTGCCGGCCACCACGATCTGGACGGGCCGGTCCGGGTCCAGCAGTAGTGCAGTGAGCCTCGCCTGGTCGTGCAGCATCATCGTCAGGCGCTTGTACGACGGCACCCGGCGAGCGAACCCGATCGTCAGCACGTCGTCGTCAAGTACGCCGTCGATCCAGATGAGTTCTGCGTCAGAGGCGCCGCGCTGCCGCCAGGAAGCGCGCAGCCTCTGCCGTGCCTCTGCCACCAGGCTGGCCCGCAGCTGCCTGCGCAGTTCCCAGATGCGGCCGGCGTCAGCCGCTGCGCGGTCCCAGAAGGTCGGGTCGTCAGCCGGGTCGGCCACCGCCCCGGTGGTTGGCGCTCCCGCGGCCCGGACGCCCGCGGCGGCCTCAGCTGAGCCGGTCACTAGCTGGACAAGTTCGGGGGCCACCCAGGTCGGCGCGTGCACGCCGTTGGTCACCGAGCTAATGGGTACCTCGGCGACGTCGAAGCCTGGCCACAGCCCGGCGAACATCCCCCGGGACACGCAGCCATGTAGCTTGCTCACGCCGTTAACCCGCTGCGCGAGCCGCATGCCCATGACGGCCATATTGAACACCGACGGATCCCCGCCGGCGAACGTCTCCGCCCCGAGCTCCAGGATGTCAGCGACCGGCAGTCCCGGTGCAGCGCCGCCACCTGCGCCTTCGAACTGGCGCGAAACCAGGTCCCGCGGGAACCGGTCGATGCCTGCCGGGACCGGCGTGTGCGTGGTGAATACAGTGCTCGCCCGGCACAGCTCGAGCGCCTCGTCGAAGGTCAGCCCGCGTTCGGTGTACTCGCGGATCCGCTCCACGCCGAGGAAGCCGGCATGCCCCTCGTTGGTGTGGAAGACTTCCGGCTCCGGATGACCCGTGCTAGCGCAGTAAGCCCGTACCGCGCGGACGCCGCCGATGCCCAGCAGCAGTTCCTGGCGCAGCCGGTGGTCTGTTCCGCCGCCGTACAAGCGGTCCGTGATCTCCCGCAGGTCCGGTTCGTTCTCTTCGACATACGAGTCCAGCAGCAGCAGCGGGACCCGGCCGACCTGCGCGACCCAGATCTGCGCCGACAAGACCGCGGAGTCAGCCAGCGCGACGCTCACCCGGACCGGGAGGCCAGCGGCGTCGCGGAGCAGCGTGAGCGGCAAGCCGTTGGGGTCGGATGCCGGGTAGCGCTCGGTCTGCCAGCCCTCCACCGATAGCGACTGGGTGAAGTAGCCATGCCGGTACAGCAGACCGACGCCGATGAGCGGCACGCCCAGGTCGCTGGCGGCCTTCAGATGGTCCCCGGCCAGAATGCCCAGGCCTCCGGAGTACTGCGGAAGCGCCGCGGTGATCCCGTACTCCGGCGAGAAGTAGGCGATGGCGGCCGGCCAGTGGGCGCTGGGCGATTCAGCTGATTCCCCCTGATACCAGCGCGGCTGGTCCAGGTAATCACGCAAGTCGGCGCTGGCAGCATCGAGCCGCCGCAGGAAGCCGGGGTCGGCGGCCAGAGCGGTCAGCCTGTCCTGGGGCACCCGTCCGAGCAGCGCGACGGGGTCCTGCTCGGCTATCTCCCGGCTGGCCGGATCGATCGATGCGAATAGCTCCCGCGTGCCGGCATGCCACGACCAGCGCAGGTTCAGCATCAGCGAGCGCAGCGGATCGAGTGCGTCAGGCAGGACCGGGTGAATGGTGAAGCGGCGGATAGCTCTCACGCACAGTGACCCTAATGCCTGCTGCCGGGAGGACACGCCACGGGTTCCCCCGGTTATCGGGCACCCGGTTCGGCATTGGCTGCGCTCAGATGGGTAGCTTTCATCCGTGATCGGCAGGATCCCCATTCTCGACGTGCAACCGGTGGTCAGGGTGGCTGGCCTGGCCGCTGACACCCCCGCCAAGGCTGTTCCGGGAGAAAGCTTCCTGGTCAGCGCCACGGTCTTCCGCGAAGGTCACGAGATGCTCGGGGCCGGCGTCGTGCTGACCGATCCAGCCGGCCTGGCGCAGCCGTTCGTGGCGATGCGCGAGCTTGCCGAGGGGACCGACCGCTACGGCGCGGAAGTCACCGCCGCCAGCGAGGGACTCTGGCACTTCGCCGTCGAGGCGTGGGGCGATCCGATTGCCCGCTGGCAGCACGACGCCGCGATCAAGGTGCCCCTCGGCCAGGACACCGAGCTGATGCTGACCGAGGGCGCACTGCTGCTGCGCCGCGCGGCGGAGCAGATCAGCGATGTCAAGGCGCTGCCGGCCGCGCAGGCGCGGCGCGCGAGAGCTGCCAGGAGCGCCCTTGCCAGTGCGGCAAAGACGCTCACCGACCAGCAGATGGCCCCGCGGGACCGGCTAGCTGCGGCCGTGCATGCCGACGTGATCGCGGCGCTTACCTCGTTTCCGTTGCGGGACATGCTCACAACGTCGGAGAGCTTTCCGCTCATCGTGCACCGGCAGCGGGCCTTGTTTAGTTCTTGGTATGAGTTCTTCCCGCGCTCGGAGGGCGCGGTGCTCGACCCTACGCACCGGCGCAAACCGCAGTCCGGCACCCTGCGTACGGCGGCGAAGCGGCTGGACGCGATCGCCGAGATGGGCTTCGACGTGGTGTACGTCCCGCCGGTGCACCCGATCGGCAGTACCGCGCGAAAGGGCCAGAACAACACGCTCGTCGCCGGACCGGGTGACCCCGGATCGCCGTGGGCCATCGGCTCGCCCGAGGGCGGCCATGACACCATCCACCCCGACCTTGGCACCCTGGATGACTTCGACGCGTTCGTGTCCAGGGCTTCCGAGCTGGGCCTTGAGGTAGCGATGGACCTGGCGCTGCAGGCCTCGCCCGATCACCCGTGGGTCACGAAGCACCCGGAGTGGTTCACGACCAGGGCGGACGGGTCGATCGCGTACGCCGAAAACCCGCCGAAGAAATACCAGGACATCTACCCGCTGAATTTCGACAACGATCCCGACGGTATTTACGCCGAGGTGAACGCTCTGGTCCGGCACTGGATGGACCACGGCATCCGGATCTTCCGCGTGGACAACCCGCATACCAAGCCGCTGCCGTTCTGGCAGTGGCTGCTCGCCGATATCGCCAGCACTGATCCGGACGTGATCTTCCTGGCTGAGGCATTCACCCGGCCGGCCATGATGCATGCCCTCGCGGCTATCGGCTTCCACCAGTCATACACGTATTTCACCTGGCGCAATACCGCGAGCGAGCTCACCGAGTACGGCACCGAACTGGCCGGCCCCGCTGCGCATTACATGCGGCCCAACTTCTTCGTCAACACCCCTGACATCCTGTGCCAGTACCTGCAGCATGCCGGGCCGTCCGCGTTCGCGGTCCGGGCGGTGCTCGCCGCGATGCTGTCGCCGTCCTGGGGCGTCTACTCCGGTTACGAGCTTTGCGAGAACGTCCCGCTAGTGCCAGGCAGCGAGGAGTACCTGGACTCGGAGAAGTACGCCTACCGGCCCAGGGACTGGGCGCAGGCCGGCTCACTCGGGCTGACCCTCGCCCCGCTGCTGCGCCGGCTGAACCAGATCCGGCGGGCGCACCCGGCCCTGCACTGGCTGCGGAACCTGCGCTTCCACCACGCCGATCAGCCCGACATCCTGTGCTTCTCCAAACGCACTCACCCAGATTTCCCCGGCCCGCCCGACATCGTTCTCGTTGTGGTAAACCTGAACGCCAGCGAGACGCGCGAGGCTACTGTCTGGCTAGACAGCTCGGCGCTCGGACTGGATGCGGCAGCGGGATTCCGGGTCACCGACGAGCTGACCGGGCAGGAATTCAGCTGGGGGCTGGGTAATTACGTCCGGCTAGACCCCGCCATCGCGCCCGCACACATCCTCACCGTGCGCAGTGATGCTGGTCACGCATGATTTACCCGTGCATTCTTGTTAAGTAGGGGTAGGCGGCGGCCGTCGGCAGTGCTGTCATTCACCCAGATGAAGCATCGAGCGGGAGAGCGGGAGTGGAGCAGGCCGGGCACGCTGGCGGACATGACTCGATGGCCGATGGCCCCGTGCACGAATTCAGGGCGGCCGGGCAGGAGTTCAGGGCGGCCGGGCAGGAGTTCAGGGCGACCGCGAGCGAGCCGGTGCCCGATTCGTTCTCCTTTGAGACCCCGCGGGACCCCCAGTGGTACAAGCGCGCGGTCTTCTACGAGGTCCTCATCCGCGGCTTCAGCGACTCCAACGGCGACGGCACCGGCGACATCCGCGGGCTCATCGAGCGGCTCGACTACCTGCAGTGGCTCGGCATCGACTGCATCTGGCTGCTGCCGATCTACGCCTCGCCGCTGAAGGACGGCGGCTACGACATCGCCGACTTCACCGCGATCCTGCCGGAGTTCGGCACCATCGGCGACTTCGTCGACCTGGTGGAGAAGGCGCACGAGCGGGGCATCCGCGTCATCGCCGACCTGGTCATGAACCACACCAGCGATCAGCACCCGTGGTTCCAGGCGTCTCGTTCCGATCCGGACGGGCCTTACGGTGACTTCTACGTCTGGTCTGACGCCGACGACCAGTACGCCGACGCCCGGGTGATCTTCGTCGACTCCGAGCGCTCGAACTGGACCTACGACGAGGTCCGGGGCCAGTACTACTGGCACCGCTTCTTCTCCCACCAGCCGGACCTGAACTACGAGAACCCGCTGGTGCAGGACTCCATGCTGGAGGTCCTGCGGTTCTGGCTGGACCTCGGCATCGACGGCTTCCGCCTCGACGCGGTGCCCTACCTATACGAGCGCGAGGGCACCAACTGCGAGAACCTGAAGGAGACCCACGAGTACCTGAAGCGAGTCCGGGCCGAGATAGACCGGCTCTACCCGGACCGGGTGCTGCTCGCGGAGGCCAACCAGTGGCCCGCTGATGTGGTCGAGTACTTCGGCGACCCGACCGTCGGCGGCGACGAGTGCCACATGGCCTTCCACTTCCCGCTGATGCCGCGCATCTTCATGGCGGTGCGCCGGGAGCAGCGGTACCCGATCTCAGAAATCCTGGCCCAGACTCCGCAGATACCGTCCGGCTGCCAGTGGGGCATCTTCCTGCGCAACCACGATGAGCTCACGCTGGAGATGGTCACCGACGACGAGCGTGACTACATGTACGCCGAGTACGCGCGGGACCCGCGGATGAAGGCCAACATCGGCATCCGGCGGCGGCTGGCCCCGCTGCTGGACAACGACCGGGACCAGCTGGAGCTGTTCACCGCGCTGCTGCTGTCGCTGCCCGGCTCGCCGGTGATCTACTACGGCGACGAGATCGGCATGGGCGACAACATCTGGCTCGGTGACCGTGACGGCGTCCGGACCCCGATGCAATGGACGCCGGACCGCAACGCCGGCTTCTCCCGGTGCGACCCTGCCCGGCTGTACCTGCCGCTGATCATGGACCCGATCTACGGATACCAGGGCCTCAACGTCGAGGCCCAGGAGCGCATGAATGGCTCGCTGCTGAACTGGACCCGCCGGATGATCGACATCCGCAAGCGGCATCCGGTGTTCGCACTCGGCGAGTACCACGAGCTGAACTCGTCCAACCCGAGCGTGCTCGCATTCGTCCGGGAGTACCGCAGCGGCGAGGGCGGGACTGGTGACAGCGGCGAGGGCGCTGACGGCGACGAGGCGGGCGCGACGGACCGGATGCTGTGCGTCAACAACCTGTCGCGTTATCCGCAGCCAGTCGAGCTAGACCTGAGCCGGTTCGCGGGGTCAGTGCCGATCGAGACCATGGGCGGCGTGGCCTTCCCGCCCATCGGCGAGCTGAGCTACCTGCTGACGCTGCCGGGCCACGGCTTCTACTGGCTCATGCTCAAGCCGCCCGCCAACTACGGCCCCTGACAAACGCAGCCGGCTTGCCCGCCCGGCACCGCACCGCCCACCCGGCCCGCCTGCTGTAGCCACTCCGCCAGTCCGCCCGATTTGCACCTTAAGCCCGGTCCTCCCCGCCGAAAGCTCCCGATGGATGTGACTTGGCTGTTCCTTGGACAACAGCTAAGTCACATCCATTCAAGATCATCTCGTGCTTTCGCTCCCATCGGCTGCGACAGCGGCCGGCAGGCGCGGCAGGAAGAACTCCCAGCCGGCCCAGTGCTCCTCACGCGCGGTTCGCCCGGCTTCGTCCTCGTCGTGCGGGCCATGCTCAACGGTCAGCACCGCCGAGTGCCCGTCCTCCGCCGAGTGCCCGTCCTCCGCCGAGTGCCCGTCCTCCGCTGGCTCAGCTCGCACGGTGACCGTGCTCGGCGGACCGTCGTCGCCCTCCCAGGCCCAAGAGAACTCCAGCGAGCGACCGGGCGCGTACCCCATTACCCGGCCGGTCAGCCGGGCCGGGATCGCCGGGAAGCTGACGCTGTACTCGCCGCCCGGAACCAGATCCGCCGTCAGTTCACCGCGCCACCAGCGCGCCAGCACGGCCGGATCCGTGAACGCCGCTAGCGCCTGGCCCGGCCCGCAGCCCGGCAGGCGGACCGTCGCGACGATCACCGGCCCGGAGTCGGTGATCGTTACCAGCCCGCCCGGTCCCGGCTCAGCTGTCCCCGCATCAGCTGTCCCCGCATCAGCCGGCCTCGTGTCGGACATCCGGATGCTCCCGTGCTTGCGACGGCCCAGTTCATTTGCACCTCCAATTCTGGCGGACCGAGTGGAGCAGCGACAGCGCTCTCGCCGTAGAGTGACGCCCTATCCGGACCACGCGATCCGGAGCACGCGATCCGGAGTAAAAAGGTGCAGTCGTGGGCAGTAGGTGACCGTGTTCGAGAGCACCGCCCGGTCTCGCCGCGCGGCCGCGCACGACAATGTGGCTGCGCGTGAGGGCATGACCGGACCCGGCGGCGCGTTCGGATCCGACGGCTTCACCGGCCCGGCCGGTACCGTCAGCCTGCTTCACATGCTGGCCGGGTGGCTGCCGCGCCAGCGCTGGTTCCCTGGCCGCGGCGCCAGCCTCGCCGGGCTCAGTATCGTCTCGGACGTCATCCTCAAGGCCGGCGACCCGGCACTGCGGCACCTGATCATCGAGACTGCGCTCCCCGGCGGGCTGGCCCGGTTCCAGGTGCTGGTCGGGTACCGCCGTGAGTTGCCACCCGAGCTCGCCGCGGTACTCATCGGACGCGAGCATGGCATCGCTTGCTACGACGCGACGCATGATCCGGAGCTCGCCGACGTGCTGCTGCGAGGCATCCTCCAGCAGCGCCTGGTCGAGCATGTGCGCTTCGTGCGCGAGCCGGCCGCGCCGGCGCTGGCCGGCAACGATCCGGGCGATCCCGGCGCCGGCCTGGTGAGCCGCGTGCTCGGCGCGGAGCAGAGCAACACCAGCCTGATCTTCGGCGACCGTGCCATTCTCAAGCTGCTGCGCCGGCTCTTCCCCGGCGCCAACCCGGACCTGGAGGTCGCGGACGCGCTGGCTCGCCGGGGGTCGGCTCGGGTAGCGGCGCCGTACGGCTGGATCGAGACGGACCTGGACTCGCAGCCGGTGCTGCTCGGCGTGCTGTCGCAGTTCCTTGCCGGGGCCAGCGACGGCTGGACGCTCGCGCTTGACACGCTCCGGCGGCTGTACGCGCGCCACGACGCCTACGGCCAGGAGTACCTCACCGAACCACTTCCTGCCTCCAATACCGGAAACGGGGAAGTATCGGCCAGCCCTCTGGCCGAGCTGCCGTTTGTCACCGAGGCACGGCTGCTCGGGCAGGCCACAGCCGAGCTGCACGCCGATATGGCCAGCACGTTCGGCAGCCGGGACATGACCGCAGCCGAACTGACCGAGCTGGTGGCCGGCCTGCACGCCAAGCTGACCGAGGCGGCGGCGATAGTGCCCGCGCTACGTGACTACGAGAGCCGAATCGCGGCGGCGTACGACGAGGTTGCCCGCTCAACCAGCCCAGTCGCGGTGCAACGGATTCATGGCGACTACCACCTGGGACAAGTGCTCCGGGCCAGCCAGGGCTGGGTCGCGCTCGATTTCGAAGGCGAGCCGGCCGTGCCGCTGGCCGTGCGCCGGGCACCAGCTCCGGCGCTACGGGATGTCGCCGGAATGCTGCGCTCGTTCGACTACGCGGCCCGGCATCAGCTGATCTCCCGGCCCGCTGACCACGCGGTCACCGCGCTAGCCGACGCCTGGGTGCGGCAATGCCAGGCAGCGTTCTGCGGCGGCTACGCGGCCCGCGGCGGAATCGACCCGGCTGGCTACGGCGTCCTGCTGCGCGCGCTCACCATTGAGAAGGCGGTCTACGAAGTGATTTACGAACACCGGCACCGGCCGACCTGGCTGCCGATCCCGCTCGGATACGTGGCCGCAGCATGACCGCCGGGACCTATCCAGCTGACCAGATCAGCCACGCCGAGATCGGCACGGTGGTGGCTGGAACGCACCATGACCCGCATGCCGTGCTCGGCGGGCATCCGGGGCTTGAGGGCGTGACAATCCGGGCGCTGCGACCGCTGGCCGAGACAGTGACGGTCGTGCTGCCAGACGGCAGCCGGGTACCAATGCAGCACCTGCACCAGGGAGTGTTCTCAGCGACGGTGCCGGGTACCGAGGTGCCCGACTACCGGCTCGCGGTGGCGTACAAAGGCATGCCGGAGACGATCGCCGATGACCCGTACCGGCACTTGCCGACGCTCGGCGCAGTGGACTTGCACTTGATCGCCGAGGGCCGCCACGAAGAGTTGTGGGCTGTGCTCGGCGCCATTGTCCGCCCCGACCTCGGCGGCACCTCGTTCGCGGTGTGGGCGCCGAACGCCCGCGGCGTGCGGGTAATCGGCGACTTCAACCACTGGGACGGGCAGGCGCACCCGATGCGCTCGCTGGGCAGTTCCGGCATCTGGGAGCTCATGATTCCCGGCATCAGTGAGGGCGCCACCTACAAGTACGACATCCTCGGGCCGGACGGTAACTGGCATCGCAAGGCCGATCCAATGGCACGCTGGGCGGAGCGACCGCCGGCCACCGCGTCCAGGGTCACCGACTCGCGGTACGAGTGGGGCGACGCCGACTGGCTGGCCCGCCGGGCCGAGCGGGATCTGCTCACCAGGCCGATGAGCGTGTACGAGGTGCACCTCGGGTCGTGGCGCCCCGGTTTGTCGTACACCGAGCTGGCAAGCCAGCTAACCGGCTACGTCACCGAGATGGGCTTCACGCACGTGGAGTTCCTGCCGGTGGCCGAGCATCCGTTCGGGGGTTCCTGGGGATATCAGGTCACCTCTTACTACGCGCCAACCTCGCGGTTCGGAACGCCGGACGAATTCCGCTATCTGGTGGACTGCTTGCACCAGGCCGGCATCGGGGTGTTCCTGGACTGGGTGCCGGCGCACTTCCCGCGGGATAGCTGGGCGCTGGCGCAGTTCGACGGCACCGCCCTGTACGAGCACGCCGACCCGCAACGCGGCCAGCATCCGGACTGGGGCACCCTGATCTTCGACTACGGCCGGCCCGAGGTGCGTAACTTCCTGGTGGCCAACGCCATCTACTGGCTCGAGGAGTTCCACGCCGACGGTCTGCGGGTTGACGCGGTGGCGTCCATGCTGTACCTCGACTACTCGCGCAAGGCCGGCGAGTGGTCGCCGAACTCACTCGGCGGCCGCGAGAACCTGGACGCGGTCTCGTTCCTGCGCGAGGTCAACGCCACGTGCTACAAGCGGGTACCGGGCATCGCGATGATCGCCGAGGAGTCGACTGCGTGGCCGGGCGTGACAAGGCCGGTGTACCTCGGCGGGCTCGGTTTCGGGCTCAAGTGGAACATGGGCTGGATGCACGACACGCTGAGCTATCTCAGCAGGGATCCGGTGCATCGCAGTTACCACCATGACGAGATGACGTTCTCGATGATCTATGCCTACAGCGAGCACTACGTGCTCCCGCTGTCGCACGACGAGGTCGTGCACGGCAAAGGCTCGCTGCTGCGGAAAATGCCAGGGGACGAGTGGCGCCAGTTCGCCGGCCTGCGCTCGCTGCTTGGCTTCATGTGGGCGCATCCGGGCAAGCAACTGCTGTTCATGGGCGGGGAATTCGGCCAGGGCGATGAGTGGTCACAGGAAGCCGGGCTGCAGTGGTACGTGCTCGAGTACCCGA
Source organism: Streptosporangiaceae bacterium (assembly GCA_035507615.1). Taxonomy (GTDB): domain Bacteria; phylum Actinomycetota; class Actinomycetes; order Streptosporangiales; family Streptosporangiaceae; genus JAJYUU01. The sequence goes on from DATJNX010000018.1 coordinate 149,772, forward strand.
CGCACATCGGCGTGCAGCAGCTAGTCAAGGATCTCAACCGGATCTACGGTGAGCGCCCTGCGCTGTGGCAGCAGGACAGCCTGCCAGACGGCTTCCAGTGGATCGACGCCGGCGACTTCTCCGGCAACGTGCTGTCGTTCCTGCGCTACGGCTCTGACGGCAGCGTGCTGGCCTGCGTCTGCAACTTCGCAGCGATGCCCCACTACGACTACCGGATCGGGTTGCCTGTCGCCGGCGCGTGGAGCGAAGTGCTGAATACCGATGCTGAGATCTACGGCGGCAGCGGCGTCGGCAACTTCGGGCAGGTCGACGCGGTCACCAAGCCGTGGCACGGACGGCCCGCGTCGGCGGCGCTCAGCATTCCGCCGCTCGGGGTGCTCTGGCTGGCTCCGGCTCAGCTGCGATCGGCAGCTGACTCGTAACAGCTGTCAAGGCAGCTGGGCTGCGGACCGTTGGACAGCGCCGAGGCCGGAGGGCCGCTTGGCAGGGGACGAGCAGCGTCCCCGAGCGCAGGGCCGCGGCGAGCCCTCGCAGTCAGTCCAGGCCGACGATACGCGCCTCGGTCAGCCGGCCGTCAGCGATCTCCAGCACGCCGAGCGTGCGGCAGGGCTGACGCCGCTTGTCCGTGGGCGAGCCGGGGTTGAAGATCCGCAACCGCCCGTCGCCGTCGTCCAGCGGGATGTGTGAGTGGCCGAAGACGACGAGATCCGCGGCCGGGAACGTGGCACGCATCCTGCGCAGCCGCCCGTTCGCCTGGCCGCTGTCGTGGATCATCCCGACCGGCACGCCCTCGATCGTGAACTCGAGCCTGGGCGGCGCGCCCCAGCCGGCCACCTCGGCGCTGTCGTTATTGCCGAGCACGACGCGCACCGGAGCGTACTCCGCGAGTTCGTCGAGAACGCTGGCGATGCAGACGTCTCCGGCATGCAAGATCAGATCAGCCTGGCGGAGCCACGAGGCGACTGACGCAGGACACGACTTCCAGAAGCGCGGGGCATGAGTGTCCGACAGCACGACGACGCGCACACCCACATCCTGCCTCTTCCTCCGACGCTGATGCGTTCGATTTTCAGCCTGGCGTCCGGGGCTCGCTGGCTTCGCTAGCCGGCGCCAGCAGGTTATCGTCGCAACTGACTGGCCGGCTGATCAGCTAGCCAGCGGCTGGCGCCTGGCGGAGGTCAACGTGGATGAAGAACTCAGCGGACGGGCACCTGACCACGCCCCGGTTCCGGCCGATGCCGCTGATCAGGTCGGCGTCCGTGCCGCAGCGGCTATCGAGCCAGGCCGGATGCCCGCCATGTACCTGGGCCACGGCGCTCCGCCGCTGGTCGACGACCCGCTGTGGGTCGTGCAACTGGAAGCCTGGGCGCGGGCCCTGCCACGGCCCGCTGCGATCCTGGTGGTTTCCGCGCACTGGGAGAACGCCCCGCTGGCGATCGGGGCCACGTCCGATGCGGCGCCGCTGACCTACGACTTCTGGGGATTCCCGGAGCGCTACTACCGAGCCAGCTACCCGGCTCCGGGCGCGCCCGGACTAGCTGCGCAGATACGGTCGCTGCTGGCCGGAACCGAGCAGGTGACCGACGTCCCGGACCGCGGCCTGGACCACGGTGCCTACGTGCCGCTGACGGTGATGTACCCGCAGGCCGACATTCCGGTGCTGCAGATCTCCATGCCCAGCCTCGACCCGCATCGACTGCTGCGAGTCGGAGCCGCGCTGCGGCCACTGCGCGACGAGGGCGTCCTCATCGTCGGCAGCGGCTTCCTCACCCACGGCCTGCCGTTCCTGACCGACTTCCGGTTCAATGCCGCGCCGCCAGCGTGGTCGGCCGAGTTCGACCAGTGGGCTGCCGCAGCGCTCGACAACGGGGACGTCGACGCGCTGGCGGGCTTTCGCGGCGCGCCTGCCGCCAGATACGCGCATCCGACGACCGAGCACTATGCACCGCTGTTTGTGACGCTCGGACTCGCCGAGGCGCCTGCCCCCGTGACGACGATCGCCGGGTACTGGATGGGCCTGGCCAAGCGATCAGTGCAGGTCGCCTGAGACTCCCTGGCGACCGCGACCGCCGACGTGCGGCGTCACTGGCAGGCAGGCCAGGGCGAGGCTGCCTGCGCGAGACCCGCTAGCCCCGTGCCACCCACGGAACCTGCGCGCCTTGCATGCGCGAGACCCGCAGATCCCCCCCAACTCCCGGCTGCAGCACTATTGCTAGGCCGACAGGCCCGCCGACGGCGCAGAGCCGCCGTACGCCGGCGAACCTCGCCCTGGCTAAGAAGAAAGTCAACCCAGCGCCCGGGTCACGTGCTATCCCCGAACTGGTGGATGCGGACTCCCCCAGAGGGGCCTAAACTGCGCTAACACCCTCAATATCTAAGACAGCCCAGTACGCGCTGGCTGTGTGTGGATCACGTCCCGGCACTGGTTGTCGCGATGCTCGCTGGTGATCGGCCGGGCGGCCGTGGGAAGCCCGGCTCACGAAGCGACGTTTCCAGTGCGGGCCCAACCGCGCGCTGGCAAGACAGGCAGGACGCAGATGACGCTCGACTCGGCCGCGGCACGGGCGAATGTCATCAGCCCGGCTGGTGCCGTAATCGCCATTCCGGAGGGCGACCGCATCGTATTCGGCCGGGGACCCGACGCCGACCTGGTGATCCAAGCCGGCCGCGGGCTGTCCCGGCGAGCTGGAGTCATCGCAGCCGTGGCAGGCGGCGTCTGGGTAGCGAATATCAGCCGTACGCACGCGCTGTACGCGGAAGGCGACGGCTACCGGGTGCGGCTGCCCCGGATGGATGAGGCAGGCGAGCCCGCTGCCGCGACGGAGCCATCCAAGGGCTGGTTCCTGCGCGCCGGAACCGCACTGGTGGGCTCGCGGACCATGCTGGACGAAGGCCAGCCGCTGCGGCTGGTCGTCGCCGCCCAGGCAACTCCTGCCGACAGTTCCGCCGTGCACTCATCGCCGGCCAGCGGAGACGTCACGCTGCTGCCGTTCTACCTCGACCCGAACACCAAGCTCTTCCTCGTCGCGCTGCTGTGGTGCCGCCCGTGGCTGGTCGACCCAGCCCGGAGCACGCCGCTACCCCGCACTCCGGAGATCGCGCGCGGCGCGCTGATGGTCACCGACGCTCATCACGAGCTCGATCTCTTCGATACCGACCCGGCCTTCCGCGACCGGCTGTCTGCCAGGGTCGGCGAGCACCTGAAAGTACTCCGCCGCAAGCTCACCGAGCGCAGCTTGGTCCGGCCCGGCATGCGGCTATCCGACGAGGTGGCAGTCGGCGCGCTGATCGAGAACGGGATCATCACCGGCAGCGACCTGGACAAGATCGACGATCCGGCCTGGTGCTCACGGCAGGAGGACCTGTGGTGGACGCCCGTACTGTGATCCGCCGGCACGCTGCAGCCTGAGCGCTAGTGCTGCCTGAGCGCTAGTTGACGACCGCAAACCTCGCGGTCGCGCTTGCGCCGGCCGCGTCGGCGGCCCGGACCGTGTATACACCCTTAGGCAGACTGCCCCGGAAGAAATCGTGGTCCTGGTTGATCACGTAGTTGACCGTTCCCTGCTGGTCGGCTACCAGAGACTGCGGTGCGGCGCATCCGACCAGCTGGAGGCTGACTATCTTGCCTGGCGGCCAGTTCCCGCCGTGGATAACGAACCCGGTGTTGCTGTCGCCAAAAGGCTGACTGAGCGCGATGTACGGCACGCCCGAGGTCGGGTGAACCAGTGCCGGGCCCTGTCCCCGCGCCAGGCCCGAGCCCGGCGGCGGGCTCTGCCCGGATGGCACCCCCAGCACAGGTCCGAGATCTGCCTGGTTCAGGTTCTGCGATCCCGGTGACGACGGGCAGGTCGCCGACAGCGTTGCCGCTCCTGACCCGGTGCCCCCGGCCTGCTGATGTGGCTGCTCCGTACGCAGTACCCAGCCCGCGCCGACGAGCGCGACGCCGACGGCGGCGACCGCGACAATGAACGCAGCGCGCCGGGCTAGCGCGCCGCCCGGCCGTGCAGGCGCCCCGCCGTTCCGGGCCGGTGCCGGCCCGCCGGGCCCCCACCCGGCGATGTCGCCAGCCAGCTGGGAGCCCATGGTGTCATCGGCCCCGGCGGCCCCGTTCCCGTTCGGGTGAAGCGCATCGCCCATCGCCGGGCCGGCGGGCGCGGATTGCACCTCGGCAGGCGACCGCGGGATGCGGCGGTATTCCTCGATCAGCGTCAGCGCCGCGGGCGGCAGCGGCGGGGCGCCTATTGCGCCGCTGGCCGCAAGCGCCGGCGCGAGGCGGGACACGATCGAGGCCGCGGTCGGCCGGTTACGCGGGTTGCGCTCGAGGCAGGCAACGACGATCTCAGCGAGCTCACGGGGCAGCCCGGCCAGGTCCGGTGGCCCGGTAGCCAGTTGCACCAGGACGTCGATGACGGTCTCGCCTTGATACGGAGCGTGGCCGGTGGCAGCGAACAGCATGGTGGCGCCGAGCGCGAAGATGTCGCTGGCAGATGTTGCCTGCCGGGTATCCCTGGCCTGTTCAGGCGCCATGTAGGCAGGTGTCCCGACACTTCCGCGGGTCACCGTGAGCTGGATCCGCTCGGCGGCACGGGCGACACCGAAGTCGATCACCCGCGGACCGTCCAGCGACACCAGGACGTTGGCCGGCTTCAGGTCGCGGTGCACCAGCCCGACACTGTGGATCGACTCCAGCGCCTCGGCGCAGCCCGCTGCGAGCCAGCGAACGGCGGGAACGGAGATCGGACCGCACGTGCGCACCATCCTGCTCAGCGACGGCGCCGGGACGTAGACCGTTGCCAGCCAGGGGACGTCGGCCTCTGAGTCGGCCGCGACGACCGCTGCGGTGAAGGCCCCGCTCACCCGCCGGGCCGCGGCAACCTCCTGGCCGAACCGGTTCCGGAAGTCGGGCTCCTCAGCCAGCTCCGGCTTGATGGTCTTGACGGCCACCAGCCGGCCCGCTGCCGACCGGCCGAGGTAGACCTGTCCCATCGCGCCGGAACCGAGGCGGCCGATCAGCACGTAGCCGCCGACCTGCTCCGGGTCCCACCGGCGCAGCGGCTCTACGAGTGACGCCTGCAGCACGAAGCTGGTCTCCTCGAAAGTGTCAGGGGCTCCGCCAATATCATTGCCGGCTTAGTTGCGTTGAAGGTCACTCTTCCACGTACTTGACCCGGCAAATGACAATCGATTGTTATGCGCGGGTCTGAATATCAGTGCGCCAGAGCCGGTTCTGGCAGCCCGGACCCAGGTTCAGAGCAGGCCGAGCAGCCAGCCGGGGCCGGCCACCGCGGCTCCTGCCGCCAGGCAGCGCTGCCGGAGCTCTCGGTCGGCGGTCACCACGATGCGCCGTCCGGTCGTGTTACCGGCCAGGGCGGCGATGGTGTCATCGCCTGAGCCGCTGGCCGCCATTACCTGGACCGGGCTGGCCCCGCTCTGGGCCGCAACAGGCTTGGCCGCACCCTCGACGACCAGGAAGATGTCCGGCAGCCACTGCATCCGGATCAGGCCGTCCGCCATCCCGGCGATCCCGCGCCTGGTCGCTCGGTCAGGTGGAGCGTCGACCGCCAGGGCGGGGGCAACGGCAGTGGCCACGACTGGCATCCCGGCCGGCGCGTCCAGACCCGCGGGCAGCTCGGCGATGCCCTCGGTCACCAGCGGGGCAAGCTGGTCGCGCAGCCGCAGAGCGGCGCCCGCCCGGTCGCGCCACCAGCCATCCGGCCTTGAGCCCACGACGTTGGCACCGTCCACGATGATCGTCACCGGCGTCAGCTCGGCGAGTAGCTCTTCCCAGTGCGCCGCGAGCCCCGGATGCAGGTCGAGCGCGGTTACCCCGGCCAGTGGAACCCACGCGACCTCATCGGTCTCGTCATCGTCGGACTGCACCGCGAACGGGGTGGCGGCCTCGGCGAGCACGGTCGTGTAGGACCAGCCGCCGTGGTCGTCAGTGAAGAGACCGCGCTGGCGCACTGCGTCCGGCGGCACGCCGCACTCCTCGGCGGCCTCCCGAAGCGCACCCGCCACCGCCGATTCATGGCTGTCGCGCGCTCCGCCCGGCAGGCCCCAGGTCCCCCCGTGGTGGCTCCACCAGGTGCGGCGCTGCAGGAGCACCGGGCCCTCAGCCACGTACGCAAGCAGGCCCGCGGCCCCGTACCGCCCCCAGTGCCGGTGCCCGAGCTGGCACCGCACCCAGCCGTTCCCGTCCCGGCTAGCCATCCCGGCGCTCACAGTCAGCAGGCCTGGTCCTCATCTGGCCGCGCCGTAACGCAAGCCATCCATGAGCAGGTCAAGCAGCCGGCCTGCCTGCCCGCGCTGAGCCGGATCACCGACGGCAAGCGACACCCCGCTCATGCTCGCGAGCAAGTCCGCCGGGTCGAGGTCAGATCGGATAGTTCCGTCGGCGGCGCCGGCCTTCATGAGCGTCCCGAAGGCGGCAAGCAGGCGGGTCCGGCTCTCGGCGAACGGGTTGCCGCCTGACGCGATCACCTTCCGAAGGGCGTCTGCCATCCCGCGCTTCGTCGTCATGTACTCGACGAACTGATCCATCCACGTGCGCATTGCCTTGTCGGCCGCCATTGTCTCGAGCAGGGCCGGAACAGAATCGCACAGCCTGGCTAGCTCACTGCGGTAAGCGGCGTCGACAAGTGCCTCACGGCTCGGGAAGTGCCGGTACAGGGTACCGATGCCGACTCCGGCGTCCTTGGCGATCGACTCAAGCGTCACCTCAGGGTCCTCACCGGAGAATGCGGCGACGGCCGCGGTCAGCAACTGCTCGCGGTTGCGCTGCGCGTCGGCGCGCATGGGCCGGTCGGCGGCGGCCAATACCGCTCCTCCCCGCGCCCGCAGGCGCGCATCGCCGAGGTCCGCGCCGGTGTGTAGTCCGCCCGCGCGCGGCAAGTTACTATCCGGAGGTACCTCCGATTAAGATTCGGAGGAACCTCCACTTCTCATGGTACCCCGCGCTGTCACGGGAGATTCCAGGAGCAACTAAGGCGACCAGCGGCGGCCGGGCATTCGTCGCGAACAGGCCACGGCCCTTGCGGTCGCGGCCGACATTTCACGCCTGCGGAACGCGCAAGTGCCCGTTTACTTTGCTGCGGCTGCCCGAGAGCCCGCGGGCCCGGCTACCCGGCTTAGGCTGTAACGCATGCCAGAATCCCTCCTTACCACCCAGCTGGCCAAGCTGTGCCAGCATCGCACGGCGCCGCTGATCCTGGAGCTCGACCTGACCGAAGGGATCAGCGAGACCAGGCCGACCGATCCGGTCTCTGCCCTCGTCGGAAGGAGCCGGGCACCGCTGCCCGATATTCTCGACGGCCTGCGCCGGGCCCGCGAGGACCACCGGGTTGCCGTTCTGGTCGCCAGGCTCGGCGGCAAAGGCATCGGGCTGGCCGCGGTCCAGGAACTACGCCAGGCGATCACGGAATTCGCCGCCGCGGGGAAGTCGACCGTTGCCTGGGCCGAGTCGTTCGGCGAGTTCTCCGCCAGCAACGTGCAGTACTACCTGGCGACCGCGTTCGAGAAGATCTGGCTTCAGCCATCCGGTGACCTCGGCCTGACCGGCCTCGCCATCGAGCGGGTTTTCCTGCGCGGGTTGCTCGATAAGTTCGGGGCCGACTTCGAGGTGGCCAAGCGGCACGAGTACAAGAGCGCCGCCGAGCAGTTCACCGAGTCCGGATTCTCCGCGCCCGCCAGGGAGGAGACCGAGCGGCTGACCACGTCCATCACTGAGCAACTCGTGCAGGCGATCGCCGAGCGCCGCGGGCTCAGCCAGGCGAAGGTCAGCGAGCTGATCAACGCCGGCCCGTTCCTCGCAGCGCGCGCCCAGGCCGAGAACCTCGTCGATCAGCTCGGCTACCGGGACGAGGTCTACGCCGAGGCACGCAAGCTGGCCGGCCCGGAGGCAGCCCTCCTCTACCTCGGCCGCTACCAGCGCGGCAAGATACTGGCCGAGCATGCCCGGCGCGCGATCACCAAGAATCCAGTCACGCCAGAGCCCGGCGTCGCGCTGATCTACGCGACCGGGCCGATCCGCCGCGGCCGCAGTGGCCGCGGCCTTCGATCCGGCGGCTGGATGGGCTCGGACACGATCGCAGCCGCCATCCGGTCGGCGGCACGCGACGAGCAAACCAAGTCGATTGTGCTGCGCGTCAACAGCCCCGGCGGGTCTTACGTCGCCTCCGACACGATCTGGCGCGAGGTTGTCCGGGCGAGGGCCGGCGGACTCCCTGTCGTCGTGTCGATGGGCGATGTGGCCGCATCCGGCGGCTACTACATCTCCATGGCGGCCGACCAGATCGTGGCTCAGCCGGGCACGATCACCGGCTCGATCGGGGTGCTGACCGGCAAGCCAGTGCTCGGCAACGCACTCGGCCGGGCGGGCGTTACCAGCGACCTGATCAGCCAGGGCGCGCATGCCGCGATGTTCTCGCAGCTGCGCCCGTTCTCCCCGGACGAGTGGGCGCTGGTCAACGACTGGCTCGATCACATCTACGCCGACTTCACCGGCAAGGTGGCCGATGGCCGCAACATGACGCCCGAGCAGGTGGACCAGGTGGCCAGGGGCCGGGTCTGGACCGGGGCCGATGCGATAACTCGCGGCCTGGTCGACGAGCTGGGCGGCGTGGACCGGGCGACGGCAGCGGCCCGCCGCCGGGCTGGCCTGCCGGCCACGGCGCCGGTGCGGGTATACCCCCGCGCCCACCCGTTGGACCGGCTGCGGCCGCCAAGCTCCAGCGAGAGCCACGGCGCCGCCGCTGCCAGCCTCGACCTGGTCGCTGACAGCTGGGGCCCGGTTTGGCAGCTAGCGACACGGCTCGGGCTCTCCGCCGCAGGCCCGCTCATGCTGCCCGGAGACTGGATTTTCGAATGACAGGAAACGGGGCTATCCCGGCTGACCGACTTGGATCACAGCCCGGCCGCGTCCGACGCGATGGCGCCGGCTAGCCAACCCGTCCCGGCTGGCTACGCGGATGCCCTGGGAAACTGGCCGAGCGCGGTCACGCTGCTGACGATCGCCGACGGCAGGGACGACATCGGGACAACGGTCAGCGCATTCAGCCCCGTTTCGGCTGATCCGCCGCTGGTCCTGGTGTCGTTGATGGCCGAGTCGTACCCGGCGGAGGTACTCGGGCGGCTGACCACCTTCGCGGTGACGCTCCTCGGCGCATCGCAGCGCGTGCTGGCCGGCCGGTTCGCCGCAGCGGGCCGGCCCAGCGCGCGGCTCCTGCTGGCCGAAGTGCCGCATCGTCGCGGCAGCCGCACCGGCGCTCTCATTCCCGAGGGCGGGCTGGCTGCATTCGAGTGCGAGGTGAGCACCAGGGTCCCCGCCGGTGACCACGTCCTGTTCATCGCCAGGGTGACGGCAGTGCCCTATGTCGCTGAGTCCGGCGACCCGCTGATCCGGGTCCGCGGCGGCTACTTGCGCTGATTGCCGTCGGCGAACTGTGGTCACCCGTTCAGGTAGGCCAGTACGGCGAGCACGCGGCGGTTGTCGTCGTCGGAAGGTGCCAGGTCGAGCTTGGTAAAGATGCTCGTGCTGTGCTTGCTGATCGCCTTCTCGGTGACGAACAGCCGCTGAGCGATCGCGCTGTTGGACCGGCCCTCGGCCATCAGACCGAGCACCTCGCGTTCCCTCGCTGACAGCCGGGCGAGGGCTTCCTCCTTGGCGCGGCGACCCAGCAGCTTGGTCACGACCTCGGTGTCCATCACCGTTCCCCCAGCCGCGACCGTGCGGACCGCATCGACGAACTGGTCGTCATTGAACACCCGGTCTTTCAGCAGGTAGCCAACGCCGCCGGCCCGGTCGGCCAGCAGCTCGCGGGCGTAGAGCTGCTCGACATACTGCGATAGCACCAGCACCGGCAAGCCAGGTACCTGCCTGCGGGCCTCGATCGCTGCTCGCAGTCCGTCGTCGGTGAATGTCGGCGGCAGGCGGACGTCGACGATCGCCACCTCCGGGCGCTGCGCCAGCAAGGCCGTCAGCAGTCCGGGTGCATCCTCAGCCGTGGCTGCTATCTCGAAGCCGTGCGCCTCAAGCAGCCGGACGAGCCCGTCCCTCAGCAGGAAGAGGTCTTCGGCGACGACAACACGCACGGCACCTCCAGCACCACGATTGCCGGTCCGCCGGCCGGACTGCTGACCGCAAGGATGCCACCGAAGCCTGTCAGCCGCGTCGCTATGCCCGCCATGGGCGGGCGCCTACTTCGCACGTAGGCATTTACCTACCGGCGGCAGGCGTCCGCGCGCGGATTGCCGGGTTTGGCCTAGCGCAATGGCGGTAGATGGTGCACCCGCAACTGATGTACGCCAAATTCAATCGCCGGTACGACGACCTCCGCCTGGATTCTTCTTAAGCTCCCGACTTACCGACAGCTTGAGGGACCAGCGCACCCCCTGCGCAGGCACGGTTGGCCCGTCACCCCCGAGAGGCGAGAATGACCCCCCTCACCCGCACCCTCGCGCTCCCTGCGGCTCTGCTGCTCACGGGCCTCGCTTCCCTGCTGCTGCCCGCCGCCAGTTCCGAGGCAGGCACGGCCGCGACGCTGTGCAACTCGCAGTCCACTTCCGTGGCTGGCGGCGCGTACACGGTCGAGAACGATGAATGGGGCTCAAGCGCCCCCGAGTGCATCACCACTAACGGCAAGGCCGAATTCAGGGTGGCAAGCTCCTCGATCGCGAACGGCGGAGGCGGAGCGCCCGGCGGCTACCCGGATATCTACAAGGGCTGCTTCTACGGTGCGTGCACGTCCGGCAGCGGCCTGCCGATCCGGGTTTCCCGGATCCGCACGGGTACGGTGACGACGAGCTGGAGAACTGCCCAGCCGGGCGGCAGCAGCATTTATAACGCGGCATACGACATCTGGTTCAACAAGGCCCCCACCACCAGCGGCAAGGGCAACGGCGCCGAGCTGATGATCTGGCTGAACCATCACGGCCCTAAGCACCCGTACGGCTCGCAGGTCGCCAGCAATGTCAGCATCGGCGGCCGCAGTTACAACGTGTGGTTCGGCGGCAGGCCCGGCCGGTTCGGCACCGTCACCTTCGCGATGACCTCCCGCAAACGCTCGGTCACCAACCTGGACCTGCGGCCGCTAGAGGCCTACGCCGTGGGCCGCGGCTACCTCAGAAAGTCGTGGTACCTGATCAGCGTGCAAGCCGGTTTTGAGGTGTGGCAGGGTGGCGCGGGCCTGGCGACCAGGTCGTTCTCCGTTAAAGTAACCCGCCACTGACCGTCGGCGGCGAGAGCACGCACGGCACCTCTAGCACCACGATCGTCGGTCCTCCGGCTGGGCTGCTGACCGCAAGGATGCCGTCGAAGCTTGCCAGTCGCTTCTCCACTCCGGCCAGCCCGGAGCCGCGGGCCGGGTCCGCGCCGCCCAGGCCGAAGTCCATCACTTCGATCCGCAGCAACCGGTCCGCATGCGACATCGTGATCCGCGCGTCCCGCGCGCCGGAGTGCTTAGCCGCGTTCGTGAGTACCTCAGCCACCGCGAAATAGCAGGCGGTCTCGACCGGTGCCGGCGCCCGCCCCGGCAGGTCGATATCGGTCTCGACGCGCATCGGGCTGTCCAGCGCGAGCGCCCGGAGTGCGTCCGCGAGACCCCGGTCAGCCAGCACCGGCGGCACGACACCGCGGACCAGCTCACGTAGTTCTGTCAGGGCCTTCACAGAGGACTCCCGTGCCTCCGCAACCAGCGCCATGGCAGCTTCGGGGCTCGTCGGGATCAGCCGCTCTGCCGCACGCAAGCTCATCCCGAGCGCCACCAGCCGGGCTTGTGCTCCGTCATGCAGGTCCCGCTCGAGCCGGCGCAAGTCGGCGGAGGCGGTGTCCACCGCAACCGCTCGGCTCTCGGTCAGCCGCGCTACCCGCTTGCTGAGCTCCGCATCGGACGATCCGCCTAGCATCCGCCGCACGATCGGGAATGTTTGCGGCGCCAGCCAGGTACCGAGTGCGAGGAGGGCGAGGCCCTCTGCTCCCGCAGCGTCGGCGGTGTGCTGGCTGTCGACGAGCACTACCCCGAACGGCATCGGCTGGCCGTTGTCCATCACGTCCACACCAACCATCTGCGGCGGGTCGAAACTCGTCAGCACGATCGCGGCTGCCGCGTTCGCGGACCGAGCCGACGAAGGCTGCGCGTTAGCGGCCGGCGGAGCTGGCTGCGCGCTGGCGCTAGACTGCGACGGAGCGGGCATCGGCTGCGCTCTGGCGGCGGGCACGGCCGCTGCCGAACTGCGCCAGGCCGCGGCAACCGCCAGGCCCGCGATCCCCAGGCAGAGCAAGCCCGCCGTGGCGAGTTGCGCTGCGCGCTGCGGCCAGCGCCGGATCACCACTAGCGCTCCGTACACAACGGCCGGAGTGAAGATCAGGGCAGCCTGACCCGCGGGCCACAAGCGCGGTGCGAGCAGGTCGGCGAGGACGGCGACCACTGGCAGCAGCGCCAGCGTGCGCAACTGATCGCCAAGCGGGGCACGAGCGACTGGCCCCAGCCAGTGCCTGGCCCGCGTCAGGACCGGGTCAGCTGATCGCAGCGCCAGCCAGCCGCCAAGCAGCAGCAGCGCGTAAGCCTGCGGGAGGATGAGATCGGCCTGGAAGCCCGGATTGCCGACGAGCGTCACCCCATAGCTGCCCACGCCGCCCCCGTAAGCGTAGTCACGCGCCACTATGAAGCCGGACAAGCCATAGAGGATCAGCCCCACCGGCACGATCCGGGCAGCAAGGCGCGGCCGGAAGATGATCACGACCGCGGCCGCGATCGGGATCACGATCCACCACGACAGGTTGTTCCGCGCAAGCAGCGCATACAGCGGGCTCATCACCAGGACAGAGAGCAGGAGAAGCGCTGCACACCAGGCGAGTTCCCGAAGGCGCCCCCGCCGTCCCTTCGCGGCATCAGTCCGGCTGGTGCGAATCCGGATGACCGCTGCGACTGCGGCGATTGCCAGGACCGGCAAGATCAGATCCTGCGCCCGCATGCTCATGCTCGCCGGTCCATGATCGTCTGCCCCCTTCTGGCAGGTGGTAGCTGGCCCGCCAGAACTAACCGTGCCGCATCGAGCATGGCCGGCGCGATGGGCCATCGCCTACTTCGCCAGGTGGAGGAATGTCTACCAGCCAGGTCGGGGCCCAGAACGAGGGTCAGTGCCCGTTCCGGTAGCCCTCGTCAGGCGGCACGCCGCCCGGAGCGCCAGACTCCCGCGATCAGCGGAACTCCGGGCCGGTAGGCCAGGTAGGCATGCGACGGCCCGTTCAGCATGACCAGGTCGGCCCGTGCCCCGATGCCGAGATGCCCGACATCAGTGCGGCGCAGTGCGCGCGTGCCCCCTGCCGTCGCTGCCCAGACCGCCTCGGCTGTCGTCATCCGCATCTCGCGGACTGCGAGCGCGATGCAGAACGCCATGCTCGAGGTGAAGCACGAGCCGGGATTGCAGTCCGACGCGATCGCCACCGTGACCCCGGCCGCCAGCAGCCGTCGCGCGTCCGGGTACGGCGAGCGGGTGGAGAACTCCACTCCTGGCAGCAGAGTGGCGACGGTCCTCCCGGAGGCCGCGAGCGCGTCGACGTCCGCATCGGACAGGAATGTGCAGTGATCCGCCGCCGCAGCCCCGGCCTCGACCGCGACCTGTACGCCAGGCCCGGGCCCGAGCTGGTTGGCATGGATCCTCGGCTGCAGCCCGGCCGCCGCACCTGCCGCCAGCACGGCACGAGCCTCGTCCGGCCCGAACGCGCCACGCTCACAGAACACGTCTACCCACTTCGCCCGCGGCGCGCAGGCGGCGAGCATCTCGCCACACACCAGGTCTACGTAGGCCGTCGCGCGGCCATCGAACTCCGGCGGCACCACATGCGCGCCGAGGTAGGTCACCTCATCGGTGAACTCGCCGGCCAGCGCCACCGACCGGGCCTCGTCAGCGACTCTCAGCCCGTACCCGGACTTGCACTCGAACGTCGTGGTTCCCTGCGCCAGCATCTCGCCGGCCAGCCTGCTCAGATTTGACCGCAGCACGTCGTCGCCGGCCGCTCTCGTGGCTGCGACCGTGCTGCGGATCCCGCCCGCGCTGTACGGCAGTCCCGCCATCCGGGCCGCGAACTCCGCTCCGCGCTCGCCGGCGAAGACCAGGTGCGCGTGCGAGTCGACGAAGCCGGGCAGCACCGCCCGCCCGGCAGCGTCGACCATCTCGTCAGCCGCGGGCGCTGCCGCGGCCGGTCCGGTCCAGGCCACCAGTCCGCCGTCCACGACGATTGCGGCGTTCGCCATCGCCTCGAACGGGCCCGGCACCGCCACGCTGACAGCGTCTCGCGGCGCGTTCGTGACCAGCTCGCCGATGTTGGTGATCAGCAGGCTCACTCAGCGCATCCTGCCACAGCGGTCGGCAACTCAGGGTCTGATGCCAACCGACCGGAACGCGCACGGCCAGAATTCGTAAGGCGAGGGCAAAATCGGTCTAAAACACCCTGGGCATGGATACCCTACGTGGGAGGCCTTCACCGAACGTGGTCGCCTCCGCAAGCACCGCCGGCTGCGCCACCGGGCATCGCCGGCAGGACGGAGAGCAGATGCCGCACGGGAAGCGGGCCAGGGCCGGCTGGGGCAGGAAGAGCGGCCTGGCTAAGGCTGGTTACGTGATCGCCACGCTGGCCGCGGTCGTCGCCGTGGCGGCGGGTGTCGGCGCCTTCGCGCTGTACCGGCAACTGGACGGGAATATCACCAAGGTCGCGGTGGGCGATCTCACTGGCCGGACGATCTACGGCGAGCAGAACATCCTGGTGCTCGGCTCCCAGGAACGGCTCGGGCAGCATGGCCACTTCGGCCACGAGATCAATCCGGGTACTACGAACTCGGACAACCTCCTGCTCATCCATCTTAATCCGGCGCATACCCATGCGATCGTGCTGTCCATCCCCAGGGATTTGTTCGTCTACCAGCCCGCTTGCCCGAAGCGGCAGTACATCGGTTACGGCACCTGGCCCGCCCAGGACTACCCGCCAGGAGCGATCATCGACGGGGCGCTGAACATCGGCGGCCCGACCTGCGCGGTCGCAACAGTCGAGGACCTGACCGGGATCAAGCTAGATCATTTCGTGGAGTTCGACTTCAACTCCTTCCGCACCATGGTCGACAGCCTGGGCGGGGTCGAAGTGTGCGTCCCGCCGGGTGCTGGCTATCACGACCACTACTCGCACCTGAATCTCAGTCCCGGCAAGCACCTGCTCAAGTACAACCAGGCGCTGGCCTATGTACGAACCCGCCACGGTGTGGGCAGCGGTGCTGACGCGGGCGGTGATCTGCCCAGGATCCAGTTGCAGCAGGCGTTCATCTCGTCTGTCGCGCAAAAGGTCCAGTCGGACGGATTGCTGGGAAACCTGCCGGCGCTCTACAGCGTCGCGAAGACGGCAACGAAGGCGCTCACGGTCGACGACGGCCTGGGCTCGGTGAGCGCGCTGGTGCACTTGTCCGAATCGCTGGCGCAGCTGGAGCCCAGGAACGTCAGCCTGATCACGTTGCCGACCACCATGGACACCTATCCCGGCCTGCAGGAGCACCTGATGGCGGTGCAGCCGCAGGACGACGTGCTGTACCAGCTGGTTCGTACCGGTCAGGACTGGCATGGCCGGCTTCCGGTTCAGCCCTACAGCAAGGTTCAGGTCCGGGTGCTGAACGGCACCCGGCAGACCGGGCTCGCCGAGCGGACTGCGGCTAAGCTGCGCAAGCTCGGCTTCGACGTCATTAGCGTCGGCAACGCGGCGGCCACGGCCACCACGACGGTGACCTACGCGGGTCTCGACCAGGCCGACAGCGCGTACACGCTGATGACCGCGCTCAAAGCGTTCCCGGCAGCGGACAACACGCTGGCCGAACCTGCGTGGCAGGTCGGCAAGCCAGGCGCGGTGACGCTCACGCTCGGTACCGACTTCGCTGGCGTGAACCGGCCTGCGCCGGCCGGCCACCGCGCCAAGCACGGCAACTCAGAGAGAAGCGGCAGCCAGAGCGGATCGCCGGTGAGCCGGCCCCTGGTGAGCCAGGCAGTGCAGGACGGCCCGGGCGCGGTGCAGTCACGCAACGCTGGCGCGAGCATCTGCTCGGGCCTGCCGCCCGCCTACAGCCCCAGCGCGACCGGCTAGCCCGGGTCTCTGGCCGTAACGGGTGCGAAAATCAGCGCAGCACCGCATCGATCGACGCGGTGAGTGCCGCTGGCACATCCGGAATGAGCTGGTGCTGGCCGTCGGCCACGATGTCGCGGCCGCCGACGACCAGATGCCGCACGTCGGCGGCCGACGCCCCGAAGATGACGGACTCGAGCGCGGTAGCCATGGCCGCGCCTGCCGTGCGCGGCGAATCCAGCCCGACCGTGCAGAAGTCGGCCAGCCCGCCCGCGACCAGTTCGCCTGTCTCTGGCCAGCCCAGGCTGGCGTGTCCGGCCGTGGTCGCGGCGGTAGCGAGCTCGCCGGCGGTGAAGCAGCCGCGTTCCTGCGACGCAAGGCGCTCACCAAGCTCGACGCGACGCGCTTCCTCCAGGATGTCGACGACAGCCTGGCTGTCCGATCCGAGCGTGATCGGGCTGCCTGCGCTCGCCAGCTCTCGGGCAGGTCCGATGCCGTCGGCAAGGTCGGCTTCGGTTGTCGGGCACATGCATACGTGCACCCGGCTGCCGCCGAGCAGGGCCACCTCACCGCTGCCCAGGTGAGTTGCGTGAACCGCAGTGCTGCGCGGGCCTAGTGCGCCGGCCTGCGACAGCACCTCGGCTGGCGTCGCCCGGTAGGCGGCCAGGCAAGCTCGGTTCTCGGCGACTTGCTCCGATACGTGCGCGTGGAGGGGCGCGCCATAGCGGTGCGACCAGGCGACAACCTCCGGCATCTGCGCGGGCGCGACGGCCCGGACAGAGTGGATGGCCGCGCCGACCCTGGCGGACGGCCCGAGGTGGCCGGCTTCGTCCGGGCCGAGGGCGGCAGCCCTGGCCGCCCAGGCCGCGCCGTCGGCATCACCGAAGCGCAACTGCGGACCGGCTAGCGGTTGCGGCCGGCCATCAGCCGACAACCCGCCTGATAGGTAGCAGGCGTCAAGCAGGGTGATCCGGATGCCGGCCAGCCTTGCCGCCTCGATCAGCGCCCGGCCCATCTGATTGGGATCGGCGTAGGGCGTTCCGCCGGCCCCGTGATGCAGATAGTGGAACTCGCCGACGCAGCTGATCCCGGCGAGCGCCATCTCGGCATAGACGGCCGTAGCGAGAGCCAGGTAGGTATCCGGGTCGAGTCTGTCAGCCACCTCGTACATTCGCTCGCGCCACGTCCAGAACGTGCCGCGGGACGCCTGCGTGATCCCGCGAAGCGCGCGGTGGAATGCATGCGAGTGCGCGTTGGCCAGACCCGGCAATGTCAGCCCAGCCAGCCGGGCAGCGGTAGGCGGCGGCCCCGCGTCCAGCAGCACCGCGTCCGGCATCACCCGGGTCAGCCGGTCACCTGTTGCCTCGATCAGCACATCGCGGCGGAGCCCGAAGTCCGGTGACCAGGCCAGCTCGGCCAGCCAGGCGCGAGTAGCGGTCATTGCGCGGCCAGGTCTGCGAGCACGGCCGTCAGCGCCACCACGCCGGCTTCGCAGTCAGCCATCTCGGCATGCTCGGCAGGCGAGTGCGAGACACCGCTCGGGTTGCGCACGAACAGCATCGCTGCCGGGATCCGCGCTGCGAGCACGCCGGCGTCGTGTCCCGCCCCGGTCGGCAGCACCGGCGCAGCTGTTCCGGCGGCCTTAAGGACGCTGGTCAGCCGGTCCCGCAGGCCCGGATCGAAACTGACCGGCGGCGAGACGGACTCGCACTGCTGCCGAACGGCGACGCCGTGCAGGTCAGCAGCCGTGCTAGCGGCCTGGCAAACCTCGGACACCAGCGTGTCAAGCGTCGCCTCATCCGGCGCCCGGGCGTCCAGCCAGGCCTGCACCGTGGAGCTGATAGCGTTCGCCGCGCCGGGCTGTGCCACCACCTTCGCGAAGGTAGCCAGCGCACCGTAATGCTGCGCGACGTCACGCGCCGCCAGCACCGTCGCGGCATAAGGCAGCATCGGATCCTGGCGGTCGGCGAGCCTTGTGGTGCCTGCATGGTCGGCGCGCCCGGCGAAGTCGAACCGCCACCGGCCGTGCGGCCAGATCCCGTCCGCGACACCGATGGGGGCGCCGAGATCCGCCAGCGCCTTGCCTTGCTCGACGTGCAGCTCGACATAGGCCCCGATCCCGGCTAGCAGCTCCTCATCCGGTCCGATCGCGCTAGCGTCGCGGCCGGCTGCGACCATCGCCTCGGCGAGCGTGACGCCATCGCGGTCCTGCAGCGCCCTCGCCACGTCCGGTGTCACTGCGCCGGTCAGCAGCCTGCTGCCGAGGCAAGCGACGCCGAACCGGGCCCCCTCCTCCTCGGTGAACGCCGCAACGCCGATTGGCCGGGCCGGGCGGAACCCGCCGTCGCGCAATGCAGCGATCGCAGCGAAGGCGGAAACCACGCCGAGCGGCCCGTCGTAGGCGCCGCCATCGGGTACCGAGTCCAGGTGGCTGCCTGTCACGACTGCCTGCTGACCGCCGGGACGCCCCCACCACGCCCAGAGATTGCCGTTACGATCACAGTCCGTCCGGAGCCCGAGCTGAGTCGCGCTCCTGGCGAACCACGCCCGGCACGCCGCATCGGACCCGGTCCAGGAATACCGGCGGTAACCGCCAGTAGCCTCATCCCGGCCGACCGGCAGCAACTCGGCCCACAACTTAGCGAACATCATCTGCGGTCTCCCCGGTCCGACGCAGCCGCGCCAGCGCAGCGAGGCTGACTCTACTTCTGCATCGGCACGCGCACACCGCGCTCAGCGGCAACTTGACTGGCCCGCTCATAGCCGGCGTCCGCGTGCCTGATCACGCCCATCCCCGGGTCGTTAGTCAGCACCCGTTCAAGCTTCTGCGCGGCGAGGTCGGTGCCGTCAGCGACGCAGACCTGGCCGGCGTGAATCGACCGTCCGATACCAACGCCGCCGCCATGGTGAATGCTTACCCAGGAGGCGCCGGACGACGTGTTGACCAACGCGTTCAGCAGCGGCCAGTCGGCGATCGCGTCGCTGCCGTCGGCCATCGCCTCGGTCTCGCGATACGGCGAGGCGACCGAGCCGCAGTCCAGGTGATCACGGCCGAGCACGATTGGTGCCTGGACCTCGCCGCGCCGGACCAGTTCGTTGAACCGCAGGCCCGCAACGTGGCGCTCGCCGTAGCCCAGCCAGCAGATCCGGGCGGGCAGGCCCTGGAAATGCACCTTTTCGCCGGCCATCCGGATCCACCTGGCTAGCGCCTCGTTCTCCGGGAACTCCTCGAGGATCGCCGCGTCGGTAGCGGCGATGTCGGCGGGATCGCCCGACAGCGCCGCCCACCGGAACGGGCCCTTGCCCTCGCAGAACAGCGGCCTGATGTAGGCGGGCACGAAGCCGGGAAACGCGAACGCGCGGTCGTACCCGGCGAGCTGGGCCTCGCCGCGGATGGAGTTGCCGTAGTCGAACACCTCGGCGCCGGCATCCTGGAAGCCCACCATGGCCTCGACGTGCTCGGCCATCGAGTCCCGTGCCCTGGTGGTAAAGCCAGCCGGGTCCTCGGCCCGCAGCGCGGGCATGTCGTCGAACTCGACCCCCTTCGGCAGGTAGGTCAGCGGATCGTGGGCGGAGGTCTGATCAGTCACGACATTGATCGGCGCGCCGATCCGCAGCAGTTGCGGGACGAGTTCGGCGGCGTTGCCCAGCAGGCCGATCGACAGCGCCTCCCCGGCATCGGCTGCAGCGGTGGCCCGCCGGATCGCATCGTCGACGTCGTCTGCCGCCACGTCGAGATACCCGTGCTCGATCCGCCTGCTGATCCGGGACGGGTCGCAGTCGATGCACAGCGCGACCCCGCCGTTCATGGTGACTGCGAGCGGCTGGGCGCCGCCCATCCCGCCAAGACCCGCTGTCAGCGTGATCGTTCCGGTGAGCGAGCCACCGAACCGCTTGGCCGCGACGGCGGCGAATGTCTCGTAGGTGCCTTGCAGAATGCCCTGCGTGCCGATGTAGATCCAGGACCCCGCGGTCATCTGCCCGAACATGGTCAGGCCCTCGGCCTCCAGCCGGCGGAACTCCTCCCAGGTCGCCCACTGCGGCACCAGGTTCGAGTTCGCGATCAGCACCCGCGGGGCCCACTCGTGCGTCCGGAAGATCCCCACCGGCTTGCCAGACTGCACCAGCAGGGTCTCGTCCGCAGCGAGGTCACGCAGCGAGGCGACGATGCCGTCGAAGGCCTCCCAGCTGCGGGCAGCCCTGCCCGAGCCGCCGTAGACGATGAGCTGGTCGGGGTGCTCGGCGACCTCAGGGTCCAGGTTGTTCATCAGCATCCGCATGGCTGCTTCCTGCGGCCAGCCCTTGCACGTCAGGCTGCTGCCGCGAGGCGCGCGCACGGGCCTGGCCCCGGTCACCTGATCGGTCATGCTGAGCTCCTCTTCTGACTGGGCATCATCATCTAACCTCAGCCCCCGCCGGGACAGCCGAGCAGGTAGCGATCGCCGCCCGTCCCATTGGCTTTGAATTCCCTAGCTGACCGCCGCGAGAATTCGGCCGATGTCCTCCGCAGTCGGCTTGAGCGGTGCGTTGGCGAGCACTTCATCGTCAAGCGCATCGTGAGCGATCTGCTCGAATTGGTCGGCACCGATGCCGAAGTCAGCGAGTCGGTGTTTCATCCCTACCGACTCTGCGAGCGAGGTGATGGCGGAGATGGCGGCCGACGCGTTTACGTCTGCGTCGGCCGCCGTCTTCCCAGCACCGAGCGCAAACGCGAGCTCTGCGAGGCGATCAACGGAGACCGGCCGTGAGAACGACAACACCTGCGGCAGCACCATCGTCAGCGCCACACCGTGCGGCAGGTTGAACCGCCCGCCCAGCGCGTGCCCGATCGCGTGGCAGGCGCCGAGGCCGGTGGACGCCATCGCTATCCCCGCCATGTGCGCGGCCAGCAGCATCTGGCCTCTCGCCTCGGCGTCGGCGCCGTCCGCGACAGCGCGCGGCAGGAACTCACTGACCATCCGCACTACTTGCAGCGCGACGCCCGCCGACCACGGGCTGGCGCGCACCGACAGGTACGACTCCAGGGCATGCGTCAGCGCGTCCATCCCGGTCGCCGCAGTCGGTCCCGGAGGGAGCCCGGTGGTCAGGTCCGGGTCGAGTATCGCCGCCGCTGGCATCGTCGAGGCGTGGCCTACGTAGAACTTGCGGTGCTGCTGCTCGTCGGTCACCACGCCGAACGCGTTGGTCTCCGCGCCGGTGCCTGCCGTTGTCGGCACAGCCAGCAGCGGCAGCGCCGGGACGGCAAAGTCCGAGCGGTAGTCGAGCTCGCGGCCGCGCTGGCTGTTGACCGAGGCGAGCGCGATGCCCTTCGCTGCGTCGATCGGCGATCCGCCGCCCACAGCCACCACGACCGGCGCCATGTCCGCCAGCCCGGCCGTTGCGGCTGCGCCTGCTGCCAGGTCCGTGGTCGTCGGGTTCGGCTGCACCCCGCTGAACACCGTCGCCGGAATATCGGCCGCGGACAGCAGGTCCGTCACCGCGGCGATGACGCCTGTACCGGCGAGCGCGCCGTCAGTGACAACAAGCGCCGACCGGCCGCCGGACGCGGCGATGAGCGCGGGCAGCCGGGCAATCGATCCGGCCCCGAAATAAGCGACCGGCGTGGTACCGATGACGAGCTCAGCTGGCGTCGGCAGCATTTAGTACTCCTGTGGCAACCGGAGAGGGGTGGCCGTGAGGTCCTCGAGCAGTTTGATCGGCAGCATCTCGCCGCCGTTGTCGCCGTACTGCGCCCTGGCCCGCCGGTAGATCTGCTCGACCAGCGCGCTCACCTCGGCGGGAACGCCCGCTTGCCGGGCCAGGTCGACCGCGAGGCCGAGGTCCTTGCAGGCCAGTGCCAGCACGAAGGAGTCGTCGTAGTCGCCGCGCTCCAGCACCGACAGCACGTCATGCTCGAGGAAGTTGCTGGCCGCCGGGCTGGCCAGCAGGCAGCGCCGCAGCATCGCCAGGTCGACGCCGGCCTGGACGCCGACAGCCAGCACCTCAGCGGTCGCAGTGAGATGCCCGAACCACAGCAAGTTGATCATCAACTTGACCGTGTAACCAGCCCCGTTCCCGCCCACATGGATGATGCGATCGGGATCGCCCATCGCCTCGAGCAACGGTCGGACGCGCTGGTAGTCGGCGGCAGCGCCGCCGACGAAGATCTGCAGCAGGCCGGACTTAGCGCCAGCAGCCATGCCGCTGACCGGCGCATCGAGCACGGCAACCTGGCGCGGCCCGGCCTGCGCCAGGACGCGCTCCGCCACTTCCGGCACGCTGGTCGACATGTCCACCCAGGCCGCGCCGGGCGCGAGGCCATCCAGTAGCCCGTCCGGTCCGAGTAGCACGTCGGCGACGTGCCGCGGAGTCGGCAGCATGGTGATGACGACGTCCCGGCCCGCGCCGGTCTCGCGCGGCGAGCCGGCCCAGGTGGCGCCCGCCGCGAGCAGGCCCGTCGCGGCTTCTGCTCGCACGTCGTGCACGACCAGGTCGTGGCCCGCCGCGAGAATGTTCGCGCTCATCGGGCCGCCCATGTGACCAAGGCCAATGAATCCCACTCGCACGGCTGCTCCGATCAGCTCAGTGATTGCCAGTCAGGCCCCAGCGGGCGACCGCGTCCTCGTCGATCTCCGCGCCGAGGCCCGGCAGGTCCGGGACGCGGACAGTGCCGTCCGCGTCGATCGTGACCGGCTGTGCCAGGAAGAAATCGCGACGCCGCGGCGTCCACCCCGGCGGATCGTAGGGGAACTCCAGGTACGGGCCGCCGCCGACACCGGCCGTCACATGCAGGTTCGCTAGCAGGCCGAGCCCGTTGGTCCAGGTGTGCGGGGTGAACCACCGGCCTTGCTGGAGGGCGAGCTCGGCCACGGTGCGCGCGCGCAGCATGCCGACGGCGAGCACGACGTCAGGCTGCAGGACGTCCAGCGCACCCGCCGACATCGCCGCCAGTAGTTCCGGGACGCTGCGGGCCATCTCCCCGCCCGCCACCCGGATGCCGCACTGCTCCCGCAGCAGCTTCATGCCGGCCAGGTCCGCGGCCGGGAGGGGCTCCTCGAGCCACGCAACGCCGAGCTCGGCGAGCTCGTCCGCGACCCGCCGGACCGCCGCGGTGTCAAGCGCCGGAGAGATGTCTCCGGCCATCCGCCACCACTGGTTGAGGTCGACCATGATCGCCAGGTCGCTGCCCGCCGCGTCCCGCGCAGCGCGGACCGCGGCCAGGCCGGAACGCACGTCGTCGCGGCTGATCCGGATTTTGACGGCGCGGAATCCTGCCTGCTGTGCGGCCAGCACCGCCTCGGCTCGCGCCGCCGGGCTCTTCAGCTCGCCGAACGATGCGTACGCCGGGATCCGGTCGGCAGCACCGCCGAACAGCGTGGCAACCGGCTGACCGCAGGCTTTGCCGATGATGTCCCAGAGCGCGGCTTCCAGCGGCCAGTACCGGCCAGCGTGGAAGCTGATGGTCTCCAGCGTGCGGACGTGGCTGGCGATCTGCAGCGGGTCCTTGCCGGTGAACAGGTCAGCGAAGGCCGCGAAGCCGTCCATGGTGTCGCCGGAGCCGTAGCCGGTGATTCCGGCGTCGGTCTCGACCCGCACCAGGGTGGCGTCGAAGTGCCGGCGCGGCACCGGGTCCCAGGCAGCGTCGAACGGCGGATCGAGCAGCAATCGCATCCGGTCCAGCCGGATCGCGGTGATCTTCACTTCGGCTGGAAGTAAGGGTTGGCGGGATTCGCCCGGGCGGCGAGAACCTGAGCCAGATCAGGGCGGGAACGGGCAGCTGCGCTCAGCGCCGCGTTGGCAGCCGCGCGGTTGTTCGCATAGACCAGGGCGGCATCGCGGGCATCGGGGTTGACCCAGACTGCCGCTATCAGCACGAGATCGTCGGTGTCGGCGGGCGCTATGACGCCGTCCGCAACCGCGTCAGCGACGCCGCCGGCTACCCCGGCCTGGGCGGCTCCCCAGGTCAGCGTTCCGTGCTCCGGACTGGCGACGGCGGCCTTGTTGACAAACAGGGTCATTGGCTTGACCGGGATCCCCGGCTGGAGCACGGCGACGAACGGAGTGTGACCGGCGCTGGGCGTCGCGAGCGCCGTCGCCCATGCGGTTCCGACCGGGCCGTCGCGCTTTCCCAGCACCACGTTGATGTGCGCGGCCTCGGCCCCCTCCCCGATGAAGCTCTCCCCGATCACCATCGCCGGCAGCTCACTCATAGCGATTCCCTCACGCGTTGGATTTTCGTGCATTGATCCTGTGGCCAGTCAATGATCCGTGCGATTTCGTCCAAAGATGACTACGTTGTCTACATGGCGGTGACAGTAATCCGCGGCCGTGCACGAAGCGGCACGGTCACGCACCTGTCGCCGCGGCGTACGGCATCCGGCGATGAGGTGCCAATTCTCTTGCGGCCGTGCACGTCAGCGTCTAAGCTTCCCCGAATCTGCTTTTCCGATAGCTTGACTAGCCTATTCGGCAAGGGGGGCTGTTGGCGATCTACCTGCTGAGGCGCCTCGGCCTCGCCGTGATCACCCTGTTCCTGCTGAGCCTGATCATCTTCTTCGCTGGCCAGGTGCTGCCTGGAGATCCCGCCAGGTCGATCCTCGGCCCGCTCGCCGCCGAGTCTGCCGTGCGCGCACTCGACCACCAGCTCGGCGTCGACCGGCCGCTGCTGACTCAGTACTGGACCTGGATCACCGGCATGTTGCACGGCAACATGGGTGAGTCGTATCAGTACCAGTCACCTGTCGCGCCCCTGCTCTGGTCGGCGCTGATCAACTCGGCCAAGCTGGCCGCCCTCGCCCTCGTCGTGATCATCCCGCTCGGCATCCTGGGCGGCGTGGTCGCCGCGCTGTACGCGGGCCGGCCGCTCGACCGGATCATCACGCTGACGGGCAGCTCGGCAGCAACCGTGCCGGAGTTCGTCTCGGGCATCGTCGTCATCGTCGTCTTCAGCGTGGTGCTGAAGCTTCTGCCGTCCTCTGCGCAGGCTCAGCCCGGAGCTTCCTTCCTTACCCAGCTGAAGTCGCTGATCCTGCCGGCGATCCCGCTGGTACTGGTCTTGTTCGGGTACATCGCCCGGATGGCGCGGGCGGGCACGATCGAGGCGCTGGAGTCCGACTACGTCCGGACCGCGACGTTGAAAGGCCTCAGCCGCGTCGTCGTGATCTACCGGCATGTGCTCCGCAATTCGCTGCTGCCGACGATTACCGTCATCGCAACTCAGACCGGCTACCTGATCGGCGGTCTGGTCGTCGTCGAGAGGCTCTTCAACTACCAGGGCATCGGCAACCTCATCTATCACGCGGCGAACGCCAAGGATTTCCCGATGCTGGAGGCCTCCGTCCTGACCATTGGCGTGGTCTACATGGTGGCAACTGTCGGTGCCGACCTGCTGACGACGGCACTGAACCCGCGCCAGCGCACTGGGGCATTCCGGTGACCGGGACTCTGGCGCTGCCACCTGACGTCGTCGCCAGCGATGCGCAGCGGCGCGAGCTGCCCGTCTGGCGGCTGCTCCTGACCCGGCCGACGTTCGTGACCGGCGCGCTGATACTGCTGTTCTGGATTGTCTGTGCCATCTTCGGGACCGACATCGCACCGCACAGTCCGCTCGCCCAGCAGCTGCTAGCCACTAACCAGGCTCCGTCCGCGGCCCACTGGTTCGGCACCGACCAGCTGGGGCGCGATGTGCTGTCCAGAGTCATCGTCGGCGCGCAGACGATGCTGGTCATTGCCCCGCTGGCGACCCTGGTCGGCACAGTCCTCGGCACCGCACTCGGGCTCGTGCTTGGCTACCTGGGCGGCGTCGTCGATCTCCTGGTCAGCCGCGTCGTCGAAGCGGTACTGGCGCTGCCGGCGATCCTCGTCATCTTCTTGTTCGTCGTGGCACTCGGAGTATCGACGCTCACGCAGATCCTGGTGATCGGCTTCATCTTCACGCCGCTGATCGCCCGGACAGTGCGGTCCGCCGTCCAGGTGGAGAGCCAGCTCGACTACCTGCCCGCGGCCCGTCTTCTCGGCGAGCGGCCGATCCGGATGATGTTCGTAGAGATCCTGCCGAACGTCATGCCGACGATCCTGGTGGAGTTCACGATCCGGCTCGGCTACGCGATCTTCGCGGTCGCGACGCTGGCATTCCTGGGATTCGGCGTTCAGTTGTCGACGCCGAACTGGGGCACTGACATCAACGCCAACTACGTTGTGCTCGGCGCCGGGTACTGGTGGGAGACACTGTTCCCGGCGCTGGCCATCGCGTCGCTGATCATCGCCATCAACCTGGTGGCGGACGCGATAGAGCAGGTGCTCGCGGGATGACGGCAACCGAAGCGGCTGCGATTCCGGGGCCAGCGGCCGGGCCGCTATCCGCGGTACAGGTCGAGCACCTCGACGTCAGTTACCGGGTGCGCGGGTCTGACCGGCTGGCACTTCGCGATGTGTCCTTCCAGATCGGCCGCAGCGAATCTTACGGCCTGGTCGGCGAATCTGGCTCGGGCAAATCCACGGTGGCGCTCGCGCTCACCCGGTACCTGCCGCGCAACGGCAGGGTCAGTGCGGGCTCGATCCGGATCGCCGGCCGCGATCCTCTCGCCATGGACGCGGCACAGCTACGCCAGCTGAGAGCCCGCTCGGTGTCGATGGTGTACCAGGAGCCGGGTAAGGCGCTGAACCCGTCGATCCGGGTCGGCAGGCAGGTAGCCGAGGTCTACGAGGTAGCCGGGCTCAGCAAGGCCGAGGCCATGGAACGGTCCGAAGCGATGCTCGGCACCGTGCAGATCTCCGACCCTGGCCAGGTCATGCAGCGGTACCCGCACCAGCTGTCCGGCGGCATGGCTCAGCGCGTCGTGATAGCGATGGCCCTGGCCTCCGAGCCCGAGCTGCTCATCCTGGACGAGCCCACGACGGCGCTGGACGCCACCGTCGAAGCCGAGGTGCTGGATCTGATCGCGGGGTTGCGCGAGCAGCTGGACACCTCGCTGTTGTTCATCAGTCACAACCTCGCCGTGATCGCGAAGATGTGCGACCGCGTCGGCGTGCTCTACGCGGGCGAGCTGATCGAGGAGGGGCCGGCCGGGCAGGTTTTCGAACAGCCGCGGCACCCGTACACGGTCGGTTTGCTGCGCTGCATCCCGCACCTTGGCCAGCGCAAGGACCACGGCCGCCTGGATACGATCCCCGGATTCCTGCCGCCGCCAGGCCACCACCTGGCCGGGTGCATCTTCGCTCCGCGCTGCCCGATAGCCGAGCAGCGCTGCCGGGACGATGCACCGCCGGTGTTTGATGCCGGACCCGGCCAGACTTCCCGGTGTTACCTGCACGAGGCAAGCGCCGACCTGCCCAGGAGCACGCCGCTCGACGTGCAGCTGCCGGCTGCGCCGAGAGCGGCGCAGCCGGTCGTGACGATCAGGAACCTGTCGAAAACGTTCACCGCGCACGGCGGCGCAGTGCACGCGCTCGCCGGGGTCAACCTTGACATCGAACGCGGCGAGACGCTGGGGCTCGTCGGCGAGTCCGGCAGCGGGAAGACAACGCTCGCGCGAATCCTTCTCGCGCTCACCCCGCCCGACGCCGGCTCGGCCATCGAGATGGACGGCCAGCCGCTCGGCACCGACCTCAGGCATCGCAGCCCGGCGCAGCTTAAGGCGCTGCAGATTGTCTTCCAGAACCCGGACTCCGCGCTGAACCGCAGGCACACCGTGCGGCAGCTGATCAGCAGGCCGCTGGCCAAGCTGGCCGGCCTGTCCGGAGCGGCGCTCGCCGAACGCCTGACCGAACTCATCAGGTCAGTGCGGATGGAGGCCAGGCACCTGCCGCTCCGGCCACGGCAACTGTCCGGCGGCCTGAAGCAGCGGGTCGCGATAGCCCGCGCCTTCGGCGGCGGCCCGCGAATCGTGGTATGCGACGAGCCCACCTCCGCACTCGATGTCTCCGTGCAAGCGGCGATTCTCAACCTGCTCGCTGACATGCAGGCCAAGGAGCAGGTCACCTACCTGTTCATCTCGCACGATCTAGGACTCGTGCGCTACCTGTCCGATCGAATCGCTGTGCTCTACCTCGGCCGCCTGATGGAGCTGGGCCCCGCCGAGCGGGTTTTCAGCGGTCCGCATCATCCCTACACCGAGGCGTTGCTATCCGCGGTTCCCAGCCTGGATGGTCATCGCACCCAGCGGATCCGGCTGACTGGTGAAATCCCGTCAGCGGCCAACCCGCCAAGCGGCTGTGTCTTCCACACTCGCTGCCCGAGGCGACTGGCGTCCGGTATCTGCGAGTCGACCGAGCCACCGCTGGTCGACGTCGAACCAGGCCATCTAATGAGCTGTCATATCCCTATCGATCAGCTAACAACGCTGCAAAGCTCCGAGCGAACGCCGTGACATGCACTCGGACAGACGCGTAGCTTTGCTGCCCACTGGCATCAGATTTGCAAATCGCGAATCCGCTGAGAGTTCCGAGGAGGATTTGTGCACTCTGGAAACGACCGGCTCAGCCGGCTACGTGCTGGACAAACGGAAATCGGAAATCATGTCATTGACGAGTTCGTCGCTGGCCGCATCAACCGGCGCGACTTCCTTAGCAAGGGCGCGCTGGTCGGGATCTCGGCGCCGGTGCTCGGCGGGATCCTGGCAGCCTGCGGCTCGTCCAGCTCCCCCGGCACGACAAAGTCGTCTGGCTCGGCTGCCAGCAGCGCGACGATCAGGACCGGGATAGTCACCCCGGCTGCCGCGATCAACCCGGTCACCGTCGCCGATCAGGGCGGCCTCGACATGCTCGGCCAGACTGGCGAGTACCTCTGCCTGTCAGACCAGACCCTGACGTTGCAGCCGGTGCTGGCTCTTAGCTGGTCCTCGAACTCAACCTCCGACGTGTGGACCTTCAAGATCCGCCAGGGCGTCAAGTTCCACAACGGCGCCCCGCTCACCGCAGATGACGTTGTCTACACCTACAAGCTGCAGACCAACCCGGCCGGAAAGGGCGCCGCGCTATCGGCGTTCGGCGGAGTGCTGGTGCCGGACGGCGTGCAGAAGGTCGACGATTTCACGGTCGCCTTCCACCTGAGCGCGCCGAATGGCAACTTCCCGTACCTGACGTCGTCCGACAACTACAACATGATCATCCTGCCGAACAACTACAACCCCGCTGACTGGCAAAGTACCTTCATCGGCACCGGGCCGTTCAAGCTGAAGAGCTACACCGAAAAGGTGGGCGCCTCCTTCGTCCGCAATGAGGACTACTGGGGCACCAAAGCGATCCCGGCGGCTACCCAGTTCACCTTCTACGACACCGACACGCCTGCGATCCTGGCGCTGACCAGCGGCTCACTCGACGTGCTCGGGCAGTTCTCGGTGAGCGGCGGGGAAGAACTGTTCAACGGCCAGTACAACATCATCAAGCTCAAGTCCAGTGCACACCGTGAGCTGTCGATGCGATGCGACCGGCCACCGTTCACTGACGCCCGGGTGCGTCAGGCGATCGCATTGTCGCTAGACCGGACCGCCATCGTGACAGCGCTGTTCAAGGGGTACGCGGATGTCGGCAACGACAGCCCGTTCGCGCCGGTGTTCCCCTCGACGAACACCAGCGTCCCCCAGCGCAGCCTGAATGTCGCCAAAGCGAAGTCACTGCTGTCGGCGGCTGGTCACCCGCATGGCTTCTCCGCCACCCTGACTGGCGAGATCTTCCAGGAGATCCCCCAGTACGCGCAGATCATCCAGCAGTCAGCCAGGGCCATCGGCGTTGACCTGACGCTGAACATCGAGACGCAGCCGAAGTATTACGGCAACTACCTGTTCGGCACGTCCGACTGGCTCGACGCCACGATGAGCCTGGTCGACTACGGTCACCGGAGCGTCCCGAACGTGTTCCTGACCGCGCCGCTGCAGACGATCAACGCCAAGACGGGCACCGGGGCGTGGAACGCCGCCCACTTCAACAACAGCGACTACGACAAGCTGTCCAACCAGTACATCGCGACTGGTGACCTTTCCACTCAGCGAACCATCGCCGGGCAGATCGAGACGCTGCTGCTTGCCCAGACGCCGATCATCTACGGCTACTTCTACAACTATCTGACCGCTCAGGCGAAGAACGTGACCGGCGCTTATCCCACCGCGATCGGGCACATCTTCCTCTATAACTGCAAGAAGGGCTGATCCGCCGCGAAGGAGCTGAGCAGCCACGGGCCGCCGGGTCCTCGACCCGGCGGCCTCTGGCTGCGGTTCCTGTCCGGCCCTGATATCGCGAGCCTCGCAATCACCGGCGCCGAGGTCATCTCCGCGGTGGAAGGCGCCGTCCGGGCACACGGCGAGGGTCGCGCGATCGTGGAGCCGCGCGTCCACCTGGTGCCCGGTGACGGTGGTCATTTCAATGTGCTGCGCGGGCATCTGGCTAACCAAGGCACGGCCGGCCTGAGCGGTGTCAAGGTCGTCGGTGACTTCGTCGGCAACTACACCGTCGGCCTGCCGAGCGAGCTGGGCCTGCTGACCTTGCTCGACCCGGCCACCGGCGTGCCGCTGGCCATCATGGACGCGACGTTCATCACCGCATGCCGGACCGGCGCCATGACGGCGGTCGGCGCCAGGTATCTGGCCAGGCCTGATGCCCGGATCCTCGGCCACGTTGGCGCTCGCGGCACCGCGCTGTGGAACGTCCTGCTGCTCAACCTGGTACTCGATCTCGCCGAGATCCGGGTCACGAGCCGGCGGCCGGAGTCCAGGGAAGCGTTCGGCCGGCAGCTCAGGGCCGCTACCGCTACCCCGGTACGGGTGGTCGCGACAGCTGCGGAAGCCTTCGACGGCGCCGATGTCCTGGTCGAAGCGTCCCGCCTGACCACGCCGGAGCCACTTCTGCGGACCGGCGCGGTCCGGCCCGGCGCATTCGTGGTGCCGTACGGCACGATCAGCGCAGTGGAGCTTGACCTGCTCGACGTGATGGACAAGGTCGTCGTGGACGATTGGCGGGAAGCCCAGGCCGGCCAGTTCGGCGCACTGCGGCGGCACGTCGATACCGGACGGCTTACCGCGCAGACGCTGCACGCGGAGCTCGGCCAGATCGTGACTGGCGACAGACCCGGCCGGGAATCGCCGGACGAGCGGATCCTGTTCTGGCATCGCGGGCTGGCCATCCTCGACATCGCTGTCGGCCAGCTGATCTTGGCGAAGGCCGAGCAAGCCGACGCAGGCACCATGCTCAGGTACCGGTGACAGTGCTTCCGGCCCTGGTGCTGAGTTCGGCTGCCGCTCTGGATGCGGTCGCGGTGCGCCAGGTCAGCGCGGGCAGGCAGGTACGGCTGGCCGCGCCGCTTCTCGCCGCCGTGCAGGCCCAGTGCGACCGTGCGAGGGCCGTGCTGGCTGGTGGCGCCGCCGTTTACGGAGTGACGACCGGCATGGGCGCGCTGAGCAGCATCAGGCTGACCGATTCTGAGCAGCGCGCACACCAGCGCAACCTGCTCGTCGGCAGGGCTACCGGCGGTTCCCCGTGGCTTCCCGAAGCCGACGTCAGGGCTATCTTCGCCGTCCGGCTGCGGACCTTCCTGTCCGGCGACGCAGCGGTCTCGGCGGAGCTGTGCCAGCGGCTCGCCGATTTTCTCGCGGCCCGCATCGTCCCGGCGGTGCCGCACGACGGCGCCGGCTCCGCCGGGGAGATCATCCAGCTCGCGCACTGCTTCGGCCCGCTAGCCGGCCTGGGAAGCGTACTGGCTCCGGGCGCGGCAGCCGACGCCTGCGGGGCTGACGGCGTGCCCGCCATCAGCCCGGCGGCGGATGTGCTTGCCGAGCGCGGACTTGCCGCTTACCAGCCGGGTCCGAAGGAAGGCATCGCGCTGCTCGCCGGGGTGCCGGGCGCCACGGCGCTCAGCATTCTGGCCGCGGGCGAAGCCGAGTCGCTCGCGAGCATGATGACTGCGGCGGCTGGCCTCTCCATTGCCGTGATCGCGGCTCCGCCTGATCCGTACGCCGCCGCTTGCGCACGCGCTGACGAGGTGCTGGCTGACGTGCTCGGTTCTCTCCGCGCGATCACCGAGCCGGCTGGCCAGGTCCGGATGCTGCAAGCGCCCGTTTCCTTTCGGGTGGCGGGCCCGGTCCTTGCGCACGTCCGACGAGCGCTGACGGCGCTCGCGGGTGCCGCCGATCGCGCCCTGGCCGGGGTTACTGACTCCCCGGCGTTCCTGGACGGCAAGTTCACCGGGACGGCCGGCTTTCACGGCATCGACCTGGCCGCCCATTGCGATCACCTCACTGCGGCGATCACGCACGCCGCCGAAGTCGCCGCGGCGCGGCTGCACCGGCTACTCGACCCGGCGGTCACCGGCTTGCCTGCCCAGCTCTCCGTCGATCCAGGCCCGGGGACCGGCCTCGTCGCGGTGCACAAGCGCGCTGCGGGCGAGGTGCACGCGATGCGGCGGCTGGCGTTGCCAACAGTTACCGGGCTCATCGAGACCTCCGGCGGCCAGGAGGACGTGCAGTCATTCGGCTGGGAAGCGGCGGTCAACCTCCGGGCCGCGCTGCGCCGCGGCCGGGCGGTGGCCGCGTGCGAAGCGCTCGCGGCGTTCCAGGCCGCCTCGCTGGGTGCGCCGCCGTGGCCGCCCGGCTGCCAGGCCCTGCTTGACCGGCTCGGCGCGCTGGTTGAACCGATCCTCGCCGACCGGCTGTTCGGCGAGGACATCGAGTTGCTCTCGGCCGGCTCTTGGACGGGCCGGCCGGGTGCATAATGACCACACAAATCGTGAGGAGTCAGATGACGCGACCGCCGGTGAGCCAGGAACTGCACGGTGGCCAGCAACCGCAGGTCACGCAGGACGCGGACGCGAGCGCTGGCCTCAAGCCCGGCTGGGGCGTCAGCCCGGAGCGCCAGCAGGCCATCCAGGCAGTCCTCGCCGGCCTGGCGCCGCACAGCGGCCGGCTCGCGCCAGGCCAGCTCCGGTCGATCACCACCGAGCTGGCCAATCACCGGGAGCTGTGGTCGGACCTGGTGGTGCACGACCCGGACGTCCGGTGGTACCTGCCGTTGCACCGCTCGAACTCCTGTGACGTCTGGCTGCTTGCCTGGGAACATGGTCAGGACACGGACTGGCACGACCACGGCGGTTCCTCAGGTTCGCTAGCGGTAGCCGACGGCGGCTTGCTAGAGCAGTACCGGGCGCCGAACGGGCGCCTGAGCCACCGGCGGCTCGGACCTGGCCAGGCGATAGCGTTCGGGCCCGGCCATGTCCACGACGTGGCGCACGGTGGCCAGGGCTCGGCGATCAGCATTCACGCGTATTCGCCGCCGCTCACCGCGATGACGTACTACAGCGCGACCGACTACGGGCTGATCGCAAGGCAGACGGTTGCGATCGACGGGCCTGAAGGCGGTCGCGGTCGCGGCGGGCCCGACACCGCACTGGCCAAGGCCAGCGCCTCGGCCGCGCGGCTCACCTCGGATGCCCTTCCGGATGGCGCGCCCGGAATCGATGAACTGCTCGCCGAGGCACGCGGCGGCCTGCAGCGGCTGCGGCCGGAGGCAGCCTTTGCCGCTCTCACCGACGGCGCAGTCCTTGTTGACATCCGGCCGCTCGAGCAGCGAATCGTCGAAGGAGAGGTGCCTGGCGCCATCATCATCGGCCGCAACGTCCTGGAGTGGCGTCTTGACCCGGGTAGCGAGGCCAGGATTCCGGCTCTGGCCAGGTCAGACATGCAGATCATCGTGATGTGCTCACAGGGTTACGCTTCGACGCTGGCAGCGGCCTCGCTGCGGCGGATCGGACTGGCCGAAGCCACCGACCTAGACGGCGGTTATCAAGCCTGGCGCGCGGCCGGGCTGCCGACGCGGCCTGCCCAATCGCTTGGCTAACACGGTCACTCGGTTAGCAACAGCCGCCCAGCTGACCCTGGCCAGCCCAGCGCTGAACTGGATTCGCGAGCAAGAATGCCAGCAGGTACGGTCAGGCATGGCATCCCCGCGGAAGCAACCAGTCGCCACCGGCGATCAGGTCCGCCCTGACGCAGCCGCGGGGGCGGGGATCGACCACCAGCACCGGGACGTGTCCGGCGGCTGGCTGCGGCCCGCCGTGTTCGGCGCGATGGACGGGCTGGTAACGAACGTCTCGCTGATCGCCGGGGTCGGCGGCGCCAGGCTCGCGCCGCACACGATCGTGCTGACCGGCCTGGCCGGGCTGTTCGCCGGCGCCAGCTCCATGGCTGCGGGCGAATACGTGTCGGTTTCCTCGCAGAACGAGCTTGTCGCCGCCGAAGTGGAGAAGGAGCGCATCGAGCTCGAGACCAACCCTGCCGACGAGCAAGCCGAGCTGGCTGCCATGTACAAGATGCGGGGCGTCGATCCGGCCCTCGCGGACGAGGTCGCCCGGCAACTGTCCCGCCGTCCGGATGAGGCGCTTCGCATTCATGTCCGGGAGGAGCTCGGCATCGATCATGACGAGTTGCCGTCGCCGCTCACCGCGGCCGGCGCCTCGCTGGTCACCTTCGCCATCGGCGCGCTCATCCCGCTGCTGCCGTTCCTGTTCGGATTCGCGTCGCTCGGCGCAGCCGTCGTGCTTGCTGCGGTCGCGGCATTCGTTGGCGGCGGGATCGTGGCGCGCGTGACCGCCAGGCCGTTCCTGCGCGGGGCGATGCGGCAGCTCGTGCTGGCCGCGCTGGCTACCGCTCTCACGTACGGCATCGGCACCCTGCTCGGCGGCCACGTGGGCTAGCCTGGCCAGCGCAAGCCCTACCAGGATTCGGTGGCGAAGTCCTCGTCCGCGCCGTCGCCAGATGCCGCCAGCAGGTCCAGGTCCGCGTCCACCATCATCTCGACTAGTTCCTCGAAGCCGATCTTGGGCTCCCAGCCGAGCTCGTCCCTCGCCTTGGCCGGGTCCGCGCAGAGCCGGTCCACCTCGGCCGGCCGGATGAAGGACGCGTCGGTCACCACGTGGTCGCGCCAGTTCAGGCCGGCCGTGCGGAACGCGGTGTCCACCAGCTTCTCCACCGAGTGCGTCACCCCGGTGCCGACGACATAGTCAGCCGGCACGTCCTGCGCCAGCATCAGCTGCATAGCGCGGACGTAGTCGCCAGCGAAACCCCAGTCCCGGCTCGCGCTCAGGTTCCCGAGGCGTAGCTGGCGCTCGTAGCCGAGCTTGATCTTCGCCACGCCGAGCGAGACTTTCCTGGTGACGAACTCGGCTCCGCGACGTGGCGACTCGTGGTTGAACATGATTCCGGACACCGCGAACATCCCGTACGACTCGCGGTAATTCTGGGTGAGGAAGTGACCGTACACCTTGGCCACGCCGTACGGGCTGCGCGGATGGAACGGCGTCTCCTCATTCTGCGGAGCCTGGGTCACCTGGCCGAACATCTCCGAAGTCGACGCCTGGTAGAACCTGATCTGGCCGCTGCCCGGGCTGCGCGACGCGCTGATCCCGCTGCACACCCGGATGGCTTCCAGCACGCGCAGCACGCCGAGTCCGGTCACCTCACCGGTCAGCTCGGCCTGCTGCCACGACAGCGGCACGTACGAGATCGCGGCCAGGTTGTACACCTCGTCCGGCTGCGCCCGTTCCATCGCAGCGATCAGGCTGCCCTGGTCCAGCAGGTCACCGCGGATCAGCCTGACGTCGCCAAGCAACTTCCGCAGGTGGCGTACCCGCGGGTTCGCCTGACCTCGGACCAGCCCCCAGACTTCATATCCCATATCGACCAGATGCTCCGCCAGGTAAGAACCGTCCTGGCCGGTGATCCCGGTGATGAGCGCGCGTCGTGTCAGCGGAGCCTCCGTGTGAAAACTTCGTCGCGGCAGCTTACAGATGCGGCAGCGTACAGATACTGGCAGCCCTCAGGGGGGCCCGGCAAACGTGTGGGGTCAAAGGGCATCGAAGTTACTTGCTTGGTAAGGTTCGCTGACTAGGGGGTCACGCGGGTCGCCCGCTCGGGGGCAGCCGGTGGTGAGACAGGAGGCGCGATCCTGCGTGAGTACCGTAGGCGCGAACGACAGACCACTGCGCGTCTGCCTGCTCTCCTACCGGAGTAAGCCGCATTGTGGCGGGCAGGGCATCTTCCTCCGCCATCTGTCCCGCGAACTGGCCGCACTTGGTCACCACGTCGAGGTCTACTCCGGCCAGCCCTACCCCGAACTGGAGCCGGGGCCTGAGCTGATCGAGCTGCCGAGCCTGGACTTGTACCGGGATGAGGACCCGTTCCGCACCCCGCATCTGCGCGAGTACCGCGACTGGATCGACGTGCTCGAGGTCGCCGGGATGTGGACCGCTTACTTCCCGGAGCCGCTGACCTTCAGCCTCCGCGCGCTGCGGGCGCTGCGCGGACGGCGCGGCGACTTCGACATCGTGCACGACAACCAGGTACTGGCTTACGGCAACCTCGGCATTGCCCGGCTCGGATTGCCGCTCGTGACTAGCATCCATCACCCGATCAGCGTGGATCGCCGGATTGAACTCGCGGCCGCCCGCGGCTTCAGGAAGATCCCGAAGTGGCGCTGGTACTCCTTCGTCGGCATGCAGGGCCGCGTCGCCAGGCGGATCGGCCCGATAATGACCGGCTCGGAGTCGTCCAAGGCTGACATCCTGCGGGACTTCAAGGTCAGGCCGGAAAACGTCAAGGTCATTCCGCTCGGCGTCGACACCCGGCTGTTCCATCCGAGGCCGCAGCCGCGTGTTCCCGGCCGGATCATCGCGGTCGCCAGCGCGGACTCCCCGGTGAAGGGCGTGGCGACTTTGCTGCGTGCCTTCGCGAAGCTGCGCACGGAACGGAATGTGTCACTGACCCTGGTCAGCAAACTGGTCCCGGACGGCCCGACGGAGCGGCTGCTAGGCGAGCTGTCACTGGACGGCACGGTGCGGTTCGTCAGCGGCATCAGCGATTCGCAGCTCGCCGAGCTTGTCGCCAGCGCGGAGATCGCGGTCGTGCCGTCACTGTACGAAGGCTTCTCACTGCCCGCGGTCGAGCACATGGCTTCCGGCACGCCGCTGGTCGCCAGCCGCACTGGCGCGCTGCCGGAGGTTACCGGGGACGCCGCGCTGCTGGTCACGCCCGGCGACGCCGAGGAACTCTGCGCGGCACTGCGACTCCTGCACGATTCCCCGGCCGAGCGCGACCGGTTGTCGCAAGCGGCCCTCGCCCGGGTCGCCGAGCGGTTCGCCTGGCAGGCCGTCGCCAGGGCGACGGTCGCCGAGTACCGGCAGGCAATCGCAGCCAGCCGGGCGTCCTCGACGACGCCGGCCGGGGAGGCCGCGCCATGCTGACGGTAGATTTCGACCGCCTGCCAATTCAGCCGGGAACGAGGTTGCTTGACCTCGGGTGTGGCGCAGGCCGGCACGCTTTCGAGGCAGCGCGCCGCGGGGCCGAGGTAGTAGCGCTCGATACCGATCAGGGTGAGCTGGAGCGCGTGTGCTCGGTGGCGGCCGCGATGGCGGAGGCAGGCGAGATACAGGTGCCGGCCAGCATCACCGCAGCAGCCGGCGACGCCACCGCGATGCCCTTCCCCGATGGCGCTTTCGACCTCGTGATCGCCGCCGAGGTGCTGGAGCACGTTCCGGCAGACCAGGACGCGCTGAACGAGATCAGCCGGGTCCTGCGGCCGGGCGGGATTGCCGCGGTGACAGTGCCAGCCTGGTTTCCCGAGCGGATTTGCTGGGCGCTATCCGACGACTACCACAATGTGCCTGGCGGGCACGTGCGCATCTTCACCCGGCGTGAGCTGGAGATCAAGTTGCAGCGGGCCGGCCTCGTCGTCGGCGGCAATCACCGGGCCCACGCGCTGCACTCGCCGTACTGGTGGCTCAAGTGCGCGGTCGGCGTGCACGACGACGACCATCCGCTCGCCAGCGCCTATCACAAGCTGCTGGTATGGGACATCATGCGCAAGCCGGCCGTTACTCAGCTGGCTGACCGCGCGCTCAACCCGCTCGTCGGCAAGAGCCTGGTGGTCTATGCCAGCAAGCCAGTGGTGGCCGCGCCGAAGGCACATCCGGCCGCAGCGGAGAAGGTGCATGCGGCCGCCTGAGCGACTGGCCAGTGCTGCCTGCGCGGGCGCCGTTCCCGCGGTCCCCGGCATCCTGACTGCAGATCAGCTGATCGCGACCGGGCATGCCATCGCGGCTGACCAGCAAGCCGACGGGTCGATCGGCTGGCCGGACGGACACGTAGACGCGTGGAACCACGTCGAGTGCGCGATGGCGCTGAGCGTCTGCGGCCTGCGCCAGGAAGCGCGACGGGCGTACGCGTGGCTGGCCGATGCGCAGCAACCAGACGGGTCATGGCCGGTGCAGGCGGCCCCTGGCGGTGTCGTCGACGAGTGGACCACCGAGAGCAACCACGCGGCCTACTGCGCCGTCGGTGTCTGGCACGAGCTGCTTGTCACCGGCGATGAGGATTTCGCGGCGCAGATGTGGCCAGTGGTGCGCGCCGCTGTCAATTTCGCGGTCGGATTGCAGACACCGCGCGGCGAAATCATCTGGCGCCGCCACGAAGACGGCACACCGGATAGCTACGCGCTGCTCACCGGCAGTTCGAGCATGTACCACAGTCTTCGGTGCGCGATCACTCTCGCTGACCGGCTGGCAGCGCCTCAGCCAGACTGGGAGCTGGCGGCGACGCTGCTCGGGCACGCAGTGGCCTGTCACGGCGAAGCGTTCGCCGACAAAAGCCGGTTCTCGATGGACTGGTACTACCCAGTGCTCGGCGGCCCGGTGCGCGGAGTGGCCGCTGAGCGGATGCTCAAAGCGGGCTGGGACACGTTCGTGGTGCCCGGTCTTGGCGTGCGCTGCGTCAGCGACGAGCCCTGGGTGACCGGAGCCGAGACCTGTGAGCTAGCGATCGCGCTGGATGCACTCGGTCGCCACGATGAGGCGATCGAGCTGTTCGAGCAGATCCAGTTCCTCCGGGCCGAGGACGGCAGCTACTGGACGGGCTGGCAGTTCGCGAACAACAAGCACTTCCCGAATGAGCAGAGCACCTGGACCGCTGCCGCGGCGGTATTGGCGGCCGACGTGCTGGCGGCCGGTAACGGCACCGGCGCGGCGACGATCTTCCGGGATGCCGCGGCCGGGCCGGGCGTGTGGCAGCCGACCGAACCGGCGGCCTGCGGCTGCCCCCCGGCCACGGACGACCGGTCAGATCCCGTCGCCCGTCCGCTCCAGGACGCGTAGCGATCCGGTGACACTGACTTCGGTGAACGCACCGGAGGCAAGCGCGCGCAGGTACACCCGGTAGGGAGCCTGGCCGCCGTCGGCCGGATCGGGGAAGATGTCGTGGAAGGCGAGTGCTCCGCCGGGCGCGACCCACGGTGCCCAGCCCTCGTAGTCAGTCACCACATTGGCCTCGCTGTGGCCGCCGTCGATGAACAGCATGCCAAGCGGCGTGCGCCACAACCGCGACACATCGGCCGACGTGCCGATCACCGCGATAACGTGTTCGGCTAGCCCCGAGTCCTCGATAGTCGCGCGGAAGAACGGCAGCGTGTCCATCCGGCCGGTCCGCGGGTCGACGACCTCGGCATCGTGGTACTCCCAGCCTGCCTGGTTCTCTTCCGAGCCGTGGTGATGGTCGACCGTGATGACCTTCTGACCGGTCTGCGCAGCCGCGGCGGCAAGGTAGATAGTCGACTTCCCGCAGTACGTGCCTACCTCGCCGATAGGGCCAACGGGCGCGTAGGCCGCAGCGGCCCGGTACAGCGCGAGACCCTCCTGCGCTGGCATGAAGCCCCTGGCAGCCTCGGCAGCTAGCCTGAACTTGTCCGGTATTGGCATGCCGTACAGTCTGCGCTACGGTCGGCCGGTGCGGCAGGGCAAGGTGCAAAGCGGGAAGGAGCCTGCGAGATGAAAGTGGAAGCTGACTGGGACGCCTGCGAGGCGAACGCGGTCTGCGCAGGCCTGGTGCCGGAAGTGTTCGAGGTCGATGACAACGACAACCTGAACATCCTGGTCGACGAGATCCCGGCCAACCTGGTCGATGGTGTCAGGCACGCCGTCCGCTCCTGCCCGAAGGCAGCGCTGCGAATTACCGAATAGGTAAACTCTCCGCAGGCAGCGGACGGGGGACGACGTGAGGTGGATCCGGCGGCAAGACCGGCAGCAGGATGCGGCCAGCCAGTGGTCGCGCCCCCCGCTGCCGCTGGTTGCCGTAGCTGCGCTAGCCGTGGTCGCCCTCGGGGCAGGCGCGCTCGCCGCCGCCAACGCGCTGGCCACTGGCAGTCGTCCGCCGGCACGGGATTCCGCGCTCGACCCGATCCGGATCAGCCCCGGCGTGCACAATGGCAACGCATCGGCGGCGCCGGGCGGTGGTCTCACGCCTGCGCAAGT
This sequence comes from Streptosporangiaceae bacterium, assembly GCA_035507615.1. Classification (GTDB taxonomy): domain Bacteria; phylum Actinomycetota; class Actinomycetes; order Streptosporangiales; family Streptosporangiaceae; genus JAJYUU01. The sequence goes on from DATJNX010000018.1 coordinate 190,124, forward strand.
CCGGACCGCCTACGACCTGGCCCCGCTGTACAAGCGGCACATCGACGGCGCCAAGCAGACTATCGTGATCGTGGACTCGTTCGGGTCACCCACGATCGCATCGGACCTGGCTCACTTCGACACCTACTTCGGCCTGCCGGCGCCGCCGTCATTCCGGGTCCTCCAGCCTGCCGGGGCCGTCCCTCCGTATCACGCCAGCAACAGCAACCGGGCTGGCTGGGCCGCTGAAACTACCCTCGATGTGGAATGGGCGCACGTCATGGCGCCTGGCGCCAGCATCGTGCTGGTGGAGACCCCGACATCGGAGAACGAGGGAACGACTGGCTTCCCGCAAATCGTGGCCGCCGAGAAGTACGTGCTGAGGCGCAAGCTCGGGCAAGTGATCAGCCAGAGCTTCGCCGCGACTGAGCAGACGTTCTCTCGAAAGTCGGACTACGCGGCGATCCAGAACCTCCGCGGCGCCTATCAACTCGCGAGCAGCGATCATGTGACGGTACTCGCCGCCACCGGCGACCAGGGCGCGACGAGCTACAAGTACAACATGGTGGACGAGTACACCACCCGGGCGGTCTCCTGGCCCGCCACCGATCCGCTCGTCACCGCCGTCGGCGGCACCCAGCTGAACTTGCGCGCTAACGGTACGCGCAGGTCGCCTGACATCGGGTGGAGCGACAGCGGCGGTGGACGGTCCATCGTCTTCGGCCGGCCGGCGTATCAGGACGCCGTGCGCGGCGTGACCGGCGCCCAGCGAGGTATCCCCGATATTTCGATGGACGCATCGTGCAGCAGCTCGGTGGCTATCTACGGCAGCTTCTACGGCGGCCATCGAGGGGAATGGAGCCCGATCTGCGGCACCAGCCTGGCGACGCCGTTGTTCGCGGGGATCGTGGCTCTTGCCTATCAGTACGCCTACCAGCACGGCGGGCACGCTCTCGGCCTGATCAACCCGGCGATCTACCAGATCGAAGCCCGGCACGATCCTGGCGAGGTCGACATCACCAAGGGCAACAACAGCCAGACGTTCATGAACGGCAGCAAGCGTTACACCGTCAAGGGCTTCAGCGCAGTCCGCGGATATGACCTGGTGACTGGCGTGGGCACGGTGGACGCCGCTTATTTCGTGCCGGAGCTCGCCAGGCTGGCCGGCTGATCAGCCCGCTGCGCCGGTCAACTTAGTGCACCTGACGCGATCGCGATGCCGACCGAAATCAGCATCAGGCCGGCCAGCTGCTCTCCCCGCCTGCCTGCCCACTTCCCGATGCCAGCGCCAAGTTCCAGGCCGACTAGCGACATGGCTACGCTGACCGCCCCGATAACGATCACGCCGATAGCGATCGATGTGCGATAGGTGCCCAGGGCGAAGCCGACGACAAGGTTGTCCACGCTCAGCGCGAGTCCGCTGACCAGCAGCCGGCCTACCCCCGGCGCACGGGCCGGCGGCAGCGATCCCAGCTCGGCATCCTCTGGCTCGGCATGCGCTGGCGCAGGTGCGGCCAGGTCGGCCCCGGATCGTGCAGCACTGACTAGCGTGTAGAGGCCGACGGCGATCAGCAACCCGGCTCCGATCCAGCGGGCCGTGGGGCCGAGGCCGGCCGCGACCTGGGCGCCGATAAGCAGGCCGAGCACCGGCATGCCCGACTCGAACAAGCCGAAAATCAGCCCGACCTGAAGGCGCGTGCGGGCATCGACGCCCGAGACGCCGATAGCGATCGAAGCGGCGAGGTTGGACATCCCGACCGAAACCGCGACGAGGAACAAGGCCAGCACAGCGGCCACGCTAGCCGGATCTGACCCCTGTCCGGATCTGACACCGCCTGGTACCAGCCGGCGTCATACCCGCCAGAGCCAGTGATCGGGCAGGCCCGCGTTCGCCGGGCCACCCGGCTCGCCTCAGGCGTGCCGATAGCTCTCCGGAATGCTGCCCTCGACGTGCAGCAGCCTGACCCGGTCTGCCCGGTAGATGTACCGGGTCAGCCGGATGGGCCGGTCGGTGGTGTACGACGTGCGGTTCACCAAGATCACCGGGATACCGCTCACCAGCTTGAAGAAGTCGAACTCCCGGGCGTTCGGCATCCGTGAGCCGATCTCGTCCACAAATCCCTGCTGCGGGAAGCCAAGCTCGGTCAGCAGCCCGACGCTGCCCGACCCGATCTCGCCAGCCTGCTCGAGCGCGGTGCCCTTGGCTATGTCGCTCGGATAGTACGAATTGATCATCTGCCAGGGCACGTCGCCGATGAAGTACTGCGAGCGCCGCACCACCACCGTGTCGCCGGCTGGAAGGTCAAGCTTCTCCGCGACGCTCGGGCTGGCTGTCCGGGATTCGACGAATAGCTGGACCATCTCGGACTCGTCGGCAGCCGGGCTGACAACCGGCAGCGACATGGACGCATGCTGTTCGCTGGGCGGCGCGTGGATCCTGGACAGCAGCGCAGTGAAGGGCTTTGTCGGCTCGACCACGAAGGTGCCAAGACCCTGGCGGCTTACCACCAGGCCCTGGTTGATCAGCAGCGCGATCGCCAGCCGCACTGTGTTCCTGGATGCGTCGAACTCCGCAGCCAGGTCGGGCTCGCTCGGCAGCCGCTCGCCCGGCTGGAGGGCACCGCTGCCGATCTGAGCGCGCAACCGGTCAGCAATCTGCTGGTACTTGGGGTGAGCAACCACTGCCGCCCTCCAAACCCGGTTGGCTACCGACAAAATTACCTGTTCAGGTTGTTTCAAACACTGGACTCATTGGTATGAGTCCAGTGTCTGGGACTATAGGAAGGTTAGCGTGACTGATCGGGGGCCGGGGTGCGACCCGCCGTCGGACGCCGCGGCATCCCGAGGGAAGGCAACCGGACGCATCGGGTCGGCACCCCCAAGGAGAACAAATGATCGTCCTGTTAGTCATGGCGGCCGTTGTCGTGGCGGCACCGGTAGGCGCGGCAGTACTGGTAACTGTCGCCAGCCACCGCGAGGACGCCGCCCGCTCGATCGCCGGGCGCCCGCCCGGCCCGTTCGCTGCTCTTGCGCGCGCAGTCGTTTGCTTGCGCATTGGCGGCACCGTCTACCCACGGCGCCGGCGGCGTCACTATCCGCATGCGCCTCGGCCATCGGCTGAAAGCGAGCTCGGCCGAACCCGTGCGCTCACGCTGCCTCGGGTCTGACCAGCCCGCCGGCGGAGGGATAACGAGCCGACTCCCTGTTGGTTTGCCGGGTTCAAACCGCCCGAATCGGGCGCGGAAGGCCGGGAAACTAGCAGGGAGTCGGTCCGTGAGATCATCGGTGACGTGGCAGGCGCCTGAGATTAGGCTGCCCAGATTAGGCTGCAGAGCATGCGCGTCGCTCTCGGCCAGCTCCCGATCAGTTCAGCACCTCAGGTCAACCTCGACCGGGTGCGCGCAGCCGCGGCCAGCGCCGCGAGCCAGGGCGCTGCGCTCGTGGTTTTCCCGGAAGGAACGCAAGTACGGTTCTCCGCGGACTTGAGCGCGGTAGCCGAGCCAATCGACGGTCCGTTCTGCCGCGGGCTTGCGGAAGCCGCAGAGTCGGCCGGCCTGGCGATCGTGGCAAGCATGTTCGAGCCCGGCCCGGGCGGCCGCGTCTACAACACCACAGTCGGCTTCGAGGCTGACGGCAGCCTGGCTGCGGTCTACCGGAAGATCCACCTTTTTGACGCGCTCGGGCACCGCGAGTCGCAGGCCGTGGCACCCGGCAACGATGTCGTCATCGCTAGCTTGGCGGGGCTGCGTGTGGGCTTCATGACCTGCTATGACGTCAGGTTCCCCGAGCTAGCGCGCGCCCTCGCAGCCGGCGGTGCCGACTTGCTGGTGCTGCCAGCCGCCTGGGCAGCGGGCACCTTCAAGGAAGAGCACTGGGTCACCCTGGTCCGGGCCCGCGCGATCGAGAACACCGTCTGGGTCGCTGCCGCGGGACAGGTGCCCGATCCGGCTGAGCCGCCGACCAAGGCGCCGACCGGAATCGGCCGCAGCCTGCTCGTCGACCCGATGGGCGTGGTCCGCCTCGATCTCGGGCCGACCGAGGGACTCGGCGTCGGCGAGGTCGACACCGAGCAAACCGCGCAGGTGCGGGCGGTTCTGCCGTCCCTCGCAGGCCGCCGTACCGACATCTGGCTGGCCGGCGCTCCCGCTGGCTAGCACGCTGAGCTACTCGGCAGCCTTGGCCCGAGCCCGGTGGCGGCGGACCGCCCAGGTCGCGACTGCGGCGACTACCACTACGCCGATCCCGATCGCGAGGCCGGCGCCGACCCGCCGCTCGACCACTACGTACGCGGACCCGGCCAGGTATCCCAGCAAGCAGTAGCCCACTCCCCAGAGCAGGCCGCCGAGCACGTTATAGAAGGCAAAGGTGCCGTACCTTACGCTCGCCGCACCGGCAGCGGCCGGCATCACCGCCCGAGCGATCGCGATGAACCTGCCCAGGAAGACCGCGGCGCCGCCGCGCCTGCTCAGTATGGAGCGAGTGCGTTCGGCGCCGCCCCGGACCCTGGCAAGGCCCTTGGCCTGCAGCAGCCGGTCACCCATCCGCCGGCCGATCTCGTAACCGATGAACGGACCGGCAACGGCGGCGGCGACGACGATCAGGATCAGCACCGGCAAGGACACGTGCCCGCGGCTTGCGAGCACGCCGCCGAGCACCACCGCGATCTCGCCAGGAAGCACGAAGCCGACGAAGACCGCCGTCTCCCCGAACACCAGCGCCGCGATCACCAGGTAGGCAACCCAGCCATGCAGGTTCACCAGGCCGCTGGCGAGGGAACTCACTCTGGCCGTCCTTCCTGGCACGGTGGCTGGCCGCGCTCTGCGTCGGCCGGACCGCGCCCTTGCCAGGTCTTGCGCGCGCTGGCCATGATCTAGTAGGAATCATGCGTCGCTGAGCGAGGGACCGAAGGGACTGGGAATGCAGGCCTCGCAGCCATTCCCGGTCGGCCCGGCAACCGGAGGCTATCCGACGCCGCAGGGTGCCCGTCCCGGCCAGGAGGGCATTCGCGGGACAGCCGAGATCACGCTTCGGGTCGGCCGCGACGGCTCGACCGGGGTACCCGCCGAGCCAGGCCGTTATCAGCTCTATGCCTCGCTGGCCTGCCCGTGGTCGCAGCGCACGCTCATCGTCCGGCGGCTGCTGGGCCTTGAGCGGGTCGTCGGGCTCAGCCTGGCCGACCCGGTACCCGCCGAGCGCGGCTGGCGGTTCGGCGATCAGGCCGGCGGACGCGATCCGCTGACGGGCGTGCGCTACCTCGCTGAGCTTTATCTGGCGGCCGATCCCGGCTACCAGGGCCGGGTGAGCCTGCCAGTGCTCTGGGATGCCAAGGCACAGCGGATCGTGACAAACGACTCGGCGCAGATCACAGTCGCGATGGAAACGGACTTCAGGCCCTTCTGGCGGCCCGGTGCGCCGGAGCTGTACCCAGTCGCCCAGCGGCGCGAGATCGACGCCGTCGCCACTTTGATCCACCACACCGTGAACAACGGCGTCTACAAGGCCGGGCTGGCCACCACGCAGGCCGCTTACGAAGAGGCCTTCGATGCGATCTTCACCACTCTTGACGCCCTGGAAGAGCGGCTGGCGCGCCGACGGTTCCTGCTCGGCGGCTTGATGACCGAGGCAGATGTCCGGCTGTACCCGACGCTCGCCAGGTTCGATGCGGTCTACTACCTGCTCTACAAGTGCAACCTGCACAGGCTTGCCGACTACGGCGCGCTCTGGGGCTACGCACGCGACCTGTACCAGCGTCCCGGCTTCGGCGACACTACCGATTTCGTGGCGATCAAGCGGCACTACTACCAGGCGCAGACCTGGATAAACCCAAGCGGGATTATCCCGAAAGGTCCTTTCGTCAGCTGGCTCGCGCCTCACGGCCGGGACCAGATCCACCGATAGGCTGAGGGCTGTTTGACCCCGAGATCAGGTCCGCTGGCTCCGGCTGTCAGATTAAGGATTAAGCGCCGCAACGGGCCAGTTGTGCCTCACGGGTAGCCTTGTTACGCGCATATATCACAGCCAAGCAAGCTCCGGAAGAGGGCGATGTCCGCCGTGTCTGCTGAGTCCCCGCGCGGGTCCGCGGATCTCACAAAGTCGTCAGCTAACTCCGCGGAAGCGGGCGCCGAGCCACCATCGGACGGCTCAGCCAGCCGGGCGGACTTCGGGCCGAATCAGTGGCTCGTCGACGAGCTTTACCAGCGCTACCAGGCCGATCCTGGTTCGGTCGACCGGGCCTGGTGGAGCTTTTTCGCTGACTACCAGCCGCAGCCGGACACGGCGGGACAGCCGGCTCGGACAGGTGCCGCGACCACCGGCGTTCCTGCCGGGGATGAGCGCTTGGCCCCTGCGGCCGACGGCGCCGGCGCGGCTGTTCCCCCGGCCCCGGGCACTGTCGCCCCGGCAGGCCCTGCAGGTCCGAGCGCAGTTCCCGCGTCGGGCAACGGAAGCGCGGCCGGCTCGGTTAGGACGGCCTCGGTTGCGACTGGCCCCATACCGGCAAGCACCGCGCCGGTAAGCCCGGCTCCGGTAAGCCCGGCTCCGGTAAGCCCGGCTCCGGTAAGCACAGCACCGCCTGCTCCCCCAGCGACGAGCACTGCGACAACTGGCGCCGGCCCGGCCGCCCCGCCGGCAGGCCCGGCCGCGGAGCATACTGAGCGACTGCGCGGTGCGGCCGCCAGGACTGCGGCCAACATGGCGGCGAGCCTGACGGTGCCAACCGCGACGAGCGTCCGCCCCGTTCCCGCGAAGTTGCTGGTCGATAACCGCATCGTGATCAACAATCACCTGGCCCGCGGCCGCGGCGGCAAGATCTCTTTCACCCACCTGATCGGTTACGCGCTCGTCCGGGCGCTTGCCGCCGTCCCCGACATGAACTTCTCGTTCGCCGAGGCGGACGGCAAGCCTGTGCTGGTCCAGCCAGAGCACGTGAACCTGGGCCTGGCCATCGATGTGCAGAAGGGTGACGGCTCTAGGCAGCTGCTGGTGCCGAGCATCAAGAATGCCGAGTCGATGGACTTCCGGCAGTTCTGGATGGCCTACGAGGACATCATCCGGAAGGCCAGGGCTGGCAAGCTCACGGTGGACGACTTCGCCGGCACGACGATCAGCCTGACCAATCCGGGCACCATCGGCACCGAGCACTCGGTCCCGAGGCTGATGCCGGGTCAGGGCTCCATTGTCGGCGTCGGGGCCATGGAGTACCCGGCCGCTTACCAGGGTGCCTCGCCGGACACGATGGCGAGGCTGGCGATCAGCAAGACGATGACGCTGACCTCCACCTACGACCACCGGATTATCCAGGGCGCCCAGTCCGGCGAGTTCCTGCGCGTCATACATGAGCTGCTGCTGGGCAGCGACGGCTTCTACGACAATGTCTTCTCCTCGCTGCGGATCCCCTATGAGCCGGTTCGCTGGGTCCAGGACATACCGGCAGGCCACGAGGATGACATTTCCAAGGCCTCCAGGGTTTACGAGCTGATCCACGCTTACCGGGTGCGCGGCCACCTGATGGCCGACACCGATCCGCTGGAGTACAAGCAGCGCAAGCATCCGGACCTGGACATCAACCAGCACGGCCTGACGCTGTGGGACCTGGAGCGGGAGTTTGCCACCGGCGGCTTCGGCGGCAAGGCGCGCATGCCGCTGCGCGAGATCCTCGGCGTGCTGCGCGACTCGTACTGCCGGACCGTCGGCGTGGAGTACATGCACATCCAGAACCCGGAGGAGCGGGCCTGGATCCAGGCCCGCGTCGAGCGGCCGCACGGCCGCGCCGACCACGACGAGCAGCTGCGGGTCCTGTCCCGGCTCAACGTCGCCGAGGCGTTCGAGATGTTCCTGCAGACCAAGTTCGTGGGCCAGCGCAGGTTCTCGCTGGAGGGCGCCGAGTCGCTCATCCCGTTGCTGGACGCGGTGCTGACTGAGGCGGCGGGCGAGCAGCTGCACGAGGCCGTCATCGGCATGGCGCACCGGGGCCGTCTCAACGTGCTGGCCAACATCGTCGGCAAGTCGTACGCACAGATCTTCCAGGAGTTCGAGGGCAACCTTGACCCGGCGACCACGCACGGTTCCGGCGACGTCAAGTACCACCTCGGCGCGGAGGGCAAGTACACCGGGGCGGACGGGTCACAGATCGCTACCTCGCTGGTGGCCAACCCGAGCCACCTGGAGGCCGTGGACCCGGTCACGGAAGGCGTCGTCCGGGCCAAGCAGGACATCATCGACATGGGCGAGCCGGGATTCACCGTGCTGCCGGTGCTGATCCACGGTGATGCCGCATTCGCCGGCCAGGGCGTGGTGGCCGAGACGCTCGAGCTATCGCAGCTACGCGGCTACCGCACTGGCGGCACGGTCCACATCGTGGTGAACAACCAGGTGGGCTTCACCACCTCGCCAGAGTCGTCGCGGTCGAGCGTCTACTCGACCGACGTCGCCCGGATGATCCAGGCACCGATCTTCCACGTGAACGGGGATGACCCGGAAGCAGTGGTCCGGGTTGGCCGGCTGGCGTTCGCTTACCGGCAGGCGTTCGCCAAGGACGTCGTGATCGACATGATCTGCTACCGGCGGCGCGGGCACAACGAGGCCGACAACCCCTCGTTCACGCAGCCGCTGATGTACGACCTCATCGATGCCAAGCGCTCGACCCGCAAGCTCTACACCGAGTCGCTGATCGGCCGCGGTGACATCACGATCGAGGAAGCCGAGCAGGCGCTCCGCGACTACCAGCAGGAGCTGGAGCGTGCCTTTACTGAGACGAAGGACGCCATCAGCCGGCCTGCCGATCCAGGCGCGCTGCTCCGGCCACAGCCCGGTGACGATGTGCCGGCTGATTACGCGAGCACGCCGACTGCCATCTCGGCCGAGACCGTCAAGCGCATCATCGACACCCAGGTGTCGCTGCCAGAGGGCTTCACCGTGCACCCGCGGCTGCTTCCCCAGTTGCAGCGGCGCGCTGCAATGGTCGAGCAGGACGAGATCGACTGGGCGACCGGCGAACTGCTCGCGTTCGGCTCGACGCTGATCGACGGTCACCCGGTCCGGCTCATCGGGCAGGACTCGCGGCGAGGCACGTTCGGGCAGCGGCACGCCACGCTCGTGGACCGCCACAGCGGCGCGGAATACACCCCGCTGCGGACTTTCAATTCCCCCACGGCCAAGTTCCACGTGTACGACTCGCTGCTGTCGGAGTACGCGGCGGTCGGCTTTGAGTACGGCTACTCCGTCGCCCGGCCGGAAGCGCTGGTCTGCTGGGAAGCTCAGTTCGGCGACTTCGTGAACGGCGCGCAGACGATCGTGGACGAGTTCATCAGCTCAGGCGAGCAGAAGTGGGGCCAGCATTCCGGGGTCGTGCTGCTGCTGCCGCACGGCTACGAGGGCCAGGGCCCTGACCACTCCTCCGCCAGGGTCGAGCGGTTCCTCTCGCTCTGCGCGCAGGACAACATGACGGTGGCGATTCCGAGCACTCCGGCCAGCTACTTCCACCTGCTGCGCTGGCAGGCTCTCTCACCTCGGGTGAAGCCGATGATCGTTTTCACCCCGAAGTCGATGCTCCGCCTCAAGGCGGCAGCGTCTGCCACCGCGGACTTCACCACGGGCTCGTTCAGGCCAGTGCTCCCTGATTCAGCCGTCACAGACCCGGCCGTCGTGCGCCGCGTCGTGCTGTGCTCCGGCAAGATCTACTACGACTTGGCCGAACGCCGGCAGGCGACCGGAGCCTTCGACGTCGCGCTGCTGCGGGTTGAGCAGCTGTACCCGCTGCCCGCCGAGCAGATCTCTGCGCAGCTAGCGCAGTATCCCGCTGGAGCCGAGGTGACCTGGGTGCAAGAGGAGCCCGCCAACATGGGCGCCTGGCCATTCATGGCGCTGCACCTGCCGGAGCAGACTGGGCGGCGGATCTCGCTGGTGTCCAGGCCCGCCAGTTCGGCGCCCGCATCCGGGAAAGCTAAGGCGCACGCGGCAGAGCAGGCAGCGATCGTGGATGCAGTGCTTCCCCAGAACGGCTGACGGTGTACTTCACCGACCGGGGAATCGAGGAGCTCGAGGAGCGACGCGGCACAGAGCAGGTTTCGGTCAGCTGGCTTGGCGAGCGGCTGCGCGACTTCGTCGATGAGTACCCGGAGTCTGAAAGCACCGTGAACAGCCTGGCCAGCTGGCTGGCCCGGCTAGATGACGACGCTGACGACTTCGGCGATGTCGACGACGGCGTCGATGCTGACGACAGGGACGGCTCTGACGACAGGGACGACTCTGACGACGGCGACTGACGGCGGCAACGGCGGCAACGGCGGCAACGGCGGCTGACTCTTCGTGTCCCGGCCGCGACGGCGTGCCTGCGACGGATCCGCCTGCGATGGATGTGACTGTGATCGGTGTGACTGTGGTCGACTTGGCTGCCATGCCGCTACCGGCGAGCAAGAACACGATACATCTTGACTTTTGGGCGACGCGACATATCGTATTCACAGGGACTACGATCATCCCAACGCGACGCATGTCAGACCCAGGCGTTCGGTGGCCCCAGGCTGGCGGTGAGGTTTAAGTGAGCCCAGTATTCCGGCACGGCAGACTTCGGCTGTACCTGCTGAAGCTGCTCGACGAGTCGCCGCGCCATGGCTACGAAGTCATCCGGCTGCTGCAGGACCGCTTCATGGGTGTTTACGCTCCGTCGCCTGGCACCATCTACCCGCGGCTTGCGCGGCTGGAAGAAGACGGACTTGTCACGCACGAGGAAGTGGACGGCAAGAAGGTCTACAGCATTACCGACAAAGGCCGGGAAGAGATCCGGTCCAGGCTCGGCGATCTAGCTGACCTGGAGGATGAGCTCACCGAGTCGCTGCGCGACGTGGCGCGGGAGATCTCCGAGGACGTCAGGGATACCGTTCGCACGATCCGGGAGGAGCTGGCGTCCGCGGCCAGGGAGTTCCGTGCCGATAGCGGACGGACTGGCCGGTCCAGGAGCGACGGCCCGGAGAGCACGGACGGCCCGGACACCGGCGACGATAGCTACCGCTCCGACGGGGCAGGTACGGCGGACGAGCGGGACTCGGCCACCGGATCGGACCAAGGCGAGCACGCCAGCGACGAGGCGCGGCGCATCAGGGACGAAGCCCGGCGCAGCCGGGACCAGATGCGTGCCCGCTTCCGCGCGCAAGGCCGCAGTCATGGCGACTGGGCGGCATGGGCTGGCCGGGCTGACTGGTCACCTTGGAGCTCGTGGGCGGACTGGTCCGGGTTTCGCGACGAGGCAGGCGAGGACGCGGGCGGCCGCCGCCCAGGGCAAGCACGGGACTCCGCACCCGGTTCGAGCGGGCGGTCGCGCCGGGCGGGGCCGAACCCGTTCGGCGACCTGGAGCGGATGGCGATGCAGTTCGCTACCGAACTGCGCGCCGCTGCCAAGCAGACCGGGAATCTCGGTGAGCGCTCGCTGAATGACCTGCGGGACATTCTCACCGACACCCTCGCCAGGGTCAGGACCGAAGTGTTCGCTGACAGCGGGCACGGCGCCAAGGCCGCCGGCTCCGGCGACGCCGGGACGGACCAGCCAGGCAATGACGCAACAGCTGCAGGCGGCTCAGCCGACGCCGCGGGCCAGCCCGAGGCGGACTAAGCAGCAAGCCCGGCCGTATCGTGACGCGGCCGGCCCGCCCCGGCATCTGGTTGCGCCTAAGCGGCAGCCCCCGGCAAACCAACGGCGCCTGACCGGCGCGGCGCGGCCAACCGCGGCGCGCGACCGGCCTGCCCCCGGGCAAACCCGGCTGCGCCTAATCGGCCGGCCGCGTCGCAATGTGCGCCAGCGAGCCGCGTGACCTCGTCAGAGCCGTGCGGATCTCCCTGGCAACCTGCTGCCGCGCGGCGCGTAGCTTCGACGGCGGGAATGGCATGACAACGATGCCTTCGGCGGCCATCATTGCCCGTCGAGCCAGTGTGCGTTCCCAGTCGCCGGGCGACAAATGCCAGGCCTTCGACTCGACCTCGGCGGCCACGCCATGGTCCGGCCACCACGCGTCGGGACTAGCGAGGAATTGACCGCCGACGAACAGACGCGGGTTGTAGAGCGGATCGGGCAGCCGGAACTGCTTGATGATCAGCCGCAAGTCGTTCTCTGCCACCGACCGCACTCCGTCGGAAACCTCCGCGAGCACCAGTCTCAGCCGGGCTGATCCTTGCTTCGGTCCCAGGTCAAGCTCCCTGGCGAGTTGCCAGATCTGCACCTTCCCGCGCTGCACAGCTGACGCGACCAGATCCCGGACCGCCGGCATGTCAGTGAGCTGCCGTGCCTCGTCGGCGATCGCCCGGTCAAGCGCTACGTAGCTGACGATGCCGTCCTGGAACGAGACCCCCGGCGTCACCCTCGTCCGCCGAAGCCGGACGAAGCCGGCATCGCTCCGTCTTTGCTGCGGCGGGATGAGCACGTCGATGAGCTCAGGTCTGCTGACCGGCATGCCATGCCAGGCAACGGCCGTCATGCCAGTGATCGCGATAGCGCCTCCGGCGTACAGGAAGGCCGCGACCGCGCGCTGCTTGTCAGATAAGGCACCGCGACCCACCACGTAGACACCGGGGAGCGCTATCTGCCATGGGCCCTCGCTACGAACGCGGTGCCGGATCGCATTCTCGGTCATCCCGCATGTAATGGCCTGGCGTCGAGCTACGACACCGTGCTGCTTCCGCAGCATGTCCGCGAGCATGGATCGGTCATAACCGGATAACTTCGGCATAGGGCAGAGCGTGCCACGACCGTCCGACAGTCCGACGCCAAGGCGCTGACCCAGTGGTGAGCCCGATAGCTCGGTCGAATCACTCGCTAACCACAGCGGTCGTACGATCGCAGTCGCTAGAACCACAGCAGTCGTACGATCGATGTGGTTTGAGCCGCTCCCGCTCAGAGCGTGAAGACAACCTTCCCGAACACATCGCCATCGATCATCGCGGCGAATCCGTCCGGTGCCTGGCGGAGCGGCATCGTCCGGTCGATGCGCGGGCGCGTGCCATTCTGGGCGCAGAAAGTCAGCAGCCGGGCGAGCTCGTCCCGAGTGCCCATCGTGGAGCCGATCACCGAGAGCTGCAGGAAGAACACCCGGCTCAAGTCGGCCGATGGGACCGAGCCGCTGGTGGCGCCCGAGATGACGATCGTGCCGCCGGGCTTCAGCGCACGTAGCGAGTGCGCCCAGGTCGCCTCGCCTACCGTCTCCATGACCGCGTCGACTCGCGCTGGTAGCCGTGCCCCAGTTTCGAAGACCTGGTCGGCGCCGAGCTCGAGGGCACGCGCTCGCTTCGCCTCGCTCCGGCTCGTCGCCCACATCCGGTAGCCGGCGGCGCGGCCGAGCAGGATGAGAGCCGTTGCCACGCCGCCGCCTGCGCCCTGCACCAGCACCGTCGAGCCGGGGCCGATGGGCGCGCGATCGAACAGCATCCGGAACGCGGTCAGGTAAGCCGTCGGCAGGCACGCAGCCTCCTCGAAGGACAGGGCAGCCGGCTTGGGCACGAGATTCCGCCGCGGCACGGCGACCCGCTCGGCGAACGTCCCGTCGTACCGTTCCGACAGCAGCGACCGGGACGGATCCAGCGTCTCGTCGCCGCCGGCCACGGCGGGATCGCCGATGACGGCGTGCACCACCACCTCGTTGCCCTCTTCGTCGACGCCGGCAGCGTCACAGCCAAGGATCATCGGCAGCCGGTCAGCGGACAGTCCGACACCGCGCAGCGACCACACGTCGTGATGATTGAGCGACGCCGCCCGGACCGTGACCGTAGTCCAGCCGTCCGGTGCGACCGGCTCCGCGTGCTCACCGAGCGCTAGGCCCGCGATTGGATTTTCGGCGTCGAAACGCGCCGCTGTGACTGCGAACATGTCTGGAGATTAGCGGCAGGCGGGCAGGCCCGGATTGGCCGGCTCTCCAGATCGTTAATGCGGCCAGCCGGCGCCCGCGACCTCGCAGTCCGGGCCCGCGGCCGCTGGAGACCGGACATGGCACTCAAGCTGGCTAATGTAAATGGTTATGTGATAAGGAGGCGCACCCGGCCATTGGCGACTGTGCCATACTCGATCCGGGAAGCGGCCAACCTGATGAGACCAGCAGGTAAGGACCGTAAGGACCGTCGTGAACCTCTCGTCGTACGCAGAGCTAGCGGTTCGCCTTGCCAACACCGCTGTCCAGGCTCCTGGTGAGCCGGATCCGCTCGGCTCGGCCGCTGCATGCGCAAACGCCCTCGGTGACTGCCTGACTGGGCCCGTCACCAGGCGTGACCTAGTCGTGCTCCGCCACCTGCGGGACGAGTTCAACGCCATCTTCATTGCCGCGGCAGGCGGTGCCAGCCAAGAGGCGATGGACCGGATGAACGCGCTGCTCGTGCAGTTCCCCATCCAGCCCGAACTGGTCAGCCACGATGATCAGCGGTGGCACGTCCACCTGGCGCCGCACGGCTCGGTATCTGACCAGCTCGCGGCCGGAGCGGTCATTGGCGTCGCGCTGACCGTCTCCCTGCTCGGCGTGAGCAGGCTGGGCGTCTGCGCGATCGCGTCCTGCCCGGGGGTCTTCATCGACGCCAGCCCTGGCAAATCGCGACGCTATTGCGCCGAGCACGCCGCGGCCAAGGGAAATGTCAGCACCTTGCGCCGGCAGCAGGAAAGCTCGCAGCCCAAGAGCACCGCGCCCAATTCGGCGGCCAGCCTGCCACCGCGCTCCACCCCAGCGGCAAGCTAGAAGACACCTCACCGGCCGGCTGCCGGAGCCGGTTCGTTCTATTTTCTTTATTTACGTGCGCATGCGGGATGGTCTGACCGAACCTGAGAGCCAGTCGACCGTAGGCGGCCTGACCTGGCCATATGCACGGGAAGAGGCAGTTGGCGTAGCAGCGGCCAGCCAGTCTTCGGCCGCCGGCGTTACCGAAATGAAGCCAAGCGGCTTCTTCTCATCTCCCAAGTCGATCATTACCATGAGCAACACTCAAGAGGCCGTATGGCCTTCGTATGCGGACCGGAAAGAGGGTCTGAACCATGACAGCTGAGTCTGTCGCTACAGTCACGAAGCCGGCAGACGTCGGCCTCAAACGAGAGATGGGGCTAATCGGCGCGACCTGGGCGTCCGAGACGTCGATCATCGGCTCAGGCTGGCTGTTCGGCGCGTTCGGCGCGGCGCAGCTCGCCGGCCCGGCGGCGCTCATCGGATGGATCATCGGCGGCGTCGCCGTCATCATCCTGGCCCTCGTGCACGCCGAGCTCGGCGCGATGTTCCCGGTCGCGGGTGGTACCGCCCGGTTCCCGCACCTTGCGTTCGGAAGCGTCGCCGGCATCTCGTTCGGCTTCTTCTCCTGGCTCCAGGCGGTCACCGTCGCGCCGATCGAGTGCTTCGCGGTGATGCAGTATGGCTCGTACTACTGGCCGAGCGTCTACAACTCGACCACGGGCGTCACCACCACCACCGGCTTCATCGTCACGATCGTGCTGATGGCAATCTTCACTGGCATCAACTTCCTGGCGATGCGCCTGTTCACCCGTGTCAACAGCGCGATCACGTGGTGGAAGGTCGCCGTCCCGGTGCTCGCCATCATCATCCTGTTCTTCAAGTTCCACCCGGCCAACTTCAACCCGGGCGGCGGCTTCGCGCCCGGCGGCCTCAAGGCGATCCTGACCGCGGTCCCGAGCGCCGGCATCGTCTTCGCTTACCTGGGCTTCGAGCAGGCTGACCAGCTGGCTGGTGAGATCAAGGACCCGCAGCGGAACCTGCCGCGAGCGATCATCTACGCCTGCCTGATCGGCACAGTGATCTACGTGCTGCTCCAGGTCGTCTTCATCGGCGCGACGCCGGCGGACCTGATCACCCACGGATTCAGCGCGATCAAGTCGACGAGCCCGATCGCGGTCGGCCCGTTCGCGGGCCTGGCGGGCCTCGCCGGACTTGCCTGGCTGGCGACGATCCTGCGGATCGACGCGTTCATCTCGCCGTTCGGCACCGGCCTTATGTACCAGACGTCCACCTCCCGGGTTGGCTACGGCCTGGCCAGGAACAGGTACTACCCGCAGATCTTCGCCAGGACCGACAAGAACGGCGTGCCGTGGTTCAGCCTGATCGTCGCCTTCCTTGCGGGCCTGCTGTTCCTGCTGCCGTTCCCGAGCTGGAAGTCGCTGGTCGGCCTCGTGACCAGCGCGAGCGTGCTGATGTACGCGGGTGCTCCGCTCTCGCTTGGCGCGTTCCGCCGCCAGGTTCCCGATGCTGACCGGCCGTACCGGATGCCCGGCGCAGTGTGGCTCACGCCAGTCGCGTTCATCATCGCCAACCTGATCATCTACTGGTCGGGCCTCCTGGTGATCTGGAAGCTGGGCATCGCCATTGTCATCGGCTACGTGCTCATCGGTGTCTCCATGGCGTTCGACAAGGACCGCCCGCCGCTGGACTGGAAGTCCGCGCAGTGGCTGCCGGTTTATCTGATCGGCATGGGCATCATCTCCTGGCAAGGCCAGTTCTCCGGCGGCGCGACCTTGGCCCCGCTGAACACCGGCCACCTGCACTTCGGCATCGACATGCTGGTAGTCGCCATCTTCAGCCTCGTCATCTACTACTGGGCGCAAGCCGTGAAGCTGCCCAAGGAAGAGATGCTGGTGCTGGTCGAAAAGCAGGCCGCACACGGCGGCGTCGACGCCGCGGCGCACTGACGCTCCGGTAGCAAATAGGCCGGCTCCGCTCCCGCTGGGAGCGGAGCCGGTTCGCTTTCTAGTGCGCCCGCCGGGGCCAGTACCGCAGCAGCACCTTGCCCTCGATAAGACCGGCGGGAACGGGGCCAAACGACCGGCTGTCTACCGCTCCGGCCGCGGTTGAGTTGTCGGACTCAAGCCACCAGTCGTCACGCGAGTGCGGACGTGCCCGCTTGACCAGCAAGAGATTCTCCCGCGCCGGGTGCCGCGCAATCACCAGCTGACCGGTCCTGATGTGAGGCGGGCGGCCGCTCCGCAGACCGCGCCACACCAGCAGCCAGTCGCCATGCCGCAGAGCAGGCTCCATCGAGTTCTCCGCCACCGCGACTCGCACCAGCGGCCAGCGCATGTATCCCTCCCCCACGGGCAGTGTCAGCCGACGTTGTACTGTCAGAATTCAAGCCAATGAGCTGAGCTGAGAGAGGGCGATCAATGAGGGTGCTCGCACGTCTCCTCGCGCCGAAGGTTACCGCGCATGCGCACTGTGACCTCCCGTGCGGCGTCTACGACCCCGCGCAGGCGCGCATCGAGGCCGAGTCCGTAAAGGCCATTATCCAGAAGTACCAGGACAACACCGACCCTGAGTTCCGCACCCGCTGCCTGATTATCAAGGAAGAGCGGTCCGAACTCGTCAAGCATCACCTGTGGGTGCTATGGACGGACTACTTCAAGCCGCCGCACTTCGAGAAGTACCCGCAGCTGCACCAGCTGTTCAACGAGGCCACCAAGCTGGCCGGCGCAGCCGGGACGAAGGGCACCGTGCAGGTCGGCAAGGCTGACGAACTGCTGGGCAAGATTGAAGAGATCAGCAAGATTTTCTGGGAGACCAAGCAGGCTTAGCCGCTCAGCGCGTTCTTGATCGGCGGGCCCTTCGCGGCCCGCCGATCTCAGTTGTACACACGCCTTGCCGGAAACGCAGATCGTTCCACTGCTCACTCGTTGCACAGCAGGCGATCACCGATATCACCATCCGGTGTCCGGTGCACTCGGATGGTAACTGTAAGTTGCGTACAGGGGCCGGGAACGCCGGCAGTGGGCTTATCCGGCATGTTGGGGAGGACAGAAGGTGACGGAGGAGACCACGGCGTCCGCCATGGCGCCCGTGCCGTCCGGGAGTTCGGTGCCGTCCGGAAGTTCAGTCCCGGCAGGGAGCTCAGTTCCGGCGGCAGGCTCGCTGACGGCTGGCTCGTCGCCCCTGACGGACCCCGCACCTACTACTCCCGGCGTCGGCACGAGCACGGCGGCGGGCCCGTTGATGACCGCGCGCCCGCTCGACCTCGCCGCCGACCAGGTAACAGTGCGGATGCCCGCTGACGGGGCCTACCTCTCGGTACTGCGCACGGCGACCGCCGGCCTGGCTGCTCGCCTCGACTTCACTCTTGATGACATCGAGGACATGCGGATCGCAGTAGACGAAGCCTGCGCAATGCTGCTCAGCCAGGCGATTCCGGGCAGCAGCCTGGAGTGCAACTTCGCGCTGAGCCCTGACGACATGACGATCACTGTCTCGGTCCCCTGCCTGAACCCCCGTCCGCCATCGGGTGAGACGTTTGCGTGGACCGTGCTCTCGGCCCTGGCTGGCAACGTGGAGGCGCAAGTGGGACCGGGAGACAGGCTAGCCATCGTGATGCGCAAGAGCCGCCCGAGTCCGGGGTCGGTGTGACGGGGGAAACAGAGGTCGCCTTGACCGAGGAGTTCGAGATGATGTCGACAGCGCCGGCCAGGGGGGGATCTGGGGCTGATGAAGCCGACAACGGGCTGCCGTCCGTGCTTGAGCTCGGCGACACTCCAGATCTTGGCGAGCTAGCCGACCCCGGAGAGATCGCAGCGGTTGCCGACCTGGCCGAGGCCGGGGACCTCGCCGATGTCGGCGAGCTGGGCGACGCCGATGAACTGCCGCCGCCGCCAGCCAGGGCGCAGCACGGCGCGCGCGAGCGCGGGCATGCGCGCGAGCTGTTCGAGAAGCTGTCCGCGTTGCCTGCCGACGACCCGGAGCGGCTGCGGATCCGCAGTGAGCTGGTTGAGCTGCATCTGCCGCTGGTGGAGTACCTGGCCCGCAGGTTCCGGAACCGCGGCGAATGGCTCGACGACCTGACCCAGGTCGCCACGATCGGCCTGATCAAGTCGATCGACAGATTCGACCTCGACCGCGGCGTGGAGTTCTCCACCTACGCGACACCGACGATCGTCGGCGAGATTAAGCGTCACTTCCGGGACAAGGGCTGGGCGGTCCGGGTACCCCGGCGGCTGCAGGAGCTGAAGCTCGCCCTGGCGAAAGCGATCGGCGAGCTCGCGCAGAACCTCGGCCGTGCGCCCACTGTGGCCGAGCTGGCCACGCACCTGCAGATGAGCGAAGAGGAAGTGCTGGAGGGCCTGGAGTCCGCGAACGCCTACTCGACCGTCTCGCTGGATGCGCCAGACTCCGGCGACGAGGACGCGCCGGCCGTCGCCGAGTCGCTCGGCATGGTCGACGACGCCCTTGAGGGCGTGGAGTACCGGGAGTCACTCAAGCCACTGCTCGAGCAGCTGCCGCCGCGGGAGAAGCGGATCCTGCTGCTGCGTTTCTTCGGCAACATGACCCAGTCCCAGATCGCGACCGAGCTGGGTATCTCGCAGATGCATGTGTCCCGGCTCCTGGCGAGGACACTGGCCCAGCTGCGCGAGGGCCTGACAAGCGACGATTAGGCCGGGATTCCTCGTTTCCGGAATTAACTAGGATTTACCGGCCCGGCCCGGAGTAAGCACGTCGATACTCGCTGGCGCCAATAGCGCGCCCAAGCCGGTGACGGCCAGAACAATGGCCGGAATCCCCCAGTCGAGTCGCGGCGCCTGCAGCAGGTAAATGGCGACGATCCCGATGAAGAGCTGCGTCAGCATCGCCGGGGTCCTGGACCAGCGACGGCCGCTACGCAGGCCGCGGGCGACGTAGAGCAGGGCCGCTGCGGTGGCGATTCCGATGAGCGTGATCGCGATGCCGCTCGCTTGGTGATACGACTTGCCGGTGAGCGCGTCGACACCCGCGATCAGTGCAGCGACGAGCACGCCAACCGCTTCGGTTGCCTGTACGACGGCGGCGGTCCGGACCGCCCGCGGCATCTGGCCAGGTCCGGGCTGGGCTTGTCCAGGGCCGGGTTGCGGGGTTCCGGGCGAGGCGGCTGGTGTGTTGCGCGACTGCCACTGAGGCGCCTGCTTCTGGGGTGCTGCCAATGCCTGCGCTGATAGCTGGCTAGCCTGGGCCCGTGCGCGCGCTCTTGATCGTGAACCCACACGCCACCTCCACAACCCGCGGCCGACGGGATGTCCTCGTCCGGGCCCTCGCGTCTGCAGTCGACCTAGAGGTCGTGGAGACACGTTACCGGGGTGACGCCACCAGGCTGGCCTCGACTGCGGTGTCGGACAAGTTCGGGCTGGTCATGACCCTCGGCGGAGACGGCACGGTGAACGAGGCGGTCAACGGACTACTGGGCGATTCCAGCCAGCCGGGCGGAAGCCAGGAGCCGCCTCCTGCCCCGGAAGACCTTCCTGCGCTCGCCGCGCTGCCGGGCGGGAATGCCAACGTGTTCACTCGCTCTCTCGGCCTGCCCGCCGACCCGGTGGAAGCGGCCGGGCGCCTGATCGCGGACCTGGCCGCTGGCAACGAGCGGCAGATCGGAGTCGGCACCGCGAACGGCCGGTACTTCACCTTCAACGCTGGCCTCGGGCTCGACGCAGAGGTCGTGCGAGCCGTCGAGGGGCGGCGCGCAGCCGGCCGGCGGCTGACTCCCGCGATGTACGCCCGTACCGCACTCGGCCAGTACTATCGCGTCACAGACCGGCGGAGTCCGGCAATCAGCATTGCTGAGCCTGCCGGTTTCTGTGCATCTGCCGTTTATACGTGCATCGTGTCGAACTCCGCGCCGTGGACATACCTGGGGAGCAGGCCGGTGTTCACTAGTCCGGATGCCAGCTTCGAGACTGGCCTCGACCTGCTGGTTCTCCGCAGCCTCGGCACTGTCGCCACTGCCCGGACGCTGCGGCAGATGCTCACGGTACGCACCCGTCCGCCGCGCGGCCGGTCCGTGCTGTCAGGTCATGACTTGCCGGTTATCGAGTTGCGCGCGAGCCGGCCGGTAGCGCTGCAGCTGGACGGCGAGTACGTAGGCGAGGCCGAAGAGGTGACCTTCCGGTCAGTGCCCGCCGCGCTGCGGGTCATCGGTCATGCGCCACGCTAAACTGCCATCCGGATTGGCATAAAGGCATTTCATAAAGCATTAGATATGCGGCTAATACCCTTATACCGTCCGTGACGGTCGTAGCAGTTCGTACCTCGGGCACGGCGTCTCATCCCGGCCATGTGACTGAGATGACACCGAAATCCTGCCGAACCTTTGCCGAAGCCTCTTGCGATTGATCGCCGACCTTGAGAGGGTTGTAACGCTCCTGGTGGGTGTGTTTAGGCACGCCTTGCGGGACTGGCGACGCGAACGTGGGCGCGGCCGGGCCTGGACGCGAGGGGCGAACGGGGCGCAAGTCCCGGGCGCGGTGCAAGTCGGCAACATTCGGCGCCTGCAAACATCGCGCAGCCTGGTAGATCATCGGTGCTGCCGGATAATCACCGCGGCGCCGGGGTAAGCACAGCATCGCCGATTAAGACCGTAAGCCGAGATCAAAATCGTACGTAACTCGCATAGACTATAGCTCGTGAAATGATTCACAAGCGCGACAGCAGCCCAGGCCCGGTCAGGACCTGAGCGCAAGGAGGAGTGGACTCATGGACTGGCGTCACCATGCCGCCTGCCGTGACGTAGACCCGGAGCTTTTCTTCCCGATCGGGAACACCGGGCCTGCGCTACTCCAGATCGACGAGGCCAAGCAAGTGTGCCGACGGTGCAAGGTCCAGGAACCCTGCCTGCAGTGGGCACTAGAGAGTGGCCAGGACGCCGGTGTCTGGGGCGGACTTAGCGAAGACGAGCGGCGCGCTGCCAAGCGCCGCAGCAGGGTCGCGGCGCGCGCGGGGGCCTGAAGGCTAAGCTGCGCCGCGCCCGCAACGGGAGCGCGGCGCAGCTGATCCGCGTGTTAGCTAGTCGCAGTGCTAGCCGACTGCGGTGCTAGCCAGCGCCGTGCTCGCCAGCGCCGTGCTCGCCAGCGCCGTGCTCGCCAGAACCGTGCTCGCTGATCACGGGCTAGCTGATCATGGGGCTAGCCAGCCACGGGCGCTGCGTCAGCTAGCTGAAGTTCCAGCGGCAACTCGACGAGTACCTTTGTCCCGCCGCCCGGCCGGGGCGCGATCTCCAGACGGCCGCTCAGTTCCGTCAGCACCAGCGTCCGGACAATCTGCAGGCCGAGGCTTGACGTAGAGTCCAGGTCGAAGTCGGCGGGCAGGCCCACGCCGTTATCTGAGACGACGACCGTCAGCTTCCCGGGGCTGCGCACCGCGGAGATCTCCAGGAATCCAGCCGCCGTAGCCTGACCAGGCCGGTTGAGGCCGTGCTGGTGCGCGTTTTGCAGCAATTCGGTCAGCACGAGTGCCAGCGGCGTCGCGACGAGCGCCGGCAGCAGGCCGAACTCCCCGAGCAGCCGCGGGGTCACCCGCACTTCGGGCGCCGAGACTTCTCCCGCCATCATCGCGACTCGCTCGGCTATCTCGTCAAAGTCCACTATCTCGTCGGGGACCCTGGACAGCGTCTCGTGCACCATCGCGATCGACCCGACCCGGCGCACCGCCTCGTCCAGCGCAGCTCTCGCCTCCGGGGCACGCAGCCGCCTCGATTGCAGCCGCAGCAGCGCTGCGACCGTCTGCAGGTTGTTCTTGACCCTGTGGTGGATCTCCCGGATCGTCGCGTCCTTCGTGAGCAGCTCGCGCTCCCGGTGCCGAAGCTCGGTCACGTCCCTGAGCAGGATCAGGGCCCCGGCCCGCTCACCGTCTACGATCAGCGGGATAGTGCGCAGCTGCACGACCGATCCATTCGCGTCAATCTCGGTCTCCGCATGCGCGCGGCCGCTGGCCGCCACCATCAGCGAGTCGTCGCGAGGGACCCGGCCAGCGCAGAGCCTGGCGGTCAGCGGCCCGAGCTGCTTGCCCACCAGGTCTGCGGTCAGCCCTAGCCGCCGGTACGCGGAGAGCGCGTTCGGGCTTGCGTAGGTCACCTTGCCGGACCTGCTGAGCCGCAGCAGGCCGTCTCCGACTCGTGGCGACCTCACCAGGACAGGCTCCTCGCCCGGTGCCGGGAACATGCCGGCCGCCACCATCTGCGTCAGGTCATCGGCTGCCTTCAGGTACGCCAGATCCAGACGGCTGGGGGTACGCGCGAAGCTGAGGTTGGTCGACCGCTCGATCACCGCGACGACGCGCCCGTCGCGGCTCACCGGAATCGTCTCGTGCCGCACCGGCACGCCGCGGGTCCACTCCGGGTCGCCTTCGCGGCACACTCGCTGCTGCGTGTACGCGGCCGTCAGCAACGGCTGCTCGGATCCCGGCCTGATGGTGCCCACGATGTCATCGGGTAGCGCGGTCGGGGCGGTTGTCGGGCGCATCTGGGCAAGCGCGATCCAGCTGGCACCATGCGGCCAGCTGCTGCCTGCCGAATCGCTGGCATGGTCCGACCCCTCGCTGGCCGCCCTTTCGCCGGTCAGCTCGTCATCGCCCGGCCGGTGGCGGTCCGGCCGGTCGCCGTCGCCGGGCCGGCCGACTTCGCAGTCGGCGCAGTCGCCGCGCAGCGGTGCCCATAGCACGAGGTCGGCGAAGGACAGGTCCGCTAGCAGCAGCCAGTCGGAGATCAGCGCGTGCAGCCAGTCGAGGTCCGGTCGGCGGATACCGGCCTGGCCGGCCAGGTCAGTCAGGGTCGGCACGTAGTAATCATCGCAGGCCCTGCGGACAGCCTGCGCCCATCCGGTCGGGTACCGGCGCAAAGCGGGCACCGGAACCGCGGCAGGCTACCTGCTGGTAGCGTCGCGGCATGAGCCAGGATGAACGGCCGGCCACCGGTGGCGCCCAAGCAGTAGCGGCGGCACGGCGGCATGGCGTGCAGGCCATGTTCACGCTGTCCGGAGGACACGTCTTCCCGGTTTACGACGGCGCAGTGCGGGCGGACCCGCCGATGCCCATCGTGGACGTCCGGCACGAGCAGACTGCGGTGTTCGCTGCCGAAGCGACCGCACGGCTGACCCGCACGCCCGGTTTCGCGGTGCTCACCGCAGGGCCGGGCGTCACGAACGGCGTCAGCGCGGTAACCACCGCGCAGTTCAACGGCTCACCCCTGGTCGTGCTAGCCGGGCGAGCCCCGGACGGCCGGTGGGGTTCTGGCAGCTTGCAGGAACTGGATCACCCGCCGCTCCTGGCCCCGGTGACGAAGCGAGCCTGGACCGCGCACGACCCCGCGCTGGTGGGGGCGGCGACCGACGAGGCATTCGCGCTGGCTACTTCGCGCCACCGGGGCCCGGTATTCCTGGATGCGAGTCTCGAAGCGCTGTACGGGGCCGGCAGTCAGGTTGGCACCGATTCCGCACAGCAGGCTGGCAGCAGGCCAGGACTCGCTGGCCAGGATGCCGCCGGACAGCCCGAACTACCTGACCCGGACTCCGTCACCGACATCGCCCGTTTGCTCGCCGAAGCCAGCAGGCCAGTGCTGATCCTCGGGTCCGACGTCTGGCTGGACGGCGGCGAGCACGCGGCCAAGGCTGCGGCCGAGGAACTCCGCCTGCCGGTGATCGCCAACGGGCAGGGCCGCGGCATTCTGCCGTCCGGCCATCCGCTGCTGGTGACCCGTGCCCGCTCGGTGGCGCTCGGGGAGGCTGACCTGGTGCTGGTTGCGGGCACGCCGCTGGATTTCCGGCTCGGGTACGGCAGCTTCGGCGGGAAAAACGGCACTCCGCCTGCCCGTGTCGTTCATCTGGCTGATGCGCCCGGACAGATCGCCGGCCACTGCGAACTAGCCGGGTCGGCGGCCGGGGGATTTGCCGCGATCTTCGAGGCGCTGGCAGCCGCGGCTGGTGATAGCACGGCGAGCGGCGCGACCTGGACGCAGGACTGGCTGCCCCGGCTGCAGGCCATCAGCAAACAGGCCACGGCGGACGATGCTGGCCTGCTTGGCAGCGACGCGAACCCGATCCACCCGCTGCGCATCTACGGAGAGCTATCCCGGCTGCTCACGCCCGACGCGGTGGTCATTGGCGACGGCGGCGACTTCGTCAGCTACGCCGGCAAGTACGTCGAGCCGCAGCAGCCAGGCGGGTGGCTCGATCCGGGTCCGTACGGCTGCCTAGGCACTGGCCTCGGCTACGCGATCGCTGCCAGGCTGGCACGGCCGGCGGCTCAGGTCGTCCTGCTACTTGGTGACGGTGCGGCCGGGTTCTCCCTGATGGATGCGGACACACTCGTGCGTCACGGGCTGCCGGTCGTCATGATCTGCGGCAACAACGGCATCTGGGGGCTTGAGAAGCACCCGATGCGGGCGCTCTACGGCTATGACGTTGCCGCCGACCTGCAGCCAGGCTGTCGCTACGACCAGGTCGTCACCGCGCTTGGCGGCGGTGGCGAGCTGGTCACGGATCCGGCTGGCATCGGCCCGGCGCTTCGACGCGCGTTCGACTCAGGTATCCCGTACCTGGTCAACATCGTCACCGATGCGAATGACGCCTACCCGCGGTCGACCACGGGCGTCTGAGTACGTCAGCGGCGGCCGAATTCCGCTCCCGCGGTGGGCCGCCGCTCCTCAGGCGAACCGCCGCTGCGTGGCGGCGGCGCCAGCGCTACTCGATGACAGCGATCAGGTCGCCCTCCTGGACAACGTCGCCTTCGGCCACGGCGAGCTTCGTCAGCATGCCGGAGCCTTCAGCGAGAACCGGGATCTCCATTTTCATGGATTCCAGGATCACCAGTGTGTCGCCGTCAGCGACAGCTTCTCCCTCGGCCGCAACGACCTTCCAGACGTTCGCCACCATCTCCGCGCGAACCTCGCTCATGTGCCCTCCTAGCTGTCAGCCGCGGCCGGCCGATTACGTTCCATCATCGCCGCTCGCGCGGGGTCACGCGCGCAGTCGGCCCACCAAGCCGGTGTCGTAGTCACCGGACGAAAACTCAGCCGACGTTAGCAAATCAGCATGAAATCCGAGGTTGGTCTTGAGCCCGGTTATACCGAACGCGGCAACGGCTGCCCTCGCCCGGTCGAGTGCCTCCGCCCGGCTCGCGGCGTGAAGGCACAGCTTGGCCAGCAGCGGATCATAGAACGGCGTGACCGTGTTACCTGCCGCGTACCCGGCATCTATCCGCACGCCGGGGCCGGCCGGCTCGTCCCATTCGGTGATTGTCCCCGGACTGGGCAGGAAGCGCTGGCTGTCCTCGGCGTAGATCCGAAGCTCCAGCGCATGCCCGGAAGGTGCCAGGTCCTGCGGTGCGAAGCTGATGTCGTCGCCAGCCGCGATGCGGAACTGTTGCTCGACCAAGTCGATGCCCGTTACCAGCTCGGTCACCGGATGCTCCACCTGGAGCCGGGTGTTCATCTCCAGGAACATGAAGTCGCCAGCTGTCACGTCGACGAGGAACTCGACCGTGCCGGCGCCCAGGTAGTTAACGGCCCGGCCGACCTGGACTGCAGCGTCCAGCATCCGCGCCCGTAGCTGCGGGCTGATGCCCGGCGACGGAGTTTCCTCCGCTACCTTCTGGTGCCGTCGCTGGACCGAGCAGTCGCGCTCGCCGAGCGCCAGCACGCGGCCGTCAGCGAGCCCGAGTATCTGCACCTCGACGTGCCTGGCACGCTGGACGTAGCGCTCGAGCAGAATGTCCGCGCTACCGAAGAAGCGCTCAGCGCGTGACCGCGCGGTCTCGAAGCCCGCTGACAACTCTGCCGGGCTGGTGGCTGCGCTCATCCCGATGCCACCGCCGCCCGCCGACGCCTTGATCATGACCGGATAGCCGATCTGTTCGGCTGCGGCGAGCGCCGAGGCCACGTCTGCCACCGGCTCCCTGGTCCCGGCCGAGACCGGCACGCCCGCCTGTTCCATCATGTTCCGGGCGTTGATCTTGTCACCCATCTGCTCGATCGAGTCCGGGGACGGGCCGATCCAGGTCAGCCCGGCCGCCAGCACGCTGGCCGCGAATCCCGGGTTCTCGGCAAGGAAGCCGTAACCGGGGTGTATCGCGCGGGCTCCGGTGCGCTCGGCGGCGGCCAGCACTGCCGGGCCGTTCAGGTAGCTGGCGGCTGGCTGGGCAGGGCCGATGAGAGTCGCCTGGTCTGCCTCCGTCACGAATGGGAGGTCCGCGTCGGCTTCTGAGTAGACAGCCACCGAGCGGACGCCGAGCCTGCGGGCGGTTCTGATTACCCGCCGGGCGATCTCACCTCGATTAGCAACCAGGACTGACTCAAGCACGCTCGGCAGCCTACAGGCGCGATGGCACCCTGCGGGCTGCCACGTCGGTGAGGACGGCGACCACGCCGGCGTCGTAGTCGGCGGGGTTCTGGCGCATCCTTTCCAGGGCGGCGGCGGACCGGTTGCGGTCGGTGGAGCTGCCGACCATGTCGTCGAACGCGTTGGCGGCTTTGATGATCATC
>DATJNX010000019.1:0-90783 GCA_035507615.1 Streptosporangiaceae bacterium
CCGGATCGGGTACTGGCGCTCTGGTGTCGCTCGCGCCGCCGGCGATGCCGGCGGAGGCGCGGAACACCGAATACAAGTGACCATGACCGGCTTGCGGCCCGTCCGCTCGCGCCCAGATCATCTGTATGTGAACGAGACGCCTGCCACGGCGAGGCTAAGGCGTGCCGTCCGGGCGGTCGTCCTGGCCGATGATGACCATGTCCTGCTGTGCCGCTTCAGCTTCCCGCATCCGGCTGTACCGACGGGCGCAACGGTCGTATGGGCAGCCCCCGGCGGTGGCATCGAGCCTGGTGAACTGCCGCTGGCGGCACTGCGCCGGGAGCTGCACGAGGAGACGGGGCTTGTCATTGACGCCGACCCGCCTCACGTCTGGCACCAGGAGGTCGCCGCCCCCGGCCATACGGACGGCTACGACGGGATAGTCAACGACTACTTCCTCGTCCGCACCACGCGCTTTGATCCCCGCGGCGCGCTGTCCGATGACGAACTCGCCGCCGAGCACATCAGCGGGATGCGATGGTGGCGGCACGAAGACATCGCCGAATACAGCGGAACCGACCTGTTCTCACCCCGTGACATCGCCACACCGCTAGCGGCGCTGATCGCCGGTGACATCCCGGGCACGCCAGTGATGCTCGGCCTGTAATCTCCCTGGCCACCCGCTTCTGCCGCGCCGCGCGCCTCTTGCTCCCTGTTCTTGCGCGCGTACCGTCCATGCGGTGACTGTTGAACTACGCCCTCTGATCCGCGCCGATGCGGCGGAGCACTGTGCCGGGGAGGACGAGCAGACGGTGCGCTGGCTGACTGGCGGTTATGGCACTGTCGAGGGTGCGGCTGCCTATTTCGACTGGCTGGCCGGCAACGCGGCGGCGGGGCGGGGGAAGCGAGGGTTCGGGGTCTGGCTGGATGGGCGTCTGGCCGGGTATGTCGACTGCGACCCGGACAACCATGACGGCCTGGAAGCCGGTGATGTGAATGTGTCATACGCCGTGCACCCGTGGGCCCGCGGGCGCGGGGTGGCGGTCGAAGCAGTCCGGCTGATCTGCGAGTTCGTTCGGGTGAGCCACATCGGCACGCGTGCGGCGATCAGAGTCGACCCGGAAAACAACGCGTCGGTACGCGTCGCACACAAAAGTGGCTTCACCTACGTGCGAGATTTCGTCTCGTCCACGGACACTCACGACGACGGAACGCCCGTCACGCTGAGCTTGTACCTCCTGGGTCTGTGAACGACACCCGACCGCGCTCTCGTGCCGCTTCTCGGCTGTGGCGACGCCGCTTCTGACGCAAAGCCAGCGGCATCGGCTACAGCGCTCTAGCCTGCACAGCTGCATCGTTCTCGCAGCCGACTTGGGTTTGTCTGGCCGCAGAAAGCCGGCGACTGCGGTTGTCGGGTTTGTCGCGCCGGGGCCTTGAACCGCGGACCCGCGGACTAGGGGACCGGCGCGTCGCCACGACAACGTCTCGAGTGGGGCGACTGTAGTCGTCGCCTGGTGGGCGGGGCAGGCTGGCTGCAGCCAGAACTTGCTGGCGGGTCGGCGACTGATCCCACTTACAGGCGAGGCAGGCTGACCGGATCGCTCACCGGCTGCGGTCTGGTTGCAGTTGTAACTGCAACCGGAGACGCCGCAACGATAGTAATGGAATGATAAAAAATCCAGGTCAGTACGGGTGCGCCGCCAGGGATTTGAACCCCGAACCCGCGGATTAAGAGTCCGCTGCTCTGCCAATTGAGCTAGCGGCGCGTGAGACTTGGCGATCGTAGCGCAACTTACCAACGGGTGCGAATTACTCCTGCACGCTGGGGATGGCCACATGTCCTCGTCTCTGCAGGCAAGACTACGCGACGAGCCCGGCTCAGCCGCCGGGCACGGCCCGCCAGCCGCCGGGCACGGCCCGCCCAGCCGCCGGGGCACGGCCCGCCAGCAGCCAGGCGCGCAACCGAAGTCACCCGCCGAGGAACCGGCCCATGAACGCCGCGACCCTTGAAGGTCTCCCGGTGCGGCCCTCCTCGCGGTCGGCCAGGCTCATAACCTGCAGCCCGGCGTTCACGCCCAGCCAGCGCAGCGGCTCAGGCTCCCACTCCGGCGACCGGTGCCCGACCCAGGGGAGCCGGGTCAGCTCGCTGTCAGTTCCGGTGATCAGGTCTGCCAGTGTGCGCCCGGCCAGGTTCGTGGTGGAAACACCGTCGCCCACATACCCGCCGGCCCACCCGATCCCGGTCGAACGATCGAGGCCAACCGACGCGCACCAGTCGCGCGGCACGCCGATCGGGCCGCCCCAGTGATGAGTTACCCGGACATCTCGCACTGCCGGGAACAACTCACCCAACGTCCGTCGCAGCGCCGCGAATACGGCCGGCACCTGGTCATAAGACGGCCGAACGGACGAGCCGAAATGGTAAGGCGCACCCCGCCCGCCGAACGCGAGCCGTCCGTCCGCGGTCCGCTGCCCGTAGATGATCAGATGCCGGAGATCACTGAAGGTAGGCCGGCCAGCTAGCCCGACGGACTCCCACACAGAGTCCGGCAGCGGCTCGGTCGCGATCATCAGCGAGTACACCGGCGCAACCGTTCGCTGGTAGCCGCGCAGTTCGGGCGTGTAGCCCTCGGTCGCACGGATCACGTGCCGCGCTCGCACGGTGCCGGCCGCCGTCACCAGTCGCCCCGGCAGCAACTCCAGCACGGGCGTCCGCTCGTAAACAAGAACTCCCGCGCGCCGCACCGCCTCCAGCAGCCCGCGCGCCAGCCGGGCCGGGTGAATGGCCGCGCAGTGCGGCGTGTAGGTACCGCCAACGACACCATCGGCGCCAGCCATCGACTGCGCCTCCGAGGCGCTCAGCAGCCGCAGGTCCTCGTCCCCGAAACCGAACTCGCGCGCCTGCGAGACTTCAGCCTTCGCCCGCGAGAGCTGCGCAGGAGAACGGGCCAGCATGACCGTCCCGCCCTTCGCCCAGTGGCAGTCGATACCTTCCGCCGCCGCGGCACTGCCCACTTCGTCCACGGTCGCATGCATCGCACGCTGCATCGCGATAGCCCCGTCCCGGTCACTCATCCGGGCGAGCTTCGCCAGCGAGGCCGGAAACAAAGCCGAGCACCAGCCGCCGTTCCGGCCCGACGCGCCGTACCCGGCGATCTCCCGCTCACACACCACGACGCGGATCGAAGGGTCGCGCCGGGCCAGGTAATACGCCGTCCACATGCCGGTGAAGCCAGCCCCGACGATCGCTACGTCCGCGTCCAGGTCGCCAGGCAGCGGATCGCCAGGCTCGAGCGCCCCAGGCACGGTGTCGTGCCAGAACGACAGTGACCGGTACTGATCAGATCGGGCCATGCGGTACATCGTGGCAGGCGGCGGGCACGCTGGTGTGATCGGGCATGCTGGTGCCATGGCTCCAGACTCCTTCGCCGCCAGCACCCTGCCCGCGCCACGTGATCCGCACCGGCCGTACCGGATCTGCGTCGTCTGCCTGGGCAACATCTGCCGGTCCCCGATGGCCGAGGTCATCCTGCGGGACGAGCTGGCGGCAGCCGGGCTTAACGGCAAAGTCGACGTCGACAGCGCAGGGACTGGCGACTGGCACGTGGGGGAGGCGATGGATCCTCGCGCCAGGGCCGAGCTTTCCCGCCGCGGCTACGACGGATCGGGGCACGAAGCCCGCCAGATCCGGCCCTCCTGGCTGACCGACTACGACCTGCTGCTTGCAATGGACCGCAGCAACCTGGCGAACCTCCGCCGCATGGCCGACGGCGACCGCGAACTGGCCGGCCGGATCCGGCTGATGCGCTCGTTCGATCCGGACGCCGCGGACCAAGCCGAGGTTCCTGACCCGTACAACGGCGGCCCGGAGGAGTACGCCGAGGTGTTCGACCTCGTCGAGCCCGCCGCCCGGAACCTGGCCAGCCAGCTCGCGGCCTTGCGGTAAGGCGCCTCATGGACCGGGTGACCCGGACCCGGCTCGAGCGGATGCTTGGCTCCGAGTTGCTCTCTGCGCAGAGCATGGGTGGCGGGCACGGCGTGCTGCATTACCGCCTGACACTGGCCGGCGGCCGTCAGGCGTTCGCCAAAGTGCAAGACCAAGATCATTCAGGAAACGGGCACGAGGCTTTCGCAGCCGAGGCACACAGCCTCCGTTGGCTTGGCGAAGCCGGAGCGGCTCCAGTGCCAGCAGTTCTCGGCAGCGACCCGGCCTGCCTGGTCACGGACTGGATCGATACAGGCCGGCCGACGCCGGACGCCGCACGCACATTCGGCCGGGAACTTGCCCGACTGCACGCTGCCGGCGCCGCAACCTTCGGAGCCCCGTGGCGCGGCACGATCGCGGGCCTGCCGCTGCCGAATCACCCGGCTGACAGCTGGCCGGGCTGGTACGCGGTGAACCGGCTGCTGCCGTATGTGCGGATCGCGAGCGACGCGGGAACGCTGAGCCCGGCCGACGCCAGGCTGATCGAGTCCGCCGCAGCCCGGTCGGCCGAGCTGGCCGGACCGCCCGAGCCACCCAGCCGGATTCACGGCGACTGCTGGTCCGGCAACGTGCTGTGGTCCGGCGGTCGCGGCTGGCTCATTGACCCGGCCGCGCACGGCGGCCACCGGGAGACCGACCTGGCGATGCTGGCGCTCTTCGGCGCGCCGTTCCTCGATCAGGTCCTCGCGGCGTACACCGACGCCAGTCCCCTAGCCGATGGCTGGCGAACCAGGGTGCCGCTGCACCAGCTGCATCCGCTGCTGGTGCACGTTTGCCTGTTCGGCGGTTCGTACCGGGACGCGGCTCTTGGCGCAGCGCGCGCGGTACTAGCTGCCTAGCTCAGCTCGCGAGCCCGCGGTATACGCAGGGCCGGGATCGGCTGGCCGGCTCGGCGCGCGGTGAGTCGCAGTTCTGCCGCTGTCGGATGGACCGCTCTGGCCAGTGCCGCTCTCGCCAGTCTCAGTAGCCTCAGTCTCAGGAGCCTCGGTCTCAGCAGCCTCGGTCTCAGAATCTTCAGTCGCGGTCGCGCCGGCGCCGGTCTCGGCGACGACATCATCAGCGTCACCGTCGAAGTCGTCCGGTGCGCCGTGCATGGCGTCGGGCGATAGCGGCAGCGCGATGCAGAATGTCGCGCCCTCGCCTGGACGCGACCGGACCCAGCAGGTCCCGCCGTGAGCTCCGACCAGTGCCGCAACGATCGCGAGGCCGAGGCCGGTCCCGCCGGCCGAGCGGGCCGGATCAGCCCGGTAAAACCGCTCGAACACATGCCCGGCCTGCTCCCTCGTGAGCCCCGGGCCGTGATCGGTAACCTCGAGCACAGCGGCCGGCCCGGCTGGCTGCGGTTCAGCGGGCTGACTGGGCGAGCCTGGCGGTGGCGGGATGTGCTCGGCATCCCAGTGATCGCCCTCGTCCGCGTCGTACCAGTAGTTCTCGTCGTCCGGCCCGGTTTCGCCGTCGACGGTCGTCTCGGCGGCGTTGTCGAGCTGCGCGGCCGCAGTGGCGCCGGCCGCCTCGTCCAGGTTGCCCGACCGGATCAGAACGTCGATCGGCGTGCCGTCGGGCGTGTGCGTCAGCGCGTTGCTCATCAGGTTGCCGATGACCTGCCGCAGCCGGACTTCGTCACCTATGACAAGTAGCGCGGTCCCGGAGCTGACGGTCAGGTCGATGTTCCTGGCGGGTGCGACGACCCGCGCGTCATGTACCGCGTCGGCAGCAAGTGTCAGCAGGTCGACCGGGTGGGCTGCGAGCGGGCGCTGCTGATCGAGCCTGGCCAGCAGCAGCATGTCCTCGACCAGGATGCCCATCCGCGCAGCCTCTTGCTCGACTCGCCGCATGATGCGGTCCATGTCGGGCGGTGCCAGCTGACCCCGTCGGCTGCCGCCCCCGTTCGCACTCGCGGTGTCTGAGGTCGTGTCGCCGGTGACAGCCTCGCCAACGGCAACCCCGCCACGCTGGCGGTAGTACTCGGCGAACCCGCGGATAGCCGTCAGCGGCGTTCGCAGCTCATGACTTGCGTCGCCGACGAACTGGCGCATGCGCTCCTCGGACCGCCGCGCGGACTCCTCTGACCGCGATCGAGCGCGGAATGCAGACTCGATCTGACCGAGCATGACGTTGAGCGACCGGCTCAGCCGCCCGACTTCAGTCCGCGGATCGTGGTCCGGCACCCGTTTGCTCAGGTCACCGGCCGCAATTGCGCCTGCGGTCTCCTCGATATCGGTCAGTGGCCGCAAGCTGGCCCGGACGGCGGCAGTCGCGAGCAGCGCAAGGATCAGCACGATGCCGACGCTCAGCAGTATGTCGAAGCCTTCGAGTCGCGTGATTGTGGCGTAGACATCGGTCACATCCACCCCGGTGACGACCGTGCCGGTGAAGGTCTGATTATCCGTCAGGGTGATCTGCTGCCTCGGTTGAACGATGACCCGCCACAAGTCGCGGCCATGCTCGGCCGAAACCGTCACAGGCTTTCCGGCATGGCTGGCCAGCCAGGATACGGACGCCGGAATCTTCGGGTCCGTGGCACTGAGCTGGTAGAAGGTGCGGAAGGTCTGGGCAGGGTACGCCTGCCCGGTCGGCGCGATCGCCTCGACTAGGCTTCGCTCTCCGATCTGCGGGCCTAGGTTGACGGGCCCACGCGGGCCGTAGCCGTAGTTCTGGTTGGCGGCCAGCTGCTCCAGCTGACTGTCGGCCCGGTTGAGCAGGTATCCCTTGATGTAGGTGATACCAGCGAAGCTGATGCCGGCGAGCGCAACGATGACGAGAGCGAGCACCGCGGTAATCAACTTGACGCGCAGCGGAGTGCGCTCCGGCAGTTGCCTGACGGACCGCCAGAAGCCGGTGCGAGCAGCTTGGGACATGGAGCTGGTCAGTGCCTAGGAGGATGAGGCGTGCGGGAGCCTGAGCACGTAGCCCACGCCGCGCAGCGTGTGCAGCAGGTGCGGCTCGGTCGTGTCGACCTTGCGCCGTAGCACGGAGACGTAAGACTCCACGATCCCGGTGTCGCCGCGGAAGTCGTAGTCCCAGACGTGGTCGAGGATCTGCATCTTGGACAGCACCCGGTTAGCGTTCCCCATGAAGTACCTGAGCAGCTTGAACTCGGTGGGGGAAAGCTGGATCTGGGTACCGCCGCGCCAGACCTCGTGGCTGTCCTCGTCGAGTTCCAGGTCAGCGAACTTCAGCCGGGGCGGCGGCTCGCTGCCATCGCCCCTGGTCCGGCGCAGGACCGCCCGGATCCGGGCGATGACCTCCTCGAGGCTGAACGGCTTGGTGACGTAGTCGTCGCCGCCGAGGGTCAGGCCGCGGATCTTGTCGTCGGTCGAGTCGCGCGCGGTCAGGAACACCACGGGGATCTGCGCCCCACCGCCACGCAGTCGTCGAACAACGTCAAAGCCGTCCATGTCGGGCAGCATGACATCGAGCACGATGAGATCTGGCCGGTGCCGTTGAGCGGCCTGGACCGCTTCGTTGCCAGCCGCGGCCGTGACCACCTCGAATCCCGAGTAGCGCAAGCTGGCCGCTAGCAGCTCGAGGATGTTGGGCTCGTCTTCGACAACGAGCAGCCGGGCGTCCGGCCCTTTCCCGTTGGACTGGCTGTTCATCTATTCAGTCTCCGCCCATCCCCTGAAGGTTACCTGAAGGCATCCTGAGGCTGACCTTCGCAGATGACGGGCAGTTACCCAGGCCGCCTCACGCCCTTCGGCCGTATGTTCGCGGCTCAGCGGCCCTGGCGTGAGCCAGTAATGAGATAGTTCGGTACTGTCTGTCCGGTCTGCAGGTCGTTGAACAGCGTCTTGGCCTGTGAGCTGTTCCACAGCACGGCGTCGCCAGCCGGGGTTGGATCGTTCGCGGTCGCGATCGGCACCGTCGTCGTCAGCGGGTTACGCATCGCTTCGGCTACCCCGAGCAGCTGGTACAGGCTCGTGCTCTGGTCCACGGTCAGCGCGCCGACAACGCCCCTGGCCGCAGGCAGCGACGCGAACGGGTTCAGGATCACGCCCGGGCTCGTCAGTTTCTTCAGCAGTGCCGAGAGGAAGATCCGCTGGTCCTGCTCGCGCTGGAGATCCTGCGTGGCGAAGTCGTGCCGGTCCCGGACGTAGGCGAGGGCCTGCGCGCCGTCAAGGACCTGGCAGCCCCGATGCAGGTGCAGCCCGGACGCACGGTCGTACAGCTTGTGGACCAGGCACATGCGGACCCCGCCGACCGCGTTGACGACGTGCACGAAGCCGCCGAAACCGATGTCCATGAAGTGGTTGATGTACAGCCCGGTGTCGCTCTGGATGGTCTTTGCCAACAGCGCGGGCCCGCCGATGGAGAACGCGGCATTGATCTTGTCCATGCCGACGCCCGGAATGTTGACGTAGGAGTCGCGCGGAACGCTGATCAGCAGCGGCTTACCGCCTCCGGCCGGGATGTGCAGGATCATGATCGTGTCCGACCGCCCCGCCCCGGTTAGCTGCCCGGTGGACAGCCGGCGTTCTTCGCGCCTGCTCAGGCCCTGACGGCTGTCCGAGCCGGCGATCAGCCAGTTCGTCCCCGATCCGGGACCGGGTCGGCCGACATAGTTGACCAGAATATTGCTTCTGGTCAGCTTGGAGTTTAGGTAGAAGTAAGTGCCGATCCCCGCGACCAGCACGAGCGCGACGATCACCGCGAGCACGCCGAAAATCCGCCTCGGTCGCAGCCAGCGCCGCCGCCAGGACCTCGAGCCGGGCAGGCCAGGCCCGCCAGGCCTGGCCGGTGACCGAACGGGCGCCGCCGGTCCGCCGCCGTACCTTGTCGCACTTCCGGCCCCGGACGGCGCTCCGTAGCCTGCTCCGCCTGCCGAGCTCTTAGGCGGTTGCGCTGGCCAGGAGCCGGGCGCCACAGGGCGTTGAGTGGCGCCAGCGGGCCCGGCTGCGTACCGGTCCGCCGGGATGCTTATGGTTTTGTCTGCGCTCGCGTCGGCAACGCCGGGAGCCGTAGCCCCGTCGTCCGAGCCAGGTCCGCGGAACCAGCCGTCTGGCCACTCGCCCATCAGATCCGCCTATCGCCGTTCGCTGTCCACATCGTCTCTACCTGGAAGACGGCCCGGTGGCCAAATCGTTGCGTAGCAAACCCGGTACGGCGCGAAACCGCTGCGGCGGAAACGCCCGGACGGTCAGACGTCCCACCACATCGTGACGATCTCGCGGCCGGAGGTCCCCAGGTCCACCGGATGGTCCGGGTCGACGCCGGACTGCTGGAGCGCTCGGCTTACCTCACCGGCGCGCTCGGGCGGGAGGCACAGTCGTCGCCTGGTGACTTCTGTCAGCTCTGCGAAGCTCTCGTAGTCCCGGCCGCCCGGCCGCTGCCAGCGCTCCGCCCGGGCAGGCACGCCCATCGCGAGCAGGATCGCGAGGAAGCCATCGGCTGTCGGCCCGGTCGGCCGGGTCAGGCCGTGGAACTGCAGCCAGAGCGGATTCAGGCTGACTAGCGGATGAGCCGCTGTCATTTCCACGACGACCCGCCTGCGCGCGGCCCTGGTAAGCGCTGCGACGAAGGGTTCGATGTCCGGCACGTTGTAAACGACGTTATGGCAGGCGACGACGTCGGCCCGGCCAACCTCGGCAGCCACGTCCGGCCAGGTCCCGAGTACCAGGTGCGGCGACACCCCGGCTGCGGTGGCTCGCTGCGCGAGCAGGTCGAGCATGCCCGGCGCGTTGTCGACGGCAGTCAGTTCAGTGCACCGCGGCAGCAGCGGCAAGCTGGCTGCGCCGGCTCCCGAGCCGATGTCGAGCACGCTGCCCGGCGGGTCGAGCGCGGCCCAGGCACGCTCGAACGACGGGCCGGCCGGTTCGCCCGACTGCGCTGCCGCGGCCACCCGGTCGGCGCGGCGGGCAAACACAGCCGTGGGCAGTACCCACGGCGACTCGGCAACCGCGGCAGTGATGTACTCCGGAATGGCCCAGTCAGCCAGTTCCGACCGCCAGCGCTGGAGGCCAACTGAGAGCCGCGCGACCTCGTTCCCGGCATTATTCATGGTTGGAAAGATTAGGGCGTCATCGCGAGTAACAACGGAGGCTTGGTGTCGCAAGCGAAGACGAGCGATCAAGCCGCGGCCCGTTCTGGCCTGCTCGCCCTGACGCTGATTTGCGCGGCGCAATTCGTGCTGCAGCTTGACTTCAGCATCGTCAACGTCGCCCTGCCGAGGATCCAGGCCGACCTGCACATGGCGGCCGCGCAACTGCAGTGGATCGTGACCGGCTATGCGCTGACCTTCGGCTCGCTGTTGCTGGCCGGCGGGCGGCTCGCCGACCTGCTGGGCCGGCGCAGGCTGCTGAGCGCCGGGCTGGTGCTGTTCGCGGTCGCGTCGCTGGCTTGTGGCCTGGCGCAATGGCCGCTGATGCTGATTGTGGCCCGGATCGTGCAAGGTGCTGCAGGCGCGCTGGTGTCGCCTGCCGCGCTGTCGCTGCTGACCACGTCGAACCCGGAGGGAGCGGCTCGAAACCGCGCGCTGTCGATCTGGCAGGCGACAACAGCGGCTGGCGCTACCGCGGGGATCGTGGCGGGCGGCTTGCTCACTCAGTACCTGACCTGGCGGGCAGTTTTCCTGGTGAACCCGCCGCTGATCGCCATCATGATCGCGCTGATCGGCCGGCTTCCGGCAACCAAGCCAGCCGGCGGCCAGCGCATCGACGTACCTGGCGCGGTGCTGGTAACAGCGGCGATCGCAGCGTTGATCTTCGGGCTCAGCTACGGGCAGCAGCACGGTTTTACGGCACCGGTCACAATCGTCGCCCTGGTCCTCGCGGTCGTTCTTGGCACTGCCTTTGTGCGCGTCGAGAGGCGCGTTGCCGCGCCGATGTTGCCGCTGGCCATCATCGCCAACCGGACCCGGCGCGCGGCGGTGAGCGCGATGCTGCTCATCGGCGCGGTGCTGGCCGGTTACGTCTACTTCACGTCGCTGTACCTGCAGAAGGTCGAAGGGTTCAGCCCGCTCGCCACCGGGCTGGCCCTGGTCCCGTCAACGGTCGTGGTGGTGCTGGTCTCGACCTTGCTGACGCGCAGGATCCTCACGCGATTCGCGACCAAGCAAGTGCTGCTGGCCGGCTTGATCGGCCTGGCCGCCGGTCAGCTGTGGCTCAGCCAGATCCACGCTGGCGCCGGTTATGCGCTCGCGGTGCTGCCTGGTCTGCTGCTCACTGCTGCTGGCATCGGGCTCGCGCTGCCTACCGCATCGATCGCGATCACCAGCGGTGTCCAGGGCCGTGACCAGGGCCTGGCTGGGGCGCTGTTTACGACCGGCCAGCAGACCGGAGCGGCGATCGGGCTGGCGGTGCTCGCGACAGCGGCCGCAGCGCGCACCGAGCATGCGGACGGCTCACTGGTAGCTGGTTACCGGCTCTCCTTCCTGATCGCCACTGGGTTCGCCGTGCTCGCTGGCGTACTCGTCGCGGCACTGCTCAGCGGCAAGGCCTGCGACCAGGAACTGGCGAATCAGCGGGAACTGGCCGGTGCGCAGCCGGGAGTGATGCCGCCGGCCACCACCGCAGAGGCTCAGCTTCGCAAGTGCTGATGCTTCGCTCGGTCCCTGTCGGCGCTTTTGCAGCCCGGTCGTGGCGCCGGCAGTCGGCATTTCGTGCGAAATCGATAACGCAACCGATACCGTGATCTTGGGACCTGGTTGGTTGGCGGAGCGGGCGAGCGGAGAGCGCAGTTGAGCCAGTATCAGTCGGGCAGTTCCAGCGCCGGAGAGGTCAGAATCGGCGTTGTCGGCTACGGCGCGATGGGCAAGGCGCACTCGTACGGCTACACGGCGGCGCCGGTGATCAGGCCGCGCGGGGTGCGGCCGCGGCTGACCGTGATGTCCGGGCGCAACGAAGCCGCCGTCCGCGAGGCCGCAACTGCGCTCGGATTCGCCGACTGGACGACCGACTGGCGTGAGCTGATCGCCAGCCCCGAGGTTGACATCGTCGACATCTGCACGCCGCCGGGGACGCACGCCGAGATCGTCACGGCGGCAGCGGCGGCCGGGAAGGCAGTCATCTGCGAGAAGCCGCTCGCAGTCCGGCTGGCTGACGCCGAGGCGGCGGCAGCGGCAGTAGCCGACCACAACGTGCTCGCCGCGATCGGCTTCAACTACCGCTACCTGCCGGCCGTGGCGCTGATGCGCGAGCTCATCGCCGGGGGTGAGATCGGCGAAGTACTGCTCTGGCGCGGCAACTGGCTGTCGGATGAGTTCCTCGACCCCCGCATTCCGTTCGACT
This sequence comes from Streptosporangiaceae bacterium, assembly GCA_035507615.1. Taxonomy (GTDB): domain Bacteria; phylum Actinomycetota; class Actinomycetes; order Streptosporangiales; family Streptosporangiaceae; genus JAJYUU01. Next base: position 12,190 of record DATJNX010000019.1, read on the forward strand.
GGCGCTTCGACCCGGCAATGGGCGGCAGCACGATCGCCGACCTCGGCAGTCATCTCATCGACCTGGCTGAGTGGATGGCCGGGCCGGTGGCGGAGGTGTGCGCGCAGTCCGCGACGTTTACGAAGGATCGGCCGGCCGGTCCGGGCGAGCGCGCGACCCGGCCTGTCGGCATCGACGAGGCGTCCAGCGCGCTGCTGCGGTTCGACGGCGGCGCGGCTGGCGTGCTCGAGGTCGCGCGTACCTGCGCGCGCCGCCCGTGTGACTTCACCGTCGAGGTCAACGGCACCAAGGGCACCGTGGTCTTCAGCTACCCGCGGCTGAACGAGCTGCGGCTTGGCCGGACCGCCGACGACGAGCGTTACTACGGGATGCGCACCATCAGGGCCGAGTACCCTAGCCACCCGTACGCAGCCGACTGGTGGGCCATCGGGCAGGGCGTCGGGTACGGCGCGAGTTTCGTCAACTTCCTCGGCGGGCTACTCGATACCTGGCCGGCCGGGCCATGGCTGCCCGACCTGCAGACCGGGCTGCGCGTGCAGCGCGTCTGCGCCGCGATGGAGCAGTCCGCGGATCGCCGCGCATGGGTGAGCGTCGGCGGCTAGAAACCGCGGGCCTTCAGGTACTCCCTGTTCTGCGCCTGCTGAGCGCTGGCCAGCTGGTAGGCCGCAGGGTCGCGGGGTAGCACATCCTGTTCGACCACGACCCAGCCGGCGTACTTGCTGGCTCGCAGTTCGGTAAGCACCTCGTCGACCTGGCCGGCGCCGGCCCCGAGCGGGCAGAAGGCGTCGTCTTCCCACAACTGCATCGCGTCCTGGTAGGGCTGGCCGGAGGGCGGCATGATGGCGTCCTTCAGGTGGAAGTGGCTGATCCGGTCGCGCCAGTCCCGCAGGATCGCCACCGGGTCGCCACCCGCGGCGACAAGGTGCCCGGAGTCCAGGCACAGCGCGGCCGGTGTCGACTCCAGCACGCGCACCACGCTGTCCTGCGTCGCGATCTGCGTGCCGACCTCGTTGTGCAGGCAAGCCTCATAGCCCCGGCCCTTGCAGTAGCCGACGAGGTCGCCGACGACGCGCTCGATCCGGCTCCAGCGCTGGTCGTCGGTCTCCCCGGCCGCTGCCGGCGGAGTCCCGATGATGGCGACCGTCGGCCTGGGCAGGAACTCCGTTGTCACCTGTGCCGCGACCGCGTCGAACTGATCGCAGACCTGCGACAGCTCGGCAAGACCGGCGCGCGGCGCCTCGTCAGCCGACACGTCCACCTCGACGTAACCGCCAGTCAGCAGCAGCCCGCGGGCGGCAAGCGCGTCACGGAGTTCGCTGCCGAGACCGAGGAACCCCACCGGACCCAGATCGATGCCTTCATATCCGGCCGCAGCAACCGCATCGAGTACGTCGGTGGCGCTGGGCACGCCTTCGCGCTTACCCACCGTTACCTCGAACGCGCCATAGCTCACCGGCGCGTTGCCGATCTTGATCATCGTTCTCCTTGTCGGGGTTCAGTGCTGCTCTGCGGTTACCAGCAAATCCGCGGCGGTCCTGGCCAAGGTAAGCGCGACGACCGCGTCGGCGATGCCGGCGCCGGAGCTGACCTGGCCCGCCAGCGCCGCGCGGGCGAAATCCTCGGCCTGGTTCCGTAGCGCCAGCGCGAACACCTGGCCGGCGTCGGCGGGCCGCAGGAACGGGCAGGACAGCGAGCCGCTAGTGCCGTATACCTCGACCCGGCAGATGTCGCCGTCCGGGTGCCAGCGCCCGAGGCTCACCAGCGCCGTGCTGCCTCCGTCGAGCTCGGCCACGAGCTGGGCGCAATCCGGATCGCCCGGCGCTCCAGCGGTTCGGGACGCGGCAGGCCAGACCACACCGAACTCCTGGCCAGTCAGCCAGCGCACCTGGTCGAACTCGTGCACGCCCATGTCGACGAAGATGCCGCCGCTGCTTTCCCTGAAGACTGCCGGCGGCGGGGCCTCGTCCCACTGATAGCAGTTCACCGCGAGGATCTTGCCCAGATTGCCGCGCGCGATCTGGTCCCGCAGCGCGATGAGCTCCGGCACGTACCTTCGCCAGTAGGCGACTTGCAGCAGGAGGCCCGCCCGCTGCGCCTCCTCCGCGCAGCGGGCGGCCTCCGCGACAGTCAGGCCGCACGGTTTCTCGCAGAGCACTGGCAGCCCCGCGCCTAGCGCCTCGCTGACAAGAGCAAGATGATGGCTGGTCGGCGCCGCGATGAGCAGCCCGTCCAGCGGTTGCGCGGCCAGCAGATCGGGCAGGCTCGCGTGGGCCTGGACGCCCGCCTCTGCCACTGCGGCCCGCGAGTCAGGCGATGGGTCGGCGACGCCGGCAATGCGCACTGAGCCGGACCCGGCGAGCGCATCGAGATGAGTGCGGCCCATTCGTCCGGCACCGACCAGACCCAGCCGGAACTGCTGTCCGGCCGGCTGCGCCGGTGCCGGCCCCGACTGGGCCGGCTGCGCCTGTGCCGATCCCGACTGGGCCGGCTGCGCCTTGTCCATAACTGTCCTCTCAGCTCCATGATCGATGTTGATGTGGCGGTGCTACTGACCCCCCGAATCAACATCGATCATGCCGGGCGACCGCCCGGCCTCTCGTGGACACCCAGGCCTGTGCTGGTCTCGCTTTCACAGCTCATCGGGCCGCAGCGCTCCCTCCGCCATCCGGCCGTCTGCTGTCCAGATCGCCTCGAGTTGCGCCATCAACTCAGTCAGCGTCCGGGCATACTCGCGCACCCACGGCAGCCGCACCGGGATCACGCGGTCGGCGAGGGACGCCTCGGACGCGTGCTGGTCGACGAGCGCACCGCCTTGCTCATCCGGGTTCGCCATCGCGTTCAGCGCCCGGACGATCCGGCGGCGCAGGTACTCGACGGTGTCGGCGACGCGGACGGTGCGGCTCCCGAAACAGGGTTCGCCCGTCGCGGTCACCGCCGTGGCGGTCACCGTGAGCCAGCCATCGTCCGCACCCGATTCGGTCGTGATCAGCAAGCCGGCAGCATCGCCGGAAACCGTGTCGCCGGAAACCGTGTCGCCGGAAACGCTGCTCCCCGGAGTGACGCGCCAGCGGACGTCCCGGAGGCCGAGCTCATCCGCCTGGGCGCCGTCGAGATACCAGCGGACCGCGCGACCAGGACCAACCAGGTCGCCTTCGCCGATTGCCTCGCCTTGCGCGAACACCGGGCCATGGATGATCAGCGAGCGACTGGCTAGCTTGCTGACCACGTTCTGGGTAATCCGGCCGACCGCCTCATCCGCCAACGCCAGCGGCCAGTCAGTGGTCCCGACCGAGAACGTGATTCCGCCGGACGGCGCGGTCCTGATCATGATGGCGGCGTTCGCCTGGTCCGGGCCTGCCACCCAGCCGGCCGAGAGCCGCGCCAGCGCGAGCAGCGACCGTCCGCCGCCGCCGCCCTTGCGGTGCTCGCTCAGCCGGGGCGGGCTGGACGCTCGCTCCAGCCGGACGCCGTCGGTCTCGTAGCCGATGACCGGCGTCTCATCACCGCCGGTAATGCCATCAGGCGGGAACTCGACACCATCGAACGCCCAGTGCGCCGGATTGACCGCGTGATAGCCGTCGATCGCGCGACGGCCGTCCCACCAGCCGCCGCCGTACGCCCCGCTGGACAGGGTGAGCCAGTCCTCCGGGTCGTTGACGTGCCAGAGCGCCCCGATCTGATTCGCGCCGCCATCAGGTCCGCCGCCGGCCATCTTGCGGCAGTACAACCGGTCGCCGGCCGCGCCGAACTCCACCTCGAAGCACGCGACGTCACCGGCGAAGAAGCAGATGTTCCCGCCACGGTCCACGAACTCCAGGATGCGCCGTCGCATCTGGCTGCTCCAGTACTCATCGTGTCCTGCGCTGAGCACGAGCGCGTCGTCGGCGAGGAGCATCTGGTCGTCATGCAAGTCGAAATCGGTGCAGTACGTGAGCGCATAACCACGCCGCTCAAGCCAGGCGATGAACGGCGCGTCCCAGTGCGCGAACACCTGCCGCCGGGAGGCGCGCGCGTACAGGTCCGGCGCGTCGCCTTCCATCACCTTGCCGCCGACGCCGCCGTTACCCGGCCGCTGCAGGCTCACCACGTAACCCTGCGCCGACCAGTCCCGGACCCAGTTCGCGCCCGCGTACAGGCTGACACCGCCCAGCTGGTTGTATGCAGCGTAGGTGGCAGTCGGCAGCTTATAGAGGATCTTGCGGCGGCCGGGGTCGGGAGCTTGCCTGCGCAGCACGAACAGAGCTGCGTCCGGCCGGGTCAGCAGCGTCTCGTCGGCGATGACCGCACCGGACGCGCCGGCCGGGACCGGCACGGCGACGTACACCCCGTCGGTCAGTTCCGCGCCCAGCGGCACCTGGTAGCGCGGCCAGCCCCAGGCCTCATCCGGCCGGCCGAGCGGCATCTCCCGGCCGCGGTAACGGCCGGTTTCGACGGCGACCTCTTCGATAGCGGCGCCGATCCGGAACAACCGCACGTCAAATTCTTCAACCTGGGTAGAAACGTGCAATTGCAGGTCGCTGCCCGCACCGACAGTCAGCGGCCAGGCATAACAGCGCGTCATCGCAGATCCTTATTGCTCAGCCAGCCAGTCATGCGCCGTGCTCCGGATAGTGACAGGCGACCCGGTGTTTGCTATCGGGCGCGCTGGCCAGCACCTGCAGCAGCGGTTCCTCTTCAGCGCAGCGCGCGTCTGCCTTCCAGCACCGGGTGCGGAACCGGCAGCCCGACGGCGGGTTAACCGGGCTCGGCACCTCGCCGCGCAGCAGGATGCGCTCGCGGCTGCGCTCGACCTGCGGGTCGGGAACCGGGACGGCAGACAACAGCGCGGTGGTATACGGGTGCGCCGGCTGGCCGTAGACCTGGTCCGCCGGGCCCTGCTCCACGATCTTGCCGAGATACATGACCGCGACCTCATCGGCCACCTGCCGGACAACCGACAAGTCGTGCGCGATGAACAGGTACGCCATGTTCCGCTTGCGCTGCAGGTCGCGAAGCATGTTCAGGACGCTCGCCTGGATGCTGACGTCCAGCGCCGACACCGGCTCGTCCAGCACCAGGGCCAGCGGGTCCAGGGCCAGTGCCCTGGCGATGCCGATCCGCTGCCGCTGGCCGCCGGAGAACTCACCGGGGAACCTGACCCCGGCCGCCGGGTCCAGCCCGACGCTGAGCAGCAACTCGCGCACCCGCTCGGTCTTTTGCGGGATCTTGTGCACGGTCAGCGGCTCGCCGACGATCTCGCCAACGGAGAGCCGCGGGTTGAGCGAGGAGTACGGGTCCTGGAAGACCATCTGCATGTCCCGCCGGGTGGCGCGCAGCTCATCCTCGGAGAGCTTGGCCAGGTCGCGGCCATGCAGCGTGATGGTGCCAGTCGTCGGGTCCTCCAGGCGCATCAGCAGCCTGGCGAGCGTGGACTTCCCGCAGCCAGACTCGCCGACGAGCGCGAGGCAATGACCGGCACGCAGCTCGAGGTCGACGCCGGAAACTGCCTGAACGATCGAGACGGATCGGTACCCGGTGCCGCGGACCCGGAAGTGCTTGGTCAGGTTGGTGACCGTCAGGACAATGTCGTCGGCTTGACCGGCGTCGGCGTCCGGTCCGTGCTCCGGGTCCGGCGTCTGTCTGGCGGTCCCGCCCGGAACGTCTCCCGCTGGTGCCGTCGGATCATCTGCGGCTGGCTGCTGCAGCGCGATTGCCGCGCTGCCGCCGGCTTCCGGACCGGCGAAGTGACACGCGGCGACGTGCCCGGTGCCTACTGCCACCAGTTCGGGCGCGCTGGCGCACGGCTCGGCCGCGAGCGGACAGCGCGGCGCGAACGCGCAGCCCGGCCCGTAGCGCAGGCCGGTGGGCGGCGTGCCGGGGATAGCAGGCAGCCTCTCGCTGCGGTGGCTGAGTGACGGCAGCGAGGCGAGCAGGCCGGCTGTATATGGCATGGAGGGCTCGGCGAACACATCATCCACGCCGCCAAGCTCGGCCGTCCGTCCCGCGTACATCACCAGCACGCGGTCGGCGACGCCTGCCACGACCCCGAGGTCATGGCTGATGAGGATCATGGCGGCGCTGCTCTGCTCCCGGACCGACTTCAGCAGGTCGAGGATCTGCGCCTGTACTGTCACGTCGAGCGCCGTGGTCGGCTCGTCGGCGATCAGCAGCTGCGGCTCGTTTGCGATGGCGATCGCGATCACCACGCGCTGCCGCATGCCGCCCGACAACTGGTGCGGATAGCGCTTTGCCATCCGGTCGGGCTCGGGAAGCCCGACTGCCGCCAGGAGCTCGACCGCCCGGGCCATGGCCGCGGTCCTGGAGGTCTTGCGATGCAGCAGGATGCACTCGGCGACCTGCCAGCCGACCGTGTACATCGGGTTCAGGGCCGTCATCGGGTCCTGGAAGATCATGGCCACCCGGGAGCCGCGGATCTTTCGCCATTGCGCCGCGGTGCCGCCGACCAGCTCCGAGCCTTCCAGCCGGATCGATCCGCTGACCCGCGCGGCAGCCGGCAGCAATCCCATGACGGACAAAGCCAGCATCGTCTTGCCTGACCCGGACTCGCCGACGACGCCCATGGTCTCGCCGCGGCCGATCGCCAGGCTGATCCCGCGCACTGCTTCGATGAGGCCGCTGTCGGTCGGGATGCTGACCGCGAGGTCGGTGACCTCAAGGAGCGGCCCTGGCCGGGCGGGCGGCGAGTCCAGCGTCTCGCCGCCCGCCCGCTGACCAGGGGTGGATACCGTCACTTGCGCGCCTCGCCTCAGCCCTTGACGTAGAGGGTGTTGTAGTTGATGGCGTCCATGGCCTCGCTGTAGACGTAACCGCCGAGCCGCGCGGACACGAAGTCGTACCAGCGCGGGTTGAAGATCGGCGCGACCGGAGCCTGCTGCGCCATCAGCTCGTAGTCGAGCTGCTGGTAAGCCTGCACCCGGGCGGTGCCCTGCAGCGTGATGGCCTTGTTGAACGGGGCGATGAACGCCTTGTCGCCGAACCGGGTGAGGTTAGGGATCGCGTTCGGCGTCGCGGGGTCGAAGCCGGTGTTGATGATGGCTTCGCCGTCCGGGAAGTCGAGCGACCACGGCTCGATACCCATCGGCACGCGTGCCTTGTAATTGCCGATGTAGGAACCGTTCACGCTGTTCGGCGAGCCCACCACCTGGACGTTGATCCCGAGCGGCTTGAGGTTCGCCTGGATGACCTGGGCCATGTTCATGAAGCCAGGCGCATCGTTCTGGGTCCGCAGCACCGTGTTGATCGGGGTCTTGACGCCGGACTCGGCCATGTACTTCTTCGCTTCGGCCAGGTTCGGCGTGTCCGGGTAGATGCTGAACGGCTTGTAGTCGAGCTGGCCCGCCGGGATGATGTTGTTGGTCACGCTGCCGGCCAGCGGCCCGCCCCACTGCTGCAGGATCTCGGTGCGGTTGATCGCGTAGTTGATGGCCTTCCGCACGTCCACGTTGTTGAACGGCGGGACCTCGTTGTTGAGGAACAGGTAAGTGATCGACGGCCGGGGCGAGGTGTGCACCTGACTTGCCAGCGCCGGGTCGTGCGAGATTTTCAGGATGTCGGCGGTGGCCAGGTTGGAAGTCTGGAAGTCGAGCTGACCTGCCTGGATTTCCTCTTGGGCCTGGGTCGACTGCACGCCGATCGAGAAGACAATCTTCGCGACGTGGCCGCGGACGCCGAGCGACTGGTCGTAGTTCTTGTTGAAGACCATCACGATCTGCCGGCCGGGGGCGTACGACTGCAGCTTGAACGGGCCGCTGGCGTACTTCTCCTCAAGTGAGCCGTCCGTGATCGGCTTCATCGGCGTGCCAGTCGGCACCGGGCAGGTCGTCGGCAGCGCGGTCTTGTAGAGGAACGCGCCGTCCGGTGCAGTCAGGTGGAAGGTGATCGTGTTTGACGTCGTAGTAATGCCGGGCAGCGACGTGGACTTCCCGGCGAGGTAGTTCGGAGCGCCGACGAGACCGAGGAAGTAGTAGCCGGTGCCGCTGTCCACCGCAGGCGCCATGAGCCGCTCATACGTGTACTTGACGTCCGCGGGCGTAATGGGCTGGCCGTCAGAGAACCGTGCGCCGGGACGCAGCGTGTAAGTGTAGGTCAGGCCGTTGCTGCTGACCGTCGGCATGCTCGCGATGCCGGGGACGAGCTCGGTGCCCGCGGTGCCCGGCTGGTCGGCGTACCGGATCAGCGTGGTGCACAGGCCGTTCGCGAGACCCCAGGTGACAGCGAAGTACCAGGCGTTGGGGTCCATAGTGTCGATGGCACCCGAGGACATCGCCGCGGTCAGCGTCCCGGTGGCGACGCCCGCCTTGGGCGGGCCAGAGTTAGTGGAGGAGTTACTGCTGCCGCCGGAAGAACTGCCGCTGCTGCCGCCGCACGCCGCGATCAGCAGCGGTATCGCGGCGGTCAGCGCTACTCCGGCTTTGGCCCAGTGGCGCCGGGCTTTCAGTGCTGTCATGTCAATCTCCGATTTCTCGTGCCTCCGGGTAGTTGCTTGCCTGTCGCCGGTGTCGTCATTGGCCGGTGATACGCCGCAGCCGCGGGTCGAGTGCGGCGTGCAGCAGGTCGACGATGGTGTTCAACAGCACCGCGATCAGCGCGCACAAGATGATCACGCCGGTGATGACCGGGTAGTCGAGGTTCTCGATGGCGCTCAGGCCGGTGTAGCCGAGGCCAGGTATCGCGAAGACGGTCTCGACGAAGAACACTCCGGTGAGCGCCGTCGCGACGTCCGCGCCGAGCAGGACGGTGACGGTCGGCGCGATGTTGCGGCCGACATGGCGCAGCAGGACGCGCGCCGTCGAGGCGCCCTTCGCCTTGGCGGTGCGGGTGTAGTCCTCGGCAAGCTGCTCGGCCGTGAGAGTCCGGATGAAGCGGATGTAGACGGCCGCGAATCCGATCGCCAGCGTGATCCAGGGCAAGATCAGGTGGTAGGCCCACTGCACCGGGTTCTGGCCGAAGTCCACGTAGCCGACGATCGGGAAAATGGTCGTGCCCTGGTGCAGGATCGGCAGGCCGAGGATCTTGCCCTGGGTCGGCTCGTAGCCGAAGAAGTAGGAGATCATCGGCGCGAGCCAGAACACCGGGATGGACATGCCGAGGATTGCGATGGCGCGCCCGGTCACATCGCCGGCCGAGCGCGGATGCATCCCGCCGTAGGCGCCGATCGGCGCGGCGATGCAAAGCCAGATCACTGCGGCACCCAGCACCAGCGACGCTGTAGCCCTGGTGGCCGGCCACAGGATCTGCGATACCGGGCGCATCTGGACGTAGGAGAAACCGAAGTTGCCGTGGATCAGGTGATCCATGAAGATCAGGTACTGCTGCCAGTACGGCTTGTTCAGTCCGTAGATCCTGGCGACCTCGGCGATCTCCTGGGCGGTCGCCGACTTCCCGGCGATGCGCTGCGCGGGGTTGGCGCCGGTGAACTTCGATATCACGTAGAACAGCAGCCAGGCGAACACGGTGATCGCAATCACCTGGATGAGCGCGCCGCCCAGGCGCTTCAGGATGACAGTTCGCATCAGCGGCCTCCGGGCGTAAGCGCGTCGCGCAGGCTGTCGCCGAGCAGGTTGAATGCCAGCATGGTGAGGACCAGCGCCAGGCCGGGCGCGAGTGCGAGCGTGATGTCGGTCTGGTACATCCCGGACGTCACCGCGTCCGACAGCATCTGCCCCCAGCTGGCCGTCGGCGGCGGCACGCCGACGCCGAGGTAGGACAGCCCGGCTTCGAAGATGATGTTGTTGGCGATGATCGACGTGGCGTAGACCAGCAGCGGTCCCCAGACCTGCGGCAGCAGGTGAACCAGCAAGATCCGGCGCGGGCGGGCTCCGACGGTGCGAGCGGCGGCGACGTAGGTCATCTGCTTGGTCGCGATCGTCGTCCCGCGGACGATCCGGGCCGGGTAATACCAAGTGAACAGCGCGATGATGATGACCACGTTGAGCAGGCCTGGTCCGACGACGACCGCCAGGCCGACGGCGAGCAGCAGGTTCGGAAATGCCATCGCGGTCTCAGTCATCCGGTTCACCACCGCGTCGACCCAGCCGCCGAGATAGCCGGCCAGCAGGCCGAGCGTGATGCCGATGACCACCGCGATCGCGGTTGCCGAGGTGGCGACGAGCAGCGAGATCCGCGCGCCGTACAGGACGCGCACCAAAACGTCGCGGCCGAGCTCGTCGGCGCCGAGGATGAACAGGCTGCCGTGCGGGTTGTGCACAGTGCCGTTCGGGTAGTAGGTGCGCTGCATCACCCCGAGCGGCTGGCTGTCGGACGCGAGCGCGTTCGGGAACTGCTGATTGGGTCCGTGCCCGGTCAGGTGCGCGGCCAGCGGGCCGCCAAACAGAGCGGCGAGGACGAGGAGCACTAGCAGGCTGAAGGCAAAGATTGCAACCGGGTCCCGGCGCAGCCGCCGCAACGCGGTGGCGCGCAGCCCGGCCGGCTGCCCGCTGCCCTGCGGGCTGCCCTGATCCAGGTCGATCGATTGCATGCTGCTAGTCATTGCGTCACCTCCAGCCCTCGGGCAGCGCGAGTCGAGCCTGTGCTGATTCAGGCTGTGCTGATTCAGGCTGTGCTCGCTGAAGCTGGGCCGGCCGGGGTTGGGGCAGCTCAAGCTGCGCTTCTTTGAGTCGCGCTGCCGCGGTCTGTCCTATGGGCGGGGCAGTGGACTCACGGATGACGAGCTGACCGTCGAGCACCCGGGTAGGCGGCGGGTTGTCTGGCGCGGCCAGCAACGCGTCGACGGCCAGCGAGCCCAGGTCCTGCTTGGGCTGTGCCACGGTGGTCAGGCTGGGGTTGGTGTAGGCAGCGAACTGGATGTCATCGATCCCGACAACGGAGAGGTCGTCCGGCACCCGCCAGCCGGCTTGATGCGCGGCACGCAGTGCCGCCACAGCAGCCATGTCGTCGTAGGCGACCATCGCGAGCGGCGGGCTCGCGCTGCGCAGGTAGCTGGTCACCACCTCCTCGCGGCTAGCCATCACCGGCGACGGCGCGACTAGGACCGGTTGCGGCCACCTGCCTGCGGCTTCAAGCGCTTGCCGCATTCCGATCAGGCGGAGCAGGCTCGACCGGACTCCCGGCCCGCGCAGGTGCACGAAGTCACGGTGGCCGAGATCGAGGAGATGACTCGCGGCCAGGCGCCCGGCTGCCACGTCGTCGAAGCTGATGCGGCTGACCGATTCCTGGCTGAGCCGCGCGCCGAACTGAGTCAGGCGCTTGCCGATGGGCCCGTGCTCGGCGGTCTCGAACAGCTGGGCGGGCACCTCGGTGTCCCAGTTGATAACGGCCACGTGCAGGCCTTCGTCCACGGCCCGGCGCAGTAGCTGCGGCCGTCCGGTTGGCGAGACGGCGATGAACTCCGTTACCTGCTCGGACAGGAAAACGTCCAGAGCCTCGGCCTCAAGGTCCTCGCGGCCCTCGGAGGAGAAGAACAGCGTCTGGTAGCCGAGCTCCCGCGCCCGGTTCTGGATGCCGAGCACGACGTCGCCGATGTAGCCGTCGCCGACGCTCTGGACGACGACCCCGATGAGGGAACTGGACTTGGTCCGCAGCCGCCGCGCGGCGGCGGACGGCCGGTACTGCACGCGCTCGGCGACGTCGGCGACCGCAAGCCTGGTCGCCAGGCTGATGTTCGGGTCGCCTTTGAGCGCGCGGCTGACCGTCGCAGTCGACACGCCAACGGCAGCGGCTACGTCCTTCATCGTCACCCTGCGTTTCATGGGCGGGTTGCAGCGCACCTTTCGCGGAATGCGAAGAGCAGGAGGCAGAGCAAAACGGCGTAAGAACCGGGCGGGAATCCCTGCGACGCTGCAGGTGAGTGACGAGCTAGTTAATCGATTGCAAGTTAAACGATTGCATAGGCCAGAGAAGAGCGTCAAGAAGCCCTATATCGCATTTGCGTAACGGGCAGTTGGGCGCGTTCCGTGCCGACCTGGCGTTCGTGGGTGCCGGTCCGGTGGGGTCAGGGCACCAGTAACCATCCACCCATCAAGGTCGGGTTACCAGCGGCCGCGATGGTCAGGAACCAGGAAGACCAGCGGTAGTGAAGCGACCAGGACGGCGGCGAAGACCACGAACACGTGGGCCTGCGCGATGCCCGGATTGCTGCTCCGGGCGATGACCGAGGCCGTGATGGACACTGCGGTGATCGCTCCGGCTTGCCGGAACATGCCACGCAAGCCCGCGACCGCGGCGGTGTGGTCGGGCGCCAGTTGCAGGGTCGCGTTATTGGATGCGGGCGTGGAGATGCCCATGCCCACACCGCAGATCCCGGTGGCCATCGCGAGCCAGGCGTACGGCGAGAGCCCGTGCGGGCTCGCAGCGGTAGCGATGAGGCCCGCCGCGGCCAGCGCGAATCCGACCGCGATCGGCCACCGGTAGCCGGTCCGGCGCAGCAGGTAGACCGAGAGGCCGGCGGTGGCGATCATGCCGGCCGCCCTGGCAGTGAGCAGCGTGCCGGCGGCCAGCGCGGACAGCCCGTACCGGGCCTGCGCGTACAGCGGCACGAGTGGCGCGAAGCCCAGCACGGTGCCGCCGTACAGGAAGTTCAGCAAGTTCATGACGCCGAAGCCGCGGCCGGCAATGAACCGCAGCGAGATGAACGGCGAGCGAGCCCGGCCGGCGTGCCGCACGAACGCGACGCCCGCTGCCACCGCCATACCTTCGGGAACGAGGAAGTACCAGCTCGCCGGATTACTACCCGCGCCGCCGAGGTAGCCGATGCCGAGCATCGCCGGCAGCAGCATGCTGCCGAGCAGCAGGATTCCGCGGATATCCAGGTGCTGATCCGGACGCCGGGCAATGTCCGGGATGACGATCGCGCCGAGCACCAGCAGGACTAGCCCGACCGGGACGTTCACCAGGAAGATGCCACGCCACGACCAGTAGCTGACGAACACACCGCCGAGGATCGGGCCGATGATGCCGCCGATCGGGAAGATGCTGGAGAACAACCCGACCGCGCGGTCCCGGTTCTCGCCGAACGTGTCGGTGACGATGCCGGTAGCGCACGGCATGAACGCGCCTCCGCCGATGGCCTGGATCGCTCGCAGCAAGATGAGCAAGTAAATGTTCGTAGCCAGGCCGCAGCACAGCGATGCCGTGGTGAACAACGCGGCAGCGCCGAGGAAGATCCGCTTGCGGCCGTACTGGTCGCCCATCCGGCCGGCCAGCGGCATGACCAGCACCTGGCCAAGCGCGTAGATGGTGATGGTCCAGCTGCTCCAGTTGACCTGAGCGCTGAGATCACGCTGAATGGCTGGCAGTGCAGTGGCAACGATCGTCTGGTCGACCGACGACATCATCAGCGCAATCGAAACGATCGCAAAGATAGCGAAGCGCCCGCGCGTCGATTCCTCAGCGACCTGCCCGCGGGCGCAATCAGCGTGTGCGACCTGCTCTGCCACCCGCGCCCAACGCTACACTGCTTGCCGGCAGGCAACTAGTTGCCGCCGGTAAGATCCCGGCATGGGCGAGGACGGCATGAATGCTGTCGCGCGGATGAAGGCGGCGCGGATGAGGGCGGCGCGGATGAGGGCGGCGCGGATGAGGCGTCATGGATGACGGCGGCATAGACGAGGAGAGGGCGATCCGCCTGCGCCGCGTGATAGGCCAGCTCGCGCGCCAGCTTAACGCCTCGTCGACGGGCGCGGGCCTGACCCCTTCCCAGGCCTCGGTACTGGGCCTCATTGTCGCTCGCGGGCCACTCAGCCTGGTGGAGCTGGGCCGGCTCGAGGGACTGAATCCCACCATGCTGTCGCGGGTGATCAGCCGGCTGGCCGCTATGGGCCTGATCGACCGGATCCCCGATCCCGGCGATCTGCGCAGTGCGTCAGTAGTGAGCGCGGAAGCCGGCCGGAACGTCGACCAGCAGATCAAGGCGCGCCGGGCTGCCGCGGTGTCACAGTGCATGCAGTTGCTGGCGCTAGACGATGTGGCGGCACTTGCCAGCGCCCTGCCGGCGCTGGAGCGGCTTGCGGACGTCATGCGCCAGCAGCCGCCGGCCGGCGCTTCCGGCTGACTGAACGGGGTAGCCCGATAAGAACACGACAGGAGGCGTCGAGCCCGGACGAACGGGGGGCATCATGTCTTTCACGGGGGTGGACAGCCTGGACGCCAGCATCAGCAAATCCAACGCCTGGCTTGCAGATATCGATGCTGCGTTCGGGACGAAAGACCGGCGGCTGGCCTACCGGGTACTCCGGGCGTGGCTGCATAGCCTGCGCGACGGCCTGAGTGCGGACGTAGCGGCGCATTTCGCCGCGCAACTACCTGAATTGCTGCGGGGAGTCTTCTTCGACGGCTGGAGCCCGAACAAGATGCCGCACAAGTATGACCGGGCTGAGTTCGTAACGCGGTTCGCGCGCGAGGCTCAAGTACGCGATTCGGACGTAGCCAAGTCCGCCAGGATCGTCACGACTGTGGCTCGCAAGCACATGTCGCCGGGCGGGCTGACCCACCCGTTCGACCACCTGCCCGCCGGGGTGCGCGAGGTGCTCGAGCCGGAACTGGCCGGGACCGCGGGCGGGCAGCGGCGCAGCTGAGCAAGCCCGGTTGAACCAGCAGGGTCACCGGTCGGTTCCGCACACGGCTGACCTGCGGATCGAAGCGTGGGCGGGGTCGTGCCACGAGTGCGTCGCTGAGGCGCTGCGCGGTCTGGTCAGCAGCTTCGCTGACGTCAGCGGCGCGCCGGTGGCACGGGCCACGGAACGCGAGCTGCCTGCTGTCAGCCCGGCCGATCTGCTGGCAACTGCGGCGGAGGAGGTCATCTACATCCTGGACACGACCGGGGAGGTCCCGGTTTCGGTGCTGGTGCGACCGGCCGGCTGCCCGGATCAGCAGGACCTGGCCGCCGGGATGGTTGTCATCCTGGAGCTGGCCAGCGCTAGCCGCGTGCAGTTCACCGGCGCGGTTCCCAAGGCGGTTTCGTTCCACCGGCTCGCGTGTCAGCCGGATGCATCCGGCCGCTGGTCAGCCAGCATGACAGTAGACGTATGAGGCGTGAGGCTACTAGAGTGAATATTGCCTGCGGGACGAGCGAGGGAGCCGGAACGTACGGGACCTGACCGGGAAACCGGGAGAAAGGCCGGCGGAAAGGCTGAGAGGCTCCAGCTGAAGTTGAGGCTGAGCGACCCCTAGCACCTGATCCGGACAATGCCGGCGAAGGGAGAGCGCCTCGCAGGTTTTTGCATGCGGTTTTTTTTGCTTGCCGTGGGGCCCGGATGCCGGTGACTGGGGTCCCGGAGGTGGCAGTCGATGCGCCTGGAAGCCAAGACTCCGTACCAGTTCGTGATCCCGCGGACCGGGCCGATGCGCGTGCCAGGTGAGGTCTACGCCACGCGGGAACTGCTGCCGGATCTGACCCAGGATCAGGCGCTCCAGCAGGTCGTCAATGTCGCGACTCTGCCGGGCATCGTGACGGCGTCCTACGCTATGCCGGATATCCACTGGGGTTACGGCTTCCCGATCGGCGGTGTAGCGGCCACCGACGTCGCCGACAGCGGCGTTATCTCGCCCGGCGGAGTCGGGTTCGACATCTCCTGCGGCGTACGACTGCTCGCTTCCGGCCTTGACCTCGGCGAGCTTGCCAGCCACCTTCGGCGGGTGATGGACGCCTTGTCAGCGGCGGTCCCGCGCGGCGCCGGGCCAGGCGCGGTCTGGCAGCTGTCGGGCCGCGCCGAACTGGAAGACGTGCTGGCCGGCGGGGCCAGGTACGCGGTCAGCCAGGGTCATGGCACGGAACGCGACCTGGACCGCTGCGAGGATGCCGGGGCTGTGGCGGGCGCTGAGCCGGGCCGGGTCAGCGACCGCGCGCTGGAGCGGGGCGCGCGCCAGGTCGGCAGTCTTGGCTCCGGCAACCACTTCCTTGAGGTCCAGGTCGTGAGGCAGGTGTGTGCCCCCGCTGCCGCGGCGGTCTTCGGCCTGGCCGAAGGGCAGGTGTGCGTGATGATCCACTGCGGCTCTCGCGGTCTCGGTCATCAGATCTGCGGCGATCACGTGCGGCTCATGGACTCCGCGATGGCGCGCTACGGAATCCGCGTGCCCGACCGGCAGCTCGCTTGCGCGCCGGTCACCTCGGCCGAGGGTCGCGCCTATCTCGCGGCCATGGCGGCTGCCGCGAACTACGCCCGCGCGAACCGGCAGTTGCTCGCGCAGGCCGCCAGGCGGGTATTCACCGATACGGCCGGCAGCGACCTGGACCTGGTCTATGACGTCTCGCATAACCTCGCCAAGATCGAAACCCACGAGGTCGGCGGGCGAAAGGTCCGGTTGTGCGTGCACCGCAAGGGAGCGACGCTGGCCCTGCCGCCTGGCCACCCAGACCTCGCTCCCGAGCTGAGAAATTCTGGCCAGCCGGTGCTGGTGCCAGGATCGATGGGAACGGCCTCGTGGGTGCTCGCTGGCGTGCCCGGCGGCGGCGCGTTCAGCTCGGCCTGCCATGGCGCTGGCCGGCAGCTGAGCCGGCATCAGGCCGCGCGCGCGGTCACCGGCACGGCGCTGCGGCGACGGCTCGAAGCGGCCGGGATCGCCGTGCGGGGTGCATCGGTTCGTGGTCTCGCTGAGGAAGCGCCCGAGGCTTACAAGGACGTGGACCAGGTGGTGGCTGCCGCGACCGCAGCCGGCCTGTGCCAGAAGGTGGCACGGCTGGAGCCGGTCGGCGTGGTGAAGGGCTGACTGCTTGCGTCGGTCACGGCGCGACAGTCATGACGGGCGGGGCAGGTAGCGCAGGAACCAGTCCCGGGCGAGGGTGGCAGCTTCAGCCAGAGTGCCTGGCTCCTCGAACAGGTGGGTGGCGCCAGGCACCACGGCCAGGTCCTTTTCGCAGCGCAATTCGGCCAGGGCTCTCCGGTTGAGGTCCAGCACCGCGGCGTCATCTCCGCCGACGATCAGCAGCGTTGGCGCCCGCACCTCGGCTAGCCGCGAGCCGGCCAGGTCGGGACGGCCGCCGCGAGACACCACGGCCGCGATGTCCGCGCCCGGCTCGGCTGCGGCGCAGAGCGCGGCCGCCGCGCCGGTGCTGGCGCCAAAGTAGCCGATCGGCTCGGCGCGCTGCCGAGCCCGCAGCCACGTCGTGACCTGGGAGAGCCTGGCGGCCAGCAAGCCGATGTCGAAGACGTTGGACCGGTCGGCTTCCTCTGCCGGAGTAAGCAGGTCGAACAGCAACGTGCCCAGGCCCGCATCGTTGAGGGTGGCCGCGACGTAGCGATTGCGCGGGCTATGCCGGCTGCTTCCGCTGCCGTGAGCGAAGATTACGATGCCGGCCGCGCCTGCGGGCACAGCCAGGTCGCCGGCCAGGCGCGTTGCTCCCGCCATGGGCTCGACTTCCGGATCCAGCCCGGGCGGGCCGCCCGAGTCGGCATCCTGGGTGACGTCTGCCCGAGCCCGCGGCGGCGATGTGACCGCGCTTCGCAGGCAGTCGATCACCTGCTCCTCTGACGTCTGGGAGAAGTCGTCGTAGAACTGGCCGATGGCGAAGAACTGCGGCGGTTCGAGCGCGCACACGAACTCGTCGGCTCCCGCGCCGATGCGCTCCTCCCAGCCGGGCGGTGCGACCGGCACGGCGAGCACGATTCGCGCCGCGCCGTGCGCGCGGGCGATCTGGCAAGCCGCCTTGGCGGTCGCGCCGGTGGCGATGCCGTCGTCTACCACCACTGCGACCTTGCCAGCCAGGTCCAGCCGGGGCCGAACCGCGCGGTAACGGGCGGCGCGGGCCGTCACCTCGGCCCGTTCCCGCGATTGGACGATTGAAAGCTCCTGATCGGTAACGCCCGCCATCTCGATGACATCCGGGCTGGTGACCGCGGCGCCGTCCTCGCCGACCGCGCCCATGGCCAGTTCAGGCTGAAACGGCACTCCAACCTTGCGGACGATGATCACATCGAGCGGCGCGCCGAGACGGCTAGCCACCTGAGCTGCCACCGGAACGCCGCCGCGCGGCAGGCCCAGCACAACCACCGGCTGGTCACGCAGGTATTCGAGCCGGTCTGCCAACCGCTCGCCCGCTTCCTCCCGATCCGCGAAGGTCATGACCGCTACCTCACCTGCTGCTCCGTTCGTCATCGGCCAGGACGCGCCGGGACTTCTGTAGCTACAACCCCAGGCTATGGCCGGCGCCTGGAGGGCAGCCATGGGGCGGCGTTCAACTCCGCGGTAGCTGAAGCCGGGAGCTGATCCTGACCCCGTGTCCCGACCTGGGTGCCGGTACAGGTCGCATCGTGGCATTTAGGTACTGCCTGGTCCTGGCTGGGTCTATGATCCCGGCTGTAGTAGCGGGTGGGTTTGCGGGGAATGGACGGGAAACGGATTGAGAAACTGGGGTCCGGGCCCGCTTTCGGTGGCGCTGATCTTCCTCTTAGGGATCATCGCGGTGGCTCTGGGTGGCCTGAAGGTAGCCTCGGCGGTCAGCGCTCAGGATGGTCATGGCATCGCCGGCGATTTCGTCGCCCAGAGGTACGGCTGTGGCCGGTCTGGGTGCCAGTGGACCGGCGAGTTCGAGCAGGACGGGGTGACCGTCCGGTCCGGCGTCGAGTTTTATGGCAGCGATCCAGCTATGACGGTCGGCAGCATTGTGCCGGCCCTTGATACCGGAGATCCGTTCGGGGTCTACCAGCCGCACGGATCAGACCTGTGGACGTATGGCGGAGCGGTTTCCTTCTTGTTCATAGGGGCTGTGTGCCTCGCTGTCGCGGTTATGGCGGCCCGGCGGCGATGGTGGCCGGGGCCTGCGGCCGATATGGGCACGCAAGCCGTCGGCCAGCCAGAATCGTGGCTAGGCCCAGAATCGTAGACCTTTCTTCGCGCGGGTTCAGGCCTGCCTGGATCATCGGGCCGCGGCCGGTCCGCAACGACATGCACCGTACAGTTTCGGACATGTCCGCAGTTGCCGAGCTTGACGTCGTTTTCCAGGCCTCGTGCGTGGACCTGGTCCGCGACAGCAAGCTCCTGCTGAACCAGGTGAGCGTCACGGTCCGAGCTGGCGAGCACTGGGCACTGCTCGGCCCGAACGGCGCGGGCAAGAGCACGCTGCTTCAGATCATGGCCAGCTACGCTTACCCGACGCGCGGTCAGGTCGACATCCTGGGCCACCGGCTCGGCCGGGTGAACGTGTTCTCGCTGCGGCCCCGGATCGGGCACGTCAGCTCGCACCACCGAGTGGATCCTCAGCGCACGGTCGGTGAGGTGGTGCTCACCGGTGCGACCGGCACCATTCAGCTCGTGCAGCGCCGGGAGACTAGCCAGGATGAGATCGACCGCGCGGCGGCGCTGATCGAGCTCATGAGCCTCGCTGGCCGCGCCGACGCGCCGTGGCAGGTGCTGTCGCAAGGCGAGCGCAGCCGGGCGCTGATCGCGCGAGCGCTGATGGCGCAACCAGAGCTGCTCCTGCTGGACGAGCCCGCGGCAGGGCTGGATGTGGCGGGCCGCGAGCAACTCCTGGCCAGCGTGGACGATCTGCGCCGGCGGGAGCCAGGCCTTGCTAGCGTGCTAGTCACCCATCATCTCGAGGAACTGCCAGCCAGCACCACTCACGCGCTGCTGCTACGCGGCGGGCGGATCCTGACCGCTGGTGCTGTCGATGATGTGCTCACCTCCGAGCTCGCCAGCGCTTGCTTCGGCCATCCAGTTGCGATCAGCCGGCAGGCTGGCCGCTGGGCTGCAGTAACCGCGCGCTGACAGTCCGGAACGGGGCTTTGTTCTTCTCACCATGGCTCGGTCGCAAGCCGCATGGCGATCTGCCCGACTTCGCCAATCGCACCGGCTGCCACCGTCATCACCAGGTCGTAGGCCTCGTCGTTGGTGAGGGTCAGGCGGCGACCGTTGACGCCGTAGAACGCGATGACGCCGGCCAGGGCCAGTCTCTTGTTGCCATCGACGAGCGCATGATTGCGCGCCAGCGAGTGCAGCAGAGCTGCCGCTTTGAGGTCCAGGTCGGGGTAGGCGTCCGAGCCGAACGCAGTCGCAGCTGGCCGCGCCAGCGCTGACTCCAGCAGTCCGATGTCCCGCACTTGCGGTCTGCCGTCGACAGTCCGCTCCGCGACGTGCAATAACTCCGGCAGTGTCAGGTAGATCACTGACCGAGCCGCTCCAGTGCCTCGGCGTATCTGGGCAGTTCCTCATCCAGGACACGGTCAAGCAACTCGGCGCGGCTGTGTCCTTCGACGTACTCCCGGATCGCCTGCCGGGCCACTTCCTGCATCGGCCTGCCCTCAAGCTCGGCCCGCCGCCGCAGCGCCCGCGCCTCGTCGTCAGTCAGCCGCAACGTCATGGCCATGCCATTATGGTATCACTGGTGATACCAGAGCTGAAAGGCGCGCGGGATCCGGAGGTTGCGTCTTGTCCGGGCGAAGCCGATAATGCGGTGCACTCGTGCTTAATCGCACTCGGACGAGGGCGTAGTCGGGTCGGCACGGCAGACAGTGGAGGAAGGGTGGCCAGCACTATCCCTCCGCAGCCAGACACGGTGGGATTCACGGCTGGTTACCGGATCGCCGGATACCGCCTGGAGCAGCAAATCGGCCGCGGCGGCATGGCGGCAGTGTTCGGCGCCTACGACGAGCGGCTGGAGCGCCAGGTTGCGCTGAAGATCCTGGCCCCGGCGATGGCCGAGGACGAGGCCTTCAGGCAGCGTTTCATCGCCGAGTCGCGCGCAGCTGCCGCGGTGGAAGATCCGCACATCATCCCGGTCTATGAGGCCGGCGAGGCGGACGGCGTCCTGTTTATCGCGATGCGCCTGGTTCCTGGCGGTGACCTGCGGACTCAGGTAGCCGAGCACGGCCCGCTAGCACCCGACCGCGCAACCTGGATCTTGTCGGCGGTCGCGTCGGCACTCGACGCCGCGCACGCCAGCGGTCTGGTGCATCGCGACGTGAAGCCTGCGAACATGCTGCTCGACGTGCGTCCCGGCCGGCCTGACCATGTGTACTTGTCCGATTTCGGGGTGAGCAAGACCGCCGTGAGCACCAGCGGGCTCACCGCCGGCGGTCAGTTCATCGGCACTGTTGAATACTCCGCTCCGGAGCAGATCCGCGGACATGAAGTAGACGGCAGGTCTGATCAGTACGCGCTCGGCTGCGCGGCCTTCGAGTTGCTGTGCGGGCATCCGCCGTATGCCGGCAGGCAAGGGCCGGCTGCCATGTACGCCCACCTGTCTGCGCCGCCTCCGTCGGTCACGGCCGAGCGGCCGGAGCTGCCGGCAGCCGTGGACGGCGTGTTTGCCCGGGTGCTCGCGAAATCGCCCGCGGACCGGTATGACTCGTGTCAGGAGTTTGCCGCCGCGCTACGCGCTGCGCTTGGCTTTAAGCCCTATGTCTCTGCTGGTCCCGCTGCGGCAGGCCGCCCGGACCCGGAAAGCGGGGTCGCGGGCGATGCCGCCCGCGATCCAGTCGTGGCGGACCGGCTTGCGGACGGGGCGGCAGGGCCCTCTGCTGCGCGCACGGACGCGCGGACGACGCCGCAGCTGACCGCCGGAAAGTCTGCCGGGCCGCCGGCTCGGCGCACCCGCAGGGTGCTAGCTGGCGCTGGCGCGGCAGTGATCGTGATCGCCGGGGCTGCGACGGCAGTGCTGCTAGGCCGCGGACACGCGCCGCCTCCTGCCGCCAGCTACCCGCTCGCCGCGCGGTCTTACCGTGGCGGGCTGGTGGTGACCCAGCTGTGGACGCTGGCCGGCTCAGGCGGGTCGGCACTCGATGTCAGCATGACAGTCAGCAACGGCTCGGGAAAAGCGGTGACCGCGCAGCTCGAGGAGCCCGTCCCTGCAACGGTGGCGCAAGGTCCCGGTTCGCTGATTTTCACCAGCGCGGTTACCCCGCTGGTGACAAGCCCCGTGCTGGTCTGGGACCTCCGGTTGCCAGCCCACGGTCACGACGTAGTGAGTTATCAGGTACCTGAGCCGCGAAGCGGAGTTACTGAGCTGCGGCTGATGACGTATGTCCAGGCCTACCTGGCCGTGTCCCGGCAGCAGAAGCTCGAGCTGATCGCGCCCCCGGGCCTGATCAAGGCGGTGTGGATCGGCCCCCTTACGCTCCGGCTGCGTGCAGGCCATACCGGCCAGCTCAGGGTGCACGGGCGGCTGAACAACAGCCAGCTTGCCTCGAAGGCGGACCTGACCGGAGCGGTATGGACCACGGCGAACCCTGCCGTGGCGACCGTGACCGGCACCGGGCAAGTGCGCGGCGTGAAGCCCGGCAGGGTCCTGGTGTCGGTCCAGATCGGCGGTCTGCATGCTCAGGCGGTTGTGGTCGTGAGCCGCGCTGCCGGCGCGGGTCCGGCGCCTGTATATAACAGCCAGCCGCCGGTGCAGGCGAGCACGCCGCCGGCGAACGCGGGCTCGCCGTCGCCGACGACCTCGCCGTCCACGTCCGGGTCCCCGTCGCCGACGACGTCGCCATCTGGTTCAGGGTCGCCGACGCCTGCGGTGCCGCAGCAAGCGACGAACGTCGCAGGACAGCGCAGGGAGTTGAGAAGCGGTTGACCCGGCCTAGGCCCCGGGCACCCCGCTAACGGGGGATAGCGCTGGCTACCGATCCGCGAGCACCGAGGTCATCAGCGCTGCCGAGTCGGCTGGCGACAGAGCGGCGGCCTGCAGGTGGCAGAAGAGCTGGTTGTAGCGATCGACGTCTGCCATGTCCTCGATCCACAGCACCCCGGTCGCGTACCCGACGGCAGCTACGTCGGGGTCGGTCTGGTCCGGGAAGCCGAGGATCACAAACGGCAGGTCAAGGGCCGGATACGCGCCGCTGGCGAACGGGATGAACTGCAGGAACATGGTCTCCCCAGAGGTCAGCTCGATGAGGTGCCCGATCTGCTCGCGCGTGATCTCGCGGCTGCCGACCTGACGGTGTAACACGGCCTCGTCCATGACGACCCGCACCGTCGGCGGACTGGCCGCTGCGAGCCGCTGACGCTCCATCAGCATCTCGACCACCCGGTCCGCAGAGGCCGGGTACCTTCCCGGCCCCGCGCGGCCGGCGGTGACGACCGCGCGCGCGTAGTCCTCGGTCTGCAACAGGACCGGGATGCGCGCCACGCTGTACTGCCTGATCTGCGACGCTTCGCTTTCCATCCCCAGATAGGTCGCCAGGTGCGGTTGCACGCTGTCGCCGTACCCCTGCCACCACCCCTTCTGCCGGGCCTCACGGGCGAGCTGGATCAGGATTTCACGCTGATTCCCGGTGACCCCGTAGATCGCGAGCAGGTCGCGCACGTCCCGCGGCGAGACAACCACCCGCCCTGTTTCGATCCGGCTGATTTTCGACGTGGAGCAGTCCAGCCGCGCCGCGACCTCGTCACCGGTTAGGCCGGCGGCCTCGCGCAGCCGCCGCAGTTCAGCAGCGAGACGCTTGCGCCGGACCATCGCGAAGCCCTCCCCTAGCCGGTCACGATGCCGGCAATGGTAGTCATCGGCCCTGCAACCCAGCGACCCTTTCGCGCCGAGGGGATCAATGATGACCGTGACCGGCACCGGATGGCCGTCGGCCCGAGGCGCGATCGCCGACAGTGAGTCCTGTGCTGACCGAACGCGCGTTGCGGCAGCAGCAGGCCGCTGACCTGCACTTTCTTCGGGGTGAGCGATGGGATTCGAACCCACGACATCCAGGACCACAACCTGGCGCTCTAACCAACTGAGCTACGCCCACCATTGCCGCCGGACAGGTTAATGTCGCGACGGCTTACGAAGCATACCGGTCGTTGGTCAGTCCGCAGAACCCGATTGCCCGCCAGCTGGCGGCGAGTCGGCGAAGCGAGCCGCCAGTTGGCGCGCCGTGGGAGTGTCCGGGCCCGGCCGGGGAACGAACACTGCCTCCCGGTAGTACTGAAGCTCCCGGATGCTTTCCCTGATGTCCGCCAGCGCCCGGTGCCCGCCGTGCTTCTCCGGGCTGGCAAAATACACCCGCGGGTACCAGCGCCTCGCCAGTTCCTTGATGCTGGACACGTCGACCATCCGGTAATGCAGGAAGGCATCCAGCTCGGGCATGTCCCTGGCCAGGAACGACCGGTCGGTAGCGATGGAATTGCCGCATAGCGGCACCTTCCGCGGTTCGGGCACATGCTGCTTGATGTAGCCGAGCACGAGGTCCTGCGCTTCCCCGAGGGTCAGCCCGGCCGGGAGCTCAGCCAGCAGGCCCGAGGCCGTATGCATCTGTTTGACGACGTCCTTCATGCCGTCCAGGGCCTCAGCAGGGGGCTTGATCAGCACGTCAATGCCGTCATCGAGCGGGCTGAGCTCACCGTCGGTGACAATGCACGCGATCTCCACTAGGGCATCGCTGGTGAGATCAAGCCCGGTCATCTCGCAGTCGATCCAGACGAGCCGGTCAGTCATTGGTTCAGCCTAGGTGATCGGGGCTCCCTGCCGCGCCAGCGGCGCTCAGCGGCCACCAGACGCATCTGGTGCGGCGCCCCGCACCCGACCTGCCAGGGCCGCGATATGGGCGGGAACGGGCACGCCACCGGCCAGGGCCGGATCCGGCTCCGCCGCTCCGAAGGCCAGCGCCGACGGCAGCACGCCAGCCCAGATGCCGGAGTCGTAATCTTCCTCGTCGTCCTTCGGGGGGCCGGTCCTGACCTTGACCGACGCTTCGTCCAATGGCAGGGCTAGCACGGCAGTCGCGGCCAGCTCCTTGCGGTCCGGCTCCCTGACGTGCTCCCAGCGGCCGGGGACCAGATGATCGGTCACTGCCCGCAGCGCCGCCAGCTTCTCGGCAGGGTCAGTCACCAGCCGGGCCTCACCGAAGATCACCGCGCTGCGGTAGTTCATCGAGTGATGGAACACGGCCCTCGCGCAGACCAGGCCATCGAGCAGGGTGATGGTGACGCACACCTGCTGCCCGGCACTGGCTAGCAGAGACCGGTTGGCGGACGAGCCATGCAGGTACAGCGTGTCACCGATCCGGCCGTAGCCTGTCGGCAGCACGAGCGGTGCGCCGTCGATGACGACACCAAGGTGACAGACCAGCCCCGCATCGAGAACGCCGTCGAGGTCCGCGCGCTCGGTCCGTCCTCGTTCCCGTAGCCGGTGCAGTGTGGTCCTGGGTGTCGTGGAGAGACTCTCGGCGCTCATGTTGCATACCGTACCTTCGGTCCGGTACCGCGCATATCACGCGGTAGACCCCTGTGCGTGCGGGCCACCGATAAGGAATCATTACGGCATGCGGTTCCGGGCCTGCGGCAGTCGGCGGCCCCGGAGCTGGGCCAGCGCAGACGTTAAGTCCCGATGAGGTGAACGGTGACAGGTGGCATTGAGGTCCCCGGCGGTGTCCAGCGCGTTCCCGGCGTCCCCGGCGTGTCGGATCCGGTTGCGCTGGCTAAGTGGATTGCCGAAGCGGGCCTGGCTGACCTAGGCGAGTTGCGCGGCGTTCAGCTGATCTCCGGAGGTCGCTCCAACCTCACCTACCGGCTGGACTTCGACGCCGGGCAGATAGTGCTTCGCCGGCCGCCGCTTGGTCACGTGCTGCCGACGGCACACGACATGAGCCGCGAGTACCGGGTGCTCTCCGGGCTGGCCGGGACCGCGGTTCCGGTGCCGCAGCCGCTGGCTAACTGCCAGGATCCCGAGGTCATCGGCGCTCCGTTCTATCTGATGCGGTACGTGGATGGCCTCGTGCTGCGGACTAAGGAAGACGGTGAGCTACTGACGCCCGCCCAGGCCACCGAGCTGTCCGAACTGCTGGCGCAGATGCTCGCGACCATTCACGGCGTCGATCTCGCTGCGGCCGGGCTGGAGACCTTCGGCCGGCCCGAGGGTTACCTGGCCCGTCAGCTCTCCCGCTGGCAGCGGCAGTGGGAGCTGTCGAATAGCCGGGAGGTGCCCGGTTACGACGAGCTGGTCGCCAGGCTCGCCACCGGGCTGCCGGATCCTGCCCTGGCGGAAGGAACTCTGGTGCATGGCGATTTCCGGCTGGACAACACGCTGGTGCAGCTCACCGCCCCGGCCCGGATCGCGGCGGTCGTCGACTGGGAGATGTCCACCCTGGGTGACCCGCTTGCCGACCTGGGCCTGACGTTGTCGTACTGGGCTGACGCGGGTGAAGCTTTCCCGGACCTGAATGTCGGCGCCACGATCACCGCGCTGCCGGGCTTCTTCACCCGCAGCCAGTTCGCGGCCAGGTACGCCGAGCTGACCGGCCGCGATGTCTCGGCCATTGGTTACTACATCGCGTTCGGCTATTTCAAGCTTGCCGTGGTCCTGGAGGGCATCCACGCTCGCTACTTGCTCAACCAGACCGTCGGCGAAGGCTTCGAACGGGAGGGTCCGGCAGTTCCGATCCTGGTCACGCGGGCTCACCAGATGCTGGATTCGGTCGGCTGACCGTAGCTACTGAGCCGGCCCGCCACATGCGAAGACTCCGGGCCCGATCAGGACCTGGAGTCTTGGAGTGAGGCCCGGCGCCCCGCTCTCGCCGGGCCTCATGCAAGAAAGACGCACAGCCAGCGCGACAGGTTCACAAGATTCCGCACTCGATTTTTGCGGAATTTCGGGGCACGGCACTCCAGCCGGTGCGCGGTCCGGCGAGCCGGGCGCGTGCTACGGCTGCGCGCAGCCCTGTGTGCACATCCGCTGCGATACTGCCTCGATGAAGATCTTCCCGACCGAGGCCGGGTTCGCGACTTGGTAAGCGACGCCGCCGGTTGCGTTCGCGATCTGCTGCAGCGCGGCGAAGTTGCCCTGCTGGCCGAACATGAGGATCACGAGCTCGACCTTCTTGCTCGGGTTGTACAGCGCTCGGAGCTTAGTCACGAGCGAGCTGAGTGACAGGTCGTGGCGCGCGCTGTCCACGCCGGCGGTGAGCACTAGCACGGCATTGGAGTAGTTGGGCAGGTAGGTCTGCGTCATCTCCCGGTAGGCGTCCAGGATGGCGGCATGCAGCGGAAGAGTGCCGTGCCCGATGGGCAGCGTCCCGGTCAGCTCTTGAAGCTGCGACCGGCGGGTGATCACGCCGTAGTCGGCTGTCAGCGGCCCGATCGACACGAGCTGCGTATAGGGCTTGCTTACCGAGTTACCGGCGCCCATCTCCCACAGGCCCATGCTCGTGGAGTTCGGGAAGAGCGCCAGGCCGCGAGCTGCGGTCTGGTTGAGCTCCTCGTGCAGGGTCTGAGTGCCGTCGCCGTCCGGCTCAGCCATCGCGGGCGATACGTCGATGAGGGCCAGGTCGCGCGAGCCGAGCCCGAGCTTCTCCCAGGCCTGAAGGTTTGACGCCACCTGGGTGGCAGTCGCCGCGGTGGCCACTTGCAGTGGCTGGGAGCTCAAGCCAGCGGAGGCTGGCATCACGTCCGGGACGCCGTCAGAAGACCTGAAGCCGTAGTACCGGATAACCGACCTGGCGTAGCTGGACTGCAGGTAGGTTCCGAACTCGGCTGCTGCCTGGAGCGCCCTGGCCTTGGAAGTAGTCAGCACGTACGGGTAGTCGAGCTCGGGGCTACCGAACGACGGATCCGGGCCGGTCGGGTATCGCGCGTCGAGCGGCGCCTTGGGAGTTGCCTTGTCGTAGGCGATCACGGCCTGCTCGCTGGCCACCGTCACGGCTTGCCGGAAGAACGGCGCCTGGGTGGACGCCACGAACTGCTGCAGTCCGGAGAGCGAGTCGAAATCCTCCGTCGACTCGACCCTCAGCACGAACTGGGTGAATCCCGCCCTGGCCGCGGCGCTGTCCCCGAGCCGCCGGCTGACCTCGATCAGCGTGGCGAGGCCCGCCGAGCTGTCAGTCGGGTCCGGCAGGTCTACGGCGAGCCCCAGGCTGGCGGGAGGTCCGCCGTCGGACGGCGGCAACAGGACGTTCCAGCCAGGCGGGGAGTCGAAGATGTGCGTCTTGGCGGCGACCGCGGCCGTCGTTACCAGCATCAGCGGTGAGCGGGCCACGCTCTTGCCAGTCGGCTGCACGTTCTCGGCACCCAGCGGATAGCTGCGGGCCATGTCCACCCACACGCTCGAGTCCGGTATCCAGGCGTCGATCGTCGGCAGTCCGCCGAGCGCGGCCTGGCCGTCGATCTGGCTCGCCTGAGTCGCCGGGTCACCTTCGGTGACCTGCACTTGCACGCAATGCCCCGAGGCAGTGACGTTCTGGTTGTTGAACGCTTGCGCTACTGTCTCGATAGCCGGGGCGATGTCGTAACTGACTGCCACGTTCACCAGGACCGGGGTGTCGGAACAGTCCGCGCGAGTGATGACCGCTTTGGCTGTCAGGGTGACCATGCACAGGGCGGAGACGGCGATCGCAACCGCCAGGAGCTTCGCCGTGCCGATGCGTCGGGACCGCTCACGGCGGCCCGAGCCTGCTGCTCGTAGTGCCACGTCTGCGTCCTTTGGTCCGTCCGCTCTCGCCAACCGGCCAGGCTGACTATATCGGGCTTCTAGTCACAGAACGGCTGACTTTGCCGACTTTGGGCGCTCTCTGCCACCGCCGGCCGGGTGGCCAGTCAGAATGGCTGACATGCCAGCCGACGGGGCATCGGGCCAGTTGGTCACCGATGCCAGCGACCCCAGGCTGGCCGACTATATCCGCCTCACCGACGTGCACCTGCGGCGCAGCCTGGAGGCCGAGCACGGGCTTTTCATCGCCGAGGGGGAGAGAGTTATCTCCAGGGCGATCGCGGCTGGCTACCCGGTCCGGTCGCTGCTGGTCGGCCAGGACAAGCTGGCGACCATCGCAGACGTCGCCGCTTCCTGCGAAGCGCCGTTGTACGTGCTGCCGCCGGGGGTTGCTGACCGGCTCACCGGCTATCACGTGCACCGCGGCGCATTGGCCTCGATGCAGCGCCTGCCGCTGCCGCCGGTTGGCAGTGTCCTGGCATCCGCTCGCCGCATCGTGGTGCTCGAGGACATCGTGGATCACGCGAACGTCGGCGCTGTCTTCCGCTGCGCCGCGGCGCTGGGCTTCGATGGCGTGCTGCTCGCGCCGCGGTGCGCGGACCCGCTTTACCGGCGCTCGGTCAAGGTGTCGATGGGCGCCGTGCTGGCAGTTCCTTTCACCCGGCTTTCCGACTGGCGCGGCGGCCTGGGCGAACTGCAGGCGGCAGGATTCCGGCTGCTGGCGCTGACTCCCGATCCGGCGGCGACTCCGATCGGTGAGGTCGCCGGACCGTACAGGCTGAAGGGCAAGATCGCCTTGCTGATCGGCGG
Source organism: Streptosporangiaceae bacterium (assembly GCA_035507615.1). GTDB lineage: Bacteria > Actinomycetota > Actinomycetes > Streptosporangiales > Streptosporangiaceae > JAJYUU01. The sequence continues at coordinate 41,291 of DATJNX010000019.1, forward strand.
CGAGGGTAATGGGTTGTCCAGTCGCTGGCTCGCGGCCGCCGATCAGGCAGTCCGGATTCCGATGAGCCGCGGCGTTGACTCGCTGAACGTAGCCGCTGCCGCCGCGATCGCCTGCTATCTGCTGAGCTAGCCGGGCTGATCCGCGGCTGGCCGGCGGTGATCGCCGGATCCGGCGGGCACCAGCAGGCTGACCCTGTCACCTGCGGCCAGGGTGAGGTCCGGGTCGGGGTCTTGCAGGCTCCGGCGCCTCAGCACCGCGACAGGCACGCTGCCTGGTGGCCATTCCACGGCGCTCAACGCCTTGCCAGCGGCCGGTGATATGGCGCTGATATCGACATCGACGACGCGGTAACCCGGCAACGGTGTCGGCGGCCGAGGTGAGTCAGCTCGCTGGCCGGCGGCTGGCATCTCACCAGCCCGCGGCTGAGAGTTGCCGATCCGGGCCTCGACTGCATGGAGCACGCTGGCCTCCGTGATCCAACCCTGCACCTGATGCCCGTCCCCGGACAGCACCGGCAGGCCATCGCGGCCGTAGGCGCCGAGCTGACGAAGAGTCTGCGCCAGCGACTCGCTGGCGAACACGGCCTGCGGATCGTCCGCACCGCTGGCAACGATGCCGTCCGGGTTGGTCGCCTGCCCGGCTGGCACGCTCAGCGGAACCGGGAACCGCCGCATCACGTCGGCGGCCTTGAGATCCCCGAATGCGCGCCAGGGAGCGGTACGGTCGAGGTCCTGGCCGCGCCGCAGCAGCTTTGTGGTGTAGATCGTGCCATAGCTGAGCCCGCGGGAAGTGGCCGTGGCAATGGCCACTGCCAGCATGACCGGCAGTGTCAGTGCATAGTCGCCGGTCAGCTCGACCACGCTGGCCACCGAGGTCAGCGGCGCCCGGGCGGCCGCGGTGAATACCGCTCCCATCGCCACGACTGCGTACAGCGCCGGTGGCCCGGCGGCCGCGCCGAAGATATGGCCGGCAATCTCGCCGAAGGCCATCCCCGAGGTGGCACCGACGAACAGCGACGGCGCGAACACGCCGCCGGAACCACCGATGCCAAGGGTCGTGCTGCAGGCCACGATCTTTCCCGCGGCGAGCACCAGCAAGAACCACAGCGCGTAGTTCCCGGCGACTGCCTTGTACATGACCGGGTAGCCAACGCCGTACAGCTGAGGCAGGGCTAGCAGGATCAAACCCAGCGCGACGCCGCCGACTGCCGGGCGAGCCCACTCCGGCCGGTTCTTCCAGGCCAGATCCCACAGGTCCTCGACCCGGTAGAGGACGTTCTTGAACAGCAGGCCGATCAGGCCGGCCGCGACCGCCAGCACCGCGACAAGCAGGTAGTCGGCCGGGCGGACCAGTGTGATGCCCGGCGGAAAGCCGTGCAGGAACGGCCGGCTGCCCAGGAACGGGATGGCGACCACGTCGGCGATCATCGCCGACAACATGACGGTGAACATCGCGTCGATCGAGAACTCGCGCAGGATGATCTCCACGCCAAAGAACACGCCGGTGATCGGCGCGTTGAAAGTAGCCGCGATACCGCCGCCTGCCCCGCAGGCAACCAGGATCCGCATCCGGTTCTCGGGCATCTTCACCCACTGACCGAGGCCGGACGCGAGCGCGGAGCCGATCTGCACGATCGGCCCTTCCCTGCCAACCGAGCCGCCGGTTCCGATGCACACCGCTGACGCGACCGCCTTGACGACGCTGACCTGGGGCCGGATCCGCCCGCCGTTCTCGGCGACAGCGACCATGACTTCCGGCACTCCGTGACCGCGCGCTTCGCGCGCGTAACGGTAGATCAGCGGTCCGTAGACCAAGCCGCCGAGCACCGGGATGACGACGAAGAATCCCAGGCCTAGCCATGGCAGATGGGCGCTGCCGGCATAACCCGCCTGACCGAACTGGGCGTGACCAGTGGCCAGCCAGGTGAAGAAGTAGATCAGGTACCTGAAGACCACCGCGCCGAGGCCGGACCCGGCGCCGATAACCAGCGCGATAACGAAGAGCCCCGCCCTGGACTCCCGGAGCCAGGTCACGCGAGCTCCGTCTCGGCCCCGGCCGGCCACTCGCTGTCGGGGACCTCCCCGGCGGCTGCCGCGAACGCCTGCAGCGCGCTGGCGATGGCTGCCTGCTGGCTTGCCGGAAGCCTGCCCAGGATCTCGGCCAGCAACTCGCGCCGCCGCGCGGTCGCCTGGTCCACGACCTCTCGTCCGGCAGCGGTGACCGAAACCAGCACCTCGCGCCGGTCGGAACGCGCGCGGTGCCGCCGGATCAGCTCCTTGCGGACCAGCCGGTCGCACATCCGGCCAGCCGTCGACGGCGTGACGCCAAGGGCCGCTGCCAGGTCGACCATCCGCTGTGACCCGCGCGAGGCAAGCACGACCAGGGCCCGGTACTGGGCAATCGTGGTGTCCTCGGCGACTGCGCCGAGCGATTGCTCGGTGACTGCGACCAGCGTCCGGCTGGCGGTCAGGACTGCGTCCACGATGGCCTGGCCTGCCGGGGTGTGCGCCGTGCCCACTAACTGCACCTCGTTCGCTAGGCGGGAGTCGCTGCTCAGGAGAGTTTCATTGCTTAGTGCAATGATTTCATATCCACTCTATCAGCCACTGCAATCAACGGACGGTGCCGGCGATCATGGGACGCGCCGTCTGGGATCATGTGCAGATGTCGTCATCACACCTGCGCTGGGTCGTGGCGGGCGGACTGGCAGCCTGGGCCGGCGCCCGGGTGGCAGGCGCCGACCGATTGCGCAGCGCTGAGGGATGGACTGTGCCGTCGCTGGCTTTCACTCCCTACGTGACAGCGGCGGCGGTGGCCGCCATCCCGTTGCTGCGGCGCAGTGGCAGTCGCGGTGTGGCGACGCTAGCGGCGGCGGCGCTGACCGCGGCGGTTGCGCCGCGTGCGATTCCGCGCCCTCAGCCGAGCGCCGATGGCGCCGAGTTGCGGGTGCTGACCGTGAACATGCTGGTCGGCCGCGCAGACGCCGAGTCGGTGGTCGGGCTCGTGCAGGCGACTGGCGCCGACGTCCTGTTCCTGCAGGAACTGACCGACGGGGCGCTGGCACGACTGCACAAGGCAGGGCTCGACAGTGTGCTGTCTTACCAGGTGCTCGAGCCGACTAACTTCGGCCCGAAAGGCAGCGGGATCTACGCGCGCTACCCGCTGCGCGATGGCCTGGAGGTCCCGCCCGCATCGCGATCCAGGCCCGTCGCTCGCTTGGACATCTCCCCGGAGCAGTCCGTTGAGCTGGTATGTGTCCACCTCCGCCCGCCGCGAGGGGCACAGTCGCCCGGCGGCGCCGCCCGCTGGCGAGCAGAGATGGCGATGCTGCCCGGCCCCAGCGACGACGTTCCGGTGATTCTCGCCGGTGACTTCAACGCGACGCTGGACCACACGCGGTTCCGTGCGCTCTTGCGCCTGGGTTACGTGGATGCAGCCGTTCAGGTTGGCCGCGGGCTCATCCCGACGTGGGGTCCCCGGCCCGGCGGCGAGGTGGCATTGCTGGCCATCGATCACATCCTGGTTGACCAGCGGTGCGCGGTGCGCACTGTCTCGGTCCACAGCCTGCCCGGCACAGATCACCGCGCCCTCTACGCGGAGATCCAGTTGCCGCGCCCCGCCCCGGCTGCCGGCTGACGCCACGAGCGGGGCAAGCATGGCCGATCCGCTGCCAGCGCTGGTGCGGCGGCGCGACTACGAGTGCAGGCTGACGCCGGATCGTGCGCTCGACTCCCTCAGCGAGGCACATGCCTTCCTCCAGGACCGCGGCCTGCTGACGCGTACCGCCGACTGCGCGCTGCCGAGCTTGTACGCGGCTTGCCACGAGGAGCCGATTCAGGTAGGCGGTCGCGGCTTTGCGAGCTGGCCGGCCACTAAATGGCCGTGGGCACACCAGCTTGCTGAGCTGCCCGGCGTGCTGTCGCTCGACGTTCATCAGGGCAAGACAATGCTGTTGTGGGACGATGTCGCGGCGCTGGCCGACCCGGTGTGCCGGGCGGAACTGGCCCGGATGGGGGCGGCGGATGCGGGCTGCGCCAAGCTGCTGGCGCATCTCGCCAGTTCCGGGCCTTCGCTTGCCGACGACGTCGAGGTCGAACTCGGCCTGACGCGCAAAGCGTTCAAGGCACTGCGCTTGCCGCTGCAGCGCTGCGGGGCGATTGTCGCGCGCTCGGTCGTGCTGCCAGCCCGCTCGGGGGAGGGGCACATCCATCGCAGCGAGCTCGCGCGCTGGGATCAGGTATATCCGAGGCCGTCCGGGCTGCCGCTCGACATGGTTGCGCTGATGGGAAGGACGCTGCGGGCGGCCGTGCTGGCGCCGGAGAAGGACTTGGTCCGGTGGTTCAGCTGGCGCTCGCTGCTGCCGGCTGACCTGGCCGGCCAGCTGCTCGAACGAGGCCTGGCAACCCGGCCAGCGCCGGGCTGGCTCGCCGCCCCCGCCTGACCCGGCTGTCCCGTGCCTGGATCGGCCTATCGACGGGCACCCCGGCCACTTAGCACCCGAAACTGCCCTCCGGAAACGGGCATAACGGTCCATAAGATGAGCTCGGAAGGGCAGTTTGGAGTGCTAAGTCGCGATGGTAGAGCTACCAGGTGACGCGAGCGCGCTCGCGCAGCCGCGCCGAGGCGCTCGGCGGCGCGCCGACGCGGTCCAGGCCGAGTAGCGCGGCACCAGCGACCGGCGGAACGTCCACGATCCGGATCTCCGAGCCGGGGATCCGCTCCGCCAGCCGGGCGGATATCGCGCCGTTAAGGAACGGGTCACGCGCCGTCATCAGGCTGCCGCCCAGCACGACTGGTACCGGCTGCGCGGCATCCCCGCTGTGCTGTCCGGCAAGACCGAGCCGGCCGGCAGCGACCTCGGCCATCAGGCAGATCTCCTCGGCCTGGCGAGCCAGCAAGCTCCTGGCCACCTGGTCGCCGTTGCTGGCTACCTTGAACAGCACCGGCACCAGCCGGTGCCGGTCTTCATGCGGGATCTTGCCGAGGTGAATGCCGATGACGACGTCCTCGACGCGCTTCACGCCGAAGTAGGCCGCCACGGCAGCACGCAGTTCGGTTTCCGGCCCGCGTCCGTCTTCGGCCCTGACCGCCCACCAGAGCGCCTGCGGCCCTAGGTCGCCACCGCCGCCCCAGTCGCCGGACAGCTCACCCAGTGACAAGAACCGGGTCGTCCTGCCGTCCGGGGCAACCCCCACGCAGTTGATGCCGGCCCCGCAGACCACCCCGATGCCCCAGTGCGGGCTCGCTCCGTCGTCCAGGCCGGCCCGCAGGACAGCGAAGGTGTCGTTCAGCACCTCACTTGTCGCCGACCAGCCGAGGGAGGCGACCAGGCGATTCAGGTCCGCTTCTTCCGAAGGCAGGTCCGCGCCGGCCAGGCAGGCTGAGGTGTGCTGGGCGACGACATCGCCGGCCGGCAGTCCCGCCTGAGCCGCGGCAGACCGTACCAGCCCGGAGAGCACCGCGACAGTGCCGTCGATGCCGATGCCCTGGTGGTTGGAGTTGCCGCCGCGCGCTACCCCGAGGATGGAGCCGTCAGTACCGATCAGCGCGACGTCGGTCTTGCTGTTACCACCGTCGATGGCCAGGACCGCCGCGCGCCCGTCCGCACCAGCGCTACTCACTGGCCGGCGGCCCACGGCAGGAACCGCGCGTTCTCCGCGAGCAGCAGGTCGGTCAGCTTCTCGGCCACGTCGTACTGCCCGACCAGCGGGTGGGCGAGCAATGCCTTGGCAACCCGGTCCCGGCCACCGCGCAGCGCCGCGTCCAGGGCCAGTTCTTCGTACGCCGACACGTGCGCGATCAGGCCGCTCATCAGCGGGCTCACCGGCGCGACCGGTACCGGCTCGGCACCCGCCGAGCCGATCGTGGCAGACACTTCGATCACCGCCTGATCGGCGAGGAACGGCAGCGTCCCGTTGTTGCGCACGTTGACTACCTGGCGGTCGCGAGTGTTGCTGACCAGGGAGGCTAGCAGCGCAACCGCAGCCTCGGAGTAGTACGCGCCGCCCCGGTGCTGCAGCAGTTCCGGCTTGGTGTCCAGGGCGGGGTCGGCATACATCGCCAGCAGTTGCCGCTCGATCTCGGCGACGGCCTGCGCGCGTGTCTGGTGACCGCGCTCCTCCGCCACCACCGCGTCGTGCGCCCAGTAGTACCGGAGGTAATAGGAGGGAACGGCGCTTACGGCGCGGGTCACTGCCAGCGGCAGCCCGGTATGCGCGGCAATCTCCTCGCCGTGCGCGTCGAGCAGTTCGGGCAGCCGGTCCTTGCCGTCCACGAGTGCAGCGCGTTCCCAGGTCAGGTGGTTCAGGCCGACGTGGTCTAGCGCGACGGAATCGGGCGCCACGCCGAGCATGCCCGCGAAGGTGCGCTGGTATCCGATCGCCACGTTGCACAGGCCGATCGCCCGGTGGCCGCCGTCCAGCAGCGCCCTGGTGACGATGCCGACCGGGTTGGTGAAGTCGATGATCCACGCGTCACTGGCAGCACGCCGGCGCACGCGCTCGGCTACGTCCAGCACGACCGGCACGGTGCGCAGCGCCTTGGCGAAGCCGCCGGCCCCGGTTGTCTCCTGGCCGATGCAGCCGCAGTCCAGCGGCCATGTCTCGTCGCGATGCCGGGTGGCCTGGCCGCCGACCCGCAACTGCAGCAGCACCGCGCCGGCGCCGTCGATGGCAGCGTCATTGTCGGTGGTCCACGAGACGGTGGCCGGGTGACCGTAGCGGGCCATGATCCGGGCTGAGAATGGCCCGACAACCGCCAGCCGCTCGGCATCCGGATCAGCCAGGACTAGCTCAGTGATCTTGATGTCGCCGGTTAGCCGGGCGATGCCGTCGACAAGCTCGGGGGAGTAGGTAGAGCCGCCGCCGACAACCGCGAGTTTCATGGAGTACGCCTCACTTCAGCTAGACCGGTGTGTATTGACGCTGCGCTTCTGAGTTAGAAGGCCTTCACTTCCGCGCCGGACTGCGCGACCAGGCAGGCCACGTCGTGTCCGGCGGCGAGTTGCAGCAGCTTCGGGGTCTGGTGATTACAGTCCTCTATCGCTAGCGGGCACCGGAACCTGAAGCGGCAGCCGGGCATCGGGTTGATCACGCGCGGCGGCTCGCCCCGGTCGGTGTCGGCGCCGATGGTCAGCTCGGCTTTCGGGTCGGGGACTGCCGACAGCAGCAGCTGGGTGTACGGGTGGCGCGGGCTGGCCAGCACCTCCTCGACCGGGCCGGCCTCGGCGATCTGCCCGGCATACATGACGATGAGCCGGTCGGCGACATAGCGCGCGCTGGCGATGTCGTGGGTGATGTACAGGATCGACACGCCCTGCTCGTCGCGCAGCTGCTTCATCAGGTTGAGCAGCCCGATCCGGATCGACACGTCCAGCATCGACACTGGCTCGTCAGCCAGGATCAGCTTGGGCCGCATTGCCAGCGCCTGCGCGAATCCGACTCGCTGGCGTTGGCCGCCGCTGAGCTCGTGCGGGTACCGGTTCAGCACGTCGGCCGCCGGGCTGAGCCCGACAATCTCGAAGACTCGCCTGGCCTCCTCGGTGCGCTCAGCGGCGGACAGGTCCGGCCGGTGCAGCCTGAGGCTGCGCTGTACTCCGTGCGACACCCGGAATACCGGGTTGATCGAGCCGAACGGGTCCTGGAAGACCATCGGCACGTCGCTGCGGTACCGCAGCATGTCCGCGCGGGACCGCACGCCGGACAGCGCCTTGCCCTGGAAATAGATCTCGCCGGCAGTCGGCTGATAGATCCTGGCGAGCAGGCGCGCGATGGTGCTCTTGCCGCTGCCGCTCTCGCCGGCCAGCGCGACGATTTCCCGGTCGCCGATCTCCAGGCTCACTTCATCGACGGCATGCAGCGTGTTGCGGTGCAAGCCGCTGCCGATCCGGAAGTGCTTGGTCAGCCTCTCAGTCCGCAGCAACGGCGTGGTGTCAGTCACCGGGGCCGACCCCGTTTCCTACTCGAATGCACCGGACCAGAACGTCCTCGACGTGGTAGAGGCGCACGGGCGCTTCCTTGCACCTGTCTTGCACCTGCGGGCAGCGGGGCGCGAACCGGCAGCCTTCGGGCGGGCGGGCCAGGTCGGGCGGGCTACCGGGGATTCCGGTCAGCGGCACCTTCGGCCCGCGGATCGACGGGAAGGCATCAAGGAGACCGACGCTGTAGGGGTGCCGGGGCGAGTCGAACACGCTGCGGGTAGAGCCGAGCTCGGCCACCTGGCCGGCGTACATCACCATGAGCCGGTCGGAGAAGTGGCTGACCAGTGACATGTCATGGGTGACGAAGATGATCGCGAAGCCGAGCTGCTGCTGCAGTTCCTTGATCTGGATCATCAGTGAGCGCTGTGCGACGACGTCGAGAGCGGAGGTCGGCTCGTCCATGATGACCAGGTCCGGCGTGAACAGCAGCGCCATCGCGATCATTGACCGCTGCCGCATGCCGCCGGATAGCTGATGCGCGTAGCTGTTCAGGTGCACCGGGTCGATGCCGACCATGCGCAGCACCTCGACGGAACGCTGCGTGATCTCCTCTTTCGACCTGACGCCGTGCGCGCGCATCGCGTCGGTGAACTGGGCGCCGATCGTCTTAACCGGGTTGAGCGCGTTCATCGCGCTCTGCATGACCACTGACAGCTTCTTCCAGCGGATGCTGGCAAGCTGGTCTTCGGTCAGGTTCACGAGGTCGGTTCCCTGGAACGTGACGCTGCCGCCGTCCAGGACCGCCGGCGGTGACAGCAGCTGGGCGATCGCGAACAGCAGCGTGGACTTGCCGCAACCAGACTCGCCGACGATGCCGAGGAACTCGCCGCTGGCCAGGTCGAAGCTGACGTCCTCGACAGCGCGAACAGTGCCGCGCTTGGTCTGGTAGCAGACCGACAGGTCCCTGACCTCCAGGACCGGGCCCGTCTTCCGGCCGGCCAGGCCCACGTCCAGCTGCTCAGTCTGCCCGGTTCGCACTGAGCCTCCTCATTACGGGGTTCAGGTGGCGCGTGCGGGTAATCGGGACGCGCGCGAGTGCCGGGTTGCTGATCTCGTCGAAGGCGTAGTTAAGTAGCGCGAACGCTGCGCCGAGCAGCCCGATCAGAGCGCCGGGAATGAGCGCCCACATGTACTGATCGGTCTGCAGGGCCTCGTTGTTCTGGGCCCAGTAGAGCATCGTTCCCCAGCTCACCGAGTCCGGGTTGCCAAGGCCGAGGAATTGCAGGCCGGCTGCCGCCAGCACGTTGTAGACGGCGGTTCCGAGGAACGTCGCGACGATCAGCGACGTCATCGACGGGATGATCTCCACCATGATGACGTAGATGCTGCGCTCACCGCGGACTCTGGCTGCCTCCAGGTAGTCCCGGCTGCGGATCGACAGGGTCTGCGCGCGGAGCTGCCTGGCCCCGTAGGAGTAGCCGGTGACGACCAGCACGGCGATGAGGCCGGGAACGCCGATCCCGGGCAGGTAGGCCACGATGATGATGAGCAGCGGGAACGTCGGGACGACTAGCAGGACGTCGGTGATGAAGTTGAGCACCGCGTCCCACGTGCCACCGAGGTATCCGGCTGCCAGGCCCATGATCACCGACAGGAAGGTCGACAAGGCTCCGGATACGACGGCGATGATGAGCGTCTCCCTGGTGCCCCACACCGCCTGCGCGAACAGGTCCTGGCCGTAGGACGTGGTGCCGAGCCAGTGCGCGGCCGATGGCCCGAGGCTGCGTCCGTAGATCTCCGCCTGGGGATTGTCGCGGGCGATCGCCCACGGGAAGATTGCCAGGAACGTGAAAATCGCCAGCAGGACGGCGCCGGCGAATGCCTTCTTGTTCGACCGGATCGCCCGCCAGATCCGGGCGATGGCCTGGCCGGCATGTGCCTGACCGCCCGGCTGGGCGACGCCGGGGGCCGGCTCGCCGAGTGCTGCGCCTGTCAGAATGGCCATTGCCGCATCACCCCGCCGACCTGGTGCGTGGGTCCAAGATCGCGGTGACGATGTCGGCGAGCAGGATCGCCACCAGCACCGCGACTGTGATCAGCAAGAACAGCGCTTGCATCAGCGGGTAGTCCTCGGCGTCGAGCGCCTGGACGAGAAGGTAGCCGAGGCCGTTGTAGTTGAAGACGAACTCGACGAGCACGGCGCCGCTAACGATGAATCCGACCGACATGGCGAAGCCCGACAAGTTCGGCAGGATCGCGTTGCGGGCGGCGTAGTCGAGCATGATGCGCCGGCCGGACAGGCCCTTAGCCCTGGCCATCTTGACGTAGTCCTCGGCCAGGGTGGTGATCATGGTGTTCCGCATCGTCAGGATCCAGCCGCCGATCGAGGTGATGAGGATGGCGACCGCCGGCAGTATCGAGTGCTCGATCACGTTGCCGATGAACGACGGGCTCAGGCTTGGTGACAGTGACGGGTCATAGGCGAAGTCGTAGGGGAACCAGTGCAACTGGATGCCGAACACCAGGATCAGCAGCATCCCGACCCAGAAGTAGGGGATGGCTGAGGTGATGACGAACACCGGCGGCAGGATGCTGTCCAGCCAGCCGCCTCGCCGCCATGCTCCGACGATCCCGATCAGAGTGCCCAGGATGAAGGCCAGGATCGTGGTAACTCCGACCAGGCCCAGCGTGTAGAGGATCGCGCCGCGGATCACGACGCTCACCGGCGTCGGGAAGAAGGTCAGCGAGGTGCCGAGGTTGCCGGTCACCAGGTCGTGCAGGTAGCCGATGTACTGCGCGGCCAGGTTCTGCTTGGTGTTGACGCCGAAGGCGATCTCGATGGCCTTGAGCGCGACCGGGCTCAGCCGGCCGTGGAACTTTGCCAGCAGCGCGATCGCCGGGTTGCCCGGCATCAGCCGGGGCAGCAGGAAGTTAAGCGTCACGCAGGCCCACAGAGTGAGCACGAAAAACGCGGCTCGCCGGAGCAGGAATCTCATCTACTCCTCCTCGCTGTCAGCATCGTTCCTCGCGCTCACCCTGTGTGCCTTTCATCGCCTCGTCAAGGTGCAGCGCTCGCTGGCGAGCGCTGCACCTTGCTGCCTGCTACTTCTTGGGTGCCAGGTGCAGCAGCATGATGCCGAGGTCCGGCGTCGCGTACGCAGCTGGCTGGGCGAACGGATCGGTGGGCGTGGCCCAGCCGGTGAAGGCGGCGGTGTCGTACTGGTACCAGTCGACCTCCTCGGTCACCGGGATGAACGGCACGTCCTTGAGCATCACCAGCTGGAGCTGGTCCATGATGCTGTGCTGCATCGCCGGCGAGGTGGTGGTGGCGTACTCGTTCAGCAGGGCGTCCGTTGCCGGGTTGCTGTAGCGCTCGAAGTTGGTCGACGCCTGCTTCCCGATGGGCGCGGTGTTGGCCGAGTACAGCCACTGCCGGAACTCGTAGTACGGGGTCGGGCCGCCGGTCTCGTCGTAATAGGCGAGATCGAAGTTGCCGTCGAACAACCGGGTGTCGTAGTCCGTGCCGGCCAGGTTCTCCGGCGTGATCTGGATGCCGACTGCCTTGAGGTCCGTCTGGATGATCTGCATCGACGCGACCCAGTCCGAATACCCGCCTTCGTTGATGACGTTGAAGGACAGCGGCTGGCCCGACGGGGACACAAAGATGCCGCTCGAGTTCTTCTTGTACCCGGCCGCGGTCAGGATCTGCTCGGCCTTGGTCGGGTTGTAGGTGTAGTTGTACTTAGCCGCCTGCGCGGTGTCCTCCCAGGAGGAGAACGTCGGCGTGACGATGCCGGTCTGGTTCCCGGCTGGCTCGTAACCGGACTCGCCGACCTGCGAGACCTGTTGCCTGTTGATCGCGTAGGCCATCGCCTGGCGGACCGCCACGTTGGACAGGATCGGGTTCTTGAGGTTGATGAAGATGCCGACGTTCGCGAACGGCGGGAACCAGATGTGGTAGTTCGGGCTCTTGTCCAGGTAGAACGTCTTGATGTCCGGGATGTACTGCGCGCCGAGCTGCGCCTGGCCGGTAGCGAGTTCGGTGTTCGCCGGGTCGTTGCTGGTGAACGCGGGCTCGTCGACCTGCGAGATCTTGGGCTCACCTGGCTGCCAGTAGTTCTTGTTCGCCAGGAAGGTGATCTGCTCCGGCTTGCACTTGACCGTGTACGCGCCGGTGGCGATCGGGTCGGGGTCGTTGAAGGTGACCGGGTTGCTCAGCTTGGACCAGATGTGCTCAGGCACGATCGGCACCTGGTCGGCGATGTAGTAGAAGTACGGCACGGCCGCGTTCTTAAAGTTCATCACGACCTGGTTGGAGCCCTGCTGAGTCACGCTGGACAGCACGGACCAGACCGAGTTGAGGTCGAGGGCCGGGTACTTCTTCAGCAGGTTGAACGTGAAGACGACATCGGCGGCGGTGAACGGCTTGCCGTCGGACCACTTCACGCCGTTGCGGATGGTGAAGGTGATGGTCTTGTTGCCGTTGCTCCACGCGTAGTTGGTCGCGAGCCACGGCGAGATCTTCCCGTTGTCGAGCGAGTCGACGAACATCAGCGGCTCGTAGACGGGGCCGAAGTCGAGGAAGCTGACTGAGGAGTTGAACGGGTTGAACCCGCACGTCCACAGAGCGCCGCTCTCGTCGGAGATTGTTAGTACGCTGCCGGATCCGCTGGATCCGCTTCCCGATGATGTGCTGGTCCCGCAGGCAGCCGCCAGTAGGCCAGCAGCCCCGATAAGGGCACCGAGCGACCTGAGTCGTCTCATTTTGCCTAACCCTTCGATTCAGAGGTCAGCCGGATAGGAGGTGGCCCGGGGGGCTCCTGCGGGGAGGTCCCATGAGGCCGCTGGTAGGCATCGTCAGTGATTTGCTTACTGTAGTGCCCTTTGGATAGATTTATCTGATTCTTACCATTAACAGATGTGCCAGTTGGCCTCGTTGCTGCTGAGCCGCCGGTAGTTACGGCTGGCACCGTCGCCGGCGCGGACGCCGGCTCGCTGGAGGCTGCACCGTCGGCAGCCGCATCGACAGCGAGCGCCACGGCGCCGAGCAGCGGCGCGTCATGCGGGAAATGGGCGAGGACGAGATCGGGCGGGTACGGGACGCCGCTGAGCAGCGCCTCCTCTAGTCGTGGCCCGATCCGGTCCCACGACCTGGTCATCCCGCCACCGACAGCGATGCGTGCCGGGTTGACCGCGATAGCGAGGTTCACCACATGGAAGGCAAGCTCATCGACGAAATCAGAGACCAGGTCATTCAGGTCGGCGTCGGACGCGGCGGCCGCGAACACCTCGGCGGCGGTCAGCCGGTGACCCTGCAGGCTGGCCCGCCGTTGCAGTGCCGAGCCGCTGACCATGTCCTCGAGCGGGATCCGCAGGCCTCCGGCCCGCCCTACGTCGGCGGGCTCGCGCAGGCTGTAGCCGATCTCGCCGGATGCGCCCTGGCTACCGGACACCACCCGGCCGCCGGTAACGATCGCGGCCGCGAGGCCAGTGCCGAGGTTGAGGTAGATGGCCGGGTCGTAGCCGGCCAGCGCACCCCAGCGGGCTTCGGCCTGCGCTGCCGTCTTGGTGTCGGTGCCCATCCTGATGACCGCGCCAGGAAACGCGGCGCGCAGTTCGCGGCCGAGTTCCAGCTCTTCCCAGCCGTCGATGGCCGGGGCTAGCTCGACCCGGTCCTCGAACGGGATGCCGAAGGTAGCAACTCCCACCGCCGCTACCGTCGCTCCGGCAGCATGCGCGGCGACGAGGCCAGTCGCGGTAGCGACGCCATGGGAAAAGCTGGCGCGCGCGCCTTGCTCACCGTGGCTGTCGACGACGGCGGAGGCGAGCTTGTTGCCCGCCAGGTCGCAGACCGCTGTCGCGATCTTCGTACCGCCGAAATCAATGCCGAGCAAGACGGGGGGGTCGGTCATGCGGAGTCTCTCGAGTGCGGTCAGACGGGGATTCCGAAAAGATAGTTAGGACAGTATCCTAACTATGTGACACCCACAATCACGGTTTGGTATCAGTCCGCATCTGCCTGGACGCCAGCCGCGGCAGCGACGCGAGCCGTCGACGCTCGCCCTCTGAACTGCAGTGCGAAAGGATAAGGGGGTGGCCGTGACGACATCTACCGAAGCAGCGGAAACGGCGGACGTCGCTGGCCTGCTGCCAGCTCAGCCGGTCGCTCATCCGGCTGGCCAGCCGGGTGGTCAAGCCGCCAGTCAGCTCAGGGCCGGCCAGGCCGCGCGGCCGCAACTGCTCCGCGCGCTGAACGAGCAGCTCCTGCTGCAGCACATCCGCCAGCTCGGCCAGTGCTCGCGGGCGGAGCTAGCCCGGGTGTCCGGGCTGTCCAAGCCGACTGTCTCACTGGCGCTGGCGAACGTGGAGAGGTCTGGCCTGGTGCGCGAGGCCGGCCAGCGGACCGGGATGCCCGGCCGGTCGGCGGTGCTGTACGAGGTGCGCCCGGAGGCTGGCTACGTGCTCGGCCTGGACATCGGTCGCCAGTACCTGCGTGGCGCGCTGGCCGACCTGACCGGCGCGGCCATTGCCAGGTCACAGCTGCGGACCAGGGCGTCAAGCGCGAGCGGCCGGGTTGCCGAGCTGGTCGCCCTGGCGGATGCGCTGTGCGCCGAAGCCGGGATCGTCCGTTCGGCGGTCACTCAGACTGTCATCGGCACCCCGGGCGTCTACGACCCGCGCCGCGACGTAATCTCGCTGGCCGGCGAGCTGGCCGCATGGGGCAAGCCGGCCGTCGTGGCAGGACTCAAGGAGGCATTCGGCGACCAGCTCGTCGTAGAGAATGACGCCGACGCGGCAACGCTGGCTGAGCGCGAGCAAGGACACGGGCGGCACGCCGGCACCTTCGTCTTCGTGCACATCGGCACCGGCATCGGCATGGGCCTGATGATCGAAGGCAACCTGCACCGGGGCGTGCACGGGGTAGCCGGCGAGATCGCTTTCATGCCGATCTCGGCGGGACAGGGCTCCGACCCGCAGGATGCCCGGCGCCGCGGCACGCTGGAGGCTGCGGGCTCTGCCGCGGCTGTGGTGCGCGCCGCCCGCCGGGCCGGCATGCGGGGCTCGGTGTCAGCGCGCCGGGTGTTCGCGGCCGCCCAGGCAGGTGACGAGCGGGCTGCCGCGGTCGTGGCCGGCGAGGCCGAGCTGGTCGCCCGGGCTATCTGCGCGATCATCACGGTCATCGATCCCGCGCTGGTCGTGCTCGGCGGCGGCATCGGGCAGGCTCCCGGTTTCGCTGCCGCAGTCGAGGCCGAGCTGCTCAAGCTGGCCCCGGTCATGCCGGAAGTCCGCGTCAGCGCGCTGGGCACCGAGGCGATCGTGGACGGTTGCCTGGCGTCCGGGGCCGAGCTCGCCTGGCAGCGGCTTACCGCGCTGCTGCCGTAGCCTGCCGCGGCGTAGCCTGCCGCGGCGCGGCCGGTGCTGGCCCACCGGGGCACAGCGGCTACAGTCCAGTCGTGACTGTCGGTGATGATGCCAGCCCACACGAGACGGCCGGCGCCCCCGAAAGCCGGCACTACGCCACCCTGAGCCTGCCGCCGCCGAGCTACCTGCGGTGGGAGATCTTCGTCGTCTTCGCGGTCTCGCTGGGTGCGAGCGGTCTGAATGCGCTGCTGGACCTGATCGGCGCGCTCCTCTCCCGGCAGTCGCTCAGCAGCCAGCAGGCGCTGCTGGTCGGCCCGCTGTCCACGGTCAGCTGGTTCGACCTGGTGCTTCAGCTCGTCAGCATCGCCGAGGCGCTGATGCCGGTGGTGCTCGTGCTCTACCTGATGGCGAGGTCGGGGGAGCAGCCGTCGGTCATCGGCCTGGATGCAAGCCAGCCGGGCAAGGATCTGCTGCGAGGCGCAGTTCTCGCGGCCGTCATCGGCGGCCTGGGACTCGGCCTGTATGTAGCTGCGTTCCGGCTCGGAATGAGTCTGAACATCGTGCCCGAATCGCTGCCGGCGGTCTGGTGGCGGATCCCGGTACTGCTGCTCAGCGCCGCCCACGACGGGTTGCTGGAAGAGATCCTGGTCATCGGCTACCTGCTCCGGCGGCTGGATCAGCTGGGCTGGGCGCCGTGGAAGGCGATCGCCGCGGCTGCGGTGCTACGCGGCTCCTACCACCTCTACCAGGGCTTCGGTGCCTTCATCGGGAACGCGGTGATGGGCGTCATCTTCGGCATCCTGTACCGCCGGTGGGGCCGGGTGACGCCGCTGATCATCGCGCACACCCTGATCGACGCAGTGACGTTCATCGGTTATGCGTCGCTCGCGCACAAGGTTTCGTGGCTGCCCTGATGCCTGATGCGTGCTAGCGGCCGAGCGACTCGAGCACGACCGCGCCGGGCAGGCTAGCCAGCACAGCGCCAGGCAAGGTCAGCTTCGACCGGCGCACCCCGCTGCCGATGATGACGCGGTCCGTCTTCGCCACCGCCGCGTCGACGAAGACCGGCCAGTCTGCTGGCAGCCCGATCGGCGTGATCCCGCCGTACTCCATGCCGGTCAGCTCGACCGCCTGATCCATCGGCGCGAAGGACGCCTTGCGTACGTCGAGCTCGCGCTTCACCAGGCCGTTGACATCGGCGCGGGTAGTGGCGAGCACCATGCACGCGACCATCCTGGTGTCCCCGCCGCGGCGGCCCGCGATGACGACGCAGTTGGCGGACTCGCTCGGCGCCACCCCGTACCGCTCGCAGAACGCGGCAGTGTCGGCGAGCGCCGGGTCGATCTCCGCCACGCCGATCTCGCCGACGTTGAGCTTGCCGTCCAGGGCGGCAAGTGCGGCGGCCACCGCGTCGCAGAGCAGATCCGGGCGGTCCAGCGCGGGAACGGCGGCCAGGCTGCCGATGTGCATCGTCATCTGGCCGAGTCTAGGGCGAGGGCCGCCTGCCGACGATCACGAGGAGATGCTGGCCAGTTTCGCGCTGCCCTTGCGGACCGTGCTGCCACGCCGGTAATGGATGGTCACCATGGTGCCCGGCATCAGATCGGCAAGGGCGTCCTCGAGCTGTTCCAGGTTGGCGACGGGGCGGGAGTCGAGCTTCACGATGATGTCTCCCTTGCGCACGCCGGCGCCTGCTGCGGTGCTGCCGCCGGCGACCGCGAGCACGGCGACACCGGCCGGCTTGCCGGTGCTGTTTGCGGCCGTCTGTGCTGTGATGCCCAGTGTTCCGGTGCCGGGATTGGTCACCTTCCCGGACTTGATGATCTGGTCGGCGACGTCCCGCACGGTGTCGCTGGGGATTGCGAAGCCGATTCCGGGCGCGACGCCGTTCTCACCCGGTAGCCGGGCGGTGAGCGTCGGTATCCCGATGACCTCGCTGTTGAGAGTGACGAGCGCGCCGCCGCTGTTTCCGGGGTTGATCGCGGCGCTGGTCTGGATGGCAGCGCTAATCAGGGCCTTGCCCCCGCCCGGCTCGCCGGAACCGACGATCCGGCCGGTGGCCGAGATGATGCCCTGGGTAACGCTGTCGGTCAGGCCCAGCGGGTTGCCCATGGCCAGTACGATCTCGCCGATCTGCGCGCTGTTCGAGTTCGCGAACTTAGCCGGCTTCAGGTTGTCGGTGTCGCCTTCCACCCGGATCACCGCGAGGTCGTCCGGGCCGAATTCGCCGATCACCTTCCCGGTCACGGACATGTTGCCGACGGTCTCCTGTACCTTTACGGTTTTCGCGGTGCCGACGACGTGCAAGTTGGTGACGATGTCGCCGTGCCGGTCATAGACAACGCCAGAGCCGGTCGAGTTATCGGTCGCGATCTGCACGACCGACGGCAGCACGGAACGCACCGTTTGCTCGTACTGGGCCTCAAGCCGCGACGCGGGCGCGTTGCTGGCAGCGCTGCTGCTTGAGCAGCCTGCTATGGCGCCAGCCGCGAACGCCGCGGCCGTCGCAGCCGCGACCGCCGGCAGCCCTGAGAATCTGGGCACGCGTGATCTCGGCCACGGACCCACCGAAAGCCCCCCGGTGACGATTCGCCTATGCCCCTATTCTGTCCAGCATGTCGCTGACTGAATCACTAGTTGAGATGGTGGGCGGGACCGGCCTGACCGCCGGGAACGCCACCGCCGCCAGCCTCGGGACGGCGCTGGCGCGCGGCACGATTACGGCCGCCGAGCTGACCGCCTTCTACCTGGCCAGGATCGACCGCCTCAACCCGGCTCTGAACGCGGTGATCCGCACGGACCCGGCCGCCCCGGCGGAAGCGGCAGCCAGTGACGCCCGGCGCCTCGCCGGATCGGCGCGCGGGCCGCTCGACGGCATTCCGGTTCTGATCAAGGACAACGTGTCCGCGGCAGGGCTGCCCGCCACCGCGGGCTCGCCGGCGCTGGCTGGCGCCGAGGCGACTGACGCGTTCCTGGTATCGAGGCTGCGAGCGGCGGGCGCGGTGATCCTCGGCAAGGCGAACCTGTCGGAATGGGCGAACTTCCGCTCGCGACCCTCAAGCAGCGGGCTCAGCACGCTTGGCGGTCAGGCAGTGAACTCCCGCGGCAGCGGCCGCAGCCCGTCCGGCTCGAGCTCCGGGTCAGCCGTCGCGGTGGCCGCCGGACTGGCGCCGCTCGCGGTCGGGACGGAGACCGACGGCTCGATCGTGTCGCCAGCTGCCGCCTGCGGCGTGGTCGGGATCAAGCCGACCCTCGGCCTGATCAGCCGGTCCGGTGTGGTGCCCATCTCGGCCGCGCAGGACACGGCGGGTCCGATGACGTCCACGGTGGCGGACGCGGCGGTCCTGCTGACTGCGATGGCCGGGGCTGATCCAGCCGACCAGGCGACCGCGGCCGCTTCGAGTCAGGCGACCGACTACGCAGCGTTCCTCAACCCGGCCGGCCTCGACGGCGCCCGGCTCGGCGTCTGGCGGGCCGGCTCGGCCGACGCCACTCCGGCTACGGCTGCTGTGCTCGAGTCGGCCCTGGCCGTGCTGCACGGGCAGGGCGCGGTGGCAGTCGACCCAGTCGACCTGGCCGGGGTCGGCCAGCTGGGCGAGCCGGAGTTCGCTGCCTTGACCCACGAGTTCAAGCACGACATAAACGCCTACCTGGCTACCCTCGGCGGCGACCATCCGGCCGATCTCGCCGGGCTGATTGCCTTCAACAATGGAAACGCTGCCCGGGTGCTGGCTCACTTCGGCCAGGAACTGTTCGAAGCCGCCGAGGCAACCAGCGGTGACCTGAGCGACTCCGGTTATCTCGAAGCCCGCTCTGCCGCGAACCGAATCGCCCGCGACGGCCTGGACGCGGCATTCACCGAGCACCGGCTGGATGCGGTCGTCGCGCTGACCGGGCACCCGGCCTGGCTTATCGATCACGTGCTCGGCGATTACCACGGCTGGGGCACGTCGGGCCCGGCGGCGGTGTCGGGTTACCCGTCCATCACCGTTCCGGCCGGCCAGGTCGGCGGCCTGCCCGTCGGCCTGTCGTTTATCGGGCCCGCCTGGAGCGAGCCGAGGCTCATCGAGCTGGCGCACGCCTTTGAGCTCGCACGTCAGCGCTAGCGATAATCTGACGCCCATGGAGTCCTGGCCTGCCGCTGACCTGCCCGTCCTGCCCGGAACCGGCCCCGAGCCGATGATCGCAGATACGGCGACCGGCTCCGTGGTCGTCGCCGCGCCGGGGGCGACAGCCACGCTGTACGCCTGCGGGATCACTCCTTACGACGCGACGCATATCGGGCACGCGGCGACCTACCTGGCCTGGGATCTCCTGATCCGCGCCTGGCGAGACGCTGGCAAGCAGGTGCGGTATGTCCAGAACGTAACGGACGTCGACGACCCGCTTATTGAGCGAGCCGAGCGTGACGGGGAGGACTGGCGGGAGCTCGCTGACCGGGAGATCGCGTTGTTCCGGTCCGACATGACGGCGCTGCGGGTACTGCCACCTGAGCGGTACATCGGGGCTGTCGAGGCGCTGCCGCTGATCGAAGCATTCAACCAGCGGCTCTCCGAGCGAGGCTCGCTTTACGAGATCGACACCGATACGTACTTCTCCCGTGCGGCCGATCCCGACTTCGGCAGTGTCTCCGGGCTCGACAGCGAGACGATGACCAGGCTGTGCGCGGAGAACGGCGGCGACCCGGCGCGGCCGGGCAAGAAGGACCCGGTCGATCCACTGGTCTGGCTCGGGCAGCGGCCGGGCGAGCCGTCCTGGCCGTCATCACTCGGCCGGGGCAGGCCAGGCTGGCACGTGGAGTGCGCCGCCATAGCGACCCACTACCTTGGCCGCACCTTTGACGTCCAGGCCGGCGGCCGGGATCTGATCTTCCCCCATCACGAGATGAGCGCGGCGCATGCCCGGGTGGCCCTGGACGGCGAGGGCGAGCGGCCGTTCGCGCGCCGCTACGCGCACGCCGGGATGGTGCGCCTCGATGGCGAGAAGATGTCGAAGTCGCGCGGGAACCTGGTATTCGTCTCTGAGCTGCTAGCAGCCGGAAACGATCCGATGGCAGTCCGCCTCGCGGTCATCTCGCACCACTACCGGAGCGACTGGGACTGGACCGCGGACTCGCTGGCGTCGGCATCGGCCAGGCTGGCGTCCTGGCGTGCGGCCGTTGCCGCCGGCGCCGCGGCTGCTATCGACGCCGCGCGGGACGACTGCGGCCCGCGCGTGCTGGCCGCGCTGCGCGAGCGGCTAGCTGACGATCTTGACGCGCCCGGTGCGATTGCCGTCGTGGACGAGTGGGCTCGGGCTGCGGCTGCCGGGGAGGCCGCCGGTTCGGCTCCGCTCGTGCGCAGCGCGGTCGACGCGCTGCTAGGCATCGCTCTGTGACGCCGGCCAGGCGCGGCTAGACCTGGTGCACCCGGCCGACGATCAGGTCCCCGGCGACCCACCCGTCGAGACCGCTGGCCGCGATGACCGCGAGCCCGCCGACGAGCCTGGCAAGCTGGCTGTCGATGATCAGGCGGACGAACTCACGCTGAAGCGCCGTGCCGGTGAGCTTGCGAGCGTGCCGGTGAGCTGGCGGCTTGACCGGGGCAGTGCTACTGCTAGCCGACGGCGTGCTGCTCGGAGCGGGTGCCAGAGTGCTGATGTTCGGGCTGGGGCTGGGGCTCGGCGTGCTGCCAGCTGAGCTCGTGGCGATCATGCCGATTCTCTCGAGGAACTTGATGGCTGTCTCTGGGCAGGCAAGGCCGCCCTGCGCCGCCGTGCACTGGCTTGATCCAAACCAGTTGTTGGCGTTCAGCCAGAAACCCTGGACGCCGTCCGCCAGAGCCGATCGGTAATCGGCTGTCATCTCTGCTGGCGTCACCACGTTCGGGCTGTTCGTTGCGAGGCCAGCCAGGATCACGGTCTTGCTGCTCGCATGCCGTATGGCGCGGACAGCCGCGTGAACGAACGTCGCGAACGTCGCCGGAAGGTTGTTGGCGAACTGGCTCTGAATGTCCACGCCGTAAGCCCCGCATTTCGCGGCCTCCACATCCGCCGAGATCATCGCGGGCCTCGGCGGTCGTGCAAAGGGCGTGATGACCACCTTGAGCAGCGGGTCGGTCTTCTGCAGTTTCGCGGCAAGGCAGATCCACTTATCCGGATCCTGCCGCTGGGCGAGCGGAGTAAACCGCCAGGGCTCGATGTCGTACACGGCCGTGCCGCGCCACCCTGCTTGCGCCCTCGCTTCGAGCCCCGAGTAGCTGGTGAAGATCGGCACTTGTCCGGCGAGGCAGTGGTCAACGTCAGACTGTCCGCCGCAGCCGACCCAGCTGAAGACCGGCAGGGTAACGCCGTCGGCGGCAGCCTGCTGGTCCAGTGCCGCCAGGTCGTTGGACTTCACCAGCCATAGCAGCTGTGCCGGATTGGTGGTCGGTGACGGACTGCTGGCAGGTGACGGACTGCTGGCAGTAGCGGCGGCGAAGCTGCGCGGCGTTGCCAGGAAGAGCGACGCGGTCAGGGCGAGAGCAAGCGCAAGCGCCGTCGCGACCTTCCCAGTGGTCGTCCGCAGTACCCCCGGCACGCTGCAACCCTAGTCTGGCCGCTGGGCCGGCTGGTAGCGGTTGCCGCACGTTCGCGGTGCCGCGCCCCATTTAGTCGGGCACTCTCGTCGATCGGGCACTCTCGTCGATCGGGCACCGTCTCGTCGAGGGAGCACAGTCTCAGCTGCCGCCGGCCAGGCCAATGTCCTCGAGGAACTTGATGCCCACCTGCGGGCAGCCGGGGCCGCCCTGCGCCGCTGTGCAGTTGTTCCGGCGTCCCCAGTTCCTGGCATTAAGCCAGAACCCCTGAACGCCCGCGGCCAGCGCCTCAAGGTAGTCGGCGGTCAGGTGCGCGGGTCTCTGGACATTCGGGTTGTTGGTCGCAAGCCCCGCCAGGATCACGATCTTGTTGTTCACGCGGCGTATCGCCCTGACGGCCTTGCGGATGAACCGCCCGAACTGTTCCGGCGAGCCGTTGAGGAACTGGGTTTGCACATCGACCCCGTAGCTTCCGCACCGGGCAGCTGTCACGTCCTCCGGGATCAAGCGCCGCTTGGGCGGCTTGAAGTAGGGCGTGATGATCACTTTGAGGCGGCTGTCGAGTCTCGTCAGGTGGGCGGCCCGGCAGATCCACTTCGCAGGGTCGTTGTGCTGAGGCGCGGGCGTGTCGGGCCAGATCTCGATGTCGAAGACCGCCGTGCCGACCCAGCCAGCCGCGGCCCTGGCCCGCAACGCCCAGTAGCTGGTAAAGATCGGCTGCTGGCCGGGTTGGCACCGGTCGCGGTCAGATTTACCGCCGCAGCCGATCCAGGTGAAGGCCGGCAGCGTGACGCCATCCTCGGCAGCCTGCTGTTCCAGCAGGATCAGGTCGTTCGACTTCACCAGCCACACCGGCGCAGGCCGCGGACCGGCGGCAAGCGCGGCATCGTGCTGCGGACCGGCGGCGAGCGCGGCATCGTGCTGCGGACCGGCGGCAAGCGTCGCGTCGCCGGGCGGAGTGAACGCAAGCAGCGGCACGGCTGCCAGGATGCCTGCTGCTATTCGCAGGGCCGGCCGAGCCCTGGCGGCCCTCAACGGTGACGTCACGTTCGTGTCCCTGCCGGCGGTTCCCGCCCGGCTGTTTGCCTTCATGCCACCTTGCTTGTCAAACGCAATTCTCGCCCTGTGCGTGGCAGCCGTCTGGCCCACCGCGCGCAGATTACCGGGTCGCTGCCCGCGGCGGTCGATCCCGATGCTGACAGCATGACTAACAAGCCTGCGGGTGCCAGCGCCCCGCGTCCGTTTACCCCTGCGCGAGCGACTCGCCCGGCTGGCCTGGCCGGCAGGGTGCAGCTGCAAGCCGCTACGCCCGATGCCGTTCTGGCGGTTGTCCCGCACATGCTCGGGTTTTATCCGAGCAGGAGCCTGGTGGTCCTCGGCCTTGGCGAGCAGAACCGCGTGATGGTCACGTTCCGCTATGACCTGCCCACGCCACCCGACTCGGGGCTAGCCGAAGACATCGCGGAGCACGCCAGCTATGTGCTTGACCGTGAGCGGATTCGCTCGGCCTTGCTTGTCGGCTACGGGCCGGAGCGTCTCGTCGCTCCCGTCATCGGGGCGACCGCGGTCCGGTTGACCGGCGGCGGCGTCGAGCTACATGAGGTACTGCGCGCGGACTCCGGCCGGTACTGGTCGATGCTCTGCGATGACCCGGACTGCTGCCCGCCAGAGGGGCGGTCCTACGATCCGGGGTCGCACCCCGCGGCGGCGGCGCTGACCGAGGCCGGCCTGCTGGCGCAGCCCGATCGCGAGGCGCTCGCGCGTACCGTTCAGCGGCCGGCTGGGTCCGCGGACGTGATCGCGAGAGCGACGAGCCGCTCTTTGCTGAGGCTGTCGCAGCTGGTCGAGCTTGGCGAAGCGGACGGCGACCGGGATCCGCAGCTCAGAGCCACCAGAATCGGCAGGAGAGAGATCCAGCGCGCGATCCGCCGCTACCGGGCTGGCGGCGCGATCGAGAGCATCGAGCACCTAGCCTGGCTAGCGGTGCTGCTGGCTGACCTTCGGGTCCGCGATGACGCCTGGGCGCGGATGGACCCCGGCTACCGTGATCACCATTGCCGGCTGTGGACCGACGTGCTCCGGTGCGCGGCGCTCGACTACGTGCCGGCGCCAGCGGCACTGCTGGCGTTCACCGCGTGGCAGGCCGGGAACGGAGTGCTGGCGGCCATCGCAGTCGATCGGGCGCTCGGCGCGGATCCCGGTTACTCGATGGCTCACCTGCTCTCCGGTGCTATCGACGCTGCACTGCCGCCCTCGGCCGCGCGGCTGCCGATGACGCCTGCCGCGGTCGCGGCAAGCTACGCGCCCGCACCGTCTGAGTGGCCCGGCGACCGGCCTGGCAATGGCACCTCGCGGGCGAGGCCGACGTCGCCGAAGCGGCGCGGGCAGAAGCGTTCCGGTCCGGCCGGCCGCTGCGCCAGTCCGGCGAGCCGGAACGGCAGTCAGAGCGGCGACCGGGCCGGCCAAGGTCGGCCGCGAGCGGCGGCAGCCAAGCGGGCACGCGCCCGGGGCCCGGCGGGGAAGCCGCTGACCTAACGGGCCGCTGGTAACCCTGCGACCGGGCCGACAGCCGGCTCGCGCTTGCCTCCGGTGACGACCAGCGGCGCAAGCAGCCGGCCTTCCGGATAGCGCATCGCCGCTTGCGGCAATCCGGAGGGCCGGCCGCTGAGCAGCACGCGGACGGTACCGAGCTGCCCATCGGCTGGCCCGCTGGCGTCCCGGGCAACTACGGGAATCCGGCGGAGCGCCTGCGAGGCAACGGCCTGCGCTGAGCCGAACGTTGCCGCCCCCGGGACCGCCTGGCCGATCTGCCCGCTCACCAGTTCGTACTCGGTGCAGCCGAGCACTACGGCTTCGCATCCGGCTGGCGTCTGGCAGGCCGCAGCAGCGATCGCGATGGCCGTCGCGGTACTGTCGCCGGCGTCGACGGCGTCCGCAAGCCCGGGGCATGCAACGGCGGTGACGTTAGCCGATCCGGCGAAGTCCGCGATCAGCCTCCGCTGGTAGTCGCTGGCCGTGGTGGCGACGGTTGCCCAGATCGCCACTTCCTGGTACCCGGCGGCTGCTGGTTTGATCGCGGGCACAGTGCCGATGACCGGGACGTCCGGCTCGAACTCGGCCCGCAGCGCGTCCAGGGCATGGACGGAGCCGGTGTTGCAGGCCATCACCAGGATGTCTGGCTCGTACTGCATGCATGCCAGGGCGCAGCGCAAAGCCCGCCCGGCAATGTCCTCCGGCGAGCGCGGTCCCCACGGCATCCCGTCGGGATCCGGGGCAAGCACGAGGTCGGCATCGGGACGGATCCGGTGCAGAGCTGCTGCCGGAGCCAGCAGGCCAAGTCCCGAGTTGATCAGCGCGATCCGCATCCGCCAACTCTAAGAGGTGTGGCAATTCGCTCTTCCCGTCAAGCCTGAGTAAGACTGCTGGCATGACCACGGGTGCCGAGATTCTTCGTTCTGCCTACGCGGCATCCTGCGATTCGCTGCGGCGGGTGCTGTCCGGAGTCAGCGAGCAGGAGTTCTTCTGGGAGCCGGTAGCTGGCTGCTGGACCGTCCACCGCCGGTCGGAGAGCCGCGGGGTCAGTGCCGACGGGAGCGGGGACTGGGTCATTGACTACGACCCGGCGCAGCCGCAGCCCGCTCCGTTCACCACGATTGCCTGGCGCACCTTGCACGTTGCCAGCGTGAACTACCTGTACTGGGATTACGCGTTCGGCACGGCGTCCCTGACCTTCGATCTCGAGCTGCCAGGGGACGTGGCCGAGGCGACGGACTGGCTGTTCGCCAGCCACCAGCCGGTCATGGACGCCCTGACTAGCCTGGGGGACGTGGACCTGGACAAGCTAGTGCCGACGAACTGGGGCGAGGAGTGGCCGCTACATCAGGTCATCGTCACGCTGATCAACGAGCAAGTGCATCACGGGGCAGAGATCAGCCTGCTGCGGGACCTGTACCGGTACCGTGGCTCGCTGGCCCCCCAGCACTGACATCGACGGCATTGAGATCCGTGGCTGTGGGCCCGGCAGCAGTGGGCCCGGCAGCAGCGGGCCCGGCAGCAGTGGGCGCCGCGCAACTGAGCTCTGCGGCAGCCAGGCCGGTCAGGGCCGGCAGCCCGTCGATGCTGACTGCGTTCTTCTCGGCCCGGTAAGCGGCCAGCTCGGCGGCCGACTTCTTCTGGTCATACCGCGCCAGCACGTCCCGCTCTTCGGCGAGTTCCATCACCGGCACCGCATAGCCGCAGGAATCGGCGACCCGGTCGAGGTCCACGACTATGATCGCGCGCCTGCTCGCCTCGTTGCTGCCGAAGCCGGCGGCTGGGAAGCGGGCGAGGAGGTCATCCCACTCGCGGGCGCCAGGCAGCACGACCCGCCCGGTTCCGTACAGCCGGAGGATCTTCGACTCACGTCCGAACGAGCAGAACATGATCGTGATCTTGCCGTTCTGTCTCAGGTGCGCGATGGTCTCCGCCCCGCTGCCAGTGAGGTCGACGTAGGCTACCTGCCGCGGCCCGAGAACGGCGAAAGTGTCCCGGTAGCCCTTCGGTGACAGATTGATATGCCCGCCGTCACCGTCGGCGCTGAGGCAGGGAGCAGTCGCCACAAAGAAGACAGACTGCGTGTGGATAAACTTCCTGAGCCGTTCGTCCAGCTCCGGGTAGAGCTTGCCCATGATGCCGTCCCGAAGGTATGACGGGGAGAATCCCCTCGTCGCAGGGATACCCGGAAGGCGACGGCCTCCCGGCCTAGCGAGGCGGGGGATCCCAGAGTGTCCCGCGGTGCAACTATTTTGCAATAAGCCGGCGGCCCAGAGCCAACGCAGAGGAGACCGGGTGACTGAGGTCACAAGCAAGCCCAAGCCAGGTTCGCTGCTGGCGCAGCACGAGGCGGCGGTCGCCGCGATCCAGCGCGCGTACGAGGCGATCCCGGCGGGCAGCGGTGTCCGGCTCGCAAAGAACACCTCTAACCTCTTCCGGTTCCGCGGCGACGCGCCTGGCCATCAGCTTGACGTCTCGCAGTTCGGGCATGTGATCTCGATTGACCCGCAGGCCAGGACGGCACGCGTCGGCGGCATGACCACCTACGAGGATCTCGCTGCCGCGACGCTGCGCCACGACCTGATGCCGCTGGTCGTACCCCAGCTGAAGACGATCACGCTCGGCGGCGCGGTGTCCGGCCTCGGCATCGAGTCCAGTTCACTGCGCAGCGGCATGCCGCACGAGTCGGTGCTCGCGACGGAGATCCTCACCGGCGACGGCCGTGTCGTCACCGCAACGCCGGAAGGCGAGCACGCGGCTCTCTACCATGGCTTCCCGAACTCGTACGGGACTCTCGGCTACAGCCTGTCGCTCACGATCGAGCTGGAACCCGTCCGGCCGTACGTGCACTTGCGGCACTTCAGGTTCACCGACCCCGCGGCGTGCTTCGCGGCCGTGGCGGACGTCGCGGCGCACGGCAGTTACCACGGGCACAAGGCCGATTTCATCGACGGCGTGGCGTTCAGCCTGGCCGAGATGTACCTGACGATAGGCGCGTTCAGCGATGTCGCGCCGTGGCGAAGCGACTACACCAGGGAGCGCATTTACTACCAGTCGCTGCGCGGGCCCAAGGAGGACTTCCTCACCATCAGCGACTACCTGTGGCGGTGGGACACCGACTGGTTCTGGTGCTCGCGGCCGTTCGGAGTACAGCGCCCGCTAGTCCGCGCACTTTGGCCGCGCCGGTACCGCCGCTCCGACGTCTACCGCAAGCTGGTTGCGCTCGATCGCAAGTACGGCTTCACGCGGCGGCTTGACTCGCGCCGGGGCAGGCCGGAGACCGAGATGGTGATTCAGGACGTGGAGATACCAGTCGAGCGGTCGGCCGAGTTCCTGACTTACTTCCTCTCCGACGTCGGCATGACCCCAGTCTGGATGTGCCCGCTGCGGCTGCGCGGCGAGACGACGTGGCCGCTGTACCCGATGCGGCCGGGACAGGCGTACATCAATTTCGGGTTCTGGGGCGCCGTCGCGCTGCCACCGGGCGCGAAGGACGGTTACTTCAACCGGCGTATCGAGGACAAGGTGACCGAGCTTGGTGGTCACAAGGGCCTGTATTCCACCTCGTTCTACTCCCGTGAGGAGTTCTGGGACCGGTACAACGGGCCGCAGTACGCGCAGCTCAAGGCCGCCTACGATCCGCAGGGCAGGCTGGCTGACCTGTACGACAAGTGCGTGCGCGGCGCGTAAGCGCCGGAAATTTCGAAAGGGAACGAGCGAAAGAGGTCGCAGATGAGTCTGGCCGAGGTATTCGAGCGGGTCGCGGGCCCGGATGCCCCAGTCGGTTTCGAGGCTTACGACGGCAGTGCAGCCGGCCGTAGCGACTCGCCGATCAAGATCACCGTTAAGTCGCCGACAGCGGTGGCCTATCTGGCCCAGGCGCCGGGCGCGCTCGGGCTGGCGCGCGCGTACGTGTCTAACCACCTGGACGTGGACGGTGACATGTACACGGCCCTCGCCAGGATGGCGCACGCGCAGCAGACGGACGTCAGCCTGCCGGACAGGCTC
This sequence comes from Streptosporangiaceae bacterium, assembly GCA_035507615.1. Taxonomy (GTDB): domain Bacteria; phylum Actinomycetota; class Actinomycetes; order Streptosporangiales; family Streptosporangiaceae; genus JAJYUU01. Next base: position 69,666 of record DATJNX010000019.1, read on the forward strand.
AAGCTGCTGGCGAGCCTCGGCGGGCCAAAGGTGCTCCTCCCGCGGGTGCCGCCGCCGCCGCAGGAAGTGCGGGTTAACAGCCGGTGGCTGTCCGGCCGTCGGCACTCCAAGGGTCGCGACGCGTCGGCGATTTCGCACCACTACGACGTATCCAACACCTTCTACGAGTGGGTGCTCGGGCCGTCGATGGCCTACACCTGCGCGTGCTATCCGTCCGACGACGCCACCCTCGAACAGGCCCAGGCGACCAAGTTCGACCTGGTGGCACGCAAGCTGGCGCTCAAGCCGGGCATGCGGTTGCTGGACGTTGGCTGCGGCTGGGGCGGCATGGTCATGCACGCCGCGAGCTACTACGGCGTCAAGGCGCTGGGCGTCACGCTATCCGCCGAGCAGGCCTCCTGGGCGCAGCAGGCGATCAAGGAACGCGGTCTGTCTGACCTGGCCGAGGTTCGCCACCTCGACTACCGCGATGTGTCCGAGACCGATTTCGACGCGGTCAGCTCGATCGGCCTCTCCGAGCACATCGGCAAAGCTCAGCTGCCCGGATACTTCCGGTTCCTGTACGGCAAGCTGGTGCCGCAGGGCCGGCTGCTCAACCACTGCATCACCCGGCCCGACAACACCGGTCCGGCCCGGGTTACTGACGGGTTCATCTACCGTTACGTGTTTCCCGACGGCGAACTCGAAGGCCCCGGTTTGCTCATGTCGATGATGCACGACAGCGGCTTCGAGGTCAGGCACACCGAGAACTTGCGGGAGCACTACGCCAGGACGCTGGCCGGCTGGTGCGCGAACCTCGACGAGCACTGGGACGAGGCGGTTGCCGAAGTGGGCGAGGGGACGGCGCGCGTCTGGCGGCTGTACATGGCCGGCTCGCGGCTTGGCTTCGACCGCAACCAGATCCAGTTGCACCAGATGCTGGGGGTCAAGCTCGGCGCCGGCGGCGAAGCAGGCATGCCGCTGCGCCCGGACTGGGAGCCGGCCAGGGACTTCCCGGTGACCTACCCGACCACTAGCTGACGAAGCCGGCCGGCTATCCGCCCGGTCAGGTGCCGGCTAGCTACCCGGTCGTCGGCAGTGACCGGTAGTAGTCGGCGACCGTGAACGCGAGATCCAGCGCCTGGCCGCGGTTGAGCCGCGGGTCGCACGCCGTCTCGTAACGCTGGTGCAAGTCCGCCGCGTTGACCTCGTGGCTGCCGCCGACGCACTCCGTCACGTTGTCTCCGGTGAACTCGATGTGGACCCCGCCGGGATGGGTACCCGCGCTGCGGTGCACTTCGAAGAAGCCCTGGACCTCGTCGAGTACGTCCTCAAGCCGCCTGGTCTTGTGGCCGCTCGGCGCCTCGAAGGTGTTGCCGTGCATCGGGTCGCAGATCCAGGCAACCGGGATGTCCTCCTCCTGGACCGCCTTGATCAGCGGCGGCAGCAGGGTCCGGATCTGGCCGGCCCCGAGCCGGGTGATGAGCGACAGCCGGCCGGGCTCGCCGTCCGGGCTCAGGCGGCGGATAAGCGCGCGAACGCCGTCAGGTGTAGCGTCCGGGCCGATTTTGACCCCGACCGGGTTCCGGATGCTGGCCGCGAACTCCACGTGCGCGCCGTCCAGCGCCCTGGTCCGCTCGCCGACCCAGAGGAAGTGTGCCGAAACGTCGTAGGGCAGGCCGGTGCGCGAGTCGATCCTGGTCAGCGCCTGCTCATAGGGCAGCAGGAGGGCTTCGTGGCTGGAGTAGAACTCGACCGAGCGCAGTTCCTCAGCGTCAGCGCCGCAGGCCCGCATGAACGACAGCGCGCGGTCGATCTCCCCGGCTAGCCGTTCGTAGCGCTCGCCGGACGGGCTGTTGCGGACGAAGTCCTTGTTCCAGGCGTGTACCTGATGCAGGTCCGCGTACCCGCCGGTGGTGAATGCCCGGCACAGGTTGAGCGTGACAGCAGCGCAGTGATAGGCCCTGAGCATCCGGTCGGGATCGTGTGTCCGGGCCTGCGGGGTGAAGTCGAACCCGTTGATGGCGTCACCCCGGTAGGCCGGCAGCTCGACGCTGTCTCGGATCTCGGTGGGCCGCGACCTGGGCTTCGCGAACTGGCCGGCCAGCCTGCCGATCTTCACCACCGGGACGCTGCCACCGTAGGTCAGCACAACGGCCATCTGGAGGATCGTCTGCAGCTTGGCGCGGACGGCGTCCGCGTTGGCGCCAGCGAACGTCTCGGCGCAGTCTCCGCCCTGCAGGACGAACGCCTCGCCGCGGCTGACGGCGGCCAGCCGGTTCTTGAGCTGATCGCACTCGCCGGCGAACACCAGCGGCGGCAGCCCGGCCAGCTCCGCCACGATTGCCTCGACCCTGGCCGGATCGGGCCAGTCGGGCTGCTGAGACGCGGGGCTGCTGAGAGTGACGACGGGGGAGCGCACGGGAGCAACGCTACTCACTGCCTGCAACTGCCCAGTACTCGAATAGCTGCCCAGTACTTAAGAGCTGCAGAGTGACTCCATGGGTGCGGTGCCGGGGTGCTGGTGAAGAATGACCGGGTGGAATCCGCGAGCACCGGCCATCGCCGGGACATCACGCTGCTCGGGTCGACAGGCTCGATCGGGACCCAGGCCGCCGACATCATCACCCGTAACCCTGACCGTTTCAGGCTGACCGGAATCGCGTCCGGAGGATCGAATCCGGGATTGCTGGCCAGGCAGGCGATCGAGTTCGGGGCAGAGGTGGTGGCGGTTGCCACCCCGGCCGCGGTGCCGGAGCTGCGCGCCGCGCTGGCGGCCATCGGGTCTGCCAACGGAGCCCGGCGGAAGCTTCCCGACCTGCAGGCCGGCCCGGACGCTGTGGCCGAGCTTGCCGCCCGGCCGTGTGACGTGGTGCTGAACGCGGTCACCGGCGCGGTCGGCCTGGCCGCCACTCTGGCTGCCCTGTCGGCCGGCCGGATGCTGGCGCTGGCTAACAAGGAGTCCCTGATCATGGGCGGGCCGCTGGTCGCGGGCATCGCCGCGCCCGGCCAGATCGTCCCGGTCGACTCCGAGCATTCAGCGATTGCTCAGTGCCTGCGCGGCGGTCGCTCAGCTGAGGTCGCCAAGCTGGTCGTAACGGCGAGCGGAGGGCCGTTCCTGCACCGCAGCCGAGCCGAGCTGGCCGGCGTGACGCCTGCGGAGGCGCTTGCCCATCCGACCTGGAACATGGGGCCGGTGATCACGGTCAACAGCGCCACGCTGGTGAACAAGGGGCTCGAGCTGATCGAGGCACACCTGCTGTTCGGGATCGGATTCGACCGGATCGAGGTGGTAGTGCACCGGCAGTCGGTGATCCACTCGATGGTCGAGTTCACCGACGGGTCCACGCTCGCCCAGGCTAGCCCGCCGGACATGCGCATCCCGATAGCGCTGGCGCTGGGCTGGCCAGACCGGGTGCCGGATGCGGCCCCTCCGGTGGACTGGACGACCGCGCACACCTGGACTTTCGAGCCCCTGGATGAAGGGGCGTTTCCCGCCGTGCCGCTAGCCAGGCAGGTAGGCGCAGCTGGCGGGACCATGCCGGCCGTCTACAACGCGGCCAACGAGGTGTGCGTTGACGCGTTCCTGACCGGGCGGATCCCGTTCGCCGGAATCGTGGATACGGTGGCCCAGGTAGTCTCAGAGCATCACGACCCGCCACGAGCTGCCTTGACGCTGGCAGACGTGCTCGGCGCTGATGGCTGGGCCAGGGACCGCGCACGAGAGCTGACAGGGAAGGGAGGCGGCACCTGATGGGTCCGACCGGCCCGGCTGATCCCGGTGGTCAGAGCGGTCAGTACTGGAACGGCGGCCCGGGCAGGCGCCCCAGCGGCTCGCTCGCCCAGCTCTGGATCTGGATCCTGGTTGTGATCGCGGTCGTCGCCTTGATCGTCCTGGATCGCCAGCACCTGGCGTTCCTGTTCGGCGTCCTGATTTTCGTGGTGGCGCTGTTCACCTCGGTCATGCTGCACGAGCTCGGGCATTTCGCCACAGCCAAGAGGTTCGGCATGCGGGTCACGCAGTTCTTTATTGGCTTCGGCCGGACGCTGTGGTCCACTTTCCGCGGCGAGACTGAGTACGGGGTGAAGGCGCTGCCTCTGGGCGGCTTCGTGAAGATCACCGGAATGACGTCCATCGAGGATGTCGACGTCGCCCATGAGCCCCGTTCGTTCCGCAACCAGCCTGGCTGGCAGCGCATCATCGTGCTGGCGGCCGGCTCGTTCATGCACTTCGTGCTGGCCTTGTTCCTGTTCTTCGTGCTCGCGTTCGGAGTCGGGCAGCTGACTGAAACCAACGTGCTCAGTTCCATCGCGGGCTGCGTGCCGGCCAGCGAGACGGCGCTGAACAGTGCTCACCCGTGCGCCGGGCACAACCAGGGCAAGGCGCCTGCGCAGCGGGCAGGCCTCAAGGCAGGAGACAAGATCGTCTCGGTGGACGGCAAACCGGTCGGAAGCTGGAATCAGCTGCGTACCGTGCTCAAGGGGCAGAAGACAGGCGTTGCCGTCCCTGTCGTAGTCGAGCGGAACGGCCGCACGGTGAGCTTCAGTATCGCGCTTGCGGCAATTCCCAAAGACCGATATGCCTACCTCGGTGTGGAGCCGGTGGTGGAGTACCAGCGAAGTACCTTCTTCGGCGCGTGGGGATACGCAGGCGATCAGTTCGCGGACACGCTCACATCGTCAGCCTCCGCCATCGCCAAGCTGCCATCGGCGATCCCTAGCCTGTTCAGCAAGAACCGGTCGCGCACAGCGGCTGGTCAGGTCAGCAGCGTGGTCGGCGTCGGTGAGGTGACCGGCGACGTGGTCCAGGCTGCGCTGCCCTGGCAGGCTAAGGTCAGCGTGCTGCTGTCAATCATCGCCTCGCTCAACATCTTCGTCGGGGCGTTCAACCTGCTGCCGCTGCTGCCACTGGACGGCGGTCACCTGGCGGTAGTGATCTTCGAGCGGATCCGGGCATGGTTTAACCGGCTTCGCGGCCGGCCAGACCCCGGCCTGGTGGACATCCAGCGGCTAGTGCCACTGAGCCTGCTGGTATTTGCCCTGCTGGTTGGCTTCGGCACGCTGCTCATAGCTGCCGATATCTTCAATCCCGTTCACCTTCAGGTGTGAGGCGAAAGCGAGTCATGACAGTAGACCTAGGCATCCCTCAGCTTCCGCCGGTGCCGCTGGCGGAACGTCGGCAGTCGCGCCAGATCATGGTGGGCCGCGGCAAGCACGCGGTCCCGGTCGGTGGCGGCGCTCCGGTCTCGGTGCAGTCGATGACCACGACGCTGACCGCGAATGTCAACGCCACCCTGCAGCAGATTGCCGAACTGACCGCGGCCGGGTGCCAGATCGTCCGCGTTGCCGTGCCGTCTCAGGACGACGCGGACGCACTGCCGGAGATCGCCCGTAAATCGCAGATCCCGGTGATCGCGGACATCCACTTCCAGCCGAAGTACGTCTTCGCCGCGATCGACGCGGGCTGTGCTGCGGTTCGGGTCAACCCCGGCAATATCAAAACATTCGATGACAAAGTCGGTGAGATCGCTAAGGCTGCGTCAGCCGCAGGCGTGCCGATCAGGATCGGCGTCAACGCAGGTTCGCTGGACAAGCGGCTGCTGGCCAAGCACGGCAAGGCCACGCCAGAGGCGCTGGTGGAGTCCGCGCTGTGGGAGTGCTCGCTGTTCGAAGAGCACGGCTTCAACGACATCAAGATCTCGGTCAAGCACCACGACCCGGTTGTCATGATCAACGCTTACCGGTTGCTCGCCGAGCGCTGTGAGTACCCGCTCCACCTCGGCGTCACCGAAGCCGGTCCCGCGTTCCAGGGCACGGTCAAGTCGGCGGTGGCTTTCGGCGCGCTGCTGGCCGAGGGCATCGGCGACACCATCAGGGTGTCGTTGTCGGCGCCGCCGGTCGAGGAAGTCAAGGTCGGTATCGCGATCCTGGAGTCACTCGGCCTGCGCCAGCGTGGCCTGGAGATCGTCTCCTGCCCGTCCTGCGGCCGGGCCCAGGTAGACGTCTACAAACTTGCTGACGAGGTGACTGCGGCGCTGGACGGGCTCGAGGTGCCGCTGCGGGTCGCGGTCATGGGCTGCGTCGTGAACGGGCCCGGTGAAGCCAGGGAGGCTGACCTGGGCGTGGCCTCCGGCAACGGCAAGGGCCAGATCTTCGTGCGCGGCGAGGTCATCAAGACCGTGCCCGAGGCGCAGATCGTCGAGACGCTCATCGAAGAGGCGATGAAGCTGGCGGCCGAGGCGGAGCCAGCGGAAAGTTAGACCGCGGCGCTGGCACCTCCGCCACCGTCGCGGATCGCGGGGCGCCTAGCTGGGCAGGATGGCGCTATGCGCAGAGCTATCGCCGCGGTCCTCGGCGCCGCAGTTGCCGTGGCTGGTCTCGTCGGATGTACGTCCTCGGTGGCCACGCCGCCGACAGCAGGCAGCTCCTCAGCTGATAGCGGAGCGGCTGGCGGCGGAGCGGCTGGTGCGGCACCGGTCACGACGGGTTCGCCCCGGCTGACCTGGCACACCTGTCCGGTCCTCACTGTGGGCGGGCCGCCGCCGGCCCGGATGCGATGCGCCAGCCTGCAGGTGCCACTCAACTATGCCGATCCGGGCGGCCGGAAGATCACCCTGGCGCTGTCGGAGATCCCCGCGACGGCCCCGCCCGCGGAGCGGCAGGGCGTCCTGCTGGTGAATCCGGGCGGCCCCGGTGCCAGCGGGCTGTCGTTCGCGACGACTGTAGCGACCGGGCTCGCGCCCAGCGTCGCGAAGGACTACGACATCGTGGGCTTCGACACTCGAGGCGTCGGAGCGTCCAACCCGGCGCTGAGCTGTGAGCCGGGCTTCTTCTCCCGGCCCAGGCCGAACTACGTCCCGGCCACTGCGGCCGCCGAGCAGGTCCTGGTCAACCGCGCCAGGCAGTACGCCGCCGCCTGCGAGCGGCGGTATGGCTGGCTGCTGCCGTACATGACCACCGAGGATCTGGCCAGGGACATGGACTCGATCCGGGTGGCACTTGGTCAGCGGCAGATCAGCTACTACGGCGTCTCGTACGGCACCTATCTGGGCCAGGTCTACGCCACGCTGTTCCCGCACCAGGTCCGCAGAATGGTTCTCGACAGCGTGGTGGACCCCGATGGGGTCTGGTACGCAGACAACATCTCCCAGGACTATGCATTCCAGGGCCGGATAAACGCCTTCTTTTCCTGGATCGCTCGCTATAACTCCGTTTACCATCTCGGCGACTCTCAGGCCGCGGTCAACGCGACCTTCACCAGGGTGATGGCCCGGCTGGCGGTCCACCCGATCTCCGGGAAATCAGGTCCGCTCATCGGGCCGGACGAGCTCAGCGACACGATCCTGATCGGCGGTTACAGCAACGAGTGGTGGCCGTACCTGGCTGCGGCACTGTCCGCCTACGTCCGCACCGGATCTGGCGCTGAGCTCATTCCGCTGTACCAGCAGATCGGGAAGCAGGGCGAGAACGAGTTCGCCGTGTACACGGCGGTGGAGTGCGCAGATGCCGCCTGGCCGCGCAGCTGGGCCTACTGGAATACCGACACCCGGAAGGTCTACGCCAGGGCGCCGTTCGAGACCTGGGGCAACACCTGGTTCAACGCGGCCTGCGCGTTCTGGCCGGTGAAGGGGCATGCCAAACCGCTGCACATCGACGGCACCGGGCTGCCGCCTGTCCTGATGCTGCAGGGCACGCTGGATGCGGCGACGCCGTATGCCGGTGCTCTGGTCGCCAGAAAACTGCTTCCCAGCGCGCGCCTGGTGGTGGTGCAAGGCGGCGGGAACCACGGGCAGTCGCTGAGTTACCCGCCGAACAACTGCGTGAACGGCTACCTCAACCGTTACCTGGCGGACGGGTCGCTGCCCGGCAGCGCCGGCCTGGTCAACGCGACATGCCCGGCTCTGCCGCCGCCAAGCGACACCGGGCCCTAGACCCGCTGGCCGCCGGGACACGTGCTGGCCGGAGGCCGCCCGGACGTCGGCTGGGCTGCTGAGCCGTTACTCTGGAGGAGTGCTGCGCACAAGGCCATGGCGTTCGGCGTCGCTGCGGCTGCTGGCTGATCACGATCGCGATGAGGCACTCGCCCTTTGCGATCGAGACCCTGTCGCCAACGTGTTCGTCAGCGCGCGCATCCGGGCGACGGGGCTTGAGCCGGCCCGGATGGGCGGACAGCTCTGGGGGTACTCCGGCAACGGCGCGCTGAGTGCGCTGTGTTACTCCGGGGCAAACCTGGTGCCAGTTGAGGCTAGCCCGGACGCGGTGGCAGCGTTCGCAGCGAGGGCGCGGATGCAAGGTCGTCGCTGCTCATCCATCGTCGGGCCGGCCGAAGCGGTCAGCCAGCTGTGGTCGATGCTCGCGCCGAGCTGGGACTCCCCGCGTGACGTGCGGCCGGTACAGCCGGTACTGGCAATATCCGGGCCGCCGGCGGTCGAGCCTGATCCGCTGGTCCGGATGGTGCGTCCGCGTGAGCTTGAGGTGCTGCTGCCGGCCTGTATCGCGATGTTCACCGAGGAAGTCGGCGTCTCGCCCGTTGGCGCGGACGGCGGCGCTGCCTACCGGGCCCGGATGGCCGACCTCATCGGCGCCGGGCGGTCGTTCGCGCGGATCGACGACGGCAAGGTTATTTTCAAGGCCGAAGTCGGCGCGGTGACACCGTATGCCTGCCAGGTGCAGGGAGTCTGGGTGCCGCCAGATGAACGTGGCCGCGGCCACGCGGTGCGCGGCATGGCCGCCGTCGTGGAGGCCGGACTACGGCTCGCGCCTGTGGTGACGCTGTACGTGAATGACTTCAACACCCCGGCCAGGGCCGCTTACCGGCGCGTCGGCTTCACTCAGGCCGGGACCTTCATGTCGGTGCTGTTCTGACTCGCGTGCTGTTCTGACCCTGTACTGTTCTGGCCCGTGCTGCTTCGACCGGCTGCTTCAGCCGGGCTGGCCTGCTCTGGCCGAAAATTCAGCTGCCCGCACACCGCGAGGGTGCTAGGATCGCCAACCCTTGTGCCACCGCCGTTTCCCTGTAGTTAGTCGGTTTGTCTTTCCTTCTATTCGCATGGAGGTGATGAGTCATGCCGTCGGCGAGTTCCCCGGACGCCGCGGACCGAATACTTCACGCCGAGCGCGAGCACTTGCGCTCCTCCCGCCGCTACCTCGAGCTGATGCGCACGGACGTGCTGTCGCTACGGGCCATGGGCGGCGACCCGGTCTCTGAGGAGTACCTCAAGGCCGACCTGTACCGGCGGGCGGAGGCGCTGCGCGACCTGCCGGATACGCCGCTGTTCTTCGGCCGGCTTGACTACCGGCCCGGCGCGCTGCTGGCCGGCGACACCGATGCGGATGACGTGCGGGTCCGGGAAGATCAGCCGGACGGCGAGCACTTTCACGTCGGCCGCCGGCATGTGCACGACAGCCACGGCACACCGGTCGTGATCGACTGGCGGGCGCCGGTGTCGCGGCCGTTCTACCGGGCCAGCCAGGCTGAACCGATGGGCCTGGAGCTGCGCCGCCGGTTCGGTTTCGCTGGCGGCGAGCTCACCGCTTTCGAGGATGAGCAGTTCGGCGCCGGTCTCGGCCGGCCGTCGGCGACCAGCCGGATCCTGATCGAGGAGATCGAGCGGCCGCGGTCGGGACCGATGCGCGACATCGTCGCGACGATCCAGCCCGACCAGGACGACATCGTGCGGGCTGGCGTCGAGGCAACCGTGTGCGTTCAGGGCGCGCCCGGCACCGGGAAGACCGCTGTCGGCCTGCACCGGGTTGCCTACCTGCTGTACGCCCACGCGCAGCGGCTCGGCCGGGGCGGAGTGCTGGTAGTCGGGCCGAACAACGCGTTCCTCGCCTACATCCGCAACGTCCTTCCTGCGCTGGGTGAGCTGGACGTGGCCCAGCTCTCGGTCGCCGATCTGACCGCCGCGGTGCCGGTGCGGGGTACCGACTCGGAGCAGGCCGCCCAGGTCAAGGGCGACGCGCGGATGGCTCAGGTGCTCGCCAGCGCGCTGTGGGAACAGCTAGCCGAGCCAGCCGAGCCGATCATGCTGGCCCGCGGGTCGCGCCGGTGGCGCGTGCCAGCTAGCGAGATCGCTGAGCTTGCGGCTGAGCTGCGGGCGCGGGGAGTGCGCTACGGGACCGGGCGGGACATGCTCGGGCACCGGATCGCGCACGTGATCCTCACCCGGATGGAGGCGGCGGGCGAGACCTGCGACGACCGGACGCACGAATCGGTGCGCCGGACCAGGCAGGTACAGAACGCGGTGGCGCAGGTGTGGCCGAAGGCGGACCCGGTGCGCATGGTCTTCCGCCTGCTGTCCGAGCCCGACCTGCTGAAGCGCGCGGCCGACGGGTTGCTCGATGCCGACGAGCAGGCGCTGATCAGCTGGGCGAACCCGCCGCGCGGACCTGGCTCGGCGCGGTGGAGCGCGGCTGACGCGGTGCTGATCGACGAGATGTCCGACTTGATCGAGCGGACGCCGAGCCTGGCGCACATCGTGGTCGACGAGGCGCAAGACCTCTCGCCGATGCAGTGCCGGGCGATCGGCCGCCGGTGCGCGACCGGCTCGGCAACCGTGCTCGGCGACATCGCGCAGGGGACTACGGCCTGGGCGACGACGAGCTGGGACCAGATGCTCGGTCATCTCGGCAAGCCGGACGCTGATCTGCGGGTGCTGGATACCGGTTACCGGGTGCCACGGCAGATACTCGACTTCGCCAGCCAGCTACTCGGCCAGATCGCGCCGGAGCTGCGCCCGGCGTCGTCGGTGCGGCAGGACCCGGGTGCGCTGATGGTCACGCAGGTGACTGACGAAGGCGCCCTCTTGGGGGCTCTGGTAGCGGCATGCACCGAGGCGCTCGGCTTGCCCGGCTCGGCCGCCGTGATTGCCGCGGACAACCAGATCCCTTCGCTCGCGGCCGCGCTTGCGGCGGCGGGCCTGCCTCACGCGATCCTGGACGGCGTCGCGGACGGCGAGCTGATCTCGCTGGTCCCGGTGAGCCTCGCCAAGGGCCTGGAGTTCGACCAGGTCATCGTCTGCGAGCCGGCTCAGATCGCCAGTGCCGAGGCACGCGGACTGAACCGGCTCTATGTCGCGCTCACCCGCGCGGTGTCGCGGCTGACTGTCCTGCATGCGCAGCCGTTGCCGGCCGCTCTGGCCTGAGCTGACTCGCGCCGTTTCTCGCTTGCTGGTCTGCTCGTCTTCACGTCTTCATGCTGGTCTGCTCGTCTTCACGTCTTCACGTTTTCTCGTCGCCGCGGTTACATCTCCTTCACGACCGCGGCCATCAGCGCAGCGGAGTCGTCGAACGACAGCGCGGTCGCCTGCAAGTGGTTGAAGAACACGTTGTACCTGTCGACTTCATCGACGTTCTCCACCCACAGTGCGCTGGTCAGGTCCTCCAGGTACACCACGTCCGGGTCGGCTTCCTCGCCGAAGACGAGGATGACGAACGGCCGGCCCATGGCCGGGTGCGCTCCGCCGCCGAACGGGATGACTTGCAGCGACACATTGCGCAAGCCGCCGAGTTCGCGCAGGTACTCCAGCTGGACCCGCATCACCTCGGGACCGCCTACCTCACGGCGCAATGCCGCCTCATCGAGGACCGCCCATACTTTCGGCGGGCTGGTGATCGTCAGCCGCTGCCGTTCCATCCGCAGCGCGACCTGGCGCTCGATGTCCGTGCGCGGGCTGTTGACCATGCCTGCGGCGATGACCGCGCGCGCGTAGTCCTCGGTCTGCAGCAGGCCCGGGATCAGGTTGACCTCATAGATCCTGATCTCCGTTGCCGCGCTCTCCAGCCCGAGGTAGGTGGCGAAGTGCGGCTGCACGCTGTCTGCGTAAGCGTGCCACCAGCCCTTCTGCCGCGACTCCCTGGCGAGCTGCACGAGAGCGTCGCGCTGACTATCCGGGACGCCGTAAATCTCGAGCATGTCGCGCACATCTCGCGGCGACACTGAGACGCGGCCGGTCTCTACCCGGCTGATCTTGGACGCTGAGCATTCAAGCTGCTCGGCAACTTCCTCGCAGGTGAGTTTCGCCGCTTCGCGCAGGCGCCTCAGTTCGAGCGCAAGCCGACGGCGACGGACAGTGGGACTCTGCGCGCTTGCCACTTCGTCACCTCCCGCGGCTGCGCTCTTTACCGCTTCTTAACCTGGGCGGGATGCAACTCAGTGTGGCGGCGAGGCCGACGATCCGTCCAGTGCCGGCACTTGCTTCCCGGCAATAACTCCATTAAACCCGGCGCGTGCGAACTTCATTATGCATGTTGCAGATCGGGCAGAACCCGGTGCATAGTGAGTGCTGTGTCATTACTCTATGCTGTGCAACAGCTACCAGAGGTGACGACATGACGCCGACTGCCACTTCCGCCGAGCCGAGTGCGGCCAGCGCCGGTTCTTCACCTGCCGCGACCGTAGCGTCTTCCGCGACCATAGCGCCTTCCGCTGCCGCCGCGTCTGCGGGGACCGCCGCGTCTGCCACGACCGCCGCGTCTTCCGCTGCCGCCGCGCAGTCCGCCAGAGCGCCCGCACCTGCTTCCGGCACGATCGCGTCTTCCGTCACCACGGCTCCGGCGTCCACAGGTTCGGCGTCCACAGGTTCGGCGACCTGGCAAGCAAATCTCGCCCGGCTCGAAGGGCTGGCCGAGGTGCTCAGCCATCACGGCCTGCGAGCCAGGCTGATGACGCCGCCGGGCCGCGTTCCGAGCCTGCACGTGGTGAATCCGGGCGCAACGGCGCTGGCGGAGGACGTCTATGCAGGACGCGGCCAGGATGGGCTGTGGTGGTTCTGGTGGTCCTGGGCCGAGCGGATCACGGTAGGCGAAGACCTCGAGGGCGCGGCGGCGATGATCGAGCACGTCCTTGCCGCTAACGGCTGACGTCAACCACACCGGCAGTGGCGGCTGCCGGGCTTTCCCGCCACGCGCTGTACGATTCGCGCCATTTGCCAGTAGCGGTATCGCGCCCTGAGCGACATTTCACTGATTCTTGCCGCTCAAAACAGGGCAAACTATCCCTGAGGGCGGACAAGAGCCGTGAAATGTAGGCAGCTGTCGCGTACCGGACCGGTGAGCGCCGACTCTTTGTCACCAAATGACCGGCTAGCCGCAATTATTACGAGAGCGCAGGAAGCCAGGAAACAACATCGATGTCGCCGTCAGGTCGCCAACTAGCTTTGCAAACTAGTCGCCAACTAGCTCTGCAAACTAGACGACGGCAGGCCGGGGAACGCCTGAGTCGAGCCGCGCCACGCCTCGGCGCGCAGGGCGGCTGCCCGGACCTGCTGAGCGCCGAAACTCCGCAGGCCGCTGTCCGGCAGCGCGACAAGCCCGAGGTAAGCCCCGGCGACACGGTCCTCGAGCGTCGCCGCGAGCGTCCTCGCCGCTGCCGGAGTGTTGACCGGCCCCGGTAGCTGATAGGCAACGGCAGCCGGCACAGGCGTCGCGCCCCGGGCTGTGATCAGCGCTGATAGCTGGTCCCTGGCCCGCATGTGCGACACCCAGTCGGCGGTGGCGAGAGCCTGGTCAGCCGAGCCCTGCGGAAGACGGGCGCCGACGACGCCATAGCCGTAACTCGCCGCCTGCTCAGCGGCCAGCGCGCTCTGCAGCGCAGCGATCACCGGCGAGGACGCGGCGCTGGCGTGCTCTGATCCCGACGACTTAGAGGGGGACGCGCCCGTCATCGGCCCCGCCTCGCGGCCTGGAGATAAGGAACGTGCGTTGCCTCCGACGCTGCAATGCTCGCGAACAGCTGGGCCAGCGTCGGCGGCAGCCCGCCGAGCTGGGCAATCAGCCGGTCCGACGCCGCCTGCTCGGCCGCCTCGAGCTGCGCCATCGTCAGGACCGCGCCGTGGCCGGCCGGCCCGGAAGCCGGAGCCGAGCTGTGCCCGGCAGCAGGCGATCGCGTTCCGGCAGGCTCGACCAGCCGCGACGTGAGCTGCGCCAGGTGCTGACGATGATCGGAAAGCACTGCCGCAAGGGCGGCCGGCGTCCGCCCGTTCGCCCCGTTCGCCCCGTTCGCCCCCGACGCCCCCGACGCCCCCGACGCCCCTGACCCGCCTGCACCCGGAGCCCGGGCGGCCAGCGCCGCGGTGTAGTCAGCGACCAGTGCAGCCTCATGCGCGATCGCTTCGCGCAGCACGTCGACGTCGGCAGGCGGCCCTGGCGGGGTCCCGAGGGCCTGGATGCCCTTACAGGCAGTGAGCAACACCGGCAGCGCGGCCGCCGAGACAACCAGCAGTGCCCGCCGCGTTGGTCCGGCAGGCGCCCGGCCGGGACCCGCTCGGTCATCCGCCACTAGAGCATCCCCGCATTCTTCGTAACTCAGGCACCGCCGGCACCCGGCCGCAACCGATCCAACAGCATGACACCCAGATCCGAACCGCCTGGGCGCGAACCGCAGGCCGGAGTCCCGGCTAGGCTAGATGTCGGCAAGGCTGCCAGTACCAGCGCTGATACCAGCGCCGATAACAGCACAGGTCGCGGGCGAGGAGGTCGTCATGCACGGTGGCTCCCGTCGCGGTTCGCATTCCCGGGCCAAGGGCAAGGTTAGCGGCCGGGAGGCGGGGCCGCGGGCTGCCGAGGTTGGTCCCTTGCCCGACACCGACCGGCTGACGCGCCTGCTTGAGCCCGTGGTGCACGCGATGGACATGGACCTCGAAGGCATCCGCGTGGCCTCGGCAGGCCGCCGCCGGGTACTGCGGGTAGTCGTCGACGCAGACGGCGGCGTGAGCCTGGACGACATCGCGCTCGCCAGCCGTGAGTTGTCGGTCAAGCTCGACGACTCCGCCGAGATGGGCGACCTGCCCTACACCCTTGAGGTGTCGTCGCCAGGCGTGGACCGGCCGCTGACTCTGCCGCGGCACTGGCGGCGTGCCGCCGGCCGGCTTGTGGTAGCTCCGCTGAAAACCGAAGCTACCGCTCTTCATGACGGAAACGGGGTAGCCACGGCCGAGGGTCGCATCACAGGCTGGAGTGAGCTTGGGGTGACTCTGGAGCGGGATGGCGTGACTCGCGAGTATCAGTACGCAGAACTGGGCCCCGGCCGGGTCCAGGTCGAGTTCGGTCATTTCGCCGACTCCCCGGACGAACTTGAGTCGACCGACGCTGATTTGAGCGAGGAGGACTAGGTGGACATTGACCTGAGCGTCCTGGGGAGCCTGGAGGCAGAGAAGGACATCTCGCTCGACCTGGCGATCAAGGCGATCGAGGATGCGCTGCTGGTGGCGTATCACAAGACTGACGGCGCAGCGCCGGTAGCGCGAGTGGAAGTCGACCGGAAGAGCGGGCACGTCACCGTCTGGGCCCGCACGGCCGCCGCTGAGGGTGAGCCGGGCGAGGAATATGACGACACTCCGGTCGGTTTCGGCCGGATCGCGGCGACCACGGCGAGGCAGGTGATCCTGCAGCGGCTCAGGGACGCCGAAGACGAGCTCACCTTCGGCGAGTATGCAGGCCGCGAGGGGGACGTGGTCGCAGGGGTCATCCAGCAAGGCAAGGACCCGCGTGCGGTGCTCGTCGACCTTGGCAAGCTCGAGGCGATCCTTCCGCCGACCGAGCAGGTACCCGGCGAGAAATATGTGCACGGCGAGCGGTTGCGCTGCTACGTGCTGCACGTCCGCAAGGGCTACCGCGGCCCGTCGGTCACCTTGTCACGAACGCACCCGAACCTGGTCAAGAAGCTGTTCGCGATGGAGGTGCCGGAGATCGCCTCGGGCGCAGTCGAGATCGCGGCGATCGCGCGCGAGGCTGGCCACCGCAGCAAGATCGCGGTGATTTCGCACCAGCCCGGGGTCAACGCCAAGGGTGCCTGCATCGGCCCGATGGGCAGCCGGGTCCGCAACGTGATGACCGAACTGCACGGCGAGAAGATCGACATTGTCGACTACTCGCCTGATCCGGCACAGTTTGTCGCGCATGCCCTGTCGCCGGCGCGCGTGACGAAAGTCAACGTCGTCGACGCGCAGGCACGGGTTGCCCAGGTCATCGTGCCGGACTACCAGTTGTCGCTGGCGATCGGCAAGGAGGGGCAGAATGCCCGGCTTGCCGCCCGGCTGACGGGCTGGCGGATCGATATCCGGCCGGACACGGCAGAGGCTGGGCCGGCCGCGGCGTCTGTGGCCCCGGACGAGACGCCTGCTCCTGACAAGGCGACTGGCCCAGGCAAAGCGACTGGCCCAGGCAAAGCGGCTGGCCCGGGCAAACCGGCTAGCCCGGAGAAAGCAGCTGCCGCGGAGAAGACCCCTGCCGCGGACAAGGCTGCACCGGACGCGGTAGGCGCGCCACGCGTCGTAGCGGCGCAGCGTTCCGCCGATGCCAGTGGGAGGGTGCCTGCGAGTGG
Organism: Streptosporangiaceae bacterium; assembly: GCA_035507615.1. GTDB lineage: Bacteria > Actinomycetota > Actinomycetes > Streptosporangiales > Streptosporangiaceae > JAJYUU01. The sequence continues at coordinate 85,969 of DATJNX010000019.1, forward strand.
GACTGCGCCTGCGAGTGGGACTGCGCCCGCGAGTGGGACGGTGCCCGCGAGTGGGACTGCGCCTGCGAGTGGGACGGTGCCCGCGACTGGGACGGTGCCCGCGAGTGGGAATGTGCCTGCGAAGGGAACCGTTGACGCAAGCGCGAAGGTAACCGCGCCAGGGGCCGCGCAAGGGACGGATGCCGCGCCAGGTACCGCTCAGGCAAAGGCCCTGTAAGCTGGACAGCGCACGTGCTGCGCCGGTCCGGACCTGCATCGGGTGCGGGGTGCGCGCGGCTAAGGATGACTTGATCCGCTTGGTGGCGACAGGAGACGAGATTGTTCCTGACATCACCGCGCGGCAGCCTGGCCGGGGTGCATATCTGCACCCGAGCCTGGCATGCTTGGAACGAGCCCGGCGCCGCAAGGCGTTCTCGCGGGCCCTTCGCCTCCCGGCGCCATTGCCGGCGGCCAAGGTCACGGAGTACATCTCCGGCGAGATGCCAACAGCTGGGCGAGACGAAAAGAGGCTGAATTGCGATGAGCGCTCGATGAGCACGCGGCGATGAACAGCACAATCTGACGCCGGACGGAGCACGCGCTGCCCCGCTCGGCTGACGGGCCCGGTCTGACCGGGCCGAGTAGAGGAGCGCAGTGGCGAAGGTCCGGGTATACGAGCTCGCTAAGGAGTTCGGCGTCGAGAGCAAGGCCGTGATGGCCAAGCTCCAGGAGATGGGTGAGTTTGTCAGGTCTGCGTCCTCGACAATCGAGGCGCCCGTAGTCCGCAGGCTCAAAGACGAATTCGCAAGCCAGGCGGCCAAGTCAGCCAACGGCGCCGGCAAGGCCGCAGCCGCGACCCGCGGCGCCGCGAACGGGCGAGCCGGGGCTGATGCGGGAGTCGTCGCACCACCGGCTGAGAATGGCCAGGCTGCCCGCGTCGAGGCGCCCGCGCCGCAACCGCCTGCGTCGCCAGCACGACCAGTAACACCAGTAACAGAGCCAGAGCCGCCGGCGTCGCCGCGGCCTGGTCCGGCGATCACTGTGCCGTTCCCGCAGGACCAGAGCGTCGGCCCGCAGGTGCCCCCGGTAGAGACGAGGCCCGCGCAGCGGCCGGAGCCCGATGGCGGCTCGTCACGGCCCGCCGCGCCGCGCCCGGCAGCTGCCGGGCCGCGACCGACGGCGCCGCCTGGTGGCCAGCGGCCTGGTGGCCAGCGGCCTGGCCCGCGGCCCGGTAACAACCCGTTCAGTTCGACTGCCACCGGCATGGGCGCGACACCGCGGGCTCCGCAGGCTGGCGGTCCGGCAGCCCCGGGCATGCCGGCTTCTGGCGCCCCGGCGGCACCCGGTGGCCCGCGTCCGTCGGGCCCGCGCCCGGCGGCCGGACGGCCAGGACCGGGCGGCCCCGGCGACGGCGCGCGGCCCGGCGGGCCACGGCCCGGCGGCCCGCGGCCGAGCCCCAGCAGCATGCCGCCGCGGCCCGTCGGCGGCCGCGGCCCGGGCGGCCCCGGTGGTGGTCCCGGCGGTCCGCGCGGCGGTGGTTACGGCGGATCGGCCGGTCCGGGCGCAGGCCCGCGTCCCGGTGGCGGCCGGGGTGGCCCCGGCGGCGGTCCGGGCGGCCCGCGCGGTGGCGCAGGCGCCGGCGGCGGTGCCCGGCCAGGGATGGCTCCGGCCCGGCCAGGACCGGGCGGCCGTGGCCGCAGTGGCACCGCTGGCGCGTTCGGCCGGCCAGGCGGCCGGCCGTCACGAGGCCGTAAGTCGAAGAAGCAGCGCCGTCAAGAATTCGACAACATGCAGGCGCCGGCTATCGGCGGCGTGTCGATTCCGCGCGGCAATGGCCAGGTCATCCGGCTCTCCCGGGGTGCCTCGCTGAGCGACTTCGCGGACAAGATCGGCGTGAACCCGGCGTCGCTGGTGCAGGTGCTGTTCCACCTTGGCGAGATGGTCACCGCCACCCAGTCGGTGAACGACGAGACGCTGCAGTTGCTCGGCGCTGAGCTGAACTACAACGTCCAGGTGGTCTCGCCGGAGGAAGAGGACAGGGAACTGCTCGAGTCCTTCGACATCGAGTTCGGCGAGGACGAGGGCGACGACGCCGACCTGGTGGCGCGGCCGCCGGTGGTCACTGTGATGGGTCACGTTGACCACGGCAAGACCAAGCTGCTGGACGCGATCCGGCACACCAACGTGGTGGCGCACGAGGCTGGCGGCATTACCCAGCACATCGGTGCCTACCAGGTCAACACCGTGGTAGATGGCCAGGAGCGCAAGATCACCTTCATCGACACCCCCGGTCACGAGGCGTTCACTGCCATGCGTGCCCGTGGTGCCGAGACGACCGACCTGGTGATCCTGGTCGTGGCCGCGGACGACGGCGTGAAGCCGCAGACCACCGAGGCGCTGAACCACGCTCAGGCGGCAGGCGTGCCGATCGTCGTCGCGGTGAACAAGATCGACAAGGAAGGTGCCGACCCGCAGCGCGTCCGGGCCCAGCTCACGGAGTACGGCCTGGTGGCTGAGGAGTTCGGCGGCCAGTCGCTGTTCGTCGACGTGTCGGCCAGGAACGGTACTGGCATCGAGCAGTTGCTCGAGGCCGTCATCCTGACCGCTGACGCCGAGCTGGACCTGCGGGCGAACCCGACGCAGCAGGCTCAGGGCGTCGCGATCGAGGCGCACCTGGACAAGGGCCGCGGCCCGGTTGCCACGGTGCTGGTGCAGCGCGGCACGCTCAAGGTCGGTGACTCCATCGTCTGCGGCGAGGCCTTTGGCCGGGTCCGCGCCATGCTGGACGAGAACGGCGATCCGGTGCAGGAAGCACCGCCGTCCCGCCCGGTGCTGGTGCTCGGCCTGACCGCGGTCCCGGACGCCGGCGACAGCTTCCTGGTCGTCGACGATGACCGGATCGCCCGGCAGATCGCCGAGCGCCGTGAAGCCAGGGAGCGGACTGCGATGTTCGCCCAGCGGCGGCCGCGGGTCACGCTGGAGGACCTGGAGTCCGCGCTCAAGTCGGGCGAGCGGGAAGAGCTGCTGCTCATCATCAAGGGCGACGTCTCCGGCTCGGTAGAAGCGCTGGAAGACGCGTTGCTCCAGCTCGATGTCGGCGAGGAAGTCCAGCTGCGGGTCATCGGTCGCGGCGTCGGCGCGATTACCCAGGACGACGTGAACCTGGCAATCGCATCCGATGCCGTCATCATCGGCTTCAACGTCAGGCCAGCCGGCCGGGCAGGAGAGCTGGCCCAGCGCGAGGGCGTCGACATTCGCTACTACTCGGTCATCTACCAGGCGATCGAGGAAGTCGAGGCCGCGCTTAAGGGCATGCTGAAGCCGATCTTCGAAGAGGCTCAGCTGGGCACAGCCGAGGTTCGCGAGGTCTTCCGGGTACCACGGATCGGCAACGTGGCCGGCTGCATCGTCCGGTCCGGGACGATCAACCGCAACAGCAAGGCCAGGCTGGTCCGGGATGGCGTGGTCGTGTCGGACAATCTCACCGTCGAGTCGCTGCGCCGGTTCAAGGACGACGCCACCGAGGTCAGGGAAGGCTTCGAGTGCGGTATCGGCATCGGCTACAACGACATCAAGATCGCCGATGTGATCGAGACGTTCGAGATGCGGGAGAAGCCTCGGGCCTAGGCCGGAAACGGGCGCGAAACAGGCCGGCGTGTATGTAGGGGCGCTGACCCTGGACCTTCTGCTGGGCGATGTCAGGTCGCTGAAGCAGAAGCGTTCGGTGGTCAGGCCCCTCATCGCCGACGTGCACCGCCGGTTTCCCGGCGTCGCGGTCGGCGAGACCGGTCATCTCGACCTGCACCGGCGGACTGAGATTGGCATCGCGGTGGTCAGCTCGACCGCCGCGCACGCCAGGGAAGTGCTGGACGCATGCGAACGCTATGTTGCCGGGCGGCCCGAGATCGAGCTCCTGGCAGCGAGGCAGCGGCTGCTGACCGAAGAAGGGGAGTAAGCCGATGAACCAGGGCCGTGCTGGCTCGGGGGGACGACCCCCCGGATCCCCCCACAGCGCTGGCTCGGGGGGACGACCCCCCGCAACCCCCCGCAGTGCTGGATCGGGCGGACGACCCCCCGGAACCCCCCGCGGTGCTGGCTCGGGGGGACGAGCGAACAAGCTCGGCGACCGGATTGCCGAGATCGTCGCGGAAATGCTGGAGCGGCGGATCAAGGACCCGCGGCTCGGCTTCGTGACCGTGACCGAGGCCAGGGTGACCGGTGACCTGCGGGAGGCGACGGTGTTTTACACCGTGTACGGCTCCGCCGAGGAGGTCGCGGGCACGGCAGCAGCGCTGGCCAGTGCTACCGGGCTGATCAGGTCCGAAGTCGGCAAGCAGACGGGGCTGAAGCACACGCCCTCGATCAGCTTCAGCCAGGACACTGTGCCCGACACCGCAAGGACCATTGAGGACCTAGTCGAGAAGGCCAGGGCGGCGGACGCTGCAGTCGCGGCCGCGCGCGACGGAGCGGTGCACGCCGGCGACCCGGACCCGTACCGGGTGCCTGACGACGGTGCTGGCGACGACGGTGTTAACGACGACGGTGCTAACGACGACGGCGCTAACGGCGACGGTGCTGGCGACGACTCTGCCGGCGAGGACCCCAGGGCCGATGACGACGATCAGTGAGGCTGACTGGTCCGCCGCCGTCAAGATCATCGACGGCGCCGGACAGGTCTGCCTCGCCTGTCATGTGCGGCCCGATGCCGACGCGCTCGGCTCCATGCTCGCTGTCGCGGTCGCGCTTGCCAGCCGGACGGGCGATCTCCCGGTGGTCGCGTCGTTCGGCGACGACCCGTTCGAAGTGCCTGGCATCCTGCGGTTCCTGCCTGGTCAG
>DATJNX010000020.1:0-62371 GCA_035507615.1 Streptosporangiaceae bacterium
GCAGAGCGTCCCGTACTGGCCGGTCCCCGGGCATCACGACATCACGAACTACCTCCCCGAGGGGATGTTCGCCGAGGAGGAGGTCTCGATGACCGGTCCGGCAGGAACCCTGTTCGCTTTTCGGTCCGACGTACTTCACCGTGGGTCGCGCATGACCGGCGAACGATCAACCCGCTTTGCGCTCCTTGCCGACTACGATGTGTGGGCACCGCGCTGGACCGGCCGGGTCGCCTGGGCCGAACGCGCGACGCGTCCAGACTGGTTCGAGATCATCGAGCGGGCCTCTCCCCGGGAGCGGTCGGTGTTCGGCTTCCCGGCTCCGGGCGACCCGTACTGGGACGAGCAAACTTTGGCCGACACCCAAACGCGCTACCCTCGGGCCGATCTGACGCCCTACCAACGACCTCAGGCCAGCTCGGGCTAACGCGCTTTCGGTCGGGGTGCATCAGACACGGCCGCCGCGGCAAGATTGCGCCATGCTCGCCGGCCGACCGTTCCTCGCATGGGCTGGTGGGCCATAGCCATGACTGAAATCGAAGTTTCGACCTCTCCCCCTGCCTTGCCGCGCTGGTTCGGACCTCGAGCCAGCCCAGATGATCCGGCTGTCTCGGCCCTGATCGCCGGCGTCGCGCGAGGGGCCGGATGGGCAGACATCGGCGGTGAGTTCAACCTCAACGTGCGGATAGACGTTGAGCCGCCGCTTGTCCTCCGGGTTCATAGGCCCTGGGTCCGCCGCGGGCGGGCAGCGGGACTGCGGCGCCTCCGGGAGCGGCTCCAGCGGACGCAAGTCCGCGTCGCTCGGCCGATTCGAATATTCGGCGGCGACCTCCTTAGGGTCGCTGATCGCTGGGCTGAGATTGAGGAGTTCATCGATCACGTCCAGCCACCGGCGGGCGAGGACTCCTCCGTCCGCCTCTTTGAGGAGCTCGGACGTCTCCACACTGCGCTCAAAGCAGTCTGGGAGCCCAGTCCGCCCGAACCCCTCGACGACCACAGAACATTCGGGCAACTGCGTTACTCGGTCGGCTTCACACGCCGCAGGCTCGGACCGGGCAGCGAGCCGGTCGTGCGTCGGATGCGCCAACTGACTGACGAGCTCTCCAAGCTCCGGAAGGGCCTCGAACTGCCATGCGCTCCGATTCATGGGGACTACAAGTTGGGCAACGCGGGAGAACTGTCAGACGGCTCATGGGTCACCTTCGACCTGGATTTCGCGAGGGTCAGGGAGCGGTTGTACGACATCGCGGGCAGCCTGAACCAGGTCGCACAGAGCGGCGCATTGCTAGAGCCGCAACGACTGCTCGACGCCTACGAGGGCACGGCTCCGGAACCGCTGACTCGCGACGAGCACCGTTGGCTCCCCGGGGCTCTGGCCCTTATACCCTTGCACTGGGCTGCCACCGCAGGACTCGTGGGCGGCGGCATCCGCGAGGCCGAGGGCGCAATGACCGCCGCCGAGGCCTGGTGGTCGCGGCGGGGCTCATCCGGCTGGTAACCCGAATCGCGTGTCTGCGCGTCGTAGTTCCCGAAACGACACACCACGCATAGCTCGGTGGGTTATGCGGTGGCGGAGGGGGAACGGTCACATGCCCGGAGGCGCGTCGAACCGTGTAGGAAGCCGATCGTCCTTAGTCAGGAGCGCGCAACCAGGCAAGCTGGCCGTCGCCCTTCTGACCGCCAGTTTGACGGCCGCGACCTTGCTCTACGCCGCCGCCCCGGCCAGCGCGTCGGCCGTGGTGCGCCAAGCCTCCCGGCATTCGGTTGTCGTACCGAGGCTTCGCCGCTCGGCGGGTGATCGCGCCAGGCTCGTTGCGCACGGCCCGTCGACCTCCCGTCCTGATGCCAAGCCGCACTTCGCCACCATCCGGAGCGACAAGCATGGCGGCGCTGCGTCCGGCAGGCTTTCGGCAAGTTCGCGGCAGGTCAGCCAGCAGGCGCAGGACTCGCCCGGCGCCGAGCAGGGAACTATTACTTTCTCCGAGTTCCCGGTCGGTACGTCGATCACCGACCAGTACCAGGTGAGTGGCATCGACTTTGGCGGGGCTACGCCGTTCATCACTACCGACGGTTCGAACCCGACGAGCCCCGTATTGTCCGGTACACCCCAATTCTATGGAGACATTACCGGCACCTTTGTCACACCCGACGGCACGCCGCGCACCGTCAGCAACTTCTCCCTCGATGTCGGCTACATCGACACGCCAGGCTCGACCGAGGTCATTGCCTACGACGCGGACGGCAACCCGCTTGACACTGTCGTCATCGAGGACACCGGGATAGTGCTGGTGTCGGTCTCAGTAACTGGAATCGCGTCGTTTGTAGTGCAGTCTGTCGATCCGTCCAACCCCGATCCCGACGGCTGGGCGGTCGATAACGTGTCGTTTCCTGGGTACACGTTCCTGGCCGGCCCGCCAACGCTCAGCGAGCAGGGCAACGGGCCGAACGAAAGTGAGCACAGCACCACCTGCTACGTGCTCGAGCCGGTGAACTGCGCCACGGGCACACTGGTGACGCAGTCCACTGATTTCTCGGTCCCCGGCCGCGGTATCCCGCTGGACCTCGAGCGGACATACAGCTCAGCATCCGATGGCTCGGACGGGCCATTCGGCTTCGGCTGGACCGACAGCTACAACATGTCGCTCAGCGCGGACTCTTACGGCGACATCACCGTCACCCAAGAGGATGGCTCTCAGGTCACGTTCGCGCCCAACGGGTCCGGCGGGTACGTCGCGCCCGGACGCGTTCTCGCGACCCTGGTCGCGAACCCCGATGGCAGTTATACCTTTACCCGCGCGGCGAGCCAGGACCTGTTCAATTTCTCCGCGAGCGGGCAGCTCACCAGTGAAGTAGACGCCAACGGTTATACGACGAAGCTGGCTTACAGCGGGGGCGACCTCACCAGCGTCACCGATCCGGCAGGCCGGACGCTGACCTTTGCCTACTCCGGGTCGCATATCAGTTCAGTTACCGATCCGATGGGCCGCACGTGGTCCTATTCCTACGACGGCAGCGGCAACCTGGTGGGCGCCACCGGCCCGATGGGCGGTTCCTGGTCATTCACCTACGACGCGGATCACTTGCTGCTGACTGTCACAGATCCCGACGGTGGCGTCACGACGAACACCTACAGCAGCAGTGGTCAGGTCATCTCACAGAGCGATCCTGACGGCAACACGACGACGTGGAGCTACTCGGGCGACCCGACCAGCGCGACCGGCGGCACCACGACGATGACTGATCCCGATGGAAACGTCACCGATTACGACTACACCAGCCTGCAGCTCACGTCAGTGACCACCGCGGTCGGCACAGCCGCCGCAGCGACGACGAGCTACACCTACGATCCCGAGACCCTTGGCGTCACGTCCGTCACCGACCCGAACGGTGATGTCACCGTCAACACCTACGACGCCAACGGGAACCTGCTCACCACCGAAGACCCGCTCGGAAACGTCACCACCTACACCTACAACGGCCTGAACGAGGTGCTGACCAAGACCAGCCCGCTCGGCGAGACCACGACGCGTGCTTACGATGGCAACGGCAACCTGGTCAGCGTCACCGATCCGCTCGGCAACGTGACCAGTTACAGCTACAGCCAGGCGGCGTATCCGGGTGATCTGACCTCGGTGACCGATCCCGATGGCGATGTCACTGCGTACACCTATGACCAGTACGGATACGTGGCCTCGCAGACGACCACGCCGTCTGCTGGTGTCTCTGACACCACCGAGTACAGCTACGACGCAGATGGAGAGCAGACTTGCAACGTCGCGCCCGCGGCCGTGGACGCGAAGGTTACCTGTCCGGCCCCGGGCAGCCCGGCCGTCGCGGATACGACCGCAACCTCATACGACGCGGCTGGCGAAGTCACGTCAGTGACCGACCCGGACGGTCATGTCACCAGTTACTCGTATGACGGCGACGGCGACGAGACCAAGCTCTCCGACGCGGCCGGCCATGTCACTACCTTCGGTTACAACAGCGACGATGAGCTCACCAAGGTCACCAGGCCGGACGGCACCAGCCTGGCAAGTACTTACGACGGGGACGGCAACCAGCTGAGTCAGTCCGACGGCGCTGGCAACGTCACCCGGTACAGCTACGACGCGCTAGGCAACGTGACCTCGGTCGCCGATCCCATGGGCAACACCACTAGCTACACCTACGACCTAGACGGCAACCTGGTCACGGAGACCGACCCGGCTGGGCTCATGACGTCCTATAGCTACGACGCCGGCAACGACCTCACCGGGATCACGTACTCCGACGGGACTACGCCCGAGGTGAGCTACGTTTACGACGCCGACGGTCAGCGCTACAGCATGACCGACGGCACTGGTACCACCTACTACGCTTACGACGCCGACGGGAACCTGACCGGCGTCATCGACGGCGCCGGCTCCATGGTTTCGTACGGCTACGACGCCGCTGGCCGGCTGACGGCGCTCTCCTATCCGAACGGTCAGTCGGTGACGCGTACCTATGACGGCGCCGGCCAGCTGTCCTCGGTCACGGACTGGCTTGGCGACACCACAAACTTCAGTTACGACGCCAACGGCAACCTGACCGGTGAGGCCTACCCCAACGGGGTCACAGCGTCGTCTACGTTCGATGACGCCAACCAGCTGACGGGAATCACGGACAAGTCAGCGAGCGCCACGCTGGCCACGTTCAGTTACGCAAGGAACGCCCTGGGCCAGGTCACCTCCGACACCGAGACAGGCGCCGTGTCGGGGAGCCAGGACTATACGTACACACAGCTTGGCCAGCTAGCCACAGACGGCAGTGGCAGCTATGCCTATGACGCTGCGGGCGACCCGACCAAGCTGCCCGGAGGGGTCCGGCAGACCTTCAACTCCGACAGCGAGCTCATCTCACGCACGCAGCCCGGCACCCCGTCGGCACCGGCCGCCGATCAGGTTGCGTCGGCCAACGAAACCGCCAGAGCTAGCAAGATCGTGTCGCCGGCGGTCACAACCCGCGCATCGAATGAACTTGTCGTCGCGTTCATCTCCGCCGACGGGCCGGCTCATCAATCGCAGCGGATCAGTAGCGTCAGCGGAGGCGGACTGACCTGGACCCTGGCTGCCCGGTCGAACCGCGAGCAGGGCACGTCCGAGATCTGGCAAGCGCACGCCACTGGCAAGCTCACCAAGGTGAAGATCACCGCGAAGCTGTCGCACAAGGGGTATGACGGCACGATCACGATCGCAACCTTCACGGGCGCAGGGAAAACCATCGGAGCGCATGCGACCTCGGACGGCTCCAGGGGTGCCCCGGCCGTGTCGCTCACAACGACAGGCGCCGATTCGCTGGTATGGGGAGTGGGCGAGGACCCGAGCCACGCTACGGCGCGCAAACCGGCTTCCGGCCAGACCGTCGCTCACCAGTACCTTGACGTCAAACGCAAAGCCACGTTCTGGGCGCAGCACACCGCTCCGAACGGTGCCGCCGGCACACGGGTGAAGGTCTCCGACAAAGCCCCCACCAATGACAAATGGAACATGGCTGCTGCTGAGATCACGGCCGCCGCCGGCAGCGGCTTGGTTACCACGAGCTATGGCTATGACAGCGAGGGAAATCGCACCTCGATCTCAACCGGCGACCAGGCAGCGATCTCGTTGACCTACGACCAGGGGAACCGGCTGATCGGCTACGGAACGTCCGCGAGCTACAGCTACAACGGCGACGGCTTGCGCATGTCTTCGACGGTAGGAAGCACAACCACGGCATTTGCCTGGGACCAGTCCGGGAGCGTCCCGCTGCTGTTGATGGCGGGCACGACAGCATACATTTACGGACCGGGCGACCATCCGATTGAGCAGATCAGCGGCAGTACGCCCACATACCTGCTGTCCGATCAGCAAGGCAGTACGCGTCTGCTGACCAACTCGGCCGGCTCGGTTGTCGGCACATACACCTACGACTCTTACGGGGAGACAGTCAGCCACACCGGCACTGCAAGCACGAACCTGCAGTACGACGGCGAGTACTCCGACGCTGAGAGCGGCTACCAGTATCTGCAAGCCCGGTCCTACGATCCGTCAAGCGGGCAGTTCCTGTCGGCGGACCCGCTGGCGAACGCCACGGGCCAGCCATACCAATTCGCTGGTGACTCTCCGCTGACGTTCACCGATCCGAGTGGCATGATCGCCGTCTCGTGTGCCCTGCTGGGCAGTGTCTTCGGTGATGTCGGCGATCTCGACGAGCTGCTGTCTGAGTTGCCCAAGCAAGCTGCGTCCACTCTGGGCCGGCTGCTGCGATCCGGGGACACTCCGGAGCTGCGGTCGTTCGCCGCGAAGTGGCTGCCCACAGTCGGCAGGCTGGCCGATAGCGGTCCGATCGGGGCGATAGTCAAGTTTGCCCCGGAGGCAGGTTTCGTCCTCGGCGTCGGCCAGGACGTCGCCGACGGTCAGACGCTTGAGCAGGCCGTCTTCACCTCGGGTGGCCAGACACTGGGAACGACCGCTGGCGCAGCTGCAGGAACCTGGGCATGCGGCACCGAGACGGTTGCAACGTTTGGGCTCGGCGTAGTCGCCTGTCCCGTACTCATCGTCGGCGGCGGATGGGTCGGCCAGAAAGTCGGCGGCTGGGTGGGGAGTTACGTTGGTAACCAGGTCAACGGCTGGATAGCCGATCTCGACAGCTGGTAGGCGCACGGCGGATGCCGGTTCAGTCCAGCAGCGCCCGTACCGTCTTCGCCACCTGTCTCCAGTGAGTCCGCTCGTGACGAGCCAGGCGGTTCGCGTACGAATGGACGGTGATGTCGAGTGGTCTGCCGCCTCCGAGCACATTGGCGCTTCGTGACCAGCCCTCGGCTGACAGCTGCCCGAGCAGAGCAAGCAACTGATCGCGTTGCTCCCTGAACGCCTGCCACGACGAAGCGAAGGCTAGCTCGTTATAGTTCGTGCTCTTGATCCAGGTGGTCGGGCTGACGGCTCGGATGGTCGGGTAGTCGGTCGCGACGATTCTCTCGATGGCCTCACCCCACACGTCGGCACACGACCGGAGATGAGCGGCAATCTCAATAACCGACCACTCGCCGGGCTCAGGCGTGGCGCGCAGCTTCACGTCGGTCAGGTCAGCGGTCAAGCTGCTGAGGCGATCAGGGGTATCGCGGAGGATAGAGAGAACCTGTTCCGTCGTCATCAGCTGGCGTGCCATCAGGGGCGTCCTCCTCCCGTGTCGTCCTGCTATCTCGAGCAGCTCCCGCGGGTGGCACTCGTGTGGTCACGGGTCTTACCGTAAATCGACTCCCGGACGCTCTACGGCCTGAATAGGAGTTGACTCACGAGTGGTGTCCTTCTGGCGTCAGCCCGATCGTCGTTCCGGTGAGCGTGAGTAAGCCCGCAGACCGGAAACCTGGAGGAGCGGATATGACCGAAGCCATAGCCGGAAACCCCGTGACGAGTTGTCACCCTGCCGAAGATCAGATGCTTCTGGACTTTCTGGCGGCGCAGCGCGCGACAGCGCTGGATATCGTCACAGGCCTGGATGAGGAGGCGTGGCACCGGTCGATCGTGCCGTCGGGCTGGACGCCGGCCGGGCTGGTCGAGCATCTGAGCGGTGCGCAGTTTCACTGGTTCATCGGTGTCGTGGCCGGCGAGGACACTTCGCCGCCCGCTGACGCGGACGTCGAGCCTTACGACCCGATGGCACCGTTCGTCACGGACTGGTCGTCTGCGGACATCATTGCCGAGTTCCGGGAGATCTCCGCTCGCTCCGACGCCATCCTGGCGGTAACGCCGTTGTCCAAGGCCCCGCGCGGCAAACACGGCGACCCTGAGGTGGCCGAGCCTCCGAACGTGCGATGGGTCGTCTTGCACGTGATCGAGGAGATCGCGCGGCACTGCGGTCACCTGGATATCGGCAGGGAACTCCTGGACGGCACGACGCGGCTCGGACAGAAGCGCAGCGAACAGGCCATCGGATAACGGGAAGGCACGCGAGGCTCCGCTCACCATCCCTGCATGGCATCCGGGCCACACAGTCACGGCGACTGGGTGTAAGAGCACACGTCGTGCTTGCAGTGCCGAGGCAGGCCATCGACGCGGATATCCCAGATAGCCTTCGCGCCTGCAACGACGCGCAGCTTGAAGCGCTCGCCGGGCCGGGTCGGCAGGTGCCTGCGTATCAGGAGCCTGGCTAGGGCGTCAATGACGCAATCATCGGACGGCAGCCACCGGCTAGCAGCTGAGCGCCTCGCGCACCCTGGACAGGAAGTCAGCCTGCTCAGGGCTACTGGTGATCTTCATACGCTCGAACTTGCCGGCGAGCTTGACATCGACGTAGAGGTCACCGGCATCTTCGTGGAAATGAAGGAACGCCCCGGATCCCTTCGAGAAGTAGCCGCGCTTCCGCTCTCTCAGCGAGGGCAGGTCGCGCAACTCAATCAACAGCGCGTCGAGGCGATCAAGGTCTTCCTGCGTCGCATGCCGCACGGGTCGAGCATGACGGTGAACGCGGGGCAAGCACAAGAGCGACCTGTCGACCTCCGGGCGCGCTGCCATTACCGCAAGGCATTTACTGCAGATTTAGTCACCGATAGGCTCTAGCCGGACATTCGCCTCCCAGCGTAGTCATCATCCCTGCTGGAGCTACCGTGACCCGAATCTGGTCCGCGCTCGCTGCGATCTGTGTCCTGGCAGCCTCGGCCCTGGCGGGAGCGTTGGCGCCTGCTGCCCTCGCAAGCCCGCGACCAGACAACCCGCCGGTTACTCAGGACAACATCACCATTTACCAGGTCAACGGGGGCGGAGATGGCAACTCCAATCCGTTGTCAGTCGGACTGTCGGCGCCCACCGACATAACGGCAGTGTCCGCCGAGCTGATCCCGGCTGCCGGCGGCGCCACTATCGACGCCGGGAGCCTGTCGTTCGTCACCGGGAGCGGCAGCCTGACCGGCGGCACCTGGGCGACCGCTGCGGCAGTAGTAGCGCCGCCCGGCGCATATACGGTCAGCCTGTCGGCAGCCGACGCCGGCGGTGACTCATTCAGTGGCTTCTCCGCAGGGACGGTCTCTTACCTGATCCAGCCGCTTATCACGGTCAACGCGGACCGCAGCACGGTGGACTTCGATCACCAGACAGTGACCTTCTCCGGCACCGTCACCGGGACCTGGCCGGACGGCTCGACGGGTCCGCTCGCTGACCAGGCCATCCAGCTAAACGAAGAAGCCCCTGGCGCGCCCGGACCAGTAACCGTAACTACCCTCGCCGATGGCAGCTACCAGTACGCCATGCAGTTCGTTCCGATCTACCAGACCACCGATGTATCGGTCGACGTGCTGGGAAGTGCCACAGTGGCCGATACATGTTGCAACGAATACCCGATCACGGTCCTTCCTGATGCCATCGAACTGACGGCTAGTCCTGCGGTTGTGACTGTCGCGCAGGGCAGCCAGGTCACGGTGACGGGGACCGCGTCTTACCAGCCGCAAGGCAGTACCGCCTACCTGGCCGCGCCCGGCGTTGCAGTGGAGGTCGAGTTGGCAGGCCAGACCGGAAATCCGGCCGCGTCTGGTACGACCGAACCTGGCGGCAGCTATTCGCTCACTTTCACCCCGGCAGCGACCGGCACCTACGAGGTGTATGCCGGCGACATTCCTGAGGGCCCGCCGGCCTACCCGGATGCGCAATACTTCACTCGCGGCGAGGCGCCAGTAGCGGTCACCATCCAGAATCCCGTAACCTTCACCTCATTTGAGGCGTCGATTGACGCGTCCGATCAGCTGACTGCCTCGGTATGCGTCTCACCCGCCGCGGCTGCCACAACGGCTGCGACCACGTTGCAGTACGCCACCAATGCAGGCGGCCCGTGGACCCCGCTCGGCGCGCTGTCGCCGCAAGCTAGCAGCCCGGACTGCGACCTTGCATCGGCGCCGGGGATCTCGATGACGGCAGTGCTGCCTGTCCCGGTGGCGGCGGCCTACTACCGGGTCAGTTATCCCGGCACAACCGGCTTCCTGCCGGGCACCAGCTCCGCAGTGTTCCTGCAAAACTCCGTGACGCTGGCCGACTGGCACGCTACCGTCAGCGCGGTCGCGGTGCTGTCTGCATCGGTATGCGTCGCCCCTGCCGCGGCCGCCAGCCAGGGGCTGACGGTGCAATACGCCACGACAGTCAAGGGTCCCTGGCAGCTTCTCGGTCCGATGAAGTCGTCGGCCACTGACACGACATGCACCGATGCCGGGCGTGACGGGGTAGTGGTGACCGCAAAGCTTCCGGTCGTGCTCGCCGCTGCCTACTACCGGGTCAGTTTCACGGGGAACACCACGATGGCGCCGGCTGTGAGCCCGGCGGTGCTCGCGGCGCGGATCGTGACCCGAGTTACCAACCTGAAGGTGCACCCGGGCAAGGTGCGCCGCGGCGGCAAGCTGACCGTTAGTGGCAGGCTGTGGCAGTACGTGCGGGGCTGGAAGGCTTACGGCCGACGGCGCGTCGAGATCATTCTGGAATTCGCGCACCAGCACAAGTGGTACTACATCGCAAGGCCGAAGAGCAGCCGGTCAGGCTGGTTCAAGGCGACGTTCGTCGACCCGGGTAGCGCTCACTGGGCGGCGCTGTATGTCGGTGACGCTACGCATTACGCCTCAACCACAAAAACGATCTACGTCGCCGTCAGCTGAGCGAGGTCACCGAGTTCAGCAGCCGCCAGGCGGGCCGGGCACACCAGGGCCGCGGGCAGGTTGATCAACCATCCCGCCGGAGCCGGTTCGCACCTCGCCGCCTAGGTGAACCACGTACCAGCGACCGCGCCAGGAGATAAGCGAAGCGATCCCGAAGGACCTTTCCTGGCCGGCGACCCGGTAGACGACCCGGGCGCCGGCAACGTGCCAGTAGCCAACGCCGTTGTAGCAGACGCCGGGGTCAATCCAGCCAGCCTGCTGCTCTGGCACGATGACCCGGACCAGCCTCGCGTTCCGGAACGAGCGCCCGATCAGATCATGGGCCGCCAGCACGTCCTCGCGGAACTCGGCTACGAGCCGGCCTTGCCAGTCGGCGGCAGGGTCCGCGATCGCCTTGACTTGCTCGTAGGCGGCCAGCGGAAAGAAGGCTGGCATCGCGAGAGCCGGGCGCCCTGAGACGACGCCCGCCCACAGATCAGTCATTTCCGCCCGGAAGATCTGGCTTCCCGCAGGCGGGCGGGCGTGGGTTTGATGCTGGCTGGCGACGACGCCGGGCACCGCCAGCACGAGCGGCCAGGGCGGCGCGGCGAGCGGCGATGGCGATATGGAAACGGGGACAGACGCAGACGCCGATGCCGCGGCGGCGCGGCGGGAGACTGAACCACCCGTCGCGCTCGCCGATGCTCCAGAGCCGCCAGCCGACGCCGCCGGCTCGCTGCAGCCAGCGGCCAGCATTGCCAGCCCAGCCGCAACGGCGAGGGCCGCAGCAAAGATCGACCGGACCCGCACAGCGGGCCGGAGCGGTGTCATGCCCAGTATGTTAAGCAGTCAGGGGATCAGCGCGATC
This sequence comes from Streptosporangiaceae bacterium, assembly GCA_035507615.1. Classification (GTDB taxonomy): domain Bacteria; phylum Actinomycetota; class Actinomycetes; order Streptosporangiales; family Streptosporangiaceae; genus JAJYUU01. The sequence goes on from DATJNX010000020.1 coordinate 11,478, forward strand.
TTGCCGGCGACGTGACCGCCCATGCTAAGACGATGCGCATCGGCAACGTCCTCGAGCGGGAACGTCCGCGCTACCAGCACTCGCAGCCGACCCTGCCCGGCCAGGGCCGCCAGCTGAATCCGGGCAGCCTCCCGGATTTCGGTCCCCGGATCAGCGCCCGGCGCACCTCCGAGCACTCTGATGCCTAGCTCCAGACCGCGTCCCGCTGCGGCGATCGTCGCGATCCGCTGACGGTCCGGGACGAGTGCCAGCGAGACGTCGATCGCTTCGTCGGTGCCGACCAGGTCGAGCGCGGCCGTCACGCCGTTCGGCGCCGCAGCCGTCACCCGGTCGGCCAGGCCATCACCGTAGGCAACGGGGATCGCACCGAACTCCCGGAGGAGGTCGTGCCGCGCCGGGCTCGCCGTGCCGATGACGGTGGCGCCGCGTGCAGCCGCCAGCTGAATCGCCATCAAGCCCACGCCGCCCGCGGCGCCGTGGATCAGGACCGTGTCTCCTGCAGCCACTGCGGTGGCCGTCAGAGCGTGCCATGCCGTGGCGCCGGCCAGCATCAGCCCGCTGGCTTCAGCCCAGCCCAGGTTCGCGGGTTTCGGCACGAGTGACTGAGCCGGGACAACGAGTTCGGCTGCGTACCCGCCGGCGATTCGATAGGCGATGACCTCATCGCCCACGGCCACCGGCCCGGCCGGCCCGGCCGCGCCCGGCCCTACTGCGACGACCTCGCCCGCTGATTCGAGGCCAAGCCGAAGCGGCAGCCGGCTGGGATCGCTGCCGAACGAGCCGCTGTACATCTTGTAGTCCACCGGGTTCACACCGCAGGCGCGAACCTTGATCCGGGCTTCGCCAGGGCCTGGCGCCGCCACCGGCTCGTCGGTTACTGCCAGCACCTCAGGACCGCCATAGGCGGTCGCGACCACGACACGTGACATGCGAACACGCTACGCGACAGTCCCGTCCGCATTCCCTTCAGTATGGGCCCACTGGGGAAACGAGGACTTGCCACTGGCGGAACGCCCCCTTCGCGGCGAGACTGCTACGCAGAACCGCGATGGCCCGATCGATAGCAGTCCGGAAGGAGAACTGTGCCGATGCGAGCGACGCATGCAGGCCGCGGCCGGCTGGGTGGTATGCGCCTGGGTGGGCGCTGGCTAGGAAGGCGGGCAGCGGCAGCCAGTTCGGCGGCACTGCTGGGAGCTGTTCTGGCCGTGACCGCACTGTCTGGCGCAGCTCAGGCGGCTTACCCCGGAGGCGACGGGCTCATCGCGTTCGTCCGGGGTGGCGACGTCTACACCGTCAACCCGGCGCACGTTGCCGGGAGCCTGGTCAAGCTGACAACAGATGGTCGTGCATCGGGGCCGCGATGGTCACCGAACGGCAAGCGGATCGCCTATATCGACCGGGGCAACCTGTGGGTCATGAATGCCAACGGGAGCCACAAGAAGCGCCTCACCGTTGCCGCGCCCCGGTATGCCGATTCGCGGCCGACGTGGTCACCGAACGGCAAATACCTGGCCTTCGTCCGGACGAAGCGCGGGCAGCCGTACGGCTATCTCACCCGCTACAACTTCGCATCACGCACCATCAACGGGTTCACGACCACGATCAACGGCCACCTCATCAGAGTCGCGGCCCAGCCGGCAGCTGTGGCCTGGGCCTGGGCCATGGCCATGGACGGCACGCACGGGTCGTACATCGCCTTTGAAGGGGCCGGGAAGCTGTGCGCGTATGCGAACGAGTACTGCCTGAACCTGCTCGGCTTCGGCAGCCAGTCGCAGTACGCCAACGGCTACCCGTCGGCAGAAGACACCCAGACCAAATTCCGGCTGACTGACCCGGACTGGTTCCCGGTTAACCCGCTGTACTACAGCGATCTCATGACCACGCAGGAGAACTGCGCTGCGGGCCACTGCAGGCCGGCGGGCCTGGACCTGACGGTCCTGGCGACGCCTCAGTACCCCGGCGCCTACCAGGGCGTGTACTCGCCGGCTGGCGACCTCATCGCTTTCGTTCGCAACCATCACGGCCGGCCCGTGATCTTCGTAGCGAGCCAGTCGGCCGGGCCCGCCCGGCTGACGGGTGGCAGCCAGCCCGACTGGCAGCCGGTTGCCATGGCCGCGACTAGCCGGGCAACGAGCCGAGCGTGAACCAGCAAGAACGGCGCCAGTTCGTCCGCGACCACCGCACCTGCATTTTCGGCTACGCCAGGAAGGCGCACGGACCGGCCATGACAGTCGTCTACTACGTCATGGACGGCGACGAGATGCTGGTCTCCACGATGGCGGAGCGCAGCAAGGCCAAGGTAGTCGGGCGCGACGGGCGAGTCAGCCTGTGCGTGCTTGACGAAAACTGGCCAGTAACCTACCTGCAGGTCTACGGCAACGCCCAGGTCGAAACCGATCCGGACCAGGCTGCTGACGTCCTCACCAGGGTTGTCGGCCTGATGGCAGGCGAGGAAGTTCCGGAAAGCCGCCGGCCGCAGATTGCCGAACTGGCCAGGCAAGAGCAGCGGGTCGTCATCCGGGTCCGGCCGTACGCGACGTTCGAGACGCCGCCCAGACACGTCTACAAGATGAGCGACATCGATACTCTGACGCACTTCACCAGCACGTCACTGCCCTGGTGAACCAGGCGGGACAGGTGCGCGCCTCAGCCGTCGGCCGGCTCCGGGCGGCGGGCTGCGTCTTTGCCGAAGATGAGGCCGACTTGCTCATCGCAGCCGCCGGCACACCGGGCGAGCTCGACGACATGGTGCAGCGCCGCGCGTCCGGGGTGCCGCTGGAAGTCGTGGTCGGCTGGGCTGAGTTCTGCGGTTTGCGCATCGCCGTCCGCCCTGGCGTCTTCGTCCCGCGGCGCCGCAGCGAGTTCCTCGTCGGCGAGGCGATCGCCACCGCCCGGCGGTTGGCTCCTGCCGGTCCATGGCTGGTCGCGGACCTGTGCTGCGGCTCGGGCGCGGTCGGCGTCGCGGTGGCGGCCGGCCTCCGCCCAGTCGGCCAGGTCGAGTTGCACGCCGCCGACATCGAGCCGGCCGCCGTCGCTTGTGCCCGCGATAACGTCGCCGCCGTCGGCGGGACGGTTTACCAGGGCGATCTGTTCGACCCGCTGCCTGCGACGCTATGCGGCCGGATCGATGTGCTGGTCGTCAACGCACCGTACGTGCCGACCAGTGAGATCGCGATGATGCCGCCCGAGGCCAGGCTGCACGAGCCACGCACCGCGCTCGACGGCGGACCGGACGGCGTCGCGATTCATCGCCGCGTCGCGGCGGCCGCGCCTGACTGGCTGGCACCTGGCGGCAGCCTGTTGCTCGAGACCAGCGAGCGGCAGGCGCCGGAGACGGCAGCGGCGATGACAGCTGCCGGGCTGACCGCGGTGGTCAGCGCCGACGACGAACTGGACGCTACAGCCGTCATCGGGACTCGCTAACCACGCCGACCTTGCCCCCTGCCCTATTCCGGTTGGCAAAATCCTGCCCTCGCGCCCTCGCGCGATACCGGTCGCTGGTGTATGAGGGACCTAACGGTCGGCAAAATGTCGCCGTAAAGGGGTGGGAGGTTATTCATGTCCGGTTTCCGGAGACTCGGCGTAATGGCGGGAGGCGTCCTGAGCGCCGCGCTCGCGGCGCTGGCAGTCATCGCGCTCCCCGCGACGCAGGCGTCAGCAGCGCCGGCGTTCAAGGTGCCGAGTGCCTGCAAGACATTCACCGGCAAGTCAGCCGACGCGCTGTTCGCGGTGCGGAAAGGCACTCGCCTCAAGGAGGTGTCGACGCATACCGGCAGCGGCAAGAACGAGGTCTACACCTGCACGATCAAGCACCGCGGGAAGCAGCTCAGGGTCGAGACGTCAGGCTACGCGGGCGGCTTCGGCGGCCCGCTCAAGTGCTACAAGCGGCACAAGCTCGGCCCTGACGGTCAGGTCTGCGTGAGCACCGAGAAGAACTTCCCGTTCACCATCGTTGTCTTCTCCAAGCACAAGATCGACTTCTCGGACAGCTTCAACAAGACACTGCCGCACCAGGGCAAGGCGCTGTACACCTTCGCGCTGGCTCAGTACAAGGCGTTCAAGGGCTGACGGGCGAGCGGGAGCCGGGCAGGTGAGCCCGGCTCCCGCTGGCAGAAAGACGACACGTCGATAGCGCTAGGCAGCCACGGCCTGCCGCAACTCCGCGAACGCCGCCGCGAGGCGAGGCGCGGTCCAGCTCGCATTCAGCCCGCTCGGGTTCGGCAGCACCCACAGCCGGGACCCACCGGGTAGTTCCGGCTGCGGCCCGACCGCGGCTCGCGGCTGGCCGAACGCGGCCCGGTAGGCGGTAACGCCGAGCACCGCGAGCCAGGACACGCCAAGTTCGGCCGCCGTCGTGGCGAGCGCAGCGCCGCCAGCCCGAAGCTCCCCGGCATCGAGCTCGTCGGCCCGCGCCGTGGCGCGCGCCACCACGTTCGTGATGCCCAGGCCCACGTCCAGCAGCAAGTGCTGCTCAGCGGGCTGAAGCTGGCGTTCAGTGAACCCGGACCGGTGCAGGGCCGGCCAGAACCGGTTACCTGGCCGGGCGAAGTGGTAGCCCGTCGCGGCCGAGTACAGGCTCGGGTTGATCCCGGCGAACAGCACCCGCAGGCCCGGTGCGACCAGGTCGGGAATTGTCCGCCCGCGAGCGGCCGCGACGTCGGCCGGGCTAGGGCGTGCGAGCGGCCTGGCTGGAGTGGTCACGGACACCAGGCTACGGGGCCCTTAGCAGACAATGGACTGGTGATCACTGTCGATGACCAGGCATTCGAGCAGATGGTCGGCAAAGCGCTCGACTCGCTGCCGGAAGAGTTCGCCGAACGGATGAAGAACGTCGCGGTCCTTGTCGAGCACGGGCCGGGCCCGCGCGGTCTGCTGGGTCTGTACCAGGGCATCCCGCTGACGAGTCGGGGCAGCGGATACGCCGGCGTGCTGCCCGACCGGATCACGATCTACCAGCAGGCGATCTGCGCGATCTGCAGCACCGAGGCCGAGGTGGTCGAGCAGGTCCGCCGGACGGTCGTCCACGAAGTCGGGCACTACTTCGGCATCTCCGACCAGCGGCTGCGCGAGCTTGGCTGGTGAGCGCCTTTTCAGCAGCTCCGGTAGGCCTAGAGCAGCTGGATGCCGCCGAACACGAGCGCGACGACAGCTCCGGCCAGCCACGTTCCCGACCAGAAACCAGCCGGGATTCTGGTCATGCCGTGCAGCTTGCCCGCGTCACTGGCGTTCTTGCCGCGGATCCGGATGATCTGCAGGCTCGAGACCAGCAGGAACCACGTGACGATGTACGCGGTCACGACCTGGACTTCAACCGTCGCGAAGCCAGCGACCAGGAAGACCGCGATGAGCGCCAGCAGCACGGACACGATGCCGAAGCTCCTGCGCAGGCTCAGCATGATCGCGATGAGCGCCGCCAGGCCAATCCACAGCACCGCGACTATGTAGCCGAGCCTGATCAACTCCGCCGCGCCGATGCCGAACGCGCTCGGCCCGAGGTAGCCGGCGAACGTGATCGCGACGGTGCCAGGCTTGCCCCCTGCGCTCCCGGAGTGATGGGTGGCGCCACGGGCGTCGAGCTTGAACTCGATCCCGTCAATCTTCCGGCCGACTGCCGAGGCCATTGTCGCGTGCGCGCCCTCGTGCGCCATCACCGTGATATGCCGGGTGAGCGGCCACACCCACGGAACGAACGCGGCAGCCGCCGCGACAACGGCGAGCAGCGCCGACAACGGCGCCGGCAGATGTGCCTGGATCTGGCCAATGCGCTGCAAAGACGCTGCAAGCGCCGATGCTGTCATCGGGCCTCCCGCACCCATGGGTTCTGCCAGCCGGACCGCGGCGACCTGTTTCACCTAAGCATGCGCGACAAATACTTATCACGAAAAGAAAAGATCACGAAACAGCAGGGAAACGGGCAATTGTCAGACGCCGAGGCTTCCTTTGGCCGCGGCCTCGAAGACCCGGAAAGGCAGCAGCCGCTTGGCAATCAGACCTGCCCGCTCCCCGGCTTTGCCGACGGAGACCCGGCGCGGCGCACGACTGGCATCGAGCACGCGCTGCACTGTCGCTGCCACGCTTTCAGCCGGCGCACCCGCGGCCTCGTCCCGCTCCATGGCGCTCACTGCCTTCGTCATTGCTGCCGTGTACGCGGCATCGCCGTCCGTGGCATCGGCGCGCTGCCGACTGGCAGTGAAGTCAGTAGCAATGTTGCCTGGCTGCACGAGCGTGACCTGCACACCGAACGGAGCGACCTCGTATGCCAGCGACTCGGCGAATCCCTCGAGCGCGAACTTGCTCGCGCTGTAGTACGCCTGGAACGGGATGCCGATGACCCCGCCGATCGAGCTGATCAGCAGAATGCGACCGCCCTGCTGCTCGCGCATCTGCGGCAGCACCGCCTGGACCACCCGGACGCAGCCCCAGAAATTGGTCTCGAACTGCGCCTTCGCCTGGGCGATGCTGGTGTACTCGGCGGCGCCGGCGACTCCCCAGCCAGCCGCCGCGACGAGCGCGTCGATCCTGCCGTAGCGCTCGATCACGCTAGCGACGCCAGCCTGCACCGCGGCATCGGAGTCGACGTCCATGACCAGGCCCGCCCAAGTGCCAGCGGTCGCGCCGGAACCGCCGGTGCCACGCCGGCTCGCTCCGGTCACCGCCCAGCCGGCCGCAGCTAGGCGGTCGGCGCACGCCTTGCCGATTCCCGCCGATGCCCCCGTGACGAGCGCGACTCGTGGTCCGTCTGCCATCGCGGTCCTCATCCTCTCCGTGCGTGCCGCGTGTACAGGCGGCGCTGTCAGTACTGGTGGCTACAGTCAGTCTCCATGACAGGGCTGCCTGGTGTTCTTGATGTGCTCAATGAGGATCAGCGCCGGGCGGCGACCCATCAGGGCAGCCCGCTGCTAATCCTTGCCGGGGCTGGCACCGGGAAGACGGGCACGCTGGTAGCCCGCGCGGCGTGGCTGCGGGAGCAGGGCATCCAGCCAAGCCGGATCCTGCTGCTTACCTTCACCCGCCGTGCCGCCGATGACATGCTCGCCAGGGCGCAGCCACCGGACGGTAACGCAGCCGACCGCATCTGCGGCGGCACATTTCACGCGGTCGCGCATCGGATCATCAGAGCCCATGCCGAAGCGTTCGCGCTGCCGCCGGAGTTCAGCGTTATCGACCCGGCGGACAGCTCTGACGTCATGGACACCCTGCGCGACGCCCACGGGCTGGTGGGTACGAGCTCCGGCCGCCGCTCGCCGCGTGCGGCCACCTGCGCCGAGATCTACTCTCGCTGCGTCAGTACCGGGACCCAGCTCGCCGATGTCGTCGCCGAAGGCTATCCGTGGTGCGTGCCGTTCACCGATCAACTCGCCGGGCTCTTCACCGACTTCGTTGCCTACAAACGGCGGCACGGCCTGGTGGACTTCGACGACCTGCTGCTGCTATGGCGGGCCGCGCTCGCGGACGCTGCGGCAGGCCCGGTCCTCCGCGGCCTGTTCGACGCCGTGCTGATCGATGAGTACCAGGACGTTAACGCCGTGCAGGCGGACATCGCCAGGCTGCTGCAGCCCGACGGCTCGGGCCTCACCTGCGTAGGCGACGACGCGCAGGCCATCTACGCGTTCCGCGGCGCCGACCCGGCGCATCTGCGAGCGCTCGCGAGCACATACGCCGATCTGGCAATCATCCGGCTGACTCGCAACTACCGGTCCCGCCATCCGGTTCTCAGCCTCGCGAACGTGATCCGCCCGCAGTACCAGGGGCTTGAGCTGGCGCTGACGGCCGAGCGCGGCCAGGGCCACCGGCCGGTCCTGATCCGCTGCCACGACGAGGCAACTCAGGCGCGCGAGATCTGCGCCCGGATACTCGCCGACTACGAGGCCGGCCTGCGCTTCCAGGAGCAGGCGGTTCTGGTGCGGTCCGGCCATCACAGTGACCTGCTAGAGATCGAGCTGGCTGCGCGCGGCATCCCGTACGTCAAGTACGGCGGTCTGCGGTTCACCGAAGCGGCCCACGTCAAGGACTTCATCGCCGCCGCCAGAGTCGTCGCGAACCCGGCGGATGACCTGGCCTGGTTCCGGTTGCTCCGGCTGCACGAGGGCATCGGCCCGGTCCTGGCGCGGCGCGTGATCGAGGCGCTGGTGATCGCCGAGCCGAAGCCGTTCGGCCGCTGGCCGGAGGCCGAAGCCATCCTCCCGCAGCGCTGCTCCGCGGCCGTCGGCGCAACTGTCCGTCAGCTGACCCAGGCAGCTGGGCACGAGCGGACAGCGGACCGGGCGGCGTCCATCCTGGCCGCGCTGCATGAGCCGCTGGCGGCACGGTACGCAGACGCGGCCGTGCGACTCGCCGACCTCCAGCGGCTGGCCGATGCGGCGGCGGACAGCCCGTCGCTGCACGACGCGCTGGTCCAGCTGGCGCTGGACCCGCCGGTGTCGGCTTCGGACCTGGCGGGGAAGCCGCGCCTTGACGACGACTACCTGGTGATCTCCACCATGCACTCGGCCAAGGGGCTGGAATGGCCGGTCGTCCACCTGCCGCAGCTGGTCGATGGTGCTGTGCCCAGCGACATGGCACTGACCGCCCCGGCCGGGCTCGAAGAGGAGCAGCGCTTGTTCTACGTGGCGGTGACCAGGGCCCGCGACCGCCTGTACCTGTACACGCCGCTGCGGATGCACCACCACCGGATGGCCCGTGACGACCGGCATAGCTACGGGCAGCTCACCCGGTTCCTGACCGGCGCCGCGCTGGCCCAGTGCGAGCAAACGCAGGCAGTACCGCCGCGGCCTGCGCTGGCGCCGATCGCGCCGCTAGCCGCGAGTGTGGACCGGGAGCTTCAGTCCTTGTGGGGTGCTGGGTAATGTCGAAGCTCGATCTTCGCCAAGTACCGGAGGACCGCGGTGACCAATCCCACCTTGCAGATCATCATTGCCAGCACGCGGCCGGGCCGGGTCGGCCCGTCGGTCGCGGCGTGGTTCCGGGACCGGGCGGTCAAGAGCGGCAGTTTCGACGTGGAGCTGATCGACCTGGCAGAGGTAAACCTGCCGATGTTCGACGAGCCCAAGCATCCCCGTTTCGGGGAATATGTGCACCAGCACACCAAAGACTGGAGCGCGACGATCCAGCGCGGTGACGCCTATGTCTTCGTAGTTCCCGAGTACAACTACGGGTTCAATGCGGCAATCAAGAACGCTATTGACTACCTGAATAAGGAGTGGCTGTACAAGCCGCTGGGATTTGTCAGCTATGGCGGCGTCGCGGCCGGAACGCGGGCAGTGCAGATGCTCAAGCAGGTCGTTTCCGCGCTGAAGATGGTGCCGATGGCCGACGCCGTGCATATCCCGTTCGTGCAGCAGTTCCTGGACTCCGAGCGGGTGCTGCAGCCGAATCAGATCATGGAGGACGCGGCGACCGCGCTGCTCGCCGAACTGGCCCGGTGGACCGGACCGATGCAGCAGATCCGCAGTTAGGCGCCCGCGTCCGGGCGTATTGGCGGGTAGCGGCGGGCGTTGTCGTCCAGTTTCACGTTGGCTGCGGCAGCCAGATCGACCTTCAGCACATCGGCCAGCAAGACCAGGTAGAGCAGCACGTCCGACATTTCCTCCGCCGCCCTGGTCCGCAGTGGCTCGGATTCGGCGAGTTTGGCCGCTTCTCCGGCGGGCAGCCATTGGAACAACTCGGCGAGTTCACCGACCTCGCCGACGAGGGCCAGCAGCACCGACTTCGGATCGTGATACCGGCTCCAGTTCCGGTCAGCGGCGAACTGGCGCACGCGGCCGCGGAGCAACTCAAGGTCGGACACCCTGCAAGCTTTACACGGGCCAGCATGACATGGCCGTCACCTCGCGGCTAACTGGCCGGCGACAAGTGCGAGAAGATCAGATCAAGGGTGGAATGCCACCGGCTGAAGGACAGTTGGAGGATTGCTGTATGAATTCTCACCGGCACATCTCGCAGCTGATCGGGGCGAGTGCGCTAGTCGCGCTGACCGCCACCCTTGCGGCCTGCGGAGGCAGCAGCCCGAGCTCGGCGGGTTCGTCCGCCCCGGCAACGACGTCAGCCCCGGCTACGTCGCCAGCGGCATCGGCAACCACGTCCTCGGGCGGCAGCGGCAACAACGCCGCAGCAGCCGCCGCGATTACCGCGAACTGGGAAGCGTTCTTCAGCGCCAAGACCCCGGATAGCAAGCGCGTCATGCTGCTGCAGGACGGGCCGGAGTTCGCCTCGGTGATCAAGAGCCAGTCAGGCTCTGGCCTAGCGGCGCTGGCCACCGCTAAGGTCACAAATGTCACTGTAAATTCGCCTACCGAGGCGACGGTGGACTACGAGATCCTGGTGAGCGGCACTCCTGAGCTGAAGAACCAGACAGGAATGGCGGTTTATGAGGACGGGACCTGGAAGGTGGGCGTGACGAGCTTCTGCGGGTTGCTGACCATCGAGAATGCCGGCAAGACGTCAGGCCTGCCTGCCGCCTGCAAGTCAGCTACCTAGTCAGTGGTCAGCCCCGTAGGCGTCTCGGAGGGAAAAGCGGCGACCGCAATCCGCGGCGGCCGCTCCCTTGCCCTCGCTGTACTGTGCGTCGTCCTGTTCCTGACCTTCCTCGACAACACAGTCGTCAGCGTCGCGCTCGGGAATGTGCAGACCCAGTTGCACGCGGGGGTATCGGCGCTCCAGTGGGTGGTCGGTGCGTACGCCCTGACATTCGCCGGCGCCATGCTCGGGTTTGGCATGGTCGGCGACGAGTTTGGCCGTAAGCGCGTCATGGTCATCGGGATCGTGATCTTCTGTGCCGGCTCGGTCCTGTCTGCCGAGGCACCAAATGTTGGCGTGCTGATCGCCGGGCGGGCCGTGATGGGCTTCGGCGCGGCGGCCAGCGAGCCGGGCACCCTGTCGATGATCCGGCACATTTACACCGACGAGCGCATCAGGGCCAGGGCACTGGGCGTCTGGACTGCCGTGTCTGGCGTAGCCCTGGCAATGGGGCCGGTGATCGGCGGTGCCCTGATCGGCGAGTTCGGGACCTGGCGGGCGATCTTCTGGTTCAACCTGATCGTCGGCGGGCTTGGCCTGGTCGGCGTGCTCGCGGTCCTGCCGGAGAACTCCGATCCCGATGCGCACCGGGTCGACAGCGCCGGGACGGCGTTCGGAGCCGTCGCACTGTCCGCCATTGCGTTCGCAGTGATCCTGGCCGAGAACTCCGGCTTCGCGTCAGCGCGGGTTATCGCCCTGCTCTGCGTGAGCTTCCTCGCCGTTATCGGGTTCTTCTGGTGGGAGGGCAGGGCCGCGCATCCGCTGCTCGACCTCCGCTTCCTCCGGGTGCCGACGTTCGCGGTGGCGAACATCGTGGCCTTCTGCGCCTACTTCGCGACTTTCGCCGTCTTCTTCTTCACGGCGCTGTACCTGGAGGAAGTCGTCGGCTACACCGGCTACCAGATCGCTCAGGTGTTCCTGCCGATGATGGTGCTGATGGCGGTGGCCGCGCTGCTAGCCGCCCGCTGGACGATAACGGTCGGCCCGCGGTGGTCGATCGTTACCGGGTGCCTGCTGTTCGCCCTGGGCCTGTTGCTGACTTCGTTCACGATCAGCCCGAACCCCAGCTACCTGGCGCTTGCCGTTGCGTTGTCAGTTACCGGTATCGGAGTCGGCAGCACGGTCGTGCCCGCGACCTCGTCCGCGCTGTCCGCTGTGCCACCCGAGCGATCGGGGATGGCCGCCTCCGCGACCAACACGAGCAGGGAGGTAGGCGCGGTTACCGGCGTGGCGGTGCTGGGCGCGCTCGTGTCGGCCCGGTTGTCAGCCGACATCGCCGCCCGCCTGCAGGCGCTGGGCTTGCCGAAGAGCATCCAGCAGATCGTCATCAACGGCGTTGAAACGGGGCTGGAGCCGTCGAACGGGCATAGCGCGGGTGCGAGCGGAGCGGCAGGCGCTGGCCAGCCGAAGCTTGTCCAGGAAGTCATCCAGGCGGCTTACAGCGCATTTGAGTCGGGGCTGCACGCGGCGCTGTATCTTGCTGCGGCGCTGGTCCTGGTGGCCGGGGTGTTCAGCTTCTTCTGGCTTAACCGCAAGCCCGCTGGTGAGCCAGAGGACGTGACAGCGAAGGTGACCTCCGCGGCCTGACCGGGTACGGCACAGTTAGCCCTATGACTGGTGATGCTGCGACTGGCCGGACGAGCCTGATCGCCAACTGTGTGGCTGCCTACTCGGCACGGCTGCACGCGGTCATCGGCGCGACGCACCATGTCGCCTCGCCGCTGGGAGCCTGGCTGCTGCTGGCGCTTGCGGGGCCCGCCAGCACCGGGACGGATCGAGACACGCTGAGCGAGGTGCTGGGCTGCGATGTGCACAGCGCCGCGTCGGCCGCGGCCGGCCTGCTCGCCAATCCGCATCCGGTGGTTGCCAGCGCGGCCGCCCTCTGGACCACCGGCGGTGCGGATCTCGGCGCCGGATTCGAGCGGTGGCGTGCCGGGCTGCCACCGCAAGTCACCACCGGGGACCTGCCTGGCCAGGCCGGCCTGGACCGCTGGGTGCGCGAGCACACGTTCGGCCTGATCGACCGCTTCCCGATTCAGGACGACGGCCTGGAGCTGGTTCTTGCCTCTGCGCTGGCCACGAAGGTGTCCTGGGAGGTCCCGTTCGATCTGGCTCCGGCGGCCGGCCTGGGCACCAGTCCGTGGGCGGCGCAGCTCAGCCACGTGCTGCGGACGCCTGCAATCGGGCACACCCAGTACATCGCGGTCACGCCCGACGCGGGTGACGTGATCGTGCACGTTGCTAGCGCGCTCGGCGGGCTGCTCGTCGTCTCAGTCGCCGCTGCGCAGGACGTGCCGGCCAGTCGAGTGCTGGCCGCCGCCCACCGGATCGGCATCAAGCACGCGACCGGGACCCGTGTCGACCGACGGGATCTGGCCGAGCTGCCGCTCGGGGAGGGGGAGTTGTGGCTGGTGCGCGAGGTCACCGCTGCGTCCGATCGCTGCATCGCGCTGCTGCCCGCGTGGTCGGCGACGTCGCAGCACGATCTGAGCGACCCGGCACTAGGCTTCCAGGCCGCCATTGACGCGATTGCGCCCGTGCCCGGCCCGTGGCAGGCCAGGCAGTCGGCGATGGCCCGGTACTCGCGGACGGGTTTCGAGGCAGCGGCAGCCACTGGCGTGGCGCGCGCACTAGCAATGCGGCAATTGGCCCAGCGGCGCGAAGCGCAGTTGCGGTTCGCCCACCCATACGCGGTCGTCGCGATCACCACGGACGCGGGCAGCGGAGGATCCGGGTCGTGGCACGGGCTGCCAGTCTTCTCGGCCTGGGTCAGCCGCCCTGAGGACGCCAGCACTGACGATCCCGGCGCCGCGCCGGGCGCGCCGCAGTGACCGCTGCATATCTGGCGAGCGACTGGTCTGGCTTCGGGGAAGCGGTCGCCACGGCCGCAGCCGCGCTGGCCGGGCTGCTGTTCATCGCGGTGTCGATCAACTTGAAGCAGATCCTGAAGTTCCCGAGCCTGCCGACCAGGGCCGCGCAGACGCTCATCATGTTCGTCACGCCGCTGATCGCCGCGCTGCTGCTGATCACTCCTGGCCAAGGCAGGGTCGCGCTCGCGGCGGAGTTCCTGGCGACCGGGCTGGTGGTCGGAGGCCTGCAGCTCTATCTTGACCTGAAGTCGGAGCGAGGCGACGAAGTCACGCTCTGGCGCCGGATGGTGGGCGCAGTGTTCCCCGCAGTCCTGAGCTGTGGCTGCCTGGTGGTCGCCGGGGCAACACTGGCGGCCCAGGCCGGCGGAGGGCTCTACTGGCTAGTCCCGAGCGTGCTCGCGGCGATCATCTTCGGGCTCCTCAACGTCTGGGTATTGCTGGTCGAGATCCTGCGCTAGGTTGCCGCCATGCACAGCGTGGACCGCACTACCGAGATGATGATCAGGTCCGTGCTCGCCTACGCGGAGAACCGGCTGCGGCTTGATCCGGTTCCGCTGGATTCGGGCTCGCGCGATCCGGCCGAGCTGGACGTCGCGTTGTCCGGGCTGCTTGGCGAGGAGGGGCACAACCCCGACCAGGTGCTCGGCGTGTACACCTCGATGCTTGCTCCCGCGGTCATCTCCGCGGACAGCCCGCGCTTCCTCGGCTTCATCCCCGCCGCGCCGACCAAGGCGTCACTGCTGTTCGACATGCTCATTTCGTGCGCGTCGATCCAGGGCATCTCCTGGCTGGAAGCGGCGGGCGCGATTCATGCCGAGAACCAGGTTCTCAGGCTGATCGCAGACCGGGCCGGATTGCCGGACGGGGCGGGTGGCTGCTTCGTGTCCGGCGGCTCCGCGGCGAACTTGTCTGCGCTTGCCGTCGGTCGTGAGGTAGCCAAGCGGAAGTCGGGCGTGCCCGGCAGGCGGTGGCGTGTGGTCGTCGGCTCTGATTCGCACTCGTCGGTAGGCAACACGCTCCGGCTGCTGGAGATGGACCCGCTGGTGGTGCCTACCGAGGACCACAGGCTGACTGGCGCCGCGGTGAGCGCCGCGATCGACACGGACGGTGACCCCGAATCGCTGGCAGCCGTGGTTGCCACCGCTGGCACGACGAACGCCGGCATCATCGACGACATTGCCGGCCTGGCGGACGTGGCGCGCGCTTACGACCTGTGGTTCCACGTGGATGGCGCGTACGGCGGAGCGGGCCTGTTCGCGCCGAGCGTCAGGGCCGCCTACGCCGGCATCGAGCACGCGGACTCTTTTGTGGTCGATCCGCATAAGTGGCTGTTCGCACCGTTCGACTGCGCGGCGCTGCTCTACCGCGACCCGGCACTAGCCCGTTCCGTCCATAAGCAAGATGCGGGCTACCTCGATGTCATCCACGAGCAGCCAGCTGAGTGGAATCCGACCGATTACGCTTACCACCTCACCCGGCGGGCCAGGGGCCTGCCGCTGTGGTTCTCGCTTTGCGTGCACGGCGTGCGCGAGTACAGTGCGGCAATCGAGTCAGCTATCGACCTTGCCCGGCAGGCTGCAGCGGAGATCGCCGCGCGGGACTACCTCGAGCTCGTGCTGGAACCCGAGCTGTCGGTCGTGCTATTCAGGCGGGTCGGCTGGCAGGCCGCCGAGTACTCGGCGTGGGCGGACAAGCTGCTCGGTGATCAGGTAGCTTTCGCGCCGCCGACTCTCTGGGATGGCGAAACCGTGGCCAGGCTGGCGTTCCTGCACCCGCAGACGCAGATGTACCTGGTCAAGGAGATTCTGGACCGGATGGCCTGAGCGGGCTAGCAGCGCGGGAGTGGTTCAATCCGTCGTAAGCTCGCCTGCACGGCATCGGACAGAAGGAGGCAGGCATCAGCAGTCAGCCTCAGGGCACCTCGGTAGGTGTACCAGCGCACGTCGACGTCGCGCTCCGTTCGATCGGCCAGCCGAACGTTTTTGCTCATCAGTTCGACTTCTGGGACGCCAGCTACGAATGGCGTCGCCTGTTCAGCGAGCTTTTCGGGACATTCCTGCTCGTCACCGTCGCTGTGGGCGGCGGGATGGTCAATGCCAGGTTCGGCGGTGACGTGGTGCCGGGCCCGGCACGCGTTGTCGCTCCGGGCCTGATGGTCATGGCGATCATCTTGTTCATGGGCGCGGTGTCGGGAGCACATCTCAATCCCGTGGTCAGCGTGGCTTTCGCGCTGCGCCGCGACTTCCCCTGGCGCCGCGTGCCGCTCTACGTCGTGGCGCAGGTGGCTGGCGCAGTGCTGGCAACATTGCTGCTGGTCGGTCTGGTCGGCAAGCAGGGCAGCGCAGGGCTCACCCTGCCAGGACCCGGTATCTCGACATGGACCGCGCTGGCGTGGGAGGTGCTGCTGACAACCGGTCTGGTCAGCGTTGTGCTCGGTACCGCGTCCGGAGCCCAGCAGCTCGGGGCGGTTGCCGCCTTCGGCGTCGGTGGCTACATCGCGCTGGCCGGCCTGATCGGCGCGCCGGTCAGCGGAGCTTCGATGAACCCAGTCCGGTCGCTCGGGCCTGCCCTGGTTCTCGGCAACTGGACGTCCTGGTGGGCTTACCTCCTGGGACCGGCTGGCGGGGCACTCATCGCGGTAGGGATCGCCCAGATTCTCCGCGGGCCGGGCGGCGGGCGGTCCGGCACCAGGGCAGCCCAGGGCACGCTAGGCACGCTATGGCTGCCCACCCGGATCGGGGAGCCGCAGCAAGTGCCCGAGCGGCCCGTGCCTGAGAGTCCGGCGCCTGACAAGCCACCTGGTGCCGAGCCTGCCTCCGACGACCCGGAAAGCTCAGCCTGACCGGCGGCTAGCGCAGCGAATGCAGGTCACCGCGGTCGGCCTGGCGACCAGCCGGGCTGCTGCGATGGGCTCGCCGCACCGTTCGCACCGGCCGT
The DNA here is from genome assembly GCA_035507615.1 of Streptosporangiaceae bacterium. GTDB lineage: Bacteria > Actinomycetota > Actinomycetes > Streptosporangiales > Streptosporangiaceae > JAJYUU01. The sequence goes on from DATJNX010000020.1 coordinate 27,800, forward strand.
ACTGGCCAGCCTCGAGGCGCGCGATCGCCGCGTCCACCGCCGCTAGCTGGCGGCTCGCCTGGTCGAGCAGGGCGGCGACATGCTGGCGCTCGAAGGCGATCGTGGCGCCCTCTGGGTCGTGCTCATCGTCGGCGTTAGCTTGCCCGGCGGCCTCAACGATCGCGCTGAAGTCTCGCTCCAGCGCCGCGAGCCGGTCCAGCGCTTCCTGGCGCTCCTCCCTCAGCAGCGCGCCCGGGTCGCCATCGGCAGCCATGCCTCCTGCTTACCACCGGCCGCCCGATTGTGCGCTAACCGAAGAAATGAGGCAGGCTTACAGCCATGGCAGCTGACACCCTCACCCTCATGGCCGTGCACGCTCATCCCGACGACGAGGCATCGAGCACCGGCGGCGTCCTCGCTCTTTACTCTGACCAGGGCGTCCGGACAGTAGTCGTGACCTGCACCAACGGCGAGTTCGGGGATGCGCCAGGCCAGGTTAAGCCGGGCGATGACGGTCACGACGAGCAAGCCGTGGCCGAGCTGAGGCTGGCTGAGCTGCGGCAGTCCTGCAAGATCCTCGGCGTGAGCAGCCTGGAACTCCTTGGCTACCACGATTCAGGCATGCCGGACTGGGAGTACAAAGACCTCCCGGACGCGTTCTGCAACGTGCCCCTGGACGTCGTGGCCGCGCGGATCAGCGGACTGATCGAGATCTACCGGCCGCAGGTCGTGATCTCCTACGACGACAAGGGCCTCTACCAGCACCCCGACCACGTCCACGCCGCGAGGGCGGCTCAGGCGGCCGCGGCGCGGTCCGGCATCCCGGCCAAGTTCTACCAGACTGCGATGCGCGGCAGCGACTGGCGCAAGATGTGGGAGGCGCTCCGCGAGCTCGGTCTTGACGTGCCTGATGAGCGCGAGTTCACCGATGAACAGCGCAGGCAGGCAGAGGAGGCAGAGCGGCGGATCACCACGACCGTGGATATCCGGCCAGTGCTTGAGCGCAAGCGTGAGGCCCTCTTCGCCCACGCCAGTCAGATCCAGGAGTCCTGGTTCAGCAAGCTGCCGCCAGAGATCGCCGCGCAGACCTTCGGGCGGGAGAGCTTCGTCCGGGTCACCGACACGACTGGGGCTGCGGTGCCGGAAGACGACCTCTTCACCGGCCTGCGCTAACTACCGCGTGACCATCCCTTTACCTAGTCGATACCGGTACCTGTGGTGACGCGGCGGTAGCACGACGAACCATACGGCACGATTGATCCGTGCTCGCGCTACTAGTCCGCCTGCTCGGCCCGCACCACAGGAAGCACATCGCCATCCTGCTGGCCGCGGCCGCAGGCTGCGTGCTGGCTGGTGGCGGTGCGTTCGCGGCTACTCAGCAGCTGCCGTTCAGCACGGGCTTGTACTGGGCGATCACCACCGCGACGACGGTGGGATACGGAGACGTTACTCCGCGCAACGCGGCAGGCCGCGTGATCGCGTCACTCGTCATGCTCACCACGATCCCGCTGCTGGCCGCGGTGTTCGCGCTTGCCAGCGGTGACGTGGCAGCGGCTGGAATACGGAGGATCCTGGGCATGCGCAGCCACTTCCCTGAGGGCCGTTACCGGCTGGTGATCGGCATGAACGACGCGGTGCCGGCGATACTGGCCGAGCTGGCCGCAGCCGGGATCCCGGTCGTGCTGGTCGCCGATATCGACCCGGTAAGCATCCCGCCTGAGGTTCATCTGGTTCGCGGCGACCCGACCGACGAGACCGTCCTGAAGGCAGCCAAGCCGGACGGCGCGGAGCAGGGACTGATTACCGGTCAGTCGGACGGCGATGTGCTCGTCAGCGCGGTTCTGGTCCGCAAGCTCGCGCCGCGGCTGGAGACGGCAGCATTGATCAGCTCCCCGGCGGTGCGGGAGGCCCTTACTGATCTGGGTGTTGGCCAGGTGGTCTCGGCGCACGCCCTGATCGCCTCTACGCTGGCAAAGAGCCTGGAGGCGCCGCACGCCGGTGACATGCTCGCGCAACTGGTCGGGTCCGGCCATCACCGGCTCAGCGAGATCGAGGCTGATGCGACCGCGGTCGGCCGGACGCTGAGCGCTGTCAGAGACAAGCGCGATGATCTCGTTCTCGGCCTGGTGCACAACGGGCAGTTCATGCTCGGGGTGGGGGACGACCCGGTCGTTCAGGCGGGCGACCGGCTGCTGGTCGCTGTCGCGGAGCCCACCGGCCGGGCCGTGCGCCGCCGCGAGCCTGAGGGCGTGCATTAGCGGCAGTCCGTGCGCGGCTGCCGCGCCGCGGTCACACTGGATTGGTGGGCGATCGCGTCAGGACCGGGATTCGGGTCGAGGGCGTAGTTCAGGGAGTTGGCTTCCGGCCGTTCGTCTACTCGCTCGCCACTAGCCTCGGGCTCGGCGGACATGTGGGTAATGACGCCGATGGCGTGTTCGCAGAAGTCGAGGGAAGCCCTGAAGCTGTCGCCAGATTTCTGACGCTGATCGAGCAAGAGGCGCCGCCGCTCGCCAGGATTGAGCGCGTCGCCGTGACTGGCCTTGCCGTGACCGGCTCCGCTGACTTCGTCATCGCGCCGAGCCAGGCCGACGGCCAGCGCCGCACGCTGATCGCGGCAGATACCGCAACCTGCGCGGACTGCCTGCGCGAGCTCGCAGACCCGGCCGACCGCAGGTTCCGCTATCCGTTCATCAACTGCACTAACTGCGGCCCGCGCTACACCATCGTGCGTGACGTGCCTTACGACAGGCCGCTCACTACGATGAGCGGCTTTGCCATGTGCGCGCGGTGCGCGGCCGAGTATCACGACCCGGCCAACCGCCGTTTCCACGCCCAGCCGATATGCTGCCCGGCCTGCGGCCCGCGCCTGTCGCTGGCAGCGGCAGACGGGACGAAGCTGCCCGGCAGCGATCCCGTCCGGGCGGCGGCCGAGCTGCTCTGCACCGGCAAGATCGTCGCTGTCAAGGGCCTCGGGGGATATCACCTCAGCGTTGACGCCGGAAACGCGGCCGCGGCGGCCGCGCTTCGCGCGCGCAAGCACCGCGAGGATAAGCCGTTCGCGCTGATGGTGCCCGACCTTACAGCTGCCCGCATGCTTTGCGAGGTGGACGAGACCGCAGCGCGGCTGCTGGTCAGCGCACGGCGGCCGATCGTGTTGCTGCCCCGGCTGCCTGCTGCTGACGAGTACGTCGCCCCAGCCGTCGCTCCGGGTAACCGGCAGCTCGGGCTGATGCTGCCGTACACGCCACTGCACCATCTGCTGCTGTCAGCCGTGGCGAGGCCGATCGTAGCCACCAGTGGCAATGTCTCCGATGAGCCGATCGCGTTCACCGACGGTGATGCCCTGGAGCGGCTGGCCGGCATCGCCGACGCGTACCTGATGCACGACCGGCCGATTCACATCAGGACCGACGACTCGGTGGTGCGCGCGCTCACCGGCGGCGAGTCGGTCATCCGCCGTTCCCGTGGTTATGTTCCGGATCCAGTAACGGTCAGGTTCAGATTCCGCCGGCCGGTGCTGGCCTGCGGCGCGGAACTGAAGAACACCTTCTGCCTGGCTAAGCAGGACCGGGTGTTCGTCTCCCAGCACATCGGTGACCTGGAAAATGCCGAGACGCTGCGGTCCTTCACTGAGGGCATCGAGCACTTCCGGCGGCTGTTCGACGTGCAGCCGGAGCTGGTGGCGCATGACTTGCATCCCGACTATCTGTCGACCAAGTACGCCGCGGAGCTTGCTGGCGTCGAGCTGCTGGGCGTGCAGCACCATCACGCGCACATCGCGGCCTGCCTGGCTGACAACGGGGAGGCCGGACCGGTCATCGGCGTGGCGTTCGACGGGACCGGTTACGGCACTGACGGGACCATCTGGGGCGGCGAGTTCCTGATCGCGGATCTTGCTGGGTTCGAGCGAGCCGGGTGGCTGGACCCGGTTGCGATGCCGGGCGGGGCCGCGGCAATCAGGCAGCCCTGGCGGATGGCGGCCGCTTACCTGGCCGTTTGCTATCCGGGGGGTCCGCCTGCCGGTCTAGCAGTCCTGCAGCGCAATGAACGGCACTGGGCAGCGATGCTCGCGATGATGGCGCGCGAGATCAATTCGCCGCTGACATCCAGCGCAGGGCGGCTGTTCGACGCGGTCGCCGCGCTGATCGGCGTGCGCGACTCGATCAATTACGAAGGCCAGGCTGCGATCGAACTCGAACAGCTCGCGGTTGTCTCCGAGCGCGGCAGCTACCCGGCAGCAGTTTCCAGCCGGGACGGCCGACTGAGAGTGCGCGCCAGCGATCTGGTCGGAGCAGTGGCGGAAGAGCTGATCGCCGGCGTCGCCCCGCCGGTGATCGCAGCCCGGTTCCACAATGGCGTCGCGGCGGCGATCGTGGCTATCTGCACGCGGCTGCGCGAGCAGTCCGGGCTCACAGCTGTCGCCCTGTCCGGCGGGGTTTTTCAGAACCTGCTGCTGACCGGCCGGGTGGTGGCCGGGCTTGAGGAGGCCGGATTCCGGGTGCTGCTGCATAGCCGGGTGCCGTGCAACGACGGCGGGATCAGCCTGGGACAGGCAGCTGTCGCCGGGGCCCGCGACCTGCGCTGACTGGCCTTATTCGGGCGCGGCGCGTGCTGTTACTCGGGCGGGGGCGGGATACGCCGCCGCAGCCAGTCGTACCAGCCCTGGATCCCTTCGCCGGTCGTGGCAGACAGCTGCAGCAGCATGGCGGCTGGCGCCGCCCGGCGCAGGTCTGAGGAGTACTGCCGGACGTCGAAATCCACGTACGGCAGCAAGTCGGTCTTGTTGAGCAGGACCAGGTCAGCCTGCCGGAACATATGCGGGTACTTCAGCGGCTTGTCTGCGCCCTCCGTCACCGAGGCAAGCACGACCTTGGCAGCCTCGCCAAGGTCGAAGAGCGCCGGGCAGACCAGATTGCCGACGTTCTCGATGACGACGATGGATCCGCTCCGCGGGTCTAGGCTGCGCAGGGCGCTGCGGACCATCTCCGCGTCCAGGTGACAGCCGGCTCCGGTGTTGATCTGGACAACGGGGCTGCCAGCCGCCTCGATGCGGTGAGCGTCAAGTGCCGTTTCCTGGTCGCCCTCGATCACCGCGATCGACATCTTCCCGGCCAGGTCCTTGGTCGTCCGCTCCAGCAGCGTCGTCTTGCCCGAGCCCGGTGAACTCATCAGGTTCACGGCAAGAATGCCCCGGTCAGTCAGCCACTGCCGGTTTGCGGCGGCGAGCTGGTCGTTCTTGGCGAGCACTTTCTGCTGAAGCTGGATGGTACGGCCGGCCTGCGCCGCGTCTGGCAGGTGCACATGGCCTGCTTCGTGGCCGTCGTGCGAGTGATGCAGCGACGTGATCCGGACGTCGGACGAGCAGCCGCATGTTCCGCACATGTCTAGGCCACCTGCACTGACGTGATCTTCAGATCCTGGCCGGCCAGCACGGCCACTTCGGCGCTCCCGCACGGACAGATGGCAATCGGCCCGTCCGGTTCGAAGTTGCTGTCACAGATGCGGCAATGACAGACCGCGGGCGGCTGGGAGATCTCCAGCTTGGCCCCTTCCAGCTTGGTTCCTTCGGTGACCAGGTCAAAGCAGAACCGCACGGAATCAGCGACGACGCCGGACAGCGCGCCGATCTCGAGCTTGACGCAGATGACCCGCTGACCTGGCAGCCGGTCGCTTACCGCGTCGACGAGGCCCTCGGTGATGGCGAGTTCGTGCACTCTGGTTGTCTCTCCCGGTGTGGCCGGCGGATCAGCAGATCCGCGGTAGCGGATCGCCGACCAGCAGGTCGACGATCCGGGTGCCGCCGAAGGCGGTCTTGAGCTGGACAATGCCGGCTGGCCCCGCAGTGACGACGCCGATTGCTGCCGCGTCCGCGCCCAGCGGGTGCGCTCGCAATGCCGTCAGGGCCTGGCCGGCATCCTCTGGGCTGACGACTGCAACCAGCCGTCCCTCGCAGGCGACGTACATAGGGTCGATACCCAGGAGCTCAGACGCTCCGCGTACTTGCGCGCGGACCGGGATGTCGTCCTCAGTGACTACTACCCCGACGCTGGCCGCGGCGGCGATCTCGTTGAGGATCGTGGCAACGCCGCCCCTGGTGGCGTCGCGTAGCGCCCGGACTCCGGGTGCTGCCGCCAGCAAGCTGGCGACCAGGCCGTTCAGCGGCGCGGTGTCTGAACTGATATCGGCTTCGATGTCCAGTTCGCCGCGAGCCAGCATGATCGTGATGCCATGATCTCCGATCGGGCCGGAGACCAGGATGACGTCGCCTGGCCGGGCCAGGGCGACGCCGAGGTCGATGTCGTGCTCGATCAGGCCGAGACCGGCGGTGTTGATATAGCAGCCGTCGGCTTTGCCTTTCTCTACCACCTTGGTGTCGCCGGTCACCACCTGCACTCCGGCTCTCGCGGCGGCGGCCTGCATGGACGCGGCGATCCTGGCCAGGTCGGCGACCGGGAATCCTTCCTCGAGGATGAAGCCGGCCGACAGGTACGCAGGCACGGCCCCAGCCATCGACAGGTCGTTGACAGTGCCGTTCACGGCGAGATCGCCGATGTCGCCACCGGGGAAGAACAACGGCTTGACGACGTAAGAGTCGGTTGTCATCGCCAGCCGGACGCCGCTGACCGCCAGCCTGGCCGCATCTTCTAGCGGCTCGAGCAGCGGGTTGCGGAACGTGTCGAGGAAGATTGCTTCGATGAGCGTCTGCGTGGCCTTGCCGCCGGCCCCGTGCGACATCGTGATGCGGTCTTCCTTGACCCGCGGGCGGGCCCGGCGGGCGCGGTCAATGCGTTCCAGCACGAGTTCTTCGCGCACCGTCCCCGGCAACGGCTGCGGCGAACCGCGATGCTCGAACCTCGTTCCCTCGCGCTCGCCGAGCAGCTGCTCGTCTCGGGTTTGCTCGTACCGGGCTTGCTTCTCGTGCTCGCGCAGGGCCTCCTCGACCCAGCCCGCGCTAGCGGGGCTGTCGTGCGGCGCGGTCATGAGGTACTCGCTTCCCGGACGCGCTGCCGGGTCAGGCGGCCGTAGTTGTAGTACGCAGCGCACGCGCCTTCCGGGGAGACCATGCAGGTGCCGATTGGCGTCTCCGGCGTGCACGCGGTGCCGAATACCTTGCACTCCCACGGCTTGAGCACGCCCTTGAGCACCTCGCCGCACTGGCACGCCTTCGGGTCGGCAACCCGCACGCCCGGAACAGGGAACAGAGTCTCGGCATCGAACCGAGCGAACTCTTCGCGGACTTTCAGTGCCGAGTGTGAGATGAACCCGAGACCACGCCACTCGAAGTACGGCCGCAGTTCCATGGTCTGCCCGATCGCGCGGAGCGCGACCGGGTTCCCGTCCCACGGAACCACGCGCGAGTACTGGTTCTCGACTGTCGCTTCCCCGCTCGCCAGCTGCAGCATCAGCAGGTAGATCGACTGCAGGATGTCAAGCGGCTCGAACCCGGCAACGACGACGGGCTTGCCGTAGTCACGGGCGATGAATTCATACGGCCGGCAGCCGATCACCGTGGACACGTGACCGGGCCCGATGAAGCCGTCGAGTCGGAGGTCAGGCGAATCGAGGATGGCCTTGATGGCAGGAATTATCGTGACGTGATTGCAGAAGATCGAGAAGTTCGTCAAGCCTTCGGCCGCGGCGCGCAGAACCGTCATCGCGGTGGACGGAGCGGTCGTCTCGAACCCGATCGCCATGAACACCACCCGCTTGTCGGGGTTCTGCCGGGCAATCTTCAGCGAGTCCAGCGGCGAGTAGACCATCCGGATGTCGGTACCGCGCGCCTTGGCATCGAAGAACGAGCCGTTGCTGCCAGGCACCCGCATCATGTCCCCGAACGAAGTCATGATCACATCGGGCTCGCTGGCCAGTGCCATCGCGTCGTCGACCCGGCCCATCGGAATCACGCAGACCGGGCAGCCCGGGCCGTGCACGAGCGTCACCTGCTCGGGCAGGTAATCCTCAAGGCCGTGCTTGTAGATGGTGTGGGTGTGGCCGCCGCACACCTCCATGAGCTTGTACTGCCGGCCGGGCTCACAGAGCGCCGCGATCCTGGCCGCGAGTGCATGCGCCTTATCGGCGTCGCGGAACTCATCGACGAATTTCATCGCTGCTCCTACTCGATCAGGCCTGCCTACTCGATCCGGGACTCGGCAAGCGCGGCGAGCTCGTCTTCGTAGGCTTGGCCGATCCCTTCGAGGAACTGAAGGGCAGCGGCAGCCTCGGCCTCGTCGATCTTCGACAGCGCGAAACCGACATGGATGAGCACCCAGTCGCCCGGCTCGACTTTCTCGTCCGCGAGGAGGCCGACATTGATCACGCGCCTGACGCCGCTGACGTCGACCCTGGCAAGGTCCGTCTGGTCAGGCAGGAACTCGATCACCTCACCGGGAATCCCGAGGCACATGGGCCCACTCCTTCGTGGCTAGCTGGTGATCATCGGATTCAGCCGCCGTTGCGACGAGGTCCAGTACTACGCGAACTGCCTCGTCAACCGCTGCCGACACCGGCTCGCTGAGCCCGATGCCGTAGTCAACGGTGGCGGGCTCGCAGCCGACGACGAGAATCTGCCGGGCCTGTTCGTCGAGCAGGCCGAGCATGCTGAGGACGACGTCAGGCTGCATGCCATGGGCGTTGAATAGCGGGCTGGTGGCCACCGCGTCCGTTGCACCGTCCGGCGAGGCCGGTTCGCTGGCCAGGTCCGGCTCGATCAGGTAGATAGTGCCCGGTGCGCCGCCGCGCGCGGTCGCGTCAATCAGGATCGCGGAACTGTAGCCGGCCAGGTCGTAGGCCAGGTGCATGCCTGCGATCCCGTAGTCAGCTACCCGGACCCAGTCGGGCAGTTCCCCGGCGGCGAGCCGGTTCGCCACCTCCACGCCGAACCCGTCGTCGCCGAGGAAGATGTTGCCCACACCCGCGATCAGCAGCTGGCCGGTCATGGCGCCGCCGCTGCCGCTGAGCTGCGCGGCCCGGTTCCGGCACCGATTTCGTCCTGACAAAGTTCCCAGAGGACGTTGTAGATCGTGGTCTGGGCTTCCTGGATGCGGTGCACGGAGGTGGAGGGCGCGACGAACAGATAGTCGATGCTATCCAGCTCGGCCATCTTGCCGCCGGAGTAGCCAGCGATACCCACAGTCAGCATGCCGCGCCTGCTGGCCTCGTCAAATGCGCGCACCAGGTTGTCGGAATTGCCGCTGGTCGACAGGCCCACGGCAATGTCGTTCTTCCCGCCGAACGCTGCGACCTGCCTGGCGAAGACGACGTCGACCCCGATGTCGTTGCTGAGCGCGGTCAGCACAGCCGCGTCGCTGGCCAGGCTGAGCGCGGGCAACGGCCTGGCAGCCCCGCCGGGATTGAGGAAGAGCGTGGCCACTTGCTGCGCATCGGTTGCGCTGCCGCCGTTACCGAAGGCCAGCAACCGGCCGCCCGCCGCGAACCGGCCGGCCATCTCTCGTGCGCAGGCTCGCAACCGGGCGCCGTCGGTGTCCCGCACCATCCGGCGCAGGCCCGCGATCTCTGCCACCTTGGCAACCGTCGACTGGCGGACCTGCTCAAGGACGGCGGACACATCGCTCGTACCGGAATAGAGGAACGGATAGAGCGACTCGATCGAGCCGGTTGCGGGCGCCGCGGGCGCATTCCCGTTCCCCGAGACCTTCGTCATGCCGGTACCACTGCTATCGCTTCCTTGGCGTGCACCAGGATCGTGTCGCCGACCGAGGCTGAGACGAGGGCAACGCTGACCTCCTCGATGCCCTGGCCGGTGTCGACGAGCGCGAGCCCGTCACGGAGCAGGCAGACGACTGTGACCTCGACTGCCGTGTCAGAGCAGGTAATGCACACCTCGCCGGGACAGTCAGGAACGCCGTAACCAGGCCTCATCTCGCGACCACCCCCGGTGCCAGCACTCCCGGCTGCTCGAAGAACACGTGTACTAGTTCCCACAGCACGTGGTAAGCAGTCACCTGCAGTTCCTTGACGATGCGCGGATCCGGTGACCGGGTGACCAGCACATGGTCGACGGCAGGGCACGCGGCGATGGCGCCGCCGTCCCCGCCTACCAGCGCGATCGTCAGCATTCCCAGTTCGTTCGCGGTGAGCAGGCCGGCTAGCACGCTGGCGCAGTTTCCGTCAGCGGCGATGCCCAGCGCGATGTCAGCTGGCGTTGCCAGGTAGCGCAACTGGTGACTGAAGATCGCAGCCATCCCGCTGCGAGCGGCAATGCCGGTCACGGTTGCCGCATCGGAGGTCAGCGAGATAGCGGGCAGCGCGCGCTTCCCGACGATGACCGGATGGACGAACTCGACGGCCACGTGCTGCGCGTCGGTACTCGCCCCGCCGGTGCCGAAGACGACGAGCTTGCCCCCCTGATGGAACCTGACTGCCATCTGGTGGCAGGCTGCCGCGACAGCCGCCGCCTGCTCGGCGAAGTCCGCCGCCGGCTGCTCTCTGCCGTCGAACAGGATGCTGACCAGGGGGTCTTGCGGTGTCGTCATCCCGCTGGCTCCTCGCCGGCAGCCTCGCCCAGGTCGAGCTCGACCTCTACATCGACTTGATCGGATACTTTGAGGGCGCCCAGGAAGCCGGAGTAAGGCTTGACGCCGAAGTCCGTCTGCCGCACGGCTGTGGTGGCCCGGTATCGGCCGGGACCAGTCTCGCTCACCCGCAGTTGCTGTTGCTGTCTCGACTGGCCCGCCATGCTGAGCGTCCCGGAGATCGTACCGCTCGCGCCGTCCGGGCCGACTTCGAAGGACGTCGCAATGAACGTCAGCTCCGGATAGCGGTCGGCCGACAGGACTTTACGGGCGGTCACCGCGATCTCTCGCTTGTCGCGGTCAGTCAGCGGCTTGATGCCACCCGAGCCCTCCCGCACCACCAGCGCGCCCATATCGACTCTGACCTCCAGGCTCACCGGGGTCAGGTTCGCCGCCAGCACGATGTGGCCGCTCCACCGGGCGGCCTCGATGGTCAGGTCGTGACCGGCTTGAGCAGCTATTCCGTCGCGGTGGGTCCGTAACGTTATCCGGCCTGCGTCAGGGCCGAAGTCGTGCCTTCCGGGCTGCATCGGCATAGCTGAACGGTAGGACACAAGTGGGGGGACGTCCAGTGATCCGCTTAGACAGCTATGACCATTTCCCGGAATAATCAGGGGAGCGGAAGCTCGCCGAACACTTCCTGGATCCGGCGCAGATCGCGCATCCGGGGCTCGGTGGCGCCGCCTACCCAACGGCTGACTGTCTTTACCGAAACGCCGAGCTGACGGGCGGCGGCTTCCTGCGTGAGCCCTTCCCGCCGAAGCGCGCTCGACATCCACTCGGCGAACGTCTCCGGCGTGGCCTTCCCTGCGGCCGGCGCACGCGAAGCGACCTGAGCGGGAGAGTCGGGTACCGCATGCAGCGGAGCGGCTGCGCGGCCGCCAGGCCCCGGCCGGACAGGTGTGGCCGGCCCGGCACTGGTCGGCGACCCAGCCGCAGCTGGCAGTGCATAGCTGACCGGCGGGCCAGGCGTCACTGGTGACTGGATCGCGGTGTCTGAGTGCAGGACGTCGACCTCGACGTGCTCGGGGAAGATGCGAAACGCGACCTGGATGGACCCGGTCGGCCCGGCGGCATCCAGCAGCGCCCGGAAGACCGTCTCGCCAACCTCGCGAGTGCCTTCTTCGGTCAGCGGCGATTCGGCCAGGCACCGGCGCACGAAGTCCCTGATGTCGGGGATCGACGACGGCCGCGCGGGGAACACCTGGGACAACACGACGACAGGAACTACCTCGATCGGGGTCCCCGCGGGTCCATAGCTGGGCTCCGCCACCGCTCCGTCTCCCTCTGGCCGCCACCCCTTGGTGCGGCACCCGGGGTTGCGACCAAATCTACGTGGTCAGCGCGGGAACGGCCACCCCGGACGCGGCAGTTCGCAGGGGCGGCGTGCGCTGCGGCCGGCGCTAGGCCTGGCGCGTCTGGTTCCAAAGGTGTCCGGCAAGGATGCGGTTATTGGCAGGGTTTGGCCAAACCGTGATCTAAGTCAGCGGACATTTCTGTCCAGTGAACTGACTCTTTAGTCTTGTCGGCGGGTAGTCGCAGGTCTAGCATTGCGACCGTCCGCACGGCACCGAAGGCGAGGTGCGTTGTGAGCCATTGCGTCCCCGTCACGCACTCGCCGTTGCCGTTCACCTGGCTGTTACGCTCGCGCGCAGGGGGAATTCGCGGGGCGCTCATATCCGCCCCGGCGGCCGGGTATTCGTTGCGGGCGCGGGGGAAGCTCTCACTTTCTGCTGCTTGCACAGCTACTCATTGCGCAGGCGGTCGTCGTGACCGCACCCACCGGGCCATGCCCGGCCAGCAATCCGCCCGGCCAGCATCTAGCCGTCCCAACAGACAGGAGATGGCCTCGTCATGACCACTGATACACAGACTGACGCCAGCGAGCCAGTGGTTCACATCCTGTGGATGAACGGCGGTCTCGGCTGCGACGGGGACTCCGTCGCGCTGACCGCGGCCACCCAGCCGAGCATCGAGGAGATCGCGCTCGGCGCGCTGCCCGGGCTCCCGAAGGTCGCGGTGCACTGGCCGCTGATCGACTTCGAATGCGGCCCGGAGACCGGCGCAGACAACTTCATCGAGTGGTGGCATAAGGCCGACCGCGGTGAACTCGATCCGTTCGTCCTGGTCGTCGAAGGCTCGATCCCCAACGAGGCGATCAAGCCCGAGGGCTACTGGTGCGGCTTCGGCAACAATCCGGCGACCGGCCAGCCGATGACCACCAACGAGTGGCTGGATCGGCTGGCGCCGAAGGCAACTGGCATCCTCGCGGTCGGCACCTGCGCGACCTACGGCGGCATCCATGCGATGGCCGGCAACCCGACCGGCGCCATGGGAGTGCCTGATTACCTCGGCTGGGACTGGCGGTCGAAGGCGGGGCTGCCGATCGTCTGCGTGCCGGGGTGCCCGATCCACCCGGACAACCTGTCGGAGACCATTCTTTACCTGCTCTATCAGCTGGCAGGCGCGGCACCGATGATCCCGCTGGACGAAGCGCTGCGGCCGACATGGCTGTTCGGCGCGACCGTCCATGAAGGCTGCGACCGCGCGGGCTACTACGAGCAGGGTGATTTCGCCAGCGAGTACGGCTCGCCGAAGTGCCTGGTCAAGCTCGGCTGCTGGGGTCCGGTCGTCAAATGCAACGTGCCCAAGCGCGGCTGGATCAACGGCGTCGGCGGTTGCCCGAACGTCGGCGGCATCTGCATCGCATGCACGATGCCTGGCTTCCCGGACAAGTTCATGCCGTTCATGGACGAGCCGCCGGGCGCCCGGGTGTCGACGGCCGCGAGCAGCCTGTACGGGACGGTGATCCGGGCGCTGCGCGGCTTCACTGCGAAGACCGCCGACGAAGAGCCCAAGTGGCGCAAGAAGGGCGACGAGCTTCTGACTGGTTACAAGCAGACCTGGTGACTCACGACGCACCGTGTCGCCAGGCGGCATGCCTGGCTTGCGGCTCCGCACGCGGAAGAAGGAACTCGATATGACTGCGGTAGAGGACAGCACAGGCGTCGTCGAGATGGCCTGGGATCCGATCACCAGAATCGTTGGCAGCCTGGGCATCTACACGAAGATCGACTTCGGCCAGAAGAAGGTGGTCGAGTGCCACAGCACCTCGTCGATCTTCCGCGGCTACAGCATTTTCATGAAGGGCAAGGACCCCAGGGACGCGCACTTCATCACCAGCCGTATCTGCGGCATTTGCGGCGACAACCACGCCACGTGCTCGGTTTACAACCAGAACATGGCCTACGGCGTCCGGCCGCCGCACCTGGGCGAGTGGATCATCAACCTCGGCGAGGCCGCCGAGTACATGTTCGACCACAACATCTTCCAGGAGAACCTGGTCGGCGTTGACTTCTGCGAGCGGATGGTCGGCGAGACCAACCCCGGCGTCCTCGAGCTGGCCAACCGCACCGAGGCGCCGCATGCCGCGGACCACGGCTACAAGTACATCGGCGACATCATGCGGTCGCTGAACCCGCTCCAGGGTGAGTTCTACCGCGAGGCGCTGCAGGTGTCCCGGTCCACCAGGGAGATGTTCTGCCTGATGGAGGGCCGCCACGTGCACCCCTCCACGCTCTATCCGGGCGGCGTCGGCACCACGCCGACGGTGCAGCTGTTCACCGACTACCTGACCAGGCTGATGCGCTACGTGGAGTTCATGAAGCGCGTCGTTCCGATGCACGACGACCTGTTCGACTTCTTCTACGCCGCGCTCCCTGGCTACGAGGAGGTCGGCCGCCGCCGCGCTGACATGGTCTGCTGGGGAAGCCTGAACGACCCGGAGTACTGCGACTTCCGGTACGACCACATGACCGACTGGGGCCGGAAGATGTTCGTCAGCCCCGGCGTGATCAGGGACGGGCAGCTGCTGACCAACGACCTGGTCGAAATCAACCTCGGGATCCGCATTCTGCTCGGCAGTTCGTACTACGAGGACTGGGAAGACCAGGAGATGTTCGTCACTCGCGACCCCCTGGGCAACCCGGTGGACCGCAGGCACCCGTGGAACCAGCACACGATTCCGCGGCCGGCCAAGCGGAACTTCGACGACAAGTACAGCTGGGTCATGTCCCCGCGCTGGTTCGACGGAGAGAACCATCTGGCCGCCGACACCGGCGGGGGCCCGATCGCGAGGCTGTGGGCGACCGCGCAGGGCGGCCTGGTCGACTTCGGCTACGTGAAGTCGACCGGTCACAGCGTGCTGATCAACCTGCCGCGCACCGTCACCAGGCCCGAGGTGACGTTCGAGTGGAAGATCCCGACTGACTCCAGTGGCGCGCCGCTGTCGAACGCGATCGAGCGGGACCGGGCCCGCACCTATTTCCAGGCTTACGCCGCCGCCTGCGCGCTGCACTTCATGGAGAAGGCACTCGCTGAGCTGCGCGCCGGGCACACCAAGACCTGGGAGCCGTTCAACGTGCCGGACGAAGCGAACAGCTGCGGCTTCACCGAGGCCGTTCGCGGTGTCCTGTCGCATCACATGGTGATCCGGGGCGGCAAGATCGCCAACTATCATCCGTACCCGCCGACGCCGTGGAATGCCAGTGTCCGTGACAGTTACGGCACGCCGGGCCCGTACGAGGACGCTGTGCAGAACACGCCGATCTTCGAGGAGAACCCGCCCGATAAGTTCAAGGGCATCGACATCATGCGCGCGGTGCGAAGCTTCGACCCGTGCCTGCCCTGCGGCGTGCACATGTACCTGGGCAACGGCAAAGCGCTGCAGAAGGTGCATTCGCCGATGGCAGCCATCCTGTCCACATGACGAGCGTCCAGGCGGTCAGCGCGCGAGTGGAGGAACTGCTCGGCGCGCTGACCTCGGGCGGGTTCGGCGCCGCGGCGCCGGCCGCCGAGGAGCTGGTCGGACTGCTGGTTGGCTTGTACGGCGACGGCCTGGCGCAGATCGTCACGGTGCTGCGCGCGCAGGGCCCGGCCGGGGACGAGATGCTCGCCAGGCTGGCCGACGACCCGCTGGTGGAGAGCCTCCTCCTGCTGCACGGCCTGCACCCGCTGGACGTCGATGCCAGGATTCAGCGCGCGCTCGACCGGGTCAGGCCGTACCTGGGCTCGCATGCTGGCGGTGTGGAGTACCTGGGTGTCACTGACGGCGCGGCCCGCCTCCGGCTCGAAGGCAGCTGTCACGGGTGCCCGTCCTCCACCGTCACGGTTGAGCTTGCCATCAGCACGGCCGTCCGCGACGCCGCGCCTGAGGTGGCAGAGGTGGTGGTGGAAGGCATGACGGCGGCGCCGGCGCCGGCCCTTCTGCAGATCGGCAAGCGCCCGACCGATAAACATCCGCCCGACGAGCATCTTCAGACCGGAAACGGCGGCTCCTGGGTACCACTGCCGAATATCGGGCCGCCGAGTTCCCGGCCGGTCAGTGCGTCAGCCGACGGCGTCGCCGTAGTCGTCTGCGCGGTTCGCGGCACGCTCTATGCCTACCGGGACGCCTGCGCGCAGTGCGGCGCGTCACTGGCTGACGGCACCCTGGAGCGCGAGATTCTCGGCTGCGCGCGCTGCGGCGCGCGCTATAACGCACGGCTCGCCGGGCAGGCACTGGAGGACAGCGCAGGCCGTCATCTGGAGCCGCTGCCGCTGCTGGCCGACAGCCAGGGCGTGCGGGTCGCGGTGCCGGTCTCCGTGGCGCCGGCCGCGGCGGCGTCGTGACCGGCCAGGGTGGCCCGGCAGGCTTGGCGGGACTGCGCCGTTTCGTCCGGCCCCCGTCCGGCCAGCCCCCGTCCGGCCAGCAGCCGTCTGTCCAGCAGCCGTCTGTCCAGCAGCCGTCTGTCCAGCAGCCGTCCGTCCAGGCGGGCGCGCTGCCGCAGCCGAACGAGCAGATCGGCCGGGACACGCTACCAGCTAGTGAAACAGAGCGGTGCGAACTGTGCGCTGCCGAGATTCCGGCCGGGCACGGCCACCTGGCTGACCTCGAAGCGGCATCGCTGCTGTGCGCGTGCCGGGCTTGCTATCTGCTGTTCACCCAGCGCAACGCCGGCCGCGGCAGATACCAGGCGGTGCCCGACCGGTACCTGGCGGATCCAGACCGGGTGATGACCCAGGTGCAGTGGGATCAGCTCGAAGTGCCGGTCGGCCTGGCATTCTTCCTGCGCACGTCGCGCGACTCGGGCGCGCTCAGCGGCTTCTACCCGAGTCCCGCAGGCGTCACCGAGTGCCAACTTGACCTGCAGTTGTGGCAGGAGCTTGCGATCGGCTACCCGCTGCTGTCGGCTGCTGCCGACGATGTCGAGGCCATTCTCATCAGCAGGTCGGACGACGGCGTCGAATACTTCCTCGTTCCGGTAGATATTTGTTATGAACTGGCCGGGCGGATGCGCCTGAACTGGCACGGATTCGACGGAGGCGCCGAGGCCAGGCATAGCATTGCCACTTTCCTGCGCGGCGTGCGCGACCGTTCCCGGCCCTACCGCCCGGACGGCCAGGATGCCTGAGCTCGTCTTCGACTGCACTGGCGCGCGCGCGGACAAGTACGCGGTCGTGCCGTCGATGCTGGTCACGCTGCGGATCAGCGAGACGGGCGGCGAGCGGGTCGAGGCGATCGCGCTGCGCTGCCAGTTCCGGATCGAGCCCGCCCGGCGCCGGTACTCCGATGAGGAGGCGCGGCGGCTGAATGACCTGTTCGGCGACACGCAGCGGTGGGCGGACACGCTCAAGCCGCTGCAGTTCACCAACCTGTCCGTGATGGTGCCCGGCTTCACCGGCAGCACCGAGATAGACGTTCCGGTGCCGCTGACATACGACATGGAGATCGGCTCAACCCGGTACTTCGCCGGGCTTGACGACGGCGAGATCCCGCTATTGCTGCTGTTCAGCGGCACAGTGTTCGGCACCGCGAACGGCCGGATGTCCGTCACTCAGGTGCCATGGAGCAAGGAGGCGAGCTACCGGCTGCCGGTCAGCATCTGGCGGGAGGCCATCGACGCGCACTTCCCGAACTCCGCCTGGATCAGGCTCAGCACTGCGACCTTCGACGACCTGCTCCGCTTCAAGTCGGCCAACGGACTGGTGACCTGGGAAGCGACCATCGTCCGGCTGCTGGCTGAGGCGGCCGGCCGATCCGGGGGGCAGGCATGAACAGGTCAGCCGAGCACCTCGAGCATGCTCGCAAGGTCGCCGACGCCATCCTCTACGAGGGCTACCTGTTGTATCCCTACCACCAGGCATCACAGAAGAACCGCGTCCGGTTCCAGTTCGGCGTGCTGATGCCGCGCGGCTATGACGCCGTTGACCCGACCGAGGGCAGCTGCTGCCAGACCGAGTGCCTGGTGGAGTGCCCGGACGATGCGCAGGTGCAGGTCATCGTCAGGTTCTTGCACCTGCAGCGGCGTACCGCAGAACCAGGCGCTGAGTTCACCTCCTTCGACGAGGCGGCCGAGCGCGAGGAGCGCGTCACCGTAGCTGTCTCGGACCTGCTGGCGGCCGACTCTGCTCGCGAGTTTCACATCGCGGCTGGTCAGGCTGAGCAGCCGCAGCCGGGCGGCAGCGGGCAGGCGGCCGGATCCGTGGTGCGGCAGTGGGCGGCCCTCGACGGCGTTATCAGGCTGCACGCTGAGCGGGTAGGCGGCCCGTTCCGGGCGCTTGCGCTGCGCGTGGAGCTAGAGAACACCACGACGCCGCCGGCCGCGCCGCGCAACCGGGACGACGGCTTGCGGCACGCGCTGATCGCCGCGCACTCGCTGATCCGGGTGCCGGGCGGCAGGTTCGTGTCGATGACCGACCCGCCGGAATGGGCGGCAGCGCAGGTCGCGGCCTGCCAGAACACTGGCACCTGGCCGGTGCTAGCCGGACCGGCCGACTGCACCGACCTGCTGCTGTCCTCGCCGGTCATTCTTTACGACCACCCCGAGGTGGCTGCCGAGAGCGCCGGTGACATGTTCGACGCGACCGAGATCGACGAGATCCTCACGCTGCGGACGCTGGCACTCACCGATGCCGAGAAGCGACTGGCCAGGGCGACTGACAGCCGCGCGGCGGAGCTGCTCGACCGGCTCGAGGACCTGCCGCCGGAGATGCTCGAGCGGATGCACGGCGCGATCAGGTACCTGCGGTCGAGGTCGGCCGACAGTCCGCCTGGCCTGGCAGATCCGCAGGTCACTGACCGGTCGCCGGTCCCGTGGTGGGATCCGGGCTCGGACGCCTCGGTGTCGCCGGAAACCGATCACATCGTGATCGACGGCATCGCGGTGGCGCGGGACTCCCGGGTGCTGATGCGGCCCGGCAGCCGCCGCGCGGACGCGCAGGACCTCTTCCTTGCCGGACGCGAGGCGACCGTCGAAGCCGTTCTGTTCGACGTCGACGGGCAGGTGCACCTTGCGGTGACACCAGTCGATGATCCGGCGGCCGACCTGCACCGCAGTCACGGCAGGTTCCTTTACTTCGCGCCCGACGAAGTAGAGCCGGTGCCGGAAGTGCCCGGCCCGTCAGTGCCAGCAGCGCGGCTGGCGACTCAGCAACTGGCGCCGGAGGAGCCGGAGGGAGGGAGACGATGATTACCAAGCTGATCAAGGCGGCGCTGCTGGCAGCGCTGATCGCCGCGATCGTGCAGTCGGTACCGGACATCAAGCGGTACCTGGAACTACGGGATATGTGACCGTCACGCCCTCGGCCGGCCGCCGGCTGGCCGTCGAGCGTTCAGAACCCCAGAGGCAGGGCAGGACCATGGAGACTCTCATTGGTTTCGTGGCCGGCTACATGGCCGGCTGCAAGGACGGGCCGGACGGCGTTAAGCGGCTGCGCGCGTCCGCGGCGGACATCCTGAACTCAGGCGAGGTCAAGCGACTGGCCGGTGAAGCGATGAGCTTCGCCGAGGTGCTAGTACGCGAGGCGCTGGCGGGCCGGGGATCGAGCGGTCGCGGCCTCGGCAGCCTGTCCGGGACGGTCGGATCCGTGACCGACATGCTGGTCCACCGCGCCGGGGCCATCGGGAAGGGCCACCGGGCCGCCTGATCGTCCCGGCGGCCACGGCGAGCGCTGCCGTGGCCCTGCGCGGTTTTGGCGGCTTTGGCCGGAAGCGAGTAACGTCGTCTGACCATGCCCGTTCTCCGGACTTAGGATGATGTTGTCATGGACGGAAAACTCATCCTGATCGACGGCTCCACGGCTCCGCTCGATGAAGTCACGATCAAGGGTGCTCTGGCGGACGGCAAACTGCTCTGGCTCGATTTCAAGCCGGCCGACCCCGACGGCATCGCGATGCTGCGCGATGACTTCAAAATGCATCCGGTGGCCATCGAGGCTGTCACCGAGTTCGGCCAGCGACCCAGGGTGGAGGACTTCGGCAATGTCGTCTACCTGGTCAGCTACGGGGTCACCGGCCAGGGCAAGGACGACCTCACCGAGGTCCACATCTTCATCGCCAAGGACTTCGTCATCACGATCAGGAAGGATCACTGTCACGCCCTCGATGAGCTGTGGGACCGGCTGGGCCGGCCAGGCGGCCTGCCGGTCGGCACCGGCAGGCCAGTGCGGCTGATCCTCGTCCACCACATCCTGGACAGCCTGATTGACAGCTTCTTCCCGAGGCTGTCGGAATTCGACGACCGGATAGACGAACTGCAGGAGCAAATCTTCGCCAAGCCCAGCAACGATCAGCTTGCCGAGCTCTTCAACATGCAGCGATGGCTGGTGAACGTACGGAAGCTGGTCGCACCGCAGCGCGACATGGTGGCTTCGCTTGTCGCGGGCATGGTGAATATGCCGGGCATGACTGAAGAGGGCGAGCCCTATCTGCGTGATCTGTACGACCACACGATTCGGATCAGCGACCAGATCGACAGTTACCGCGACCTGCTCAGCAATGCCATGTCCGCTTACCTCTCCATGGTGTCTAACAACCTGAACGAGGTAATGAAGCAGCTCGCGATCATCGCCACGATCTTCCTGCCGTTGTCATTCCTTACCGGATTCTTCGGCCAGAACTTCGCCTGGCTGGTCAGTGGCCTCGGCGGCTGGCCGACGTTTGTGATCGTCGGACTTGGCACCGAAGTGGTCGCCGTAGCGGCGCTGTACTGGCTATTCCGCCGCCGGGGCTGGATCGGCGGCAGCAGATAGCCGCCGGGAGGCCCTAGTCTGACGGCATGGTGACGAATACGGCCGGGAAGGCACGTGCCCGCGGGCGCACGTCAGAGACCCGCCTGGGGCTGGTCCGCCGGGCGCGTCAGATCAACCGGATCCTGACAGAGACCTACCCGGATGCGCATTGTGAGCTCGACTTCCAGAACCCGTTTCAGCTGCTGATCGCCACCGTGCTCTCCGCTCAGACCACGGACGTCCGGGTCAACCTGACCACCCCGGCGCTGTTCGCCAAGTACCCGACGCCCGAGGACCTCGCCGCGGCCGATCCCGAGGATCTCGAGGCGATGCTCAAGCCCACCGGATTTTTCCGGGCCAAGACCAAGTCGGTGCTCGGCCTGTCGGCCGCCATCCGGGACTCTTTCGGCGGAGAAGTGCCGCGCCGGCTCAACGACCTGGTCACGTTGCCCGGGGTCGGGCGGAAGACAGCGAACGTGGTGCTCGGCAACGCGTTCGGTATCCCTGGTATCACCGTGGACACGCACTTCGCGCGCCTGTCCCGCCGGTTCGGCTGGACCACTCAGGATGACCCCGTCAAGATCGAGCAAGAGGTCGGCGAGCTGTTCCCGAAGTCCGAGTGGACGATGCTGTCACACCGGCTGATCTGGCATGGCCGCAGGATCTGCCACGCCCGTAAGCCCGCCTGCGGCGCTTGCCCCGTTGCTGCCCTCTGCCCGTCCTACGGCACCGGCCCGACGGATGAGGCCACGGCCATCAAGCTGGTAAAGAGCGGGCCGTTTTCTTGATCGCTGACAGTCAGAGTCAGGCCACGGCCGGCCCTGCGGACGACACGCCTGCGTGGCTAGCCAGATTGATCGCAGGGGCCGCGCAGATGGCGGTCCCGGCGGAGTTGCAGCCGGACGGCCGCGGCCGCGCTGCCGCCGTGCTGATCCTGTTCGGGGACGGCCCGGCCGGTCCTGACCTGCTGCTCATCGAGCGCTCGGCCGGTCTGCGCAAGCATCCTGGTCAGCCCGCCTTTCCCGGCGGTTCCATCGACGAGTCAGATGGCGGCCCGGTCCAGGCTGCACTCAGGGAGGCGGCTGAGGAGACTGGGGTCGATCCTGCCGGAGTGCGCGTGCTCGCCGTTCTGCCGGAGTTCTACATCTGGCGCAGCGACTTCCGGGTAACCCCGGTGATCGGCTGGTGGCACACGCCAGTGCCGGTGGCGCCCGGCGATCTAGCGGAAATCGCTGCCGTCACCAGGGTGCCGGTAACAGAGCTGGCGAGCCCGGCGAACCGGCTGATGATCAGCTACCCCAACGGGCAGGGTGGCCCCGCTTTCCGGGCCGAGGGCCTGCTCATCTGGGGCTTCACGGCGATGCTGCTAGATCGTGTGCTTGCCCTCGGCGGCTGGGAACAGCCGTGGGACTCGGCTCACCTGACGAGCCTCGCAGCTCAGGAGCGGCCGGTCGGCTGGCCCCCGCTAGGAGGCTGAGGTCGGCGGTGACGTCCCGGCCCGGTCGCCACGGCCGCACCGCGCCCGGCGGGGCTATAAGTTGTTGACGTGCCCGGCGACCTGCTCGACCTCGTCCTGCTAGCGCTGATCGCTGCGTTCGCCGTGGCCGGGTACCGGCAAGGTTTCATCATCGGCGTGCTGTCGCTGGCCGGGTTCGTGTTCGGCGTCGCCGGCGGAGCGTTCATCGCTCCCGGACTTGCCCGGGCATTTGCCAGCAGCCTCCAGTGGCAGGCGTTCATTGCGATTCTGGTGGTGTTCGCCGCAGCCGTCGTCGGCATGCTGATCGCATCGTGGCTCGGAGTGGCGGTCCGGTCACGGCTGACCGGCCGCCCGGCTACATTTTTCGATTCGCTCGGCGGCGCGGCCGTCAATGTCGTCGCTGTCCTGATCGTCGCCTGGCTGATCGGCTCGTTTCTGGTGAACGCCCAGTTTCCGGCCATCGCCCGGCAGGTCAACAACTCGGCTCTGCTTCGTACCGTCGACGCCGTCATGCCGCACGGCGCGCTGTACCTGCCGGTCTTCCCGGGCTTGCGGAGCCTGCTGTCGAACGGCCTGTACTCCCAGGTCTTCAGCGCCATCGGGGCGGAGGACAGCCTTAGCCTCGCAGCGCCGAGCCAGGAAGTCCTGAAGTCGCCTGGGCTGGCCAGGGACGAGCAGAGCATCGTCAAGATCGAAGGCGTGGCTCCGTCGTGCTCGCAGGCGATCGAAGGCTCAGGCTTCGTGATCTCTCCGCAACATGTCCTGACCAACGCGCACGTGGTCGCCGGGGTTACCAATGGCCCGTATGTGCTCCCGCCCAACACCGGTCAGAAGCTGCCTGCGCGCGTTGTCCTCTACGACCCGCAACGCGACCTCGCCGTGCTCTACGTTCCCGGCCTCACGGCACCGCCACTGAAGCTGGCCGGGCACGCCTCGAACGGCACTAGCGCCATCGTGGCGGGCTATCCGCTCAACCTGGGGTTCACCGCCGTCCCGGCCAGGATCGGCTTCAGCATCAAGGCTTCCGGCCCGAATATCTACGACAGCCAGGTGGTGAACCGCGAGATCTACCCGATCAAGGCGGAGATCCGGTCCGGTAACTCGGGCGGTCCGCTGATAGCGCGTGACGGCCGGGTCTATGGCGTGGTGTTCGCTGCCTCTACCGCCTACGACGACATCGGGTACGCCCTGACCTCGGGCGAGGTGGCCAGCGATGCTGCCGCAGGCAGCCACGAGGTCAGCGAAGTGTCTACCGAGCGCTGCCAGGTCGGCTAGCTTCGGTCCGCTGCATCCGGGACGCACAGCCTCAGGCGGAGGCTGTCCGGGTCGAGCTGGCCGGCGCCGAGCAGTTCGATGCGCGCCGCGAGTTCGGCGCACGTCAGCCGCACGCCGGCCACGTCAACCCGGTGTGGTCCGGTCGGCGGGTAGCCGGTCAGCCGGTCAGCGCCACGGCGAAGCAGGCTCACCGCGCCGCGTGCATTGCCGCGCAGCGCGTGCGTCAGGCCTACGGCTACCTGAGCCAGGCCCTGCCACAGATCGCGTTCGGCTGGCGGGGCAGCCTTCCAGGCAGCCTCGAGCACCTCGTGCGCGTGGAACGGGCGGCCAGCGTCGATCAGTTCCTGCGCGGCGGCCAGCGCTTCCGCGGGCGGCCTCGGCCGGTCGTCGGCTGGTGGCTGGCCGGGTGCGTGCCGGGGCAGCGGGCGGCCCAGCGAGTCACGAGGCCGGGCGTTCCGAGGCCGGCCGCCGGTGTCCCGATCCCGGCTGCCGGTGTCCCGATCCCGGCTGCCGGGCACCAGCTAGCGCTCAGGTTCAGGATCAGCGAGCCACGATCGCAGCTCGAGGTCGAACCGGTCAGCTGCCTCCTCGTGCGGGAAGTGGCCGGTCCCGTCAAGCAGCCGCCATCGGTACGGTGCCTCGACGAAGACGCCGGAGCCGCGGGCCGCGCTGGGCAGTACGCACGGGTCTAGTGCCCCGTGCAGATGCAAGGTCGGTGCCTGCACAGGCGAGCGCATCATGCGGGTGTAGGCGATCCCGTCCGGCCGGAACCTGGACCTGAGGTACCACCTGTGGTATTCGAGGGCGGAGTGGGCAACCGACGGTACGCTCATCGCGTCCTCATAGCGTCGTTCCGTTTCCTCATCCGGCCAGCCTGGCCCCGACCAGGCAGACAGAAGTCGCCCGACCCGGCTAGCGCCGTCCTTGAGCAGGCGTCGTTCGGGCAGCATTGGCAACTGGAAGCCGAGCGCGTAGCCCATGCTCTTGGCCTGAGCGAAGGGTGCCGACAGGACGGCGGAGCGCAATCGCAGCGGGTGCGGCATGGAGACGACCGCGAGCCGTCGGACAACCTTCGGGTGGTAGGCGGCCATGGTCCAGGCGATCAGCCCGCCCCAGTCATGCCCGACCACAACGGCGTTCGCCTCGCCCATGGCACGGACCATTCCGGCCGCGTCGGAAGCCGCGGTGACTAGGTCGTAGCCGCGCGGCGGCTTGTCGCTGCCGCCGTACCCCCGCAGGTCAGGCGCCGCCACCCGGAAACCAGCCTGGCTGAGCGATTCGAGCTGGCGCCGCCACGTCCACCAGAACTCCGGGAACCCGTGCAGCAGGAGCACAAGTGGTCCGTCGCCGCTCTCCGCGACATGAAACCGGATCCCGTTCGCACTCACCGAGCGGTGCGTCCATGGCCCGCTCAGATAGATGGATGCGTTGCCGCGCGAGGTCATGGCTAGCCCTTGGCTGCGGCCTTGGTGGCGCTGGCCGGCTTGCCTCGGTGCAGCAGCGACATTCCGTCAGCCAGGCTGCGCCTAGTACTGCGCATGCCGGTCAGGTGGCGGACCAGCCGCCAGGCGACGAACCCAGCGACGACGATGAGAATCGCGCAGGTTAGCGCAACCCACAGGAACGCACCCCAGAGCCCGCCCGGCGCGCCGATGGCATTGAGACCGAAAGCGAAGGCGAAGCAGAGCAGCATCAGCACCAGGCAGACGGCGAACAGCGCGACAACGCCAAGCCCGGCCCCGAACCCGAGGCGCTTGGCGTCGGCTTTCAGCTCAAGCTTGGCAAGGTCGAGCTCGTACCTGACCAGTTGTGAGATGTCCCTGGCCGCCACGGAGACTAGATCGCCGATGGACTGATCAGCCACGCCGGCAGCCGCGCGCCTGACCGCGGGATCGGCCATGGGTACCTCCCTCTCTGCACGCTGTTAACTCAAAGTCTTGCTTATACCCAATGGCAACAGGAGCCGGCATCCGGTATTTGGCAATAGCCTTGCGGCACAGGCATCCGAAAGTCATGGTTTCCGGCGCTTCCGGGGCCTCGGCCGGCAATCGGCCAGCTGAATAGTGGCTGATCGTCACCTGAAAGCGCGCACCCGAACAGCACAGCTCAAGCCGGACAGCAAACGGCGCCCCCGTCAAGGGGCGCCGTCGCACGGACACGTCCGACCGGGTTACCAAGCGTGCACCTTCACTGCCGTGGTAGGCAGACGGTGGTCTGCGCCTCTAGTCGCTTTGGCGCTCCTGCGACCACTATTCGCCTGCCACGGCACGCCTCCCGCGGCTGGTCGCGCGTGGGTACCCGGCTTCCGTGTACGGGCCATCGGCCCGTGTTTCCTTTGTACTGGCCAGCAGCGGCTTTGAAAAGCCTGCAGCGTGATCGATTCGTTATCTCAATCGATCGACCTCGTTGCATGTTCAGAACCGGAGTGCCGGGAGCGCAGTCGGCTGATAAAAATCATGAAATGCCGCGCTTGTCCGCTTCTTTGCCGATGCGCGGAGCGCCGGCCGCCGTGCTCGCTGGGCCCCTGCGCGGCCGGTCCGCGAGCCGGGCGCGAACGATCTGCCAGCAGCTTTCTTTCGCCGTGCGGGTTTGCGAGAAAGAAAGCTGTCGCAGTTGTCCCGGTACTCTCGACGGATGTGCCCCAAGTCCGGCAGCATAGGGGAAGGCAGCAGATCCCTTTGCAGTTCGGCATGACCGGCTGGTAACTTGCCCGGATTGCAACTAGGCTTTCTTGGGTAACGGACCCGGCTCTGCCCCCCCGGAGCCGGACCGTATGGCGACCCCCGTTCTCCCCCCCGACGGGGGTCGCCCCATTTCCGCAATCAGCAGACGTCTCTGACTGGCTGGACGCAGCTGTCAGGACGCAACTGCGCGGTCAGTACTTACCGACTTCTGCTCCGGCTCGGGTGCGCCCGCCAGAAGGCAGCGCAGCAGGACGACCGCATCGTGCTTAGCCAGCGGATGGTTGCCATTCCCGCATTTGGGTGACTGAATGCACGCCGGGCAGCCGGCCGCGCATTCACAACTGGCAATTGCCTCGGCCGTCGCCGACAGCCATGCTCGTGCTGCCGCGAAGCCACGCTCGGCAAACCCGGCACCCCCGGCATGACCGTCGTACACGAAGACTGTCAGCTTGCCGGTTGCCGCGTGCAGGTCGGCTGACACGCCGCCGACGTCCCACCGATCGCAGGCCGCCACCAGCGGCAGCAGGCCGATCGAGGCGTGCTCGGCAGCGTGCGCTGCGCCGGGCAGGTCGATCCCCAGCGAGGCAAGCTCGGCGCGCTGAGCTGGTGCGATGGTCCACCAGACGGCCCTGGTCGGCAGCCTGCGCTCCGGAAGGTCCAGAATGTCCTCGCCGATGACCAGCCCGGTTTCCGCGCTCCGCCGGGCGTATGACACCACCTGCCGGGTGACCAGGACATCACCGAAGCACACCGCGGCCGGACCCCAATCGGTCCGCCCAAGTTCAGTCGTTACCTCGATAGTTGTGATTTCTCTGGCCGTGGTCGCGTAGCCGGGATCACAAAGCTCCACCAGTGCCACGCGGTCTTCCAGATCGAGCGTGCTGACCAGGTAGGTCTCGCCCTGGTGGCTGTAGACCGCGCCAGAGTGTGCCAGAAAGTGCGCGGACGGCTCGTCGACCGTGCCGACAAGCCGGCCGGTGGCAAACTCCACGATGCGCACCGGCCAGTCGCCTGTGCCGCGCAGCCCGGTTCGCGTGGCCAGTCCCTGCCGGGTGCAGAACCAGCGACCGCCACGAGCGCGAAGCAGGCCGTCCGCCGTGAGCTGCCCGGCCAGAGATGCCGCCGCGGGGCTGAACGCGGCGAGGTCATGCGAGCCAAGCGGCAGCTCTGCGGCAGCGGCGCACAAATGTGGTCCGAGCACGTAGGGGTTGTCCGGGTCCAGCACCGTCGCCTCGACAGGTGCGCCGAGCAGAGCCTGGGGATGGTGGACCAGGTAGGTATCGAGCGGGTCGTCGCGGGCGATCAGTACCGCGACGGCGTCGCGACCGTCCCGTCCCGCCCGGCCGGCTTGCTGCCAGAGGGCCGCTCTGGTCCCCGGCCACCCGGCCATCAGCACTGCGTCCAGGCCTGGCACGTTAACGCCGAGCTCGAGTGCGGTGGTCGCGGCCAGCCCGGTGATCTCGCCTGCCCGCAGAGCATCCTCCAGCGCTCGCCGCTCCTGCGGCAGGTAGCCGGACCGGTAGGCCGCCACCCGGTCGGCCAGCCCAGCCGCGCCTGCCTCGGTCAGGTGGTGGCGTGCTGCTTGTGCCACTGCCTCGGCGCCGCGCCTGGACCGGACGAATGCCAGCGCCGGCACGTCGCTGCGGACGAGCTCAGCAAGCAGCTGGGCAGCCTCTGAAGTGGCTGCCCGGCGTACCGGGGCACCCGCCTCGCCCCTGGCCCCGGTCAGCGGCGGCTCCCAGAGCGCGAACGTCAGCGGGGCACGTGGCGCGCCGTCCGCGCTGACAGCTGTCACCACCCGGCCGGTGAGCTGCGCGCCGCACCGGGCCGGCTCGCTGATCGTGGCAGACGCCAGAATGAAGACCGGCTCCGCGGCGCTGTGGTGGTAGGCGACACGCCGCAGTCGGCGCAGGACATGCGCGACGTGGGAGCCGAACACGCCTCGGTAGGTATGGCATTCGTCGACCACGACATAGCGCAGCCGCCGGAAGAAGCCGTTCCATCTCGCATGGCCCGGCAGCAGGGATTGATGCAGCATGTCGGGCGTCGTCAGCAGGTAGTTGGCCTGGGATCTCGCTCGAGTCCGCTCGGCCCATGGCGTGTCGCCGTCGACGACCGCTGCCCTGACGCCGCGCAGGCCTAGTGACGCCACGAACTTGGCCTGGTCCGCGGCGAGCGCCCTCGTCGGTGCGATGTAGAGGGCGGTGCCACCCGCCAGGATGCCGGCCAGCGCGGGCAGCAGGTAACCGAGCGACTTCCCTGATGCGGTGCCGGTCGAGACTATTGCGCTCTGACCGCCCGCAGCGAGGTCCGCGACTTGCGCCTGATGACGCCAGGGAGCGAGGACCCCGCGTGCGGCCAGAGCGGCGGTAATTTCCGGCGGAACCCAGGCCGGCCAGTTCGCGTGCTCGCCCGGGCTGCCTGCCAGCTGCGTCAGGTAGGTCAGCCTGCCAGCTTGAGCGCCAGCTCGCAGCACTGCGACCGCGCCCGCCGTCGCAGGCCGCGGGATAGTAACGGAGTCGGACGGGGGCACCGGAGGCATCAGATCCCAGTCTCTCGCACGGCGCAAGGTGCCCGCGACGGCGATCTGGTATAGGAATAACGGTGGGGCGTGGTTGAATGCGCGGCAGGGCATGCCCTGGCGGCGCCTCACCGGCTGCCAAGGCCGGTGCTGCCAGCCGACCCTGACCTGCCGGACCCCGGATGCACCCGGCTTAGCAGGACAGGCCAGGCTTGACAGGACAGGCAGAACTGGACCGGCGCGGCCGCCGCTGGACATTGACCGCCGTAAGGCGCTGGAGGATTTGTGGACCTGAAGCTGGACCACCACAGCAAGGATGGGATCGAGATCGTCGATGTTGAAGGCGAGATCGACGTCTACACCGCTCCGCGCTTGCGTGAATTGCTGATCGAACTGGTAAACAGCCGTTTCTACCAGCTCGTGGTGAACATGGAGAAAGTCGAGTTCCTGGACTCTACCGGGCTCGGTGTGCTGGTCGGCGGGCTGAAGCGAGTGCGCGCGCACGACGGGTCACTCGACCTTGTCTGCACCCAGGAACGGATCCTGAAGATCTTCCGGATCACGGGGCTCACAAAGGTGTTCGGCATTCACGACACCGTCGACGAGGCGATCGCGGCGCGGCGGGCGGAGAAGTAGCAGGCCGGACACAATGGCTTCAGCATCGGACCGGACGATCTTCAGATGGCAACTGTCGAGCTGAGCTTCACCCCGCTGCCGGCGCATGTCCGGACCGCGAGACTGGTCGCGACGGCAGTCGCGAGGCGCAGCGGGGTTGATGAGTCGCTGCTCGATGAGGTCCGGCTGGCCGTCGGGGAGGCCTGCTCCCGCGCCGTCGAGGGCCATCAGCTGTACTGCCCGGCGGAGCCGGTGCGGCTCTGCCTCACCGACCTGGCCGGGCGGTTCGAAGTCGAGGTCACCGACACCTGCGCGCCGGGCCTACGCCGATCCGGTGGCCCTGGCGGATCTGGAGTGGCTGGCGACCCGCCTGGTAACGCGGCGGTCGCAGCGGAAGCGGGCGTTCCGGCCGGTCTTGGTGTTGCGGTCATTGAGGGTCTCGCCGACGAAGTGCAGATAAATGAGACCGCAGCCGGCACCAGTATCAGAATGAGCTGGCCGTCCGCCGGGGCCACTCGGTAGCCGGAGCTACCCGGTAGCCGGAGCTACCCGGTAGCGGGACGTGCTGAGGGATGTCGGTGCGTGGCGCATGTTTCTGTCCGAGTACTGTTACATCACGAAGCTGTCGCGACCGCGCATGTAGCTGCACCCGATTTACCATCCAGTTACCAGGATGCGTAGACTCCCGGCACGCCACGCGTAAGGTTGGGCTGCCGTCTTCCGGCAGGCATGGCCGGTCCGCTGCGTACTAAGCCACCGAGACGGTGCCCGCGCGTACGGGCTCGGTACTAGCTTGAATCCCCTGTCAAGGAGGACGGATGTTGCACTACCTCGCCCAGGGGGGAGGCTCGCCCACGGTATCGGGGGCGAACTTCACCTGGGTACTCGTGGTGGGTCTCTTCGCATTGATCGCGCTCGTCGTCGCGTCGTTGCTGGCCAGGGACGTGCTGGCGGCCAGCCAGGGCACGCCGAAGATGCAGGAGATCGCCCGGGCGGTCCAGGAGGGTGCCGCGGCCTACCTGCGCCGGCAGTTCAGGACTCTCGGCGTCTTCGTTGTCATCATTTTCTTTGTGCTGCTGGTCCTGCCTGCTACCAGCGAGTCGGTCCGATGGGGACGGTCGGGCTTCTTCCTGGTCGGGGCTCTGTTCTCTGCCTTCGTCGGATTCTGCGGCATGTCGCTGGCGGTCCGCGGCAACGTCCGGGTTGCGGCAGCCGCGAAGGAGGCTGGCGAGCGGCCGGCCATGCGCGTCGCGTTCCGGACCGGCGGCGTGGTGGGCTTGCTGACGGTCGGCCTCGGCTTGCTCGGCGCCGCCACGGTGGTGCTCATCTACAAGTCGAACGCCTCCGGCGTGCTGGAGGGCTTCGGCTTCGGCGCCGCGCTGCTGGCCATGTTCATGCGGGTTGGTGGCGGCATCTTCACCAAGGCAGCCGACGTCGGCGCGGACCTCGTCGGCAAGGTCGAGAAGGGCATCCCGGAGGACGACCCGCGTAACGCCGCCACGATCGCGGACAACGTCGGCGACAATGTCGGTGACTGCGCGGGCATGGCCGCTGACCTGTTCGAGTCCTACTCGGTAACCCTGGTCGCGGCCCTGATCCTGGGCAAGGCGGCATTCGGTTCCAAGGGCCTGGTCTTCCCGCTGATCGTGCCGATGATCGGCGTGATCACCGCGATGCTCGGCATTCTGCTGGTCGCCCCCCGCAAGCGGGACCGCAGCGGCATGACGGCGATCAACCGCGGGTTCTTTGCCTCGGCGATCATCTCGCTCGTCCTCGTGGTGATCGCGGCCTTCATCTTCCTGCCGAGCAAGTTCAGCGCCCTGTCGGGCGTCACGGACCTGGGCATCCTGCACCACAGCGGCGATCCGCGGTGGCTGGCTATCGGCGCTGTCATCGTCGGCCTGGTCCTTGCCAGCGCGATCCAGCTGCTGACCGGCTACTTCACCGAGACGAACCGAAAGCCGGTCAGGGAAATCGGCGAGAGCTCTACCACCGGCGCGGCCACCGTGATCCTCTCCGGTATCTCGGTCGGCCTGGAGTCGGCTGTCTACTCCGCGCTGCTCATCGGCGGCGCCGTCTACTGCGCCTTCCTGCTCGGGACGGGCAATGCCACGATCGCGCTCTTCGCGGTCGCGCTGGCCGGCACCGGCCTGCTGACCACCGTGGGTGTCATCGTGTCGATGGACACCTTCGGTCCGGTCTCCGACAACGCCCAGGGCATCGCCGAGATGTCCGGCGAGGTCGAAGGCGACGCGGCTCAGGTGCTGACCCGTCTCGACGCTGTGGGGAACACCACAAAGGCGATCACCAAGGGCATCGCGATCGCGACTGCCGTCCTTGCTGCTACGGCGCTGTTCGGCGCGTTCCGCACCCAGGTCACGGCCGAGTTGTCGCTCAAGCACCTAGGCAGCTTCAACCTGGGTATCGACGCGCCCAACGACCTGTTCGGCCTGATCATCGGCGCTTCGGTGGTGTTCTTCTTCTCGGGGCTGCTGATCATGGCTGTCGGGCGGGCGGCCGGGCGAGTGGTCACCGAGGTCCGGAATCAGTTCCGCGACCATCCGGGCATCATGGACTTCACCGAGAAGCCCGAGTATGGCCGTGTGGTCGACATCTGCACCAGGGACTCGCTGCGTGAGCTGGCAACGCCCGGCCTGCTGGCGGTGCTGATGCCGATCACGGTGGGCTTTGCCTTTGGCTACGCGCCACTCGGCTCCTACCTGGCGGGCGCGATCGCGGCTGGCGCCCTGATGGCGGTGTTCCTGGCGAACTCCGGCGGCGCCTGGGACAACGCCAAGAAGCTCGTCGAGGATGGGCACCACGGCGGTAAGGGCTCCGAAGCGCACGCAGCCACCGTGATCGGCGATACCGTGGGCGACCCGTTCAAGGACACCGCGGGCCCGGCGATCAACCCGCTGATCAAGGTGATGAACCTGGTCTCGCTGCTGATCGCGACCAGCGTGGTCGAGTACAGCGGCAACCTCGGCCTGCGGGCGGCTGTCGCCATCGTGGCCGTAGCGATCGTGGCGTCCGCGATCATCGTGTCCAAGCGCCGGTCGACTAGCATCTCCGGCGGCGGGAGCGAGGCGAAGGCTCCGGCCGACCAGGTGCATGCCTGACGCTGGGTAGCAAGCGCAGCGGGGCGGGTGCCGGAGCGGCACCCGCCCCGCTTTGTGCCTGTCTCGCTTTTGTGCCTGTCTCGCTTTAGGCCAGTCCCGCTCTCCGCGAGTCCTGCTCGGTGCCGCACGATGGATGCCATGCAGGACACGCACAGGCTGATCGTGATGCGGCACGCCAAGGCGGGCGAGCTGCCTGGCGGGCCGGACTTTGAGCGGGCCCTGCGACCACGAGGGCAGCGGGACAGCGCCGCAGCGGGGCAGTGGCTGGCCGCCCACGGCTTCCGGCCCGATGCGGTGATCTGCTCGGCGGCGAGGCGTACCCGGCAGACCTGGCAGTACGTGGCGCCCGCGCTCGGCGGCGACCCCCAGTTCAGCGCTGAGCAGCGGCTGTACCAGGCCGAGAGCGAAGACGTAGCGGAGATTGTCCGGCAGACTCCGCAGACCGTCGGGACGCTGCTCTACATCGGCCACAACCCGGCCGCGACCGAGCTCGCGAGCCAGCTGACCGGGACCGAGATTGAGCTGCCGACCGCGGCGATCGCGGTCATAGCATGCTCCGGCGACTGGGCGGACCTGGCTGCCGGAGGCGGCGTTCTGCTAGCGTCCTGGTCGCCGAAGGCGGGCGACTAGTCCGCTGGCGGGCGCAGCATCGGGCCGTCGGACGCCAGTGCCGGATCTTCGGCGTCGGCGGCCTCGACGTCTTCGCGGGAGATCCCGAGCAGGTACAGGATCGCGTCAAGGTGCGGCAGGCTGAGTGAGGTGTCGGCGGCATCGCGGACGGCCGGCTTGGCATTGAACGCGATGCCGAGCCCGGCTGCGGAGATCATGTCGAGGTCATTGGCGCCGTCGCCGACCGCTACCGTCTGGCTGAGCGGGACGCCGGCCTCGGCAGCGAAGCGCCGGAGGGCGCGCTCCTTGCCCGGCCGGTCCACCAACGGACCGATGACCCGGCCAGTGAGCTTCCCGGCGGCTACCTCCAGGGTGTTGGCTTCGGCGAAGTCCAGGCCAAGCTCCACTGTCAGCCAGTCGGTGAACTGGGTGAACCCGCCGCTCACCACTCCGCACCGGTAGCCAAGCCGCTTGAGCGTCCTGATCAGTGTGCGAGCTCCGGGCATCAGCTGCGCGTCGGACAGCACCTCGTCGATGACGGCGGCGTCTAGCCCGGCAAGCAGCGCGACCCGCCGGTGGAGTGCTTGCGTGAAATCGAGGTCGCCCCGCATTGCGGCGGCGGTAATCTCCCGCACCTCGGCCGCATGACCGGCTCTGGCCGCAAGCAGCTCGATCGCCTCGTCCCGCAGCAGCGTGGAGTCGACATCCATCACCACCAGCCGCATGGCCCGGCGGTGCAGGCCTCCTGGCTGGACGGCTACGTCGGCGCCGAGGTCGAGTGACTCGCGGGCCAGCGCTGTCCGCAGCCCGGCTGGATCGGCTCCGGACACCTCGAATTCGATGCAGGTGACCGGCTTGCTCGCGAGCCGTCCGATCCGGTCAATGTTCGCTCCATGGGCGGCGATGCGGCCGGCGATAGCGGCTACCGCTGACGGCAGCAGCGGCTGCCCGATCAGGGTGACATGCAGTCGGCCGGGTAGCCGCTGGGCTGGCTCGCCCGAACCCATGGTGATCTCGACGTCCATCCCCATGTCTGAGGCGAACGAAGTGATCTGCTGATGGATGGCGGTCAGGTCGGGGAGCGCCTGCCCGGCCAGCAGGACGCCGAGTACGAGTCGCCCGCGGATCACGACCTGCTCGACGTCGATCACTGTGAGCTCGTGCGCCGAGAGCGTGGCAAACAGCCGTGACGTGACCCCAGGCCGGTCACGGCCGGTGAGAGTGACCAGCAGCGTGATCTGCGGACCGGACATTGTGCTGGTAACGCTATCGACTTCCGTCATCAGGACATCGGCCGGGTCGAGCGCACTACTCTCGGCGTCGAACAAGCATCCTAAAAATGTCGGTGCCTGGCGGTAATGTCGGTGGTGAAGAAAGGGGTTGCTGGCTGGCAGCAAGGCTTGCGGAGGGAGGCGTCGATGACCGATCCGGGCTGGGACATTCCCGGTGTTGCGCGTGATGCTGACGCTCCTGCCGCGGGCACGGCCGACGACGCAACCGCCGGTTCGTCCGCCGCGGCTTCCTCTAACGCTGGTTCGCCGGTACGCGGGCGCCGGCCTGGTCGTAAGGGCCGGTCTGGCAGTGTGTCAGCGTCGTCTGGTTTGTCGGCGGGTGCGTTCGGGCGGTTAGCTGAGGCCGGCTCGTATGTGGCCTGGTCTGTCAGTTCGCCGGGCAGTGTCGCGCCGTGCACCGCCAGGTCCGGCGCCGCCAG
>DATJNX010000021.1:0-90718 GCA_035507615.1 Streptosporangiaceae bacterium
CCGCCTGAGCGATGTGATCATTACCGGCGGCGAGAACGTGTTCCCCGGCGAGGTGGAGGCCGTGCTGGCCGGGCATGCCGCGGTCGCCGACGTGGCCGTCATCGGCATTCCCGACGTCCTGTGGGGCGAGACCGTGCATGCAGTCGTCGTGCCGCGCACGGGTCCGTATACCGATGATCAGTTCACCGCCGAGCTGATTGAGTATGCCCGCGAGCGACTGGCGGGGTTCAAGTGTCCGACCGGAGTGACCCTCGTTCCCTCGCTGCCTAGAAACACGAGTGGCAGATTGCTGCGCGCGTCGCTGCGGGAGCCGTTCTGGGTAGGCCGGGACCGGCGGCTTTCCTGACTGCCTACGTCAGTAGGCGCTGAAGCCGAGTCTGATCGCCACCGCGAGTCCGCAGGTGCCGACGAACATGCGCAGCCCCGCGGCTGGCAGCCGCCGCACCAGCGCCGGCCCGATCCAGCCGCCCACCAGGAAGCCAGCGGCCAGCGGCAGTGCGGCTGTCCAGCGGACCGGCCCGAAGATGGCGAAGCCGACGCCGGCCACCGCATTGGCCAGACCGGATATCACGTTCTTGAGCGCGTTCGTTCTGGCCAGCGGCTGGCTGAACAGCCGGATGAGCAGCGCGAGCATCAGCACCCCGCCGGCCGCGCCGAAGTAACCGATGTAGACAGCGACCGCGAAGACCCCGGCACGCGAGAGCCAGCCCCCGGCCGGAGTCGAGGCTGCCGGAACTCCGGCGCGGCCCCTGCAGAGGATGAGCACCGATCCAAGGGCAATCAGCACCGGTGCGACGTACTCGAAACCGCGAGGCGGCGTCAGCAGGAGCAGGGCGGCGCCGGCTCCCCCGCCGGCCGCGGTGAGCAGGCCGAGCCTCGCAACCCGCCGGCCCTGGCCGGTCAGCTCCGGCCGGGAGCCTGCGGCCGCTCCGACAGCGGTGAACATCAGCGCGACAGTGTTGGTGACGTTCGCGCTGACCGGCGACAGGCCAAGCGCGAGCAGGGCAGGGTAAGAGACGACTGAGGCAATGCTGGCGACGGTAGAGACGATCCCGGCGAGGACTCCGACCCCGAGCAGCACTGCTGCCTCGGCCGGAATGCTCATGTTGCCTGGTCCGCGACAGTGCTCACGTCGTCCCGTTCCACGGCGGGCTGGCTGCGTCCGGCATGCCCGAACCGTAGCATTCGCCGCGTTTGGGCTGGCAGTGCTCCCGGTGCGGCCGTCATGGCGGTACCGGGTGACAGCCAGCGGGTAGGAAGCGGGCAGCCTGCGAAGACCGGAGGGCCACCTCATGACATTGACCGCGCTGGCCTCGTCGCATGCTGCCGGGGCATCGGAGTTCAGCACGGCAATGGATCATGTGGCCCAGGGATTCGAGGCCCTGGGCGCCCTGATCCTGGTTATCGGCGTGGT
Source organism: Streptosporangiaceae bacterium (assembly GCA_035507615.1). GTDB lineage: Bacteria > Actinomycetota > Actinomycetes > Streptosporangiales > Streptosporangiaceae > JAJYUU01. Next base: position 1,415 of record DATJNX010000021.1, read on the forward strand.
GTTCGCACTCATCCTGGCGGCGGTTGCCTGGCGCCGGTCAGGTTCGGCGCGACTGGGTTACGCCTCGCTGCGCCAGGCGTTCGGCGGCAGCTTGCTGCTCAGCCTGGAGGTCCTGGTCGCCGCCGACTTGCTCAGGACCGTCGCAGTTGCCCCGACTGTCGACAACGTCCTCACCCTCGGGCTGATCGTGTTGATCAGGACATTCCTGAGCTTCTCGCTTGAGGTCGAGATCGAGGGCGTGCTGCCCTGGCGGCGAGCGCTCACCAGCGGCGCGACGGCCGTCGCGCGGGCTACCCACACAGCGCTCCGGTCCGAGACGCACTAACCGGGAAGGTAACCCTTGTTAATGATGGACTCACATCCGCTGATCATCGGCTTTGACGGAACGCCCAGGTCCGAGCGGGCGATACGGGAAGCAGCGGGCCTGTTCGCGCCCCGTGCGGCTGTCGTGGCAGTGGTATGGGAAGCCGGGCGCAGCTTCGAGGCGGCGACGCTATCGGTCAAGGCGCTGGAACTGCCGAAGAAGCGCGCAGACGTAGGTACTGCATTCGAAGCAGAGAGATCCGCGTTCGAGGCAGCCCAGCAGCTTGCCGACCGCGGCGCCACGCTGGCCAGGCAGGCTGGTCTCGACGCCGAAGGGCTGGCGGTGGCTGACGACGCGGCGGTAGCGGAAACGCTGGCCCGGCTGGCCAGGGAGCAGGAAGCGATCGCCGTAGTGATCGGCGACCGCCCGCATGGCGACCTGCGGAGGCTGGTACTCGGAAGCACGCTAACCGGTCTGCTGCGGCGGGCTCCATGTCCCGTCGTGGTGTGCGGCTCCGGAGCAGAGGATTCATGACCTAGGACTCGGCCAGTCTGCCCGTTGGGCCCTCACTGCGGATGCTCATGGCGACCACGCTGAAGTGAGAAAGCTGATCGGCGGCCGTAGGGTCGCCAGCGAAAGAGGCGAGCGTCATGCCTACCCCGATCATTCTCTCCAGCGTTATCGCTTCCTGGCCCATCATGTGCGCAATCTTCGGCGGCGCTGCAGTAGCCGTCGTCTTGCTCACCATGCTCGTCGCTGTCGTCACCCGGCCGCGGCACCAGCGGCCGCGGGCCTGGCATGCAGTTCCGCCGGCCGGTACCGCACCGTCAGCGAGCCGGGCTACTTCGGACCAGCACGCCCTGGTCTGACCGCTTCCACAGCGGTGTTCGTATCACGGCCTGGCTGTGTACCTGCGTCGGCCGATCTCGGAAAACAAGATCCGCCGGGAGATGGAGCGCCAGTCCCGTGGCCGGTGACCCAGCCAGCAGCACGGAAGGCGGCATCACAATCGTGGCTACGCTCGCGGATCCTTCGGCAAGACCGGCCGAGCCAGCTCAGCCGCCCGCGTCGGGCCGCCGCTGGCTCGTGCTGTCCGTGCTGTGCATCTCACTGCTGATCGTGAACATCGACAACACCGTCCTGAACGTCGTGCTGCCGACCCTGGTTCGTGATCTGCATGCGACGTCGACTCAGTTGCAGTGGATCGTCGACGCCTACGTGATCGTGTTCGCCGGCCTGCTGCTGGTAGCTGGCTCGGTAGCTGACCGGATCGGCCGCAAGCGCACATTCCTGGCCGGGCTGGTGCTCTTCGCTGCCGGATCGACCTGGGCGGCCTTCTCAGGCTCGGTGGGCATGCTCATCGCCGCGCGGGCCGGCATGGGTATCGGCGGTGCGCTGATCATGCCATCCACTCTCTCCATCATCACGCAGATGTTCGCCGATCCTGGCGAGCGCCGCAGCGCGATCGGATTCTGGGCCGCGACGAGCGGCGTGGGCGTCGCGCTCGGGCCGATCATCGGCGGTGTGCTCCTTGCGCACTTCTGGTGGGGCTCGGTGTTCCTCATCAACGTGCCGATCGCACTAGCCGGGCTAGCACTGGCAATCCCTCTGGTGCCCGATTCAAAGAACTCGAGAGCAGCAGCGCCGGACGTTACCGGTGCGCTGCTCTCGGTTGCCGGCCTGGGCCTCTTGCTGTGGTCGATCATCGAGGCGCCGGTGCATGGCTGGTCGTCGGGCCTGGTAATGGTGACCGGCATCGGCGGTGCGGTCGCACTTGGCGGGTTCGCCGCCTGGGAGCGCTTCACCTCGCATCCGATGCTGAATCTCCGGTTCTTCCGCCAGCGGGCATTCTCGGCGGCGATCGCCTCGATCGGCCTGGCCACGCTCGGCCTGTTCGGGTCGCTGTTCGTACTGACCCAGTTCCTTCAGTTCGACCTCGGATATACCCCGCTTCAGGCAGGCGTGCGCGTGCTGCCGGCGGCCGGCGCCATCGCGGTAATCGCGCCGTTGTCGGCACTACTGCAGCGAAGCATCGGCACCAAGCTGACGGTCGCGGCGGGCCTGGTCATCGTCGGAGCCGGCCTCTGGCAGATCTCGCTCGCCACGGCAGGCGCGACTTACCTCGACACGGTGGCCGGGATGATCATGCTGGGCATCGGCGCGGGCCTGGCGATACCCGCAACCACGGCGTCAGTGATGAACTCGGTCCCGGTCGAGCACACTGGCATCGGTTCCGCGACCAACGGCGCATTTCTTCAGGTGGGAGGCGCCCTCGGGGTAGCGATTATCGGCAGCCTGCTCGCCACCAGGTACCAGGGCCGGATGACCGCGGCGCTCGCCCCTTATCACGTGGCAGCCGCGATCACCCACACCATCTTGGGGTCGGTGGGCGGCGCACTCGAGGTAGCGGCAGGGGCCGGCGGAATCCAGGGGGTCATGCTCGCCCAGGCGGCCCGGTCAGCGTTTATCAGCGGCATGGATCTCGGCCTGCGGACCGGCGCGGCCGTCGCCATCGCCGGCGGACTGCTCGCGCTGGCGACCCTCCCCAAGCGGGGAGCCCATCTGACGTCCTCAAGCGGCGACGGGACTACGCTCGCAGCATGATCACCGGGGTGCATGCGATCGCCTTCTCCCCCGACGCGGAGAAGATGCGCTCGTTCTTCGCTGACGTGCTGAACCTGCCATCAGTCGACGCAGGCGGGGGCTGGCTCATCTTCGCGCTGCCGCCGGCCGAGCTGGCCGTTCACCCGACTGATGGTGCCAGCCGCCATGAGCTGTACCTGATGTGCGACGACATCCACGCCACCCTCGCCGAACTCAGCGCGAAGGGCGTCGAAGTGGCAGCTGACGTTTCCGATCAGGGCTGGGGCCTGCTGGCGGCGGTCAGATCGCCCGATGGCTCAGAGTTCCCGATCTACCAGCCCCGGCACCCGTCGCCGCTGCAGCCCTGAGCTGTCGCCCCGTTCAGCTGCGCAGCCTCAGGCGAGGTGCACGTAGTCGTAGTCGAACGGCTTGCCGTTAATGCCGTTGCGCGGCGGCGCGATCCAGGCGGCGATCTTCCCGCGCTCGTGCACCGGCTGCATGAGCGACCGCACGTGCGTCTTGTCCACATCGGTGGGCAGCCAGTGCGGGCTGCGGGCGGCCCATGCCTCCGCCGACAGCAACTCACCGTCGGGTGAGGCCTCGATGCCGGCGAACGCGCCGACCTTGCGGTTGAACGCGACATGCGGCAGCTGGAGCCGCTGCGGCAGCGCAGCTTCGGCCAGAATCTTGTTCCACCGGTTGACCCCGCTCTGGCAGTCCGCGGTGTACTCCCTGCGCAAGTCCGTGTTGAGCCCGGTCAGCACGGACACCTCAGCCCGCCCGATGCTCGGCTTGCCGTCCCCGGCATCGACGAGGGCATCCACGAACATGCCGTCAGCGGTGAGCTTGTGGTCGTCTTTGCGCCGGCCCTCCAGCCAGCGGCCTTTGAGCCCGGCGCTGTAGTAGTTAGCTACGTTCGTCGAGGTCTCCCCGCCGAAGAGGTCGAGCGAGACTGAGTAGTGGAAGTTCAGGTACTTCTGGATCACCTCAAGCGGGATTGCGCCGCGTGCGGCTATCTCGGCAGCGTCGTCGGTGTCGTTCTCCGTCATCAGCCGCGCGGTTCGCTCCACCACCCGGTCGAGCCCGGTGGTGCCCACCATCATGTGGTGCGCCTCTTCCTTGAGCATGAACTCGCAGGTCCGCGACAGCGGGTCGAACGCTGACTCCTTCAGCGTGCCGAGCTGGTACTTGCCGTCCCGGTCGGTGAAGTAGGTGAACATGAAAAACGACAGCCAGTCCGGCGTCTCCTCGTTGAACGCACCAAGAATCCGCGGCGCATCGGCGCTGCCGGAGTTACGGCGCAGCAGGTCCTCGGCTTCCTCCCGGCCGTCCCGGCCGAAGTAAGCGTGCAGCAGGTACACCATCGCCCACAGGTGCCGGCCCTCCTCGACGTTCACCTGGAACAGGTTGCGCAGGTCATACAGGCTGGGCGCAGTCGCTCCGAGGTTGCGCTGCTGCTCCACCGAGGCCGGCTCGGTGTCGCCCTGGATGACGATCAGCCGACGGAGTTCGGACCGGTACTCCCCTGGCACCTGCTGCCAGGCCGGCTCGCCGATGTGCTGGCCGAACCCGATGCGCCGGCCGGGGTCGCGCTCGGCCAGGAAGATGCCCCACCGGTAATCGCGCATCGCCACGTGCCCGAAGTGCGCCCAGCCCTCCCGGCCGACGTTGATGGCCGTGCGCAGGTAGACGTCCTTGGTGGGCAGCGTGGGACCCATGTCCTGCCACCAGTTGAGGAAGTTCGGCTGCCAGGATTCCAGCGCTCGCTGCAGCCTCCGGTCCTCGTGCAAGTCGACGTTGTTCGGGATCTTCTCGCTGTAGTCGGCAGCATTGGCGCCCGATGGGGTCGTCATGATTCAGACTCTTTTCCTGTCGAACTCGGCCCGCTGCCCGGTGCCGTACAGCTGCAGCGCGCCGTCCGGGCCTGATGCGTTAGGCCGGTTGAAAATCCAGTTCTGCCAGGCCGTCAGCCGGCCGAAAATCTTCGTTTCCATGGTCTCCGGCCCGGCGAACCGGTAGTTCGCCTCCAGCCCGGTCAGCGCGTCCGGGCTGAAGGACGACCGTTCCTCCAGGGCCAGCCGGATCTCGTCGTCCCAGTCGATGTCATCCGGCGCGAACGTGACCAGTCCGAGCGCCGCCGCTTCTGCCGCGTCCAGCGGACGGCCCGCCGCGGCTGCCGCGGCAGCCAGCCCGGCATCATCGCCGTAAAATCGCGCCGCCAGCCGGCTCAGCTCATTCCCCATCGGCAGCGTGCCCAGGTTGGCCGCACCAACCACGATGACCGCGGGAACGGGCTCGTGCGGCCCGCTCCCGTCTGCGGGCGCGCGGTCATCGTCGAAGGCACCATCGAGCATGAACGAGCGGTCGGCGGCCAGCGCCAGCTCGAGCAGCGATCCGGCGAAACAGCTGCCCGGCTCGATCAGCGCGATGAGGCTCCTGCTCGTCACGTCGAGCCGCTTGAGGGTGCGCTTGTAGTAGTGCACGATCTCGTTCGCCAGCCAGTCGCCCGGATTGGCCAGGAGCAACTCGTCGTAGCCCAGCACCGCGAGCGGATCGCCTTCGGTGCGCAGCACCCACGTCCCCAGCTCCGGCTCGTTTGTCCGCAGATCCAGGATCAGGTCGTCGAGCTCGCGCGTCATTGCCAGCGGCCAGAAGTCCGCGCCAAGCGAGTGAATGCCGGCGATGTCAGCCGGAGCGTCGCCGTCCGGCCCGCGGACCGTGAGCTCGGCCGTGCCGGCCGCGCGGTTCAGCCGCGCGGTGACCCAGGTGTAGCTGATCACGCTTGCCGTCTCGTCATCGGCGCTGCGCGTCTTGGCCAGCGGAGTGAGCTCGATGCCGGTCAGACTGGCCCCGGCAGCGGCGCGCGGCGAGGATGCGGCGAGTGTAAGCGCCCGTTCCCGCACGACGTCGTTCCAGGACGGTCGCGGCACTATCTCGTCTACCAGGCGCCAGGCGACTGCTCGCCGGCCACCTATCCCCTCTGCCCTGGTCGCGAAATAGTCGGCTACATCGCGCCGGACGTGTCGTTTGTCAGTCACCCTGGTCAGCCCGCCGGTGCCAGGCAGCACGCCGAGCAGCGGAAGTTCGGGCAGCGACACCACGGATGAGCGGTCATCGACCAGCATGATGTGCTCGCAGGCAAGTGCCAGCTCATAACCGCCGCCTGACGCCGTGCCGTTCAGCGCGGCCAGGTAGAGCTGCGCTGAGTGCGCCGTCGCGTCTTCCATGCCGCCCCGAGTCTCGTTGGTGAACTTGCAGAAGTTCACCTTCCACGAGTGTGCCGACCCGGCCAGCATCTTGATGTTCGCGCCCGCGCAGAAGACCTTGTCCTTGGCGCTGGTGAGCACGACGACCCGGACTTGCGGGTGCTCGAAGCGGAGCCGCTGCACCGCGTCCTGCAGTTCGATGTCGACGCCGAGGTCGTAGGAGTTGAGCTTGAGCTCATAGCCGGGCACCAGCCCGCCGTCCTCCGCGACATCCATGGTCAGCGTCGCGACCGGTCCGTCCACTGCGAGGTGCCAGTGCCGGTAGTTCTCCGGCGTCACCCGGAACTCCACCCGGACCTGCGCGCTGGCGGCCTGTGTCATGACACGTGTCTCCACGGAACGTCGGCGGAGGCTGACCGGCCCAGTCTACGTTCTACGTTTCTGTGTGTCTACGCCAAGATAACGTAGAGTGTTGCTGACGGGAGGGACATGCCAGCCCCAGATATGCAGGTAGCAGACATCACAAGCGCGGCCGATCCGATCCCCCGGGTCGGGTCGGCCGCCCCTCCTCGGCCTGCACTGTCGCGGCGGCACGCGGCCGGCGCGTCCAGTGCTCGCGGCCTGCTGTTCACCATCCTCGGCGAGTTCGTGCTGCCCGGTGGTGGCGCGACGTGGACCGCCACAGTGATCGCGGCAATGGCGCGGCTCGGGGTGGAAGAGAAGGCGACCAGGCAGGCGCTGATGCGGACCGCTGCCGCTGGCTGGCTGACCGCGGACCGGGTCGGCAGGCACACCAAATGGCTGCTCACCCCGCGCGCCGAGGAGTTGCTGACTGAGGGCACCGAGCGGATCTACGGCTTCGGCGCGCACCGGTCTGGCTGGGATGGCAGCTGGCTGCTGGTGCTGGCGCGGGCGCCGGAGTCTGAGCGGGCCGGCCGGCACCTACTTCGCAGTCGCCTGAGCTGGGCCGGGTTCGGCAGCCCGGCGCCGGGTGTGTGGGTTACCACGCACGCGGATCGGCTCGCCGAGGTAGAGCGCGTCCTGCAGGAGGCCGGCCTGGCCGGTGAGGCCCAGATCTTTCGCGGGCAGCACGCCGGCGGGCAGCTGGCGGCGCTGGTCGCGCAGGCCTGGGATCTCGGTGCGATCGGACAGGCGTACGAGGACTTCCTGACGGCATTCGCGGACTCCGCGGCGCGCGATCCGCTCGCCGCCACGATCGAGCTAGTTCATGCCTGGCGCCGCTTCCCGTGGACCGACCCCGATCTCCCCCGGCAGCTGCTGCCGCTGCAGTGGAGCGGTGCCAGGGCCGCAGATCTGTTCCGGCGCCGCCATGCCCAGTGGTCTCCGGCCGCGCAGGCGGACTGGCGGAGTGCGGCGAGCACTTCGTTATCTCGCGGCTATTGATTGGGATATAGCGCGGTTCTAGGGTCCTTGAATGACTTCGGATGATCCTTCCGAACTGTCCCCGAGTGGGTGGCCAATGGCATCTGTCGAAACGGCCACGATCACCGGCCGTTCCCGCCGCGTCCGGCGCCTGGCAGCTCTCGTGACCCTGGTCAGCCTCGGCGTCGCCGCTATCCTCGCCGGCGGCATCGGTCTGCGGCATGAGCTCAGCCGCGGCGCCACGAAGGCTGAAGCTGCCGCAGCGCTGGCAGCAGAGATCGGCAGCCGGTGGGAGCGCCTGCCGGCCGGGACGATCTTCCCGGCGACGGTCTCGTATCAGGACGTGGCCGGTAACACCGCGACCGCCACGCTGGTGGGCATCAAGCCGCCGGCAGCCTGCCAGGCCGCGCTCGAGCCGGCGGCAGCGGCGCAGATCCGCCGGCTGCGCTGCACGACGATGCTGCGGGCAACGTATGTCAGCGCGGGCGGTGCGCTCGCTGCCACCATCGGCATCGCCGTGCTGCGCTCACCGGCAGCGGCGGGCCAGGCCGAGCGAAGCCTGCTGCCGGTCTCGCCCGGCTCAGCCCTGCACACAGTCCCGTATCCCGGAACGATCACTGCTGGCTTCACCGACCTGGCGCGCGGGGCGGCCGGCGTCCAGGTTGCCGGTCCTTACTTGTTCCTCTACACGGCCGGCTATACCGACACCGAACCCGGCAGCGCGGTAGCTGCCGGCCTGGCGGCAGGCGGCAGCGGTGAGCTTCAGTCGCTCGGCGTCGCAATCCTCGGCGCGGCCGAGAATGCGCTGACAAGTCACGGTAACCCGTGCTCAATGCGGGACATCTCGTGTTGACGCGCGCAGGCGCTGGCGTCGCTGCGGGACTGGCCATTGCCGCCGCGTTCCTGATGGCCGGGCCTGCGGCAGTGGCCGCGCAGGCGGCGCCTGGTGCGCAGGCGGCTCACCTCAGCACGCATCGCGGCAGCACGAGGTCAGGCGAGTTGTTCCCGGTGTCGGCCAAAGGCCGGCTGGCCGCCGAGATGCGCCAGGCCTGGCACGTCACGCGCGGCAAGGGCGTCACGATCGCGCTGCTGAGCACCGCTGTGGACGGTGTCAGTGGACTATCGGGGAAGCTGACGATCGGCCCGGACTACGCTCCGCTGGCCGGCGCGTCGGCTACCGACGGAACCGTCCTGGCCTCCCTCATCGCGGGGAGCGGGCCGGCCAGCACGAGCCCGTTCGGCTCGATCGGCCGCGCGCCTGCCGCTCGCATCCTGGTCGAGCGCATCGTGGACTATGACAGCCGGGGTGGTGCCAAGTACCAGAAGGCCGGCATCTGGCAGGCCATCCTGGCTAAGGCCATCCGCTACGCGGCTAACCACGGCGCAGGCGTCATCGTGACGTTGGAGAGCGGTGGCGCGGACTCCGCCGGGCTGGAATCCGCGGTCGAGTACGCCGTCTCGCGGAACGTGGTCGTGCTGGGGAGCTCGGACTCGCTGGGCGGCAAGCTGACTGCGCCTGCCTACCCGGACAGCTCGCCGGGCGTGATCAACTTCACCGGGCAGCTGCTCGCCGGCCTGCCGAAGCCGGCTAAGCGGGTCAGCACGCCCGCTAACAGTTCCGTGCTCGTGACCGCGCCGGACAACGTGCTGCCGGAGACCGGACCCGGTAGCCAGCCCTACACCGCATGGGGTAACTACACCGACATCGCCTGGGTTGCCGGAACGGTGGCGCTGATCAAATCGGCCTACCCGCAGATCACGCCCGCTCAGGTAGCCCTTGCGCTGGCAGAATCAGCCAGCTATCACCCGCCGGGCGGCTACGACACGATGGTCGGGTTCGGCCTGCTCAACCCGGCCGGCGCGGTACACGACGCGGGCCGGATCGTGCAGCTCGGCCTTACCGCCGGGGCCGGGCCGGACGTCTTCGGCGCGCACTCGCAGTTCGGTGTCCCGCAAACCGCGGTCATCAGCGCAGTGCACCACTCGCCGGTAGTCCTTGCGGGCTACGGCTCGGCGATCGTCGCCGGGATCATCCTGCTGGCCGTCGCATTGGTGCTCGGCGTTCGCTCCCGGAGGGCGTGAAGCTAGGGAGCCTGAAGTCCTGCCAGGCCGCTGAGGTCGACGCAGTTCATCTCATGCCTGCTCACCACGACAGCCAGGATGGAGGTGCACGTGCGGCAGCGCATGACGGCGCCAAGCGCACTGAGGTACACGACTGTCTCGGCAACCTGGCCGGTGCTACCGCAAGTCGCGCAGGTCGCTTCGGCGGTGGTCATTTCCATGCCGAAGATCTCGCGCAACAGGCCGCCGATGGCGTTGCCGTCCAGCACGCTCGCGTCCGGCCCGTACAGCATGTCGGTCATGTCGCCCCCGCTCCGCCGTAGCGTTCGGTCTTCACCCGGTCCGGCGGATAACCGAGGCTGACGAGTCCGGCCGCGACGATCTCCACGAACGCAGTCGGCCCGCACACGTACGCCAGCGGCTGCCGGTCCCCCGGCCACGCCACCTCTTGCAGCAACTCGGCATCCACCCGGCCAGAATGCCCGGCCCAGCCTGGCGGCTGCTGGCGCGTCAGCGTGTACACGATGTCGGCTCCGGCGCCCGGCATGTCGAGCTCGGTTCGGTAGATCACGTCGGGCAGCGACCTGGCCGAGTACAGCAGCCGGAACGGCGCCGCGCTGCCGGTCCGGGCGCGATGGCGCAGCATCGACCTGAAGGGCACCACGCCTGACCCGCCTGCCACCAGCAGGACCGGCGTCATATCGGCACCGTCCCAGACGAAGTAGCCGCCGATGGGGCCGCGTATCTCGATCTTGTCGCCGACCCGCAGCTCCTCCGTCAGATAGGGCGACACCTCGCCGTCGTCCAGCCGCTCGACGGTGATTTCGACCGGTTCGCCGGGTGCCGACGCGATCGAGTACGACCGCTCCGCCATGTAGCCGTCGTCGGCCGTCAGCCGGATATCCAGATGCTGGCCAGCCTGGTGGCCATCCCAGCCGGGAACGTCCAGCGCGATTGTGCGGACTGACGAGGTTTCCGGCCGCAGCGCGGCGACCGCGACGGTCTGCCACGTCAGTCGCCCGCGTACCGCTGTTCCCGCCATGGATCTCCGTAGTTGTTGTAGCCGTATCTTTCCCAGAAGCCGGGCTCGTCCGCGGCGAGCAACTCCAGGCCGCGTACCCACTTCGCGCTCTTCCAGAAGTACAGGTGCGGCACCAGCAGCCGGGCCGGGCCGCCGTGCTCCGGCCGCAGGGGAGAACCGTCGTAGTCGTAGGCAAGCCAGGCCTGGCCGCCGGTAACGTCGGCCAGCGGCAGGTTCGTGGTGTAGCCACCGTCGCAGAACGCCAGCACGAACCGGGCCTCATGCTCGACTTGCGCGAACAGGGTGTCCATCGATACCGCTCGCCAGCGGCTATCCAGCTTGGACCACTTGGTCACGCAGTGGATGTCGACGGTGACGTCTTCAGCCGGCAGGTCAAGGATCTCCTGCCAGGTCCACGACTTGACGGTCGCACCCGCCTGCTTAATGGTGAATGTCCAGTTCTCCAGCGGCGTGTGCGGGGTCGGTCCAGCGGACAGCACAGGGAAGTCGGTGGTCACGTACTGGCCTGGAGGTATCCGCTTCGGGTCGACGTCAGACTCCCGGCGACGGCCGTGGAAGCCACGCGAGATAGGGTTCACGACTCCATCATTCCAGGCACGGGCCGCCCGCTAGCGAGCCCCGTCCAGCATGCCCATGAGCGTGGTGACCGTGGCCCAGTTCCGGGCCGTGCCTGCCGCCTGCATCCGGGAGCGCCCGAGTCGCGCGGCCAGGTCGCTGCGGCCGTAGCCGTCTGGCGTGTGCAGGAACAAGGTCCGCCCGATCACGGCGGCGTCGTCCCGGCTGCCGGCGTCCCGGGCCCGTTGCACCGCGGCGGCAACCGCAGCGATGCCGTCCGCGTCAAGCTCGTCACGCCTGAATACTGCGTGCAGGCACTTGGGGTTCGGCTCGGCAGGGAACGGGTTGTCCGCGATCACCTGCCTGAGTTCCGCGCCGGACAGGACGACTACCGCTGACCGGATGCCGAGGCGGCTGGCGATCTCCCGCTCGAGCATGTCAGCGAGCACGCCGGCGTCGGCCGCTGCGCTGCTGAACAGCAGGTTGCCGCTGCGGATGTAGGTGGCGGCGCCGGTAAGCCCGATGGCGGTCGCCAAGTCGCGAAGATCGTCCATCGCGACAATCGTGCCGCCGACGTTGACGCCCCGCAGCAGAGCCAGGTACCGGTGCATATTCCGGCACTATAACGGCGCTACGGCAGCCAGCGCCGGTACCGCCTGCGCGACGCCTTCTGCCAGGCGGCCGCCGCCTTAGCCTGGAGCCTGGCTCCCTCGCACGCGTCGCGGCCGTAAAACAAGCCGTAACTGAACGCGCTCTCGCCAGCCCGCTGCGCGGATATGCCCAGCCGCCGCGCTAGCTGGCGGCCCACGACGGTGTCCTGATGATCGCCGAGCACTGTCTGCAGCTCTTTCATGCGCTTGCCGAACCGTGCCGCGTCGTGGCCAAGGACCGGTGCCACCGCCTCGGCGGCATACCTCGCCTGTTTCGCGGCCTTGCGAGCCTGATGCAGGGCCACCTCGCGTGCCGGGCCTGCCGGAGCTTCGAGCGCCCTGCGCATGCGGCGCCGCGTCTTGCGATAGGTCCGGGATACCGCGGCCGGCAGCGCCTTGCGGGCCGCCTCACCAGCGGCCGGGCCGGGCGGCAGGCTGGCAATCAGCTGATCCAGCTCGTCGAGCAGCGTGTAATAGCGAGCCGACTTCAAGGCTGCCGATACGGCCTTGACCGAGGTAGCCGTTGCCTTCGCGTTGTGTGCCTGGATGTGCGCCGCTACTGGCCCGAGAAGCTCTTCGGCCGCCGTCTGGCGCACGTGTTCGTCCAGGCGTTCTGCCTGCACCTCAGCATCCCGGGCTTCGCCGAGGACGCCACTGAGCCAGCGCAGCTCGGCAGTGAGATGGTCGGTCTGCAGGCGGCTGACTACCAAGCCGAATGACCGCAGAGCGCTCCGCAGCCGGCGGGAGGCTACCCGCATCTGGTGCAGTGAGTCAGGCTCGGCTCGTCGCACTCTCGGGTCAAGCCACTTCAGCGCCTCGGCTTGGCTGCGGAGGTATGCGCCGATGACGTCGGCAGCGCTGGACGACGGCCGCAGCTTTGCGCATCCGGCGAGCGGCTGTGACAACTGGCCCAGGACGCGTTCAAGCTTCGCGGACCGCCGGGACCGCTGCAGTCCGCTGAGCAGCAGCAAGTCGTCAGCTGCGGCGAGCAGCTTGCGGTCGCCGCCAGTCAGCTCGACTTCGACCTCGCGCCACTCGTCGGGATCCCCCTGGGCTGGTACGGCACGGACGCTGTCATCGGCGACCTCCGCGAGCGAGGCGCCGTCCGGACCGACCAGGGTGGTGACGCGCCGGAGCGTCGTGATCGCGGCCACCGGCAGCAGCGGCGCACCGCGGGTCCGCGCCTGCACCAGGTTCGCCAGCTCAGCCGGGACTCCCCGGTCTGCCCGGCCGGGCGGCAGCCGGATCTCCTCGCGGCTGCCCGGGGCGGCGGGCAGCTTCAGGTGCCAGCCCGCGTCGGTCCCGCCGGTACGCCGCCGGAGCGTGATGCCCGCGGCCAGCAGGCGCAGGTCCTCGGTGTCGAAGTACTCCGCTACCAGTTCCTGCACGTCAGGCCCCTGGGCGCTGGTGACGTCTGGCAGCGTGTCGAACTTGGGAAGCACCGCGTCGGGTCCAGCCTCGTACTTAGTCTCGGTCTCGTTGACGCTGATCGCCATCCCGCGTGCCTGCCCCGATAAGTCCGGTTGATGCGGTGATCGTGATTTCACGGACCCCGCGCGTTTGCCGACAGTTCACTCTAGGCGCCCGCTGAGGGGCTCTCCATCGGAACTTCACACGGCGTGTTCGGGGTCTGCATCCTGGGCGCGTTGCCTGAAGTAGCGCAAACAAACCGGCGGCTACCCCAGCCCAGCGGACGAAGGTTGCCGTCGCCCCCCGAAAGGACCGAAGCAATGGACTCTGGACACGAACTGCGCCGCCTCAGCCAGTACCTGCCGGTTCTGCCCGCGGACATCGCCGAGCGAATCGCCCAGGCCCTGGCCTCGGAGTCGGTCCGGCGCACGCAACTGCGAGCCCGCAACTCCCGCGCCCGGATGTCGGTGCCACGGCAGCGCAACGGTGCTGCACAGCCCATCGCCAGCTACGTCCCATCGCAGCGGACTGCCGTCGACCCCGTCTGACGGCGACGCTGCGCGGTCGGCCAAGGAGAGCCCCGAGATGACCGTAATGACAGCAACCAGGCAACTAGCGCTGCCCGGCAAAGTTCCGGCACCGCGACGCAGCCAGACCTGCGTGTCCCGGTGGCGGGCGCTGCTCGAGGCGCGCTGGCAAAACCGGCTGGAGGAGCTCACCGACCTGAGTGTTGCCTTCCACGATGCCGCTCCGCCCGACGGCACGAAGGATGCCGAGTCGCGGCGGCTGCTGTCCCGCCGGGCTGTCGTCGCGCGCTACGCGCTCGCTGAGACAGACAAAGCACTGCACCGCCTGGCCGCCGGCGAGTTCGGCCGGTGCGAGGACTGCGCGGATGACATCGAGGCGGCCCGGCTGCTCGCTAAGCCGGAGGCGAGGTACTGCGAGAGATGCGGCTGACGCGAGCGAATCTCGCGCTACGTAGCTGACCGGCTGCGGGCTGCCGACACCGCGCTGTCCACCAGCTCGACGAGGTGCTCCAGCGGAACCTTTCCGTCCACCCGCTGCCCGTCGACGTAGAACTTCGGCGTGGCGTTTACCCCGTTCCTGACGCCTTCCTCGATGTCCCGGTTGATCCTCGCCAGGTGCGCACGGTCGGTCAGGTCGCGGCGGAAGTGCGGGATATCCAGCCCGATGACTTCTGCATAGGTCACCAGCGAGTCGGTATCCAGATGCGAGTACGGCTGCAGCAGCAGGTCGTGCATTTGCCAGTACTTGCCCTGGGCGGCCGCGGCCTCAGCTGCCTCGGCCGCTTGCTCGGCGTGCGGGTGCAGCTGGGGAATCGGGAAGTTCCGGAAGACGAACCGGATCTCGGCCGGGTGCTGGTCAGTGAGCAGCCGAACGTCCCGGAACGCGCCGCGGCAGTACGGGCACTCGAAGTCGCCGTACTCCAGGACGGTGACAGGCGCGCCGGCAGGGCCGCGGATGTGGTCGTCGCCGGTGACCTGCGGTGCGGTAAATGCCTCCAAGATCGGTTCCCATCGCCAGTGCCAGGGCAGCAAGTATCCAGGTAGCTCAACGCTTGAGAGTTATACACGGTCCTGCGCGTCAATATCACCTACGCGGTCAGGCGGACGACGTCCGTAGGCGGTGGTGACTAAGAGCCGGCCAGCTCGCGCCGTGAGCTGAGCCCGAGCTTGGTGAAAACCTTCCGCAGGTGATAAGCGACCGTGGCGGGGCTGATGTACAGCTGTTCGGCGATCTGCCGGTTCGACGCTCCCTCGCCGGCCAGCCGGGCGACGAGTGCTTCCTGTGTGGTCAAC
Organism: Streptosporangiaceae bacterium; assembly: GCA_035507615.1. Taxonomy (GTDB): domain Bacteria; phylum Actinomycetota; class Actinomycetes; order Streptosporangiales; family Streptosporangiaceae; genus JAJYUU01. The sequence goes on from DATJNX010000021.1 coordinate 16,429, forward strand.
GCATCACTTGTGGTGAATGTCCGCTTGCGGGCGTGCTCGCCCGTCGCCCTGAGCTCGCTGCGGGCTCGTTCGGCGAACGCCATCGCGCCAGCACAGTCGAAGAACTCGCATGCTGCTCGAAGCTGGTCCCGGGCGTCACGCCTGCGCCGCTGGCGCCGCAGCCACTCGCCGTAGAGCAGCTGGGCGCGGGCCAGTTCCAGCTTGAGCGGAGTGCGGCCGAGGCGCTCGATCGCCTCGCGGTAGTAATGCTCCGCCTCGGCTGGCCGGCTGACGAGCGCTCGCGCGCGGGCCTCGACACCCAGCGCCCAGTCGGTCCCGCTCGCGCTGGTGTGCTCGGCTAGCCTGCCGAGCGCTGCAGCTGCGCGCTCGGGCTTCCCGCTCCGTGCTGCCGCTTCTACCAGCTCGACGAGCGACCAGCTGACAAAGAAGTGAACTACGGAGTCATCACTCGCCCGCTCCGCCGCCGCGAGCGCCTCGTCGTAACGACCGAGGCTGTTGGACAGTAGCGCCGTCGCCCATTGAAAGAAGGTCAGGGCCTTACCCTCGCCGCGGCGTTCCGCGTCCCTCGCGCCGGACTCGGTCAGTGCGGCAGTTTCGGCCTCCCTGCCACGGAGGGCGGCGAGCGCCACCGCCGCGTACGGAGCCACGCTGCAGTTCGCTGCCTCGCTCACCGACGCGACTTCGGCGGCCAGCGAGGTCGCGGCGCCGAAGTCCCCGGTGAACAAGTGGAGGAACGCGCGTGTGCTGAGGCCAACCGGAGCCTCGGTCAGCGCCCCGAAGTCGCGAGCGACCTTGGCCTGGCGTGCCGACAGGAGGTCAACGCTCTCGCAGTCCCATACCAGGGCACCCGCGTGGGGTGCCTGCCAGCACCGAAGTGTCTCCTCTTCAGAGACGGCCCCGGAGACGAAGGCGCTGACTGCACGCTGAAGCGCGGGCACACCGGCCGTGCAGCCCTCAGTGGTCATCAGCGCCATTCCGTCAAGCAGCAACTCCGAAGCTCGACATGGCTGGGATGCCGGCGGCAGCGCGAGCGCGGCCTCGGCGACCTCTGCCATGTCGCCGCCGGCGGCCAGGCGGCCGGCGAACAACGCAGCGGTGAGAGCTTCCAGATACGTTTCGCGCGCGAGCAGCATGTCGACGGGCTCGAAGTCGTGGGCAGCCTTCAAGAACAGCGAAGGTGCATCAGAACCGCGGCTGGACGCGAACGCTATCCGCGCGTGCAGCAGATCGACACGGGCGCGCTGCAGGTCATCGAGGGACCAGGCCTGCGTGCCGGCCAGCAGTCCGTCGGCGACATCGAGCGCGCCGGCTTCGTATCTGGCATGTGCCGCAGCGAGCGTCCGCTCGGTACGCTGCGCCGGGTCGAGCGTCAGCTCGGCCGCGCGCTGCAGGAACGCACCTGCCGCAGCCCAGCCGCCGCGCCCCCTGGCCTGGACAGCCAGGCGGTCCAGTTCGGCGGCGATACGCTCGTCGGGCCCGACCGCGGCGAGCGCCCGGTGCCAGGCGCGCCGCTCGGGATCGGCGAGCGGATCCGTCGCGTCTGCGAGCGCCCTGTTGACCACGCGCCGGGCTTCTGGCGACGCGGTCCGGTACACCGCGGAGCGGGCGAGCGGATGACGGAAGACCACCCGGTCGCCGACCACGAGCAGCCCCGCCTTCTCTGCAGGGGCCAGCGCGTGCGCGCCGATCCCCAGCAGGCCCGCCGCGCGCCACAGCAGCCCTGGGTCCCCTGTCGGCTCGGCAGCGGCGACGAGGACCAGCTGCTGGGTGTCGGCGCGCAGCGCGCCGAGCCGCCGCCGGAAGCTTTCCTCGATCTGACCCGATAGCCCGGGCAGGCACCCCTCACTAAACCCGCCGGTAAATTCGGCTAGCTTGAGGCCTCGCGGCATCTCCAGGAGTGCCAGCGGATTCCCTTGTGTCTCGGCGACGACCCGGTCGAGTACCCGGTCGTCTACTGGCCCTCGGGCGACGGACTCGAGCAGCGCCCTCGCGTCACCTGCACCCAGCCCGCAGACGGCCAGTTCGGGAAGTCCGGCGAGGTCCTCGCCTGGTTCTCCGGTAGTGGCGAAGAGCAGAGCGACGGGCTCGGCCAGCAGCCGGCGTGCCACGAACCCCAGCACGTGCGCAGAGGCGCGGTCAAGCCACTGGGCATCATCGACGATGCACAGCACCGGCCGCTGTGCCGCCGTTCCCGAGAGCAATCCGAGCGCCGCCAGGTCAACCAGAAACCGGTCCGGTGCCGGGCCTGCGCGGCGGCCTAGAGCCACGTCGAGGGCGTCATACTGCGGATCGGGCAGCTTGTCGGCAAGGTCCAGCATGGGCGACAGCAACTGCTCAAGCGCGGCATATGCCAGCTCCGCCTCCGGCTCGACGCCGGCCACCCTGGCCATCCGCAAGTCAGGTGCCGATTCGATGGCATGATCGAGCAACGCGGTCTTGCCAACTCCAGGAGCGCCGCTGAGCACGAGAACTGCGCTGTGCCCGCTCCTTGCAGCGTGGAGCAGGCGGCCTACCTGCGCGCGCTCGGCATCGCGATCTATCAGCATCACAGACCCCAGGTGATCCCCCGCCTGCCGTTGTCTTCACGCTACGTCGCCGGGTCCGCCGGGACCGGGCCGGCCGGCAGCGGCTATCAGGCGGCTATCAGTTGCGGGGCACGTGACCGTCCGCCAGGCGGATGCGAGCTCGGGTGCGGCGAAATTAGCGTGGTTGCTGATGCCGGGGACCACACGAGCAGGAACAGATCAGGAAAGGACGGAAAAGCCGGATGCACCTCCGCGCCCCGCCTCCTCGCCCCCCGGGCCAGGCGAGGCGCGCCACACCCGGTGCAGGCGGACCGGCACGATCGCGGCGGATTCTTTCCCCCGCTGGCATCCGCCGGGCGTGTCGCCCCTGAGGTCCCCGGCACCGGGCTCCGTTAGCGGCTCGCCAGCAGGGCGGTCAGCACCGTGAGCACCAGCGAGGAGGTGGCGACCAGGCCATGCGCCCAGATCAGCCGGGCCGGGAACGACCACGCTGCTGCCGCCCGCCGGCTGGCAGCCTGCCGGTTGCGGATCAGCCAGCCCAGGCCGACCACGAGGGTCAGGGCCAGGATTGCGAAGGCGATCCAGGCCAGCGGGCGGTAGTGCACGAAGGCGAACATCATCCAGCATGCGATCCCGGCCACCGCGAGCGCTGGATGGCTGAACTCCAGGAGCGGGTGCTCGCCGTCTGGCGTCCCGACCCGGACATGCGGGCCTGGCGGCGGCCGCCCGTCGGGGGTCAGCGGCACGGCAGCCATGCGGGTCCCCGCCATAACGTCGGCCGCGACGCTCTCCCTGACGGGCATCGCGGCTGCAGCAGCGCGGCGCGCCGCGCCGCCCGCCTTCAGCAAGGTGATTCCGGCGATGGCAGTGACCACCCATAGCACCAGCACCACGATCGCCAACGCCCGTCCTCCCAGGTGGCGGCCCGGTCACCCTCGACCAGCCGCGGGTTTTGCTGTGCCCGCTCCGCTTAGCTCCGCGAATCAGGCTAGCTGACGCCGAGCGTGCGCCGGGCCAGGCCCGTTGGCCGTTGGGCCGCGCGGAAGCAGTCAGTAAACTGGCCGTTGACGATGACTGACCGCAAGCCACAGGGCATGAGCTTCCGCTCCTGGATCGACCAGCAGATCAGCGATGCGACCGAGCGGGGAGCGTTTGACAACCTGGCCGGCGCCGGCAAGCCACTGCCCGGCCGCGGAGAGCGAGACGATCCCGATGCCTGGGTGCTCGACTGGGTGCGGCGCGAGGGCGTTTCGACCGAGGAACTGCTGCCGACTCCGCTCCGGCTGCGCAAGCAGTCCGCCAGGCTAGCTGAGAGTGTGGCGGATCTCGGCTCCGAGCGCGAGGTCCGCGATGCTGTCACCGAGCTGAACGAGCGGATCATGGAGTGGCGGAGGCTGCCGATCGGACCGCCGATCTTCGTGCCGCTGATTGACAGCGAGGCGATGGTCGCCAAATGGCGCGACGCGGAGGGCGAATCCTCACGTCGGCCGGCGGCCCAGTCGGCCGAAACCGTGCCGGCTGAACCGCTGCGCTCGCGCTGGCGCCGGTGGCGGCGGCGGCCCTGATGCCGCCGACGGGCGCTACAGATTCGACGCGATGACGCCGCCGTCGATCTGGTAGGTAGCGCCGGTAATGTACGCGGCGCGCTCGGAGGCAAGGAACGCGACCAGATCGCCGAGCTCGATGGGCTCCCCCAGCCGGCCGACCGGAATGCCGGCGCTGAGCGATTTCAGCCGGGCCTGAATCTCCGGATCGTCCAGAGGTCCGTCCGCCAGCTCGGGACTGATCCGGCCAGTACGGAAGGAGCCGGGCAGCACGAGGTTGATCGTGATGCCGTCGGCGGCCAGATCCGGCATCAGTGCCTTCATCAGGCCGGCAATGCCCGGCCGGATGCCGTTAGACAGGTCGATGTTAGCTACCGGCTGCTTCACCGAACTCGACTGGACGCCGATGATGCGGCCCCAGCGCTTGGCGCGCATGTACGGCACCGCGGCGCGGACGAAGCGCACGAAGTTCAGCGTCACAACCTCGAACGCCAGGCGCCAGTCTTCGTCGCTCAGGTCGCCGAACCGGCCTCTGCGCGGCCCGCCAGAGTTGTTGACCAGGATGTCGACACCGCCGTAGCGCTCGGCTGTCGCCGCGACTACCGCGCGGATATCTTCTCCACTGGTGAGGTCGGCCGGCACGGTCAGCACGTCGGCGCCGGTGGCCTGCCTGATATCGGCAGCGGCCGCCGCCAGCTGAGCTTCGGTACGCGCGCAGATCGCGACGTGCGCGCCTTCTCGCGCCAGCGCGAGGGCGCACGCCTTTCCCAGTCCTTTGCTGGCGGCGGCGACAATCGCGGACTTCCCGGTCAGCCCGAGATCCATTCGTCTCCCTGTTGTCGGCGAGCGCGCTAGCGCGTGACCCACTGGCTCTGAGCCTGGACGTGCGGCTGCTGCTGTGCGATCCTCCACGCAACGCTATCCCAGCCAGCGGGAGGCCTGCCGATGGTGAAGATCGTCGATCACGGGACCTGGCAGCTCGAGGCGACTGACGAGCTATTACACCAGCCCGGTCCGGAGCTGCTATGGAACGAGTCGTTCTACTACGACTTCGCGGCAGCGGACGGATCCGTCGGCGGTTACGTCCGGCTCGGGTTGTACCCGAACTGGGACCGGGCGTGGTACTGGGCCTGCGTGGTGCGGCCGGGACAACCGGCCATTCTCGTCGCCGATAACGCGGCGGCGGTGCCGGCGAGCGGCAGCGCGGAACTTCGGACCGCTTGCATCGCTGCCACGCAAGAGATTGCCCAGCCGTTCGGCTCAGCCCGGGTGGGGCTCGACGCTGCGGCGGCGGTACTCCCCGAGCCCGCCGCCGCGTACGCCGGCCTCGACGCTGCCGACCAGGTCCGCCTCGTTCTTGACCTTGAGTGGGTCACGGCTGGCGGCGTCTACCCCTACAAGGACCTTCCGCGCTATGAAATACCCTGCCAGGTCACCGGGACCGTGAGCGTCGACGGCGTGCAGACGGCTATCCGCGGCTTCGGTGAGCGCGACCATAGCTGGGGAGAGCGAGACTGGTGGCGCATCTCATGGCTGTGGACCTCGGGCCGGCTGGACGACGGCACTGCATTTCACGGCATGCAAGCCAACATCGGATTCCCGATCAGCTGGCCGTCGTTCGCGGTACCCCCGGCCGGCGAGCTAAGCCACCTGAGCGGATTCTGCGCGCACACCGACTTCGGCGCTGACGACTTTCCGCGGCGGTCCCGGCTACGACTGTCCGGCGCAGCGCTGACTGCGGTCCCGCTGGCTTTCGCTCCCGTCGCGATGATCTCGCCAGACGGCCAGGTGGCCCATTTCCCGCGAGCGCTATGCCAGTTCACGGCTGACGACGGACGGACTGGCTACGGCTGGACAGAGTGGAGTCAGCCGCCCGGCTGGGACGAGCACGGCTGGTCGTACCTGGCTGAGCAAGGCGGAGACGGCCAGTGACCGCCGCAGTGCGCGGCGGCCAGGAGCTCACGGCCGATTTCCTGACCGGTGCCCTGGCCAGCCACCTCGGCGGTTGGGCAGTGACCGCCGTCGAGGCAGTGCCGGTCGGCACGGGCCAGGTCTCCGATAGCTACCGGCTGTTGCTGAGCTACGACGGTCCGGCCGCGTTGCCGCCGACGATCATCGCCAAGGTGCCCGCAGCGGATGCGGCCAGCCGGAACGCTGCCAGGGCGTTCCGCACCTACGAGATCGAGGCGAGTTTCTACAGCCAGCTCGCGCCGGGACTGCCCGTCGCGCTGCCCGAGTGCTACTACTCCGCCTATGACGCCGAACCCGACGACTACGTGGTGCTGCTTGAAGACCTGGCACCCGCGCTGCCCGGCGACCAGCTGGCTGGCCTGCATCCGGATGCCGCCGCCGCGGCAATCCGCGAGCTTGCGGCCTTGCACGCGGCCGGCTGGGACAGCCGTGAGCTCGCCGCACTACCCTGGCTGAACAGGTCAGGCCCCGAGGCAGCGGGGCTGCTCGCCGCCGTGATCACCGACCTGTACCCGGCTTTCAGGGAGCGGTACGCAGACCGCCTCGAGCCAGGCACCTTCAGTCTCATCGAGGATTTCCTGCCGCGCGCGCCTGCCTATCTAGCCGCGAGGGACGAGCCGCGGACGATCGTGCACGGTGACTTCCGCGCCGACAACCTGCTGTTCGGGGGCGAGCGACCGGTCGTGCTCGACTGGCAGACGGCTGGCTTCGGCGCTGCAACGGCCGACCTGGCCTACTTCCTGGCATCCAGCTTGCCGGTAGCCACGCGGCGGCAGTACGAGGAAGCGCTCGTCCGGCGTTATCACTCCGTGCTGACCAGCCGCGGTGCCGAGATGAGCTGGGACGACTGCTGGACTGGCTATCGCCGCCACGCGTTCAGCGGCATCGTGATGGACATCATCGCTGCGGTGATGGTGCAGCAGACCGATCGCGGCGATGCGATGTTCGCCGCAATGGCACGCCGCCATGCCCGCCATGCGATCGACCTGGACGCGCTCGCCCTCATCTAGCCAGCACTGATCTAGCCAGCTATTACATATCCGGGTACATCATTCAGATGACGCGCCGGAGTCGGTGCGCGGCGTAGCGTGGTCGCTATCACCTGGCCTTGACCTGTGGGGGGAAGAGGCGGTGTTACGAAGGGCGGGGGTCGCCATTGTCTCGTAATGCCACGCGTGCAGCCACCGACGGTCCCGGACGGGCCAGGCGCGGTATCTTCCGCCGCGGCCGCGACATATCCGCGCCGGGCGGCCGGCCCGGGCGCTGGACCTGCCCTGACTGCGGGTTAGCAAACCACGATCCGGTCAGCGCGCGGCTGGGCTTCTGCGTGCGCTGCAATGACTTCACCGGAATGTGCGGGGCCGGACGCAAGATCGTCTGCCCGGACATGATGACCGTGACAAGCTGGCACACCCCGTGCACCCACCTCGGTGCGGTGACCTGGCAGATCACCATGGGTGCGATCGCGCGCGTCGCCATGCTCTGCCCGGAGCACGACGGCCAGCTCAGGGCAGGAAACGCGGGATGGATCCGGAGCGCCGTGCCGCTTACGGAACGGCATTCCGCCTGACCGGCACATGGAAACCGCCGGCCCGCGCGCGAAGCGCGAGCCGGCGGTAGCTTGCTGGCGACGGACCGGTTACAGGCCGGAGTTCGCCGACGAGATGTCGTAGCTCGAGCCCCAGTACCACTGAGTGGCGTTCGCGCCGGGCACGATATGCGGGATCCCGTTCGGGTCGGCGATCCACCACCGGATGTGCGACTGCATGGAGGCCGGCAGCGTGGCGATGGCAGCCTGCGTGGCGGGCCATTCCGAGAGCATCGTATAGATGCAGGCTAGCGAGTTCGGCTCGGCGTGCAGCTTGGCGTACGCCCAGGACGCGGCCATCGACGGCGTGGCGTCACCCGGCTCGACGTCCAGGACATCGGCCTTCGGGTCACTTCCGTTGGTGTCGATCCACAGCACCTGCGGCCGGCCGGCGACCTGGGCCTGCGAGACCGCGAACGGGCCGCTGGCGTAGGTAGCCACGATCTTGCCAGGAGGGATTGCTGACGGGGTCACCGAGTCGTAGAACTCGTAGGGCCGCTGCGGGGCCGATTGCTGAGACGACCCGGACTGGCTGTCGGTCGTTGACTGCTGGCCCGGCGAACCCGGACTCGACGGCGTCGGCGATGCGGTCGGCTGCGGCTGCGCTGGGCTAGCGGTAGCCGCCTGCGGATGCGGGCTGGCCGACCCGCCTGCGGGGGCGGCCAGCGGGCTGCCGCCACTGCCCGTTCCACCGATCGCCGCGGTCGCCAGCGGCGCCGGCCCGTGGATGGCGGGAGCGGCGAGCGGGCCGGCCCCGTGAAGTGCCGGGTCGGCTAGCAGCTGGGCCGTCTTGACCGGTCCTGCGTTAACCGGCACCGCCGCATGGAAGCTGGCGGTGGTGGTGGCGGCGTAGGCGGGACTGGCCGCCGCGGTCGCGGCCACGCCAGCGATCGCCGCTGCTGTGGCGGCGGCGGCCCCGATCCGCAGACGGGCAGGCCGGGTGGCGGCACGGCCTGCGCAGTGGATGCGGGACTTTGATCCTGCCGGAAGGAAACGGGAACGCAAGACGAGCCTTTCGTCGGGCGCGAGGGGAGCGCTCGGCGGGCACCCAGGGCGCGGCCGGCCTAAGGCATGGCGGCAGCGGGGAACGCATGGTGACGCGGGGCAAGGCGATACGTTGCCTCGGGGGCAACGGTCACGTGCTGGGTGCTTTCGGTTACAAGTTGTGAACGCTAGACGGGTGTCCGGCTATGCCCGAAATGATAAGAACTAGCCTATGACGTCCGTCACTTGCGTCAGGCTGATCCTGACGGCATGTCAACGGCACTCGATGCCAGCCGCTCGAACCGTGGCGCCCGGCGTTCGACGAACGAGCTCACGCCTTCGCGGAAGTCGGAGCGGCCGAAGCTCTCGATCATCAGGCCGCGGGCCTCGCGTTCGGCCGCCAGCAATCCCGCGTGCACCTGCTGGTAGACCTGGCGCTTCATGATCGCCATCGAAGCGGGCGATGAGGTTGCCGCCAGGTCGCGGACATACTGCTGGGCGTGCGACAGCACGTCGGCCCGTGGCAGCGCCGCGTTCACCACGCGCAGGGCGGCCGCCTCTGTGCCGGAGATCTTGCGGGAGGAAAACAGCAGGTCCAGTGCCACCGCTGTGCCCGCGAGACGGGGCAGCATCCAGCTGATGCCCCATTCCGCGATTAGCCCGCGCTGCGCGAATGCGGTCATCAGGATCGCATCCTCGGCCATGAACCGCAGGTCGCAGGCCAGCGCGATCGGCACGCCCATGCCGGCCACCGGCCCGTTGATGGCCGCGATGACCGGCTTCGGAACTGACATCAGGTAGGTATAGGTCCCTAGATGAAGGTCGTCGCCGAAGTCCGGGTCACCAGGGTCGGAGGCCAGATCGTCGGCCGGCGTCTCCGTCCTGCGATCGCCCGAGCTGAGTGCCGACAGCCGGTTCATGTCGGCACCGGCGCAGAACCCGCGTCCTGCTCCGGTGATCACTATCCCGACGACGCTGGGATCAGACTCTGCCTGACTGACCGCATGACGAACCTCGAAGCCCATCCGGTCCGTCCAGGCGTTAAGCACCTCTGGGCGGTTCAGCGTAATGGTGGCAACCGGGTCGCTAACTTCGTACCGGATCTCCTGATAGCCCGTTTCCTTATCCGGTGACACGGATTGCCTCCTCTGGCGTCGGCTGTGCCGCTGATCGCTATGGAGGCTATTTGGACGCAAAGCCCTGCCGACGTCAAGAGATCCGGCGGGCCTTGCCGCTAGAAGTCAGGTTCTGCGAGCGAGATGTCGTAGCTCGATCCCCAGTAATACTGGGTCGCCTGAGCACCGGGCACCATGTGCGGGGTCCCGGTCGGGTCGGCGATCCACCACCGGATCTGTGATCGCATCGATGACGGGAGCGAGGCGACGTCCGCCTGGACTTGCGACCACTCCGACAGCGTGGTGTAGATAATCGCGAGCTCATGGGGGTGAGCCTTGAGCTTCGCCGAGATCCAGCCAGGGACCTGGGATGGGGACGCGCAGCCCGGCTCCACGTCAAGGGCCTGGGCTGACGGGTCCGTGCCCAGCGTGTCGATCCACAGCACGTTCTTCCGCCCGGCCACCGCGGAGGTCGGGACTGGGCGCGCTCCGGTTGCGTAGGTGGCGACCTCCGCCCCGGCCGGGACGGCTTGCGGTTCAGTCGAGTCGTAGAAAATGTACGGTTTGGCAGGCTTGGACTTTGCGGTCGAGCGTACGGCCGCGGACTTTTGCCCGGTCGCAGTGCTTGGCTTCCCCGACTTCGACGTCCCCGACGACCGTGATGATCCTGATTTGCTACCCGGTGACCGGCTCGTCATGCGGTCCGGCTCGGCTGAACCCCCCGAATCGACGGTGCCGTGACCAGTCCGGTTTCTCCCGGCGGCGGAAAGCCCGGGCGCCGCGGCTAGCTCCCCCGCCGACAGCTGGCGAGGCTGCTGCGGGACGGCGCCCACCGATACCCCGATCGAGATGGCGGCTACTGCTGCCGCGCCCGCCGCCGACGCGGCCACGACGCCGAGGGTAAGCCGGGACGGACTGCCGGCGCCGGTGATGCCGGGAATGCTGACGGAGGACCTGCGCCGGTGGCTGGGGCTGACGCGATCGGAACTATGGTGGCGGCCGGCCGCGTGACGGGGACGATGCCGTGATGTACGACGAGAAGACAAGACTGGCCCTGGGTCGTGCGCTCTGTGTCACCCAGGACACTTCCGGCCTACGAGCAGCTGCCGGCGAGCAGAAGAGCACGAGGATGTGACGCGGGGTCAGGGCGACGCGTTACTCAGGGCAACCATCACACGCACGCCTGGGTGTGCTTTCTGTGACCTAAGTGAAGTACGGGAATCGGCCAGGCGGGTGGGAAACGCCCAAAATTCCCTCATATGATCTGCATCACATTTCCGCCAGGCGACACGCTGGCGGGCGCAGTTTTGAACCGGATGGCGCGGGGGATGCCCAGCCATCATCGGTTCGGCTCAGGGGGGAAATCCTGTGGGGAAGCAAGCGCGCATCGGACTGCTTCTAGCCGGGACATGTTGCCTGCTGGCAGTCATGGTCGACTGGATCGTCGAGGAGCTCTAGCCACGATTCGAGACGGCCACCCGAGCCGGGAACCGATCCGGCGAGGGTGGCCGTCTAAGCTGACGTGATGGCCGACCACCTGGAAATGCCCCGCCCAGCCCAGTTGGTGCGTACCACGGGCTGGAGCCTGATCGAGTCAGCGGGACTGCCGGTCCTGGCCCTGGCGCTCGGTGCCTGGCTCTGGGGGCGGGACGCTGGCCTGCTGGCCGGCGTCGCGGTGGTGTGGATCACCGCGGCCGTGCGTAAGATCCGCAGCGGGTCGGTCCCGAGCCTGGTGATCATCTCCGCGATCCTGCTCACGCTGCAGACCGCGGTAGCAATCGGCACCGGCCAGCTGTGGATCTTCTTGCTGCACTTCCCTGCCGGGAATCTGTGCCTGAGCTTGCTGTTCGCCCGGACGGCCAGCGGGCCGAAACCGCTCATTGCCCGGCTGGCCGCTGAGGTCGTGGCCCTTAGGCAGCCGTCTACTCCGCATCCCGGCCTGCACCGCTTCTTCCAGGGAGCGACCTGGCTGTGGTCGGCGATCTTCCTGCTGCTGGCACTCCTCCTGGCGGCCCTGCTGGCCACTCAGCCGACCTCGACCTTCCTGGTCATCTCGACGGTCGCCACGGTTGCGCTCATCGTGGCAGGCGCCGCAGTCTCGGCGCTGTGGCTGCGGGTCGTGCTGCGCAAGCACGGGCTTGGCTTCCGGTTCGCTGCTGCCTGAGGCCGGCGGAAGTCCGCACTTAACCCCCCCAGCCGGACGGCAACAGGATCGCGCGGGCAGGAGTCACGTGCCCGCGCCGGGGCATACCTGAGGCTGTTCGCGTACGCGTTACGGGGGTGACGTGGTGCCGGAGGCAGTGGTGCTATCCGGGTCGCTGGGTCTCGGGCACGAGATGATGATGCGTGGCTGCGCCAGCCTGCTTGAGCGGTCGGGGTGGCGCACCCGGAGCCTCGACAGCATGGCGCTGCTCGGGCCGCGTGCCGGAGCGGTCGGCGAGCGACTGTTCGGCAGCCTTGTGTCGGTTCCGGGAATCTACGACGGGCTGCACTTCGCCCACCTTCGGACCGGAAGCAAGCTGGCCGACTTCATGGGCCGGCGCGCGGCCGGCCGGCTGGTACCAGCCCTCGCGGCGGATCTCGAGCAGCGGCCCGCCGACTTGATTCTCAGCGTCTTCGCCACCGGTGCATCGGCCGCCGCCAAGCTCAAGGCCAGGACGCCGGGCCGGCGGACGGTGGTGTTGTGCACTGACGTCACTTTGCACCGCATCTGGGTGTGCGACGGTACGGACCTGTTCCTTGTCACGTCGCAGGCTGCGGCCGCGTCGGTCCGCCGTTTCCTTCCCCGGGCGGCGGTATCGGTCGTGCCGGCGCCGGTCCGTCCCGCCTTCTACGCGGCGCCGTCGCAGCCGGAGGCCAGGGAAGCGCTCGGGATTCCGCCGGGCGACCCGTGCCTGCTGGTGATCGACAGCGGCTGGGGCTTCGGGCCGCTGGTGCGGAGCGTCGCCGCGCTGGCGCAGGCGGGTGTGCACGTGCTGGCCGTAGCCGGGCGCCAGCGGGTGATCGAGCAGCAACTGCGTGCGCTGGCCCGCACGTCGCGCCGGATCGTGCCATTCGGGTTCACCGACCGGGTGCCCGAACTGATGGCGGCGGCCGACGTCGTTCTTGCTCTGCCGGGTGCCGTGACGTGCAGCGAAGCTCGCGTCGTCGGCCGTCCGCTGCTGCTGCTGGACGTCATGCCAGGGCACGGCCGGGACAACCTGCAGCACGAACTGGAAACGGGCGCCGCGGAGGTCTGCGGCCCGTCTCTTGCCGGGGTCACTGCCAGCGCACTGGCACTGCTCGGCAGGACGACGAGGCCGGCGCCGCGGTCTGGCCTGGCACCGCGCTGGGAACCCGCGTATGCGGCGGCGTTCCGCCAGATCGGCGTCGACCTACTGGCAGACGGGGATGCGGTGGCCGCGCCGCAGGTCGCAGTACGGGCCAGTGACCGGGACGAGGCAGCCGGCCGGGTCGTTGCGCTGGCGCCGCAGTACGACAGCTACCGATGACAGGGGGCACATCCGGCATGCGCACACTGTTCCTGAATCCTCCATCGTACGAAGGGTTCGATGGCGGCGCTGGAGCGCGCTATCAGGCCAAGCGCGAGATCCGGTCATTCTGGTACCCGACCTGGCTGGCCCAGCCCGCCGCGATCGTGCCGGACAGCGTGCTGGTTGACGCTCCCCCTGCGGGTCTCAGCCTCGCCGACGTGGCCCCGCTCGGCGGTAAGCACGACCTGGCTGTCCTGCACACCAGCTCGCCCACCTTCGCTGGCGATGTCAAGGTGGCCGAGGCGCTCAAGGCAACGAATCCGTCCCTGCTGATCGGATTCGTCGGTCCTAAGGTGGCGGTCGAGCCTGAGCCGTCGTTGCGGGCGTCACCCGCCATCGACTTCGTCGCGCGAGAGGAATTCGACTTCACCATCGCGGAGGTGGCGCAGGACCGTCCGCTGCAATCCATCGACGGCATCAGCTACCGAACCGCAGACGGCCGGATAATCCACAACCCTGGCCGCGAGATTGTCACGGACATGGACAGCCTGCCGTTCGTGGTCCCGGTCTACAAGCGTGACCTGCGGCCCGAGGACTACTTCATCGGGTACCTGCGCCATCCGTACGTGTCCTTGTACACCGGCCGGGGCTGCCGGTCCAGGTGCACGTTCTGCCTCTGGCCGCAGACGGTGGGAGGCCACCGGTACCGGACCAGGAGCGTGGCAAACGTACTGGCCGAGGCAACGCTCGCGATCGAGTTGTTCCCGCAGGTGAAGGAACTGTTCTTCGATGACGACACGTTCACCGACGACCGGCCGCGGGCCGAGGCCATCGCCCGCGGGCTGGCGCGGCTCGGCATCACCTGGTCGTGCAACGCAAAGGCCAATGTCCCCAGGGAGACGCTCGAGGTCCTGGCCGACAACGGGCTCCGCTTGCTGCTAGTCGGCTACGAGTCCGGCAATCAGCAGGTCCTGAACAACGTCAAAAAGGGCCTGCGCGTCGACCGGGCCCGGCGCTTCGCCGCCGACTGCCGGGACCTGGGCATTACCGTGCACGGAACTTTCATCCTCGGCCTGCCTGGCGAGACGAAGGAGACCATCCAGGAGACGATCCGCTTCGCCCGTGAGGTCAATCCGCACACGATCCAGGTCTCGGTAGCGGCTCCCTACCCTGGTACCGAGCTGTACCAGCGAGCGAGAGACAACGGGTGGCTGCCCGACGACGATGACCCCGCCCTGGTCAGCGACGCCGGTACTCAGCTGGCCGCGCTCTCCTATCCGCATCTCGGGCGTACCGAGATCCTCGACTCTGTCGACGACTTCTACAAGCGGTTCTACTTCCGGGCCGCCAAGCTCGCCGAGTTGTCGGCGGAGATGGTCCGCCAGCCGAGCATGGCTGGCCGGAGGCTGCGGGAGGGTGCCGAGTTCATTCGCTTCCTTGGCCGCCGCGGTCGCGCGACCGCGCCTCACTGACGGCTTCAGGAAGGGAAACGAAGTTCATGCGTGTACTGCTAGTCCATCCGAGCGCGCTGATGTACTCAGAGATCTTCTTGCGGCTCGAGCCGCTCGGCGTTGAGCGGGTGGCATCGGCGCTGCTGGCCGATGGTCACGACGTCCGCCTCATCGACTTGCAGGTCTACCGCCAGGCAGAGCTGCGGCGCCAGGTCGCCGACTTCCGGCCTGACGCGGTCGGCTTCAGCCTCAACTACCTGGCTAATGTTCCTGAGGTCGTGGACCTGGCCAAGTGGATCAAGGTACTGCTGCCCGGTTGCGTCGTCTTCGTCGGCGGGCACAGCGTGTCGTTCGTCGCCCAGCAAGTCCTCGGCCACGCGAACGGAGCGATTGACGTGGTGCTCAGGGGCGAGGGCGAGACGAGCGCTCCGGCTCTGCTCGCCGCGATTCCCGACCGGGCGCTGGCCGAGGTACCCGGCGCCGTCACTGCAGACGGGCCGGGCCGCCCTCCGAAGATGCTGCACGGCCTGGACGATCACCTGCCGGCCCGGCATCTTGGCGGTCGCCGGCGTAGGTACTTCATCGGCGTGATGGACCCGGCCGCATCGATCGAGTTCACCCGCGGGTGTCCGTGGGACTGCTCGTTCTGCAGCGCGTGGACCTTTTACGGGCGCAGCTACCGCCGCCTGTCAGCCGAGGCGGCCGTCGAGGACATGACCCGCATTCGCGAACCGGGCGTGTTCATAGTCGACGATGTCGCATTCATCAAGGCAGAGCAGGGTGACGAGATCGCGCGGCAACTCGAGCAGCGCCGGATCCGTAAGGACTACTACCTCGAGACTCGCTGTGACGTGCTGATCCGCAATGAGGAAGTGTTCCGGCGCTGGAAGCGGCTCGGGCTCAACTACATGTTCCTCGGCCTCGAGGCGCTCGATGAAGAAGGTCTCACCGCGTTCCGCAAACGCACCACGCCGTCGGTCAACAACAAGGCCCTGGAGGTGGCCAGGTCCATCGGCCTGTCGGTGGCGATCAACATCATCGCCGACCCGGACTGGGATGAGGCGCATTTCGCGTTCGTCCGGCAGTGGGCCATGAGCGTGCCGGAAATCGTCAACATCACTGTCCAGACGCCCTATCCCGGTACCGAGACCTGGCTCACCGAGTCGCGCCGTCTGACCACGCTGGACTACCGACTCTTCGACGTGCAGCATGCCGTGCTGCCGACCCGCCTGCCGCTGGACCTGTTCTACTCCGAACTCGTCAGGACCCAGGCGGTCCTGGCCCGCAAGCACCTGGGCGCAGCGGCGCTGGCGAAGACCGCCGGCATCGTCGCCCGGCAGTTGCTCCGCGGGCAGACCAACTTCGCGAGGATGATCTGGAAGTTCGACAAGGTGTACAACGCCGGCCGACAATATGCAGAGCACCTTGAACCGGTCGAATATCAGCTTCCGCCGCCAGCGGATCAGCCGGTGGCGACGCCGGACCGGAAAGAGCTGTACGTCCATCTCCCGCTGTCCCGGAGGTGATGACCGTGGCAGGAGCGCGAGGCCTGGCCGGACTGCGAGCTGTCATCACCGGCGGGTCGAGCGGCATAGGCGCTGCTACCGCCAGGGCGTTCGCAGCCCGCGGCAGCCGGGTCGCAATCGCCGGCCGCAATGTTGCCGCGCTTCAGCAGGTCGCCGCGGCCACGAACGCAGTGTGCTTGCCCGGCGACTTGCGTGAGCCGGGATGCGCCAGAGCGACCATCGACGCTGCTGTCACCAGTCTCGGCGGGCTGGACCTGCTGGTGTCCAATGCCGGCATCGGCTGGGCGGGCGCATTTGCGTCGATGACCGAGGACGACATCGATCTGCTGCTCGACGTCAACTTGCGTGCGGCGGCTCAGCTCGCGCGCGCGGCGATACCCCATCTCCAGGCCGGCCGCGGCCGGCTGGTATTCGTCGGATCCGTGGCGGGCCTGGTGGGCGTGCCCGGCGAGGCGTGGTACTCGGCTACCAAGGCGGGCCTGTCTTGCCTAGCCGACGCCCTGCGCGCAGAACTGCGGCCAGCCGGCATCGGGGTGACGCTGATCAGTCCCGGCGTCGTCGACACCGCTTACTTCGAGCGGCGTAACGAGCCGTACCAGCGACGGTACCCGCGGCTGATAACGGCAGAGGCTGCGGCCCGGGCCATCGTGGACGCCGTTTGCCGCGGCCGTGACGACGTTGTCGTGCCGCTATGGCTGACGCTTCCGGCGCGGGTGAAGGCCAGCTTCCCGCGCTTGTACCGGCTGCTGGCCGCTCGCCTCGCCTAGCGGCGAGGCGACGGAGCCGGGACGTTTCCGCGAGCTGCCAGCGGGGATGAGCCGTTGGCTAACCGCCAGCCAACCCGGACCCGGTCCGGGTTGTCCAGGTAAGCGAGGGTATGCCGATGAGCGAACAGGTCAGCGCGAAGCACGGACCAGTCGAGGACGACGCGATCAAGCGCCAGGACCGCAGCGATCTGGAAGCCCGCAGCGACGAATGGCCTGACCCGGAGTCGGCGGAGACGGACGGAGGGGCAGTCTGGGCTCCGGAGGGCAGGTTCGCCGGAACGCGGCCGCTGGAGGACTGGCAGGCAGTTGAGCTGCGCAGCGAACTGGCGCGCCGGCTGAACCGGACCAGCTTTCCGGCGACCCGGTCGCACCTGCTCGCGGCCCTGGACGGGCAGGATTCCGGGCAGCGGCTCGTCGACCTGGTGTCCTCGCTCCCAGACGAGGCTCAGTTCAGCAACCTGGGCGAACTGCTTCGCGGTCTGGGGCTGCCAGTGGAAGAGCGGCCCGCGGGTTAGGCAACCTCAGTTCCGTCTCCTAGCCCGACTGGCTGTCGTGCGGCTGGCGCGCTTTCCGCCTGGTGACAATCCTGCGCTTGCGCAACGACTCGAGCCACTCCTGCCCGCTGAGCAGCCGCGTGGTCTTGCCCGACCTGACCTCGCCTGCCGCGGCAACTGCCATCGCAACGCTGGCAGCGGTCATGTCGTCAGGTGCCTCATAGACGACCACCACGTCGTACTCACCGAACGGAAAGCCCGCCACCACCATCGTGGCTCCCAGTTCCTCCAGGATCGGCCGGATCACTTCCACCGGGTCTTGCGGTGCCGTCAGCTGATCCGCCATCGACTTGGCGGTATAGGAGGCCTGGTACATGTAGAGCGGCATCGACTTCCCCCTGGGCGGGAATATGCGAACAGCTGCGCTCCGAAGATCGTAGACCCGGCCCAGTCGGGCGCACTAGCCTCGGCGTCGCCGACCAGCCAGGACCGTGACGCAGAGAGTGACCGGATGACGCCCAGGCCGGCCGGTGCCGCGAACTGAAGCCCGGCCTGTGGCTGCCCGGGATCCAGACAGCCTGATCCGGCCGGCAGATGGCCGCGAACTCCGGCTCCGGCGTGGTTTCGGGAAAACGCTGACAGGAGTGGTCTACCTATGTAGAGTTTCGTGGCGTGGCAACAGGTTCCGGGTTCTCGGCGCAGACGCTGTCGGTACTGGCGGCGCTGTCTGACCAGCCGTCTGAGTGGCGGCATGGCTACGCGCTGGCCAAGCACACAGGCCTGAAGTCGGGCACGCTGTACCCGATCCTGATCCGGCTAGCCGACCGGGGGCTGGTGGAGGCGTGCTGGCAGGACGAGCCTCAGCCGGGCCGGCCGCGGCGGCACCTGTACCGGCTGACCGCCGACGGGATTGCCGTAGCGGGTGCCGCGCTTGCGGCCGCGGCCGAGTCGCAGGCGCGGCAGCGGGCGCGAGCGCCGCTCACGAAGCGCGGTGCGACAGCGCGAGCGGTGCCATGAGCGAGTTCGGCCGGGCGGGCGACGCCATGCGGCGCGCCGCGCTGCAGATAGTTCCGGCCGCGCGGCGTGACTGGGTTGACGCGGTCTGGGCTGAATCCCCTGACGTGCCGCCGGGATGGCGTCGGCTGGCCTGGCGCGCCGGCGGTGTGCAGCTCATAGTTCGGGAGGCACTGATGCAACGCAGGATCGGGACAGCGCTGCTGTTCGCGGTGGCGGCAGGAGCAGCGGCCTGGGCGGCGTGGCCGGGCCCGCCCTCCTATCTAGCCATCTCAAATCACCGGGCCCTCGTGGTTGCCGTGATCGTGGTACTGGCCGGGCTGCCGCTGCTGGCACGCCGGTTGTTCGGGCCTGTCAGCCGCAGCCGGACAGCCAGAGCTCTTCGGGTCTGTACGTATGCCGCGGTGCTCGCTCTCATCCCGGCCAGGAACGTCATCGAGGGATTCCGTGACGTGCCGCCGCGCGGAGGCCTTGACCTGCGCGTCTACGCGGTTGTCAACACCGAGCACCGGGTCGCTAGAACCGAGTCATTCGACGGGTTCATGTTCCTGGTCATCATCGCGCTGTGCGTGAGTGCCGTGCTCTGGCTAACCTCGCAGCGGTCACGGGTCGCGCCGGGAACGCTCGGCATCGGGGCGATTGGGGGCATCACAGTGGGCGCTGCTGTCTACGCGGTGGCACCGCTCGGGCTCAGCAAGGCTGCCACGAATCCGTGGCTGCCTGGATCTGATGTCGACCCGCTCGTGTCGCTCGCCTGGCTCCTCGTGATCTTCGCGCCGCCTGCCGCAGCCTTCGTCGCCCACCGGCGATATACCGCGGCCGGCACGGCAACCGCACCGGCCGCCGGTGCCCGCCAGATCCTGGGAGCCGGGCTGCTCACTAACCTGGTCGGCGCGCTGCTCGTCAGCGCCCTGGGTACCGGCACCACCGCGCTCACGCTCAAGGAAGCCTGGCTGCGGGACTGGCTCTACCACGGTCAGCGTCAGTTCTTCGGTATCGCCGGGCTGCGCTCTCTGCTGCACGGAGATCTGGCCGCAATCGCCTACAGCCACGAGCTCACCGCCGCCGTTGACGGGTCGATCTTCCTCGTCATGTGCGCGGTGTTCCCGCTCATCGGTCTCGCGCTGATCGCGCTGCCGGTTCTGGACGGGCTTGGCAGCCCGGAAAGAGAACCGGAGCGCAGCCCTGAAAAAGAACCGGAGCGAGGCCGCGCTGCTACCGTTCGGCCATGACGATCTCGCTGACGCAGCCGACGCTCGCCCTGATCGACGGCAAGAACTACGCCGTTCTCGCCACGATTAACGCCGACGGCAGTCCGCAGACCTCGGTGATCTGGATCGGCCGCGACGACGACGGCGTGCTGTTCACCACCGTGGAGGGCCGGGTGAAGCACCGCAATGTGGTGCGCGATCCGCGCGTCAGCATCACCGTGATCGACTCGGACGACCCGGAGTACTACGTCGAGCTGCGAGGCCGGGTGTCAGCGATTACGCACGACGTCGGCCGCCAGGTGGACACCCAGCTGTCCTGGAAATATGACGGCAGGGACCCGGCGCCGGACCGCCCCGGCGCGGTCCGGATCGTTGTCCGGATAGAAGTCGACAAAGTGACCGGGCGCGCGCTGTAACGCGAGGTCAGCTAGCACCGAGACCGAGCAGCAGCCCGTCCGCAGCGACCGCCGGCGAGCTAGTCAGGAAGATAATCACTCCGTCCGCCGGAGCGATGATCTCCTCGAGCACCGCAGATCCGTCGAGCGAGCTCACTGTGCCGATGACCTGGCCGGCTGCGACTGACCCGCCTGCCCCGACAGCCGGCTCCCACCAGCCAGCGTCCTTGCAGCGCAGCCACAGGAACCGGCCTAGCTGCGTCTGCTGCGGCCGCGAGGTGTCACCGCCGGGAGCCGGTTCGGCCATGCCGAGGGATTCGAGCACGCCGTTCAGGCCTGCCACGTGCATCGCCACCGCATGCTCTTGCACGAGGCCGCACTCTCCTGCCTCCGCGGTAATCGCCGCGATCCCGGCTGCTGCAGCGGCGCCGCTGCTGGTGCCGGACACGGCCCGGTCCGGCCCGGCCACCTGCCGGATCACGTACGGCAGCCCGTAGGCAGTGGCCAGCTGGTGCGCCCGGCCCTCCGCTGAGCCCGCCTCGTAGAGTGCAAACGGCTGCAGTGCCTCCACCATGTCGCCGCAATGCGCGTCGATGTACGCGTCCGAACCAGCGATGAGCTGCGTGAACGCGTCGTAGGCGAGCCGATCGGCGAGCGTGCCCGCGGGGTCGCCAGGGAAGCACCGGTTCAGGTTCTTGCCGTCCTCCGGCACCACGAACGGCGTGCGCGCGGCGAACGCCGTCACGTTCAGCACCGGCACGGCACGGACCCGGCCGCGGATATCCCTGGTCTCCAGCCCGCGCAGCCAGCGCCGCACGCCGTCCATCGACGCGTACTCGCAACCGTGCACGCCGGCAATGACAGTCAGCAGCGGACCGTCCTGCGAGCCGGTTACCTCAACGAACGGCACCGTCAGCCCGGCCAGCTCGATACTGCGGCGCGTTACGGTCGGTGGCATTGCTACTCCTTCGCTTCGGCCAATCTGTTCACACTGTTCCTGCCAGCGCGCTTTCCGCGGCTGACGCGATCGCGAGCAGGGTAAGGTCGCTCCCCCGCCGGCCGGCCAGCTGCAAACCCACCGGAAGGCCGGAAACGGGCACTGGCAACGAGACCGCCGGATGCCCGGAGAGGTTGTAGGGGCCAGTGAACCGGCCTTCGGCGTTATCGTCACCCACGCCGAACGGCGGATCTTCTTCCGGCGCGCAATACCCCACCGCCGGCCCGGCGAGCACGTCGACACCGTCGAGGCTCGCGTCGATCGCGGCGGTTAGCTCCGCGCGGATGACCAGGGCGTCGGCGTACTGGGCCGCCGTGACCGACCGGCCGAAGTCCAGCAGTGCCCTGGTTCCGTCGGCGTACTTGCTGGTGTCGCGGTGCTCATGGACCCGGCACGCCTCGTAACCGACGATGACCGCCAGGGCGTGCTCAAGCCGCGGCAGCTCGTCCGCCCATAGCGGGCGGATCTCGCTGACTGGGAAGCCGGCCGCATCGAGGGCGGCAAGTGCCTCATCGAGCGCGCTGCGGACCCCGGTGGTCACCGACGGATCGGCTAGCTGCGCAGCCAGCACGCCCATCCTCGCGCCGGATGCGGCCGCCAGCGCCTCGGCAGGCGGCGTGGCCAGGCCGGCCACGACGGCAAGCAGCGCGGCGCCGCCGGCGGCAGTCGCGGTGAGCGTCCCGGCATGATCGCAGCTCGGCGACAGCGGAAAAATGCCGTCCAGCGGCACCAGGCCGTAGGTCGGCTTGAGGCCGACAATGCCGCAGTAGGCAGCGGGGATACGGATCGACCCGCCGGTGTCAGTGCCGATTGCCAGGTCGCACACACCCGCCGCGACGAGCGCAGCCGAGCCGCCCGATGAGCCGCCGGAGGTACGCGACGGATCGCGGGGGTTGCGGGTGTCACCGATAGCCGGGTGCGCGAAACCGGCCGCGTACTCCAGGCACTGCGAGGTAGCGAACACCTCCGCGCCCGCGGCGCGCAGCCGTGTCACAAGTTCGGCGTCGGCCGTGGCCGGCCCGGGATCGCTGGCCGGGCTGCCGCAGCGCGTCGGCAAGCCCGCTACCGCGACAATGTCCTTGATCGCGACTGGCTGGGCGGCCAGCGGCCCGGCGGGTGAACGGGACGGCGCTCCCGCTACTGAAACGACCGCATTCAGCGGCCTCCCCAGCCGGTCGAGCCGCTCGAAGGCGGCGAGCAGGTCCAGGTTCGCTCGCGAGCAGGCGCGGTCCCCGCGCTCAATCGCGGCGATGAGATCCCCGATGCGGCGGAGCAAGAAGCCGTCGAGCGGGCCGAGTATCGCTTCGGCTTCGGTCTTGCGATGGCGTATCGCGAGGTCGCGGTAGATGCCCGAGTGGGTCTTGGCGGACTGCCGGTTGAACTCAGCCAGCCGGTCCAGCGAGCCGCCGGGATCCGCAGGGTCGAATCCGTCCAGCGGCAGAGCCGGGACCGGCGCTTGCGCGAGGACCTCGGCGGCCACGGCGGTCAGCAGCGGGCGGTAGGCAGCGTCGGCAAACACCGCGTGGATAGGCAGGTCACTGACTGCGGTGGCGAAGAGCATCGCCCCGTAAGCTTCCTTGGCCCAGGTGTAGCCCAGGATGCTGGTGGTCGCCCGGGCATCGGCGATGTCGGCGGCGAGCGCCGATACCCGCTCGCTGATCCGTCCGTCCAGTTCGCCGATCATGAACGTGGCGCGGTTGCCGCGCAGCACGACTCCGGGCTCGAGCACGTCCGCGCCGAAGTTGACCACCGCTCCCACGACCCGGTCCGGTCCGAGCGCGGCGGCCAGCACTGGCTCGGTGAGCCCGTTCTGCATTGACACGGCGAAGCCGTCGCCGTCCAGGCGCCCGGCCAGCAGTCCCGCAGCCGCCGGCGTGTGCTGCGCTTTGACCGCGACCAGCACCGGGCACCCGATCTGGCCGGGGAGATCAGCAGGTGCCACAGCGGGAACGCGCGCGGTGAACTGCTCGACGGGTCCTTCGATCCGGATGCCGGCCGCGTTCACCGCGCTGACGACTGACAGGTCGGCGTCGCAGACGAGAACATCATGTCCGTCGCGCGCCAGGCCCGCCGCGACCGTCCCGCCGATCGCGCCGCAGCCGAGAACGAGGTATCGCACGGCGTGAACGTTACAACACCGTAACGCCATGTAAAGAGCGCTAGCGCACTATTTACAACCGGATCACCTGTACCGCACATTGGGTTAGGCAAAGGTTTGCGTACGAGTTTGAGCGCGGCACAGCGACGTGTCATTCCGGGCCGGAAGCCTCAAACCGGCCGATTCTGTACAGCATCACAGCGGCGGCAAGGCCGCCGCCCCGCATACCCCGGGAGCTGCATGTGAGACACCGATCCGCTCTTCTCAAGGCCCTGATAGTCGGCTCTGCTCTGGCGGTGGTCGCCGGGTGCGGGTCGTCCGCCCCATCGTCTGGCAACTCGTCCGGCAGCGGCAGCAAATACGGCGGCAACCTCGTGTTCGCCAACCCGCAGGACGCCCAGTCGATGGACGAGTCCACCGTCTTCGACAACAACTCGATCTGGATCCTCGAGCAGATCACCCAGCCGCTCTACACCGTGACCCCGAACGGCAAGAGCGAGATGCCGTGGCTGGCGACCGGGTACACCGAGTCGGCCGACCACAAGAGCTACACCTTCACCCTGCGGAAGGGCGTGAAGTTCTCCAACGGAACGCCGATGACGTCCGCGGACGTGAAGTTCTCCCTCGAGCAGACGATGGCAGCCGCCTCCGGGTGGGGCTACATCGACGCGGCGTTCAAGTCGGTCGAGGACCCCACGCCATCCACGGTAGTCATCAACCTGAAGTACCCGTGGGCGCCGTTGCTCGCCGACCTGTCGTTGTTCGCCAACGGCATCGTGCCGAACAACTACGGCGGTAAGACCGCGGCGCAGTTCTACCAGGCGCCGATCGGGACTGGCCCGTTCAAGTGGGACTACTGGCACAAGGGTTCGGCGCTCAAGCTGGTCAAGAACACCTACTACTGGCAGAAGGCGCCAGGTGGCGGCAGCCTGCCGTACCTGAACAGCGTGACCTGGACCGACGTGCCCAGTGACAACACCAGGCAACTCCAGGTCAAGGGCGGGCAGGCCCAGATCGACCAGTTCCCGTCGTGGTCCACGGTTTCCGCGCTGAAGGCCACCCCCGGCGTGGACATGGACCTGTTCAACTCCACCGAGACGAACTACCTGGCTTTCAACGAGGCCGTGAAGCCGTTCCAGGACGTGCACGTCCGGCGGGCGATCTCGCTGGCGATCAACCGCGAGTCGATCATCAAGGCAGTGCTGTTCGGTAACGGCAAGCCGGCCAACTCGCTGTTCCCGCCGCAGGTGCCCTACTACGACCCGAACACCCCCGGCCTTCAGTACAACCTGGCGCAGGCCAAGCAGCAGATGGCTGAGTCGAGCGTGCCGCACGGATTCACCACGACGATCCTGATCCCGGCCGGGAACTCGGACTACGCCACGATCTCGACGATCCTGCAGGCCGAGCTCAAGCCGCTGAACATCACGGTCAACGTCCAGACGCTCGACCCGAACACGGCGAACGCCAACTTCCAGAGCGAGAAGTACGACATGAGCCTGACGCTGTGGACCATGGACATCCCCGACCCGGATGAACTGGCCACCTTCGGCCTCGACCCGACCTCGGGCGCCAAGTCGTTCTTCACCAACTATGACAACCCGACGGTCGTCAAGGACGTGCACGCTGCCGAGCAGATCGAGACTCCGTCCGCCCGGCAGGCGCTCTACAACACCGTCCAGACCGATGCGGCGGACGACGCCTTCATGGCGTTCCTGTACTACTCGCCGTATCCCTACGTGACCGCGTCGAACGTGCACGGCTTCTTCGTCACGCCGCTCGGCAACTACCACATGCAGGACGTCTGGCTGAGCAAGTAACCCCATCAGCCTGACATCACCCGTGATCACACAGATCAGCGTGCCGGGCACCCGTGAGGGTGCCCGGCACGCGTCCCGAGTCCCAGCTGAAGCGAGGTTCTGATGGGCCGGATGACCTTCGTGTTCCGGCGGTTGCTGCTCCTGGTGCCGACGGCGCTCGGCGTGACGATCATTACGTTCTTCATGATCCACCTCATCCCCGGCGACCCGGCCCGGACCATTCTGGGCATCCACGCCACCCCGCGCGCGATCGCGATCCTGCACCGCGAGTGGGGCCTGGACCGCCCGCTGGCCAGCCAGTACTGGCTGTTCATGGACCGGCTGTTCCACGGGAACCTGGGCATGAGCCTGTACTACAACGTTCCGGTGTGGGGCCTGATCACTAGTCACCTGCCTGCGACGCTCTGGCTGATCTGCTATGCGGCCGTGCTGGCCATCATCATCAGCGTGCCGCTGGCAATGATCGCGGCGAGCCGCAAGGACGGGATCCGCGACCACGTAGTCCGCGCGGTTCCGCTGCTCGGCCTGGGCATGCCGGCCTTCTGGCTCGCGTTGATCCTGCAGACCGAGTTCGCGGTCAAGTACCGGCTGTTCCCGGTCACCGGGTACGGCACCGGGATCCCCGGTCACCTGCACGCGATGTTCCTGCCGGCCCTGACGGTGGCGATCGCGCTGTGCCCGGTGGTCATCCGCAGCCTGCGCGCGAGCATGCTCAACGTCCTCGGCGCTGACTACGTTACGACCGCGCGGTCCAAAGGCGTGCCAGGCCCGCGGCTGTTTGTCCGGCACGTGCTGCGGAACGCAGTGATTCCTGCCGTCACCGTGCTCGGCATCAACATCGGCTTCCTGATCGGCGGGACGCTGATCGTGGAGCAGGTCTTCGCGATCCCCGGCATCGGGGCGCTGATGATCAACTCGATCTTCTCCCGTGACTTCCCGGTCGTTCAGGGTATCGCCCTGACCTTCGGGATCATGGTGGTGCTGGTCAACCTGCTCACCGACGTGGCATACGCGTCGCTTGACCCGAGAGTGAGGTTCGACAGGTGAGCGCGATCTCACTTTCGCGAGGGACCGGCTCGCCCGATTCCTCGCCGCCGGCGGCAACCGCGGAGCGTGCGCAGCCGCGACGGCACCGCTGGTACCGGCAGCCTGCTCTGATGGCAGGCCTGGTGATCATCGGGCTGATCCTGTTCGCGGTCATTGCCGCACCGCTGCTCACCTCCTATAACCCTGACGCCCAGAACCTCAACGCGACGCTGCTTGGTCCGAGCGCGCACCATCTCCTCGGTACCGACCAGGAGGGGCGCGACACCTTCGCAAGGTTGCTGTACGGCGGCCGGGTCGACATCCGGGTCGCCTTCATCGCGGTGCTGTTCCCGTTCGTACTCGGAACAGTTCTCGGCAGCGTGGCCGGCTACTTCGGCGGCTGGATCGACATCCTCATCATGCGGCTCGTCGACATCGTCGTCGCGTTCCCGTTCTTCGTACTGATCATCGCGCTGGTCTTCGTGCTCGGGCCGGGCGAGCGCAGCATCTACATAGCCATCACGCTGGTCGGCTGGGTGTCGTATGCGCGGATCATCCGCGGCGAGATCCTGGTGGCCAAGCGGCAGGAATACGTGCTGGCCGCGCAATCGGGCGGCTTGTCGAACCTGCGCATCATGGGCAGGCATCTGCTGCCGAACGTGATCACCCAGGCGATCATCTACGCGATGTCCGACATCGTTCAGGACATCCTGGCCATCGTCACACTGAGCTACCTCGGCCTTGGCATCCAGCCGCCGACACCGGACTGGGGGACCATGATCTCCAACGGGCAGAACTTCCTCACTACGCACTGGGAGCTGACGACAATCCCCGGCCTGGCCGTCGTGGTCACCGGCCTCGGGCTGTCACTCATCGGCGACGGGCTGGCCGACTTGCTGCGGCCGGGTCAGTGAACGGCGGGGACAGCGTGAGCCAGCCCCTGCTGCAAGTCGATGACCTGCACGTCGAGATTGCCAGCCGCCGCGGCATCGTCCGGGCGGTCGACGGAGTATCGCTGGAAGTTCCCGCAGGCGAGGCGGTCGGCCTGGTCGGCGAGTCCGGCTCGGGCAAGAGCATGACGCTGCGGGCCATCCTCGGCCTGCTGCCGCCGGAGGCCCGCGTCACCGCCGGCAAGGTCCTTCTCGACGGCGCGGACCTCGCGCATCTCGACAACAGGCAGCTCAACCAGATCCGCGGGCCCAAGATCGCGATGATCTTCCAGGAGCCGATGAGCGCGCTTAACCCGGTGATGCGAGTAGGCAGTCAGATCGCCGAAGGCCCGCTGGTACATCTGGGCATGAACCGGCGGCAGGCCGCCGAGCGCGCCCTGGAGCTCATGCGACGGGTCGGCATCCCCGATCCCGAACGCCGGTACCGGTCGTTCCCGCACGAATTCTCCGGCGGCATGCGGCAGCGTGTCATGATCGCGATCGCGCTATCCTGCGAGCCATCCCTGATCCTCTGCGACGAGCCGACCACGGCCCTCGACGTGACGATCCAGGACCAGATCCTGCGACTGCTAGCCCGGCTGTGCCGTGAATCCGGGACGAGCCTGGTCTTCGTCACCCACGACCTGCCGGTCGTCGCGCAGGTGTGTCACCAGCTCGCCGTCATGTACGCCGGCGAGATCGTGGAACGCGGCACGGTGGAGGAGGTTCTCACCCGGCCGTGCCACCCGTACACGCTCGGGCTGCTGAGGTCAGCTCCCGATGTGGATCACCCGCGCTCGTCGCTGGCTGCCATCCCCGGATCGCCGCCGAGCCT
Organism: Streptosporangiaceae bacterium; assembly: GCA_035507615.1. Taxonomy (GTDB): domain Bacteria; phylum Actinomycetota; class Actinomycetes; order Streptosporangiales; family Streptosporangiaceae; genus JAJYUU01. Next base: position 44,192 of record DATJNX010000021.1, read on the forward strand.
GGTGAGTCCGCCGGCCGGCTGCCGGTTCCATCCGCGGTGCAAGTTCGCGGAGGAAGACTGCACGGTCACCGACCCGCCGCTGCGGCTGATCGACGCGGGGCACGCTACCGCGTGCCTGCACTACGAGCGCTGCCTGGACGAACTGCGAACCGAAGGAGCCGACCGATGACCTCGCTCCCCAGCGGCCCGGCAGTGTCCGGCGGCAGCGGGCCAGCTGTGCTGCCGCCGCCGGATGGTCCGCTGCTGGAAGCCACCGACCTCGCAGTCAGCTTCTCGCTGGGCTCCGCCCTGATCGCCCGGATGCGGCATGAGGAACGCATCCTGCACGCCGTCGACGGGGTCGACCTGACAATCCCGCGTGGCGAAGCGCTCGCCCTCGTCGGGGAGTCGGGATCCGGCAAGTCGACCCTGGCGCGCGCGCTGGCCGGGCTGCAGCGGACAGACCGGGGCAAGATCCAGCTCGATGGCAAAGTCCTGCCAGCCCGGCGCTCGCACACTGACCAGCGGAAGATCCAGATGGTCTTCCAGGACCCGTACTCGTCGCTCAATCCGCGCATGACAGTCGGCGGCATGCTGCACGAGCTGCTGCGGGTGCACCACATCGTGCCCGGCAACGAGGTGGAGTCTTACACCAGGGAGCTGCTCGGGCTCGTCGGCCTCGGCGAGGAGGCCGTGCATGCCTACCCCCGGCAGTTCTCCGGCGGGCAGCGCCAGCGGGTGGCCATCGCCCGGGCGCTTGCGCTGCGGCCTGAGCTGCTCGTCGCCGACGAGCCGGTCTCCGCGCTGGATGTCAGCGTGCAGGCCACGATACTCAACCTGCTGCAGGACCTCCGTGCTGAGCTCGGCCTGACTCTGCTGCTGATCTCGCACAACCTCGCCGTCGTCCGGCACTTGTGTGACCAGGTCGCGGTCATGTACCTCGGCAGGATTATCGAGGTCGCGCCGACGGAGACGCTGTTCGCGAACGCGCGCCATCCTTACACCCGCGGACTGCTTGCGGCGATCCCGCGGATGACGTTCGCAACCGAAGGCGACGCGCCTGCCGTTCAGGGCGACCCGCCGAGCCCGCTGCGGATCCCGACAGGCTGCCGGTTCCGTACCCGCTGCCCGATTGCCCAGTCGATCTGCGAGCAGGAAGACCCCGCGCTCACGGCGTCCGGCAGCGATCCGTCGCACCGGGCAGCGTGCCACTTCGCGTTCACCGCGGTGCCACCGCCACGTCCGCCGCAGCCAGCGGAGGCAGTCAACGCAGCCGAGGCAGGCGACGAGGGAGTGCGGCCATGAAGGTTTTCGTCTCATCCGACATGGAGGGAACAGCCGGAGTTGTCGACTGGCAGCAGTGTGTCGGCGACGGCCCGGAGGCGGAAGCCGGCCGCAAGCTGCTGCTAGCAGAGGTCAACGCCGCGATCGGGGGCGCGATCGCCGGGGGCGCGACCCAGGTCGTGGTCAACGACTCGCACTCCACGATGCGGAACCTGCCCGCGGACCAGCTCGCCGGCCAGGCGTCCTATCTGTCCGGCAGTCATAAGCCGCTCTACATGATGCAGGGGCTTGACGACAGTTTCGGTGCGGTCATGTTCGTCTCGTATCACGGCTCCGTCGGCGCGCCTGCCGGGCTATCGCACACCTACAACCCGCGCGCCGTCGTAGAAGCGCGTATCGACGGTGCGGTGACCGGCGAGGCCGGAATCAACGCGCTGGTCGCGGCCCATTACGGCGTCCCGGTCGTGCTGGTCACCGGCGACCGGTGCGCGTGCGAGGAAACCGCTGCCCTCATTCCCGGCGTGCATCAGGCAATAGTGAAAGAGCACGTCACTCGCCTTGCGGCACATAGCATGCACCCCGAGCTCGCCCGCGAGCTGATCCGCGAGCGCGCCCGGGCGGCGGTTGCGGCAGCCGTGACTGCTGCGCCGCCGCCGCTCGATCCGGGCGTGCTGGAGGTCTCGGTGCGTACGACCGATATCGCCGAAGCGGCCAGCTGGGTGCGCGGCGTCGACCAGGTCGGCCCGCGCGAGCTGCGGATACACGGCGAGACCCGGCTGGAAACCTACCGCGCATTCTGCGCGGCGATCCTGCTCACCCGCTCGGTCGCGGAGATGGTGTGACAGCGCCGCAGCTAACGGAGCCAGCCAGGGTGGCCGCCGTTACCGGCGCGGCTGGCGGCATCGGCGAGGCGGTCTGCCGGCGCCTTGCGGCGGACGGTTTCACGGTCGCCTGCCTGGACATCAGCGCGGCAGATGTCACCAAACTGGCTGCCGACCTGCCGCACGCGCTCGCAGTCGCGGTGGACGTCAGCGACTCGGCTTCCGTTCGCAGCGCCGGCGCCAGGATCCGCGCTGAGCTCGGCGCCCCGTGGCTGCTGGTGAACGTGGCCGGCGTGTTCAGCATCCAGCGGCTCACCGAGCTGGACGAAGCCGAGTGGGACCGGATCATCGACACCAATCTCAAGGGGCCGTTTCTGACCTGCCGGGAGTTCCTGCCCGACATGATCAGCGCCCGCGACGGCTGCATCGTGAACGTCGCATCGACGGCCGGCGTACGGGGCGGGCGACAGCGCGCGGCCTACACCGCCTCGAAGGGCGGGCTGGTCCAGCTCACCCGCAGCCTGGCAATCGACCATGGACCGGACGGCGTGCGGGTCAACTGCGTCTGCCCGGGGCTGATCGATACCTCGATGGCTGACTGGATCCGCTCTGACCCAGACGCGCTGACCCGGTGGGCCGGCACGCTGCCTGCCCGGCGTATCGGGCTCGCTAGCGAGGTTGCTGACGTCATCGCCTTCGTCGCCGCGGGTGGCAGCTACATGCACGGGGCTGTGGTGATGGTCGATGGTGGCGGGACAGCGTGAGCAGTCAGGCCAGGTCGGACGGTGATGTCAGGTGACTGCGGGGGGCCGGGATGAGCCGCGCTGAGGAGGACGCTGCCCCGGTGCCGGCTGGGGGCAGCTCACGTGCCGGGTCGCGCCGGGCCTCGCGCCTGGTGGATATCGCAAGCGCGGCCGGCGTGCACGTTTCCACGGTCTCGCGGGTGCTGAACGGAGACCCGGGGCTGTCCATCAGGCCTGAGACGATCGAGCGGATCCTCGCCGCGGCACGGTCGCAGGGTTATCGTCCCAACGCCGCGGCGCGCGCGCTGAAGCGGGACCGGACCGGTGCCTTCGCTTTCGTCGTTCCGCTGCTGCGCAACCCGATCTGGGTGCGGTTGCAGCGCGGAGCCCTGCAGCGGGCGGGCGCCCGCGGCTACGTCGTCATGATGCTGGAAGAGCCGACCGAGGATCCGAAGCCGCCGAGCGCATACCGCTACCTGGTGGAGGAGAGCCGGGTCGACGGCTTGCTCCTCGCAACCGCGCTGCGGCTGGCCGGGCCAGAGGCACCGGTCCGCGGGGTTCCGCACGTCTACGTCAACCGGCGCGGACCCGACGGCGGAAACGACGTCGTGATGGACGAGGCCGGCGCGGTCCGGTTGTTCGTCGAGCACGTGGCGCACCTCGGCCACCGCAGCGTGGTGCTCGTCGACGGCCCGGAAGATGTGGACACAGTGCACCGCCGGGTGAACGCTGCCCGCAAGTACTGCTCCGAGCGGGGCATTGAGGTCACGATCCTGCACGAAGCGGCTACCGAGGAGGGCGGCTGGGAGGCTGCGCGGCGCCTGCTTGCAGCCGGCCGGGTGCCGACCGCGTGCGGCGTCGGCAGCCTCAACCAGCTCTTCGGCGTGCTTGCCGCGTTCAGGGAAGCCGGGGTGGCTGTGCCCGGCGAGGTCTCGGTGGTCAGCTTCGACGAGGACGAGTGCCTAGCGTTCCTGGATGTCCCGGTGACCAGCGTGAGCATGCCGCTGGAGGAGCTCGGTGCCGCGGCCGTCGACGCCCTGGTGGCGAGAATCGAGGGCGGGCCCGCCGCCGATGTGCTGGTCCGTGAGCCGATGTCGCTGGTAGCGCGAGCCTCGGTCGGCCCGCCGCCGGGCCGGCCTCATGAGGTGCCCAGACCCCGAGCGAGCGAGGAGCCCGATGACCACTGAACTGGCAGGCAAGGTGGCGGTAGTGACCGGTACGGCACACGGCATCGGCTGCGCGATCGCCGCGGCGCTGCGCGATGACGGCGCCGACGTGCGCGGTGCCGACATAGAAGGCAGCGACATTCACGGCGTCAGCTGCGAGAAGGTCGACCTGACCGACCCCGCGGCGGTCGCGGACTTCTTCGCGCGCGTCGGCCGGGTCGACATCCTGGTGAACAACGCCGGAGGGGTCCGCGGTCAGATCGGCCGGCCGCTGGAGCACGTCCCCGACGAGGACTGGCACGCGATCGTGAATGCCAACCTCACCACCGCCTTCCATTGCACCCGCACGGTTGCGCCCGGTATGAAGGAGCGCGGCTGGGGCCGGATCATCAACATCTCCTCGGCGGCCGGGCTCACCGTCAGCAAGACCGGCATCCAGGCGTACGCCAGCGCGAAGGCCGGGCTGATCGGGTTCACCCGCCAGATGGCGCATGAGCTTGGCCCGCTCGGCATCACGGTGAACTGCATCGCCCCCGGCTTCATCTTGTCCAACCCGACAACCGAGCTGCAATGGCAGAGCTACGGCGCGGACGGCCAGCGGGACCTGGTGCGCGGGATTGCGACCGGCAGGCTTGGCGAGCCGGCAGACATCGCCAACGGCGTTCAGTTCTTCGCATCGGCGCGATCCGGCTGGATTACCGGCCAGGTTATTGCCATCGATGGCGGCAGTGCTTTCCAGTGACAACACAGCGCGCAGCGCTCGAGTTCACCCGCAGCGATGAGGACTACCTGCGGGAACTGGCCGAATTCGTCGCCGTGCCGAGCGTCAGCAGGGACGCCGGCCAGCCCGCTATGCTCGCGGCGGCCAGCTGGCTGGCCGCACAGCTCGCGTTCGCCGGCGGCCGGGTGGAGCAGACGGCGGGCCACCCCGTGGTGCGGGCTGACTGGCTGGGCGCACCCGGCGCTCCGACGATCCTGGTGTACGGGCACTATGACGTTCAGCCGACTGGTGACCTTGCCGAGTGGCTGACGCCGCCGTTCGAGCTGGCGGCCGACGGTCACGTCGCCCGCGGCCGCGGGGTCAGCGACGATAAGGGACCGGTATACCTGGTGCTCAAGACTGCCCAGGCGTTCATCGAGCAAGAGGGGCGCCTGCCGCTCAACGTGAAGTTCCTGCTGGAGGGCGAGGAGGAGATCGGCAGCCCGCATCTGGCCAGTTATGTGCGGGCGAACGCCGCCGCTCTCTCGGCTGACCTGGTGATCTCGGCGGACGGGGCGATGTGGCGGCCCGCCGAGCCGTCGCTGTCCATCGGTTCCAAGGGACTGGTGTCGATGGACATCATCGTCGAAGGCGCTGCCACCGACCTGCATTCCGGCCGGTACGGAGGCACCGTCGCCAATCCGCTGCACGCACTCAGCCAGATCCTGGCCAGCTTGCATGACCAAGACGGTCGTGTCGCGGTAGCCGGCTTCTACGATGGCATTCCGCCGCTCACGCAAGAGCGTCGCCGCGAGATCGCCGCCGTATCATTCGACGAGCCGGCCTACCTTCACGACCTCGGCCTCAGCGAGGCGCACGGCGAGGCTGGCTATAGCACGCTGGAGCGCCTGTGGGAACGGCCGACGCTGGAAATCAACGGCGTCAGCGGAGGCGGCAAGTACACCGTCATCCCGCATGTCGCAGTCGCCAGCGTGTCCTGCCGCCTCGTTCCCGGCCAGGATCCAGATGCGGTTATCGCGCACGTTGCCGACCACGTCAGCCGGCAGCGGACGCCCGGCGTACGCGTCAGGGTTCAGGCCGACGAGGCCCGGGTGCCGGCCTACACGATCGCCGCCGGCCATCCGGCGATCCGCGCCGCTACGGCCGCGCTCGAGCTGGTCTATCCCGGCCATCAGGTACTCCTGGCCAAGATCGGCGGGACGTTGCCGGCGGCCGACCTGTTCGAGCGGGTGCTCGGCGCGAAGACGCTGTTTTTCTCGTTCTCGACTGCCGACGAGAACCTGCATGCCCCGAACGAGTTCCTGCGCATCGCGCGGTTGCGCGAGGGCATGCACGCGACCGAAGCCTTGTGGCGGCTGCTCGCCGCCGGCCCGCACCGCATCGCAAGGAGCACTGATGGCTGACGCGGATTACACGGCGTACTCCTACCTGCCTGCGGGCACCCTTCCGGGGTTCGAGCTCGCGCCCGAGTTCGGCCGGGTGCCGGCTTACGGCAGTGCGGCCCTGTCCGCCGAGCAGGCCGAGCGCTCGGCAGCGCTGCTGCGCGACAGCCTGGTCATCAGCCTTCACGACCACCCCGTCCGGTTCCCCGCTGACATGGCGCAGACGCCGGCTTACAACCGGACCGGCCGGCAGCACGCTGCCTACGCCGGGCTCCGAGCCTCCGGCATGACCGTGGTCTTCGACAACCTCATGGACGGAACCGCCTGCGTCACCGGTAACGCGCCGTGGCGCTTCGACGACATCATCACCGATCTCGGCATGCGACAGGCTGACCTGGCGCATGCCGACGGTTTCACGGTGATCAGGACTGTGGCCGACATCGACGCGGCCCGGCAGGGCGGCGCGGTCGGCCTGGTGTTCGGGCTTGAGTCGGCAACGCCGATCGAGAACGAGATCGACCGGCTGGACGTGCTCTACGGTCTCGGGATCCGGCAGATCGGCATCGCTTATTCCGACGCCAACGCGCTCGGCAGCGGGCTGAGCGAGGTCAGCGACGGCGGCCTGACCGCGTTCGGCCGCCGTGCGGTAACCAGGATGAACCAGCTCGGGCTCGCCATCGACCTCTCGCACTCCTCGGACCGGACGGCCCTGGATACGTGCGAGTCCAGCGCGAAGCCGGTCTTCATCACCCATGCCGGGGCGCGGGCGGTCTGGAACACCGCCCGGATGAAGCCGGACGACGTGCTGCGGGCGGTCGCGGCGACTGGCGGCGTGATCGGCATGTCGGCGGCACCGCACACCACACTGTCGGCGGCGCACCCGCGGCACAACATTGAATCGGTCATGGATCATTTCCGCTACTGCGTCGGCCTGGTCGGCATCGAGCATGTCGCGTTCGGCCCGGACACGTTCTACGGCGATCACGTCGCGCTGCACCGGATCTTCGCGCACCTGCTGAGCCTTTCCGCGATGCGGGGGCCGAGTTTCGATCCGGTTAGCTACGTTGACGGACTGGAGAACCCGACGGAGAACTTCGCCAATATCTGCGACTGGCTCGTCCGAGACGGCTATAGCGATGACGAGATCCGCGCCGTTCTCGGCGGCAACATCTACCGGGCGCTTCAGGCAATCTGGTAACCGAAGGGATGATGAGCTTGCCCCGACCGTTCAGCCACCTCCGCGGCGAGCAGGAGCGCATGGCCGACGCCCAGCGGGCTGAGGCTGTCGCGCGGCAGCTAGCGGGCAGAGTATCGAGTATCGCGACGACCTTCGTCGACCACAGCGGCGCCGCCCGGGTGAAAGTCGTTCCGCTCAGCGGCCTGGCCAGGGCGGCCCGGTCCGGACTTGGGTTCTCGCCGGTCATCGACGCGTTCATGAGCGACGGGAGTATCGACCCGGCTTCCCCGCTGGACCGGCCAGACGGCGACCTGCGGCTAGTCCCCGACCTGGACCGGATCGCAGTCCTGGCCGAGCCGCCGGGATGGGCGGTGGTTCCGGCCGACCGGTTCCACCAGGACGGTGCGGTGTACGCGTGCTGCCAGCGCTCGTTCGTCCGTGCGCAGGTAGCGGCGGGCCTGAGCAAGGGCATCAGCGCGCTGATGGCATTCGAGGTCGAGTGGATGGTCGGGCGCCCCGGCGATGGCCATGATGGGGACCATTTCGAGCCGGCCTTCGGCGGGACGGGATACGGGCTGAGCCGGGTCACCGGAGCTGCCGACTACGTGCGCGACGTGCTCACCGCGCTGGAGGCGGCGGGCGTGCGGCTCGAGCAGATCCACCCGGAGTACGGGCCATCGCAGTTCGAGGTGTCGGTGGCCGCCCAGGATCCGGTGTCGGCCGCGGATACCTGCGTTCTGGTGAAGTTCATCATCGGCGCGGTGACCGCCAGGCACGGGCTGCGCGCCTCGTTCGCGCCTGCGGTGTTCTCGGACAACGTCGGGAACGGCGGCCACCTGCATGCCAGCTTCGCCTGCGACGGCCAGAGCCTGCTGAGCGGCGGCAACGGCCGGCACGGCCTGACCGAGACCGGAGAGTCGATCGTCGCCGGGCTGCTCGAGGCGCTGCCGGCGCTGCTCGCCATCGGCGCGCCGTCGCCAGCCAGCTACCTCCGGCTACAGCCGTCCCGGTGGGCTGGTGTCTACCAGGTCTGGGGCGCGGAGAACCGGGAAGCAGCGCTGCGGTTCATCACGGCCAGCCCGTTCGAGCCGGCCGCAGCCAACGTCGAGCTGAAATGCTTCGACCTCAGCGCGAACCCTTACCTGCTCACCGGTGCCGTCATGGCCGTGGCGCTGGCCAGCGCTGACCGCCATGCCCGTCTTCCCGAGGAAGTCACCGGCGATCCGGCGGCGCCAGGCCACCCGCTGGCCGGACGCGCTACCAGGCTGCCGGTCGGCCTGGCAGCTGCGGTCGCTGCTCTTGAGGCCAGCGACGACCTCCGGAAAGCCGCGGGTGAACAGCTCATCAGCACGTTCGCCGCGTCGAGGCGGGCAGAGATCGGGCTGGCCTCCGGCCAGTCGGACGAGGTTGTGATGGCTCGCGCCCGGTGGCTCGCTTAGATGGCGGCCAGCAGCAGCGAGGCAGGCCCCAGGCTGGTGGATCACCATGTCCACGGCGTCGTGACCGCCGAGCTCGATCAGGACGGCATCGAGGGGCTGCTTTCCGAGTCGTCGTCGCCCGCGCCGCCGGGCACCAGCGTGTTCGACAGCCAGCTCGGCTTCCTGGTCCGCCGATGGTGCGCTCCGGTGTTCGATCTCGACCCGCTCGTGCCCGCCGCGGAGTACGTTCGCCGGCGTCTCGAGCTCGGCAGCGCCGAGGCGAGCCGGCGGCTGCTCACCGCCGCGCAGGTCGGCACCTGGCTGGTCGATACCGGCTACCAGAGTGATGCGGTCAGCACTGTCGATGAGCTTGCCGAGGTCAGCGGCACGCAGGCGCTGGAGGTCGCCCGGATCGAGTCGATCGCGGAACGGCTGGCCGGCTCGAGCGGCGGAGCCGGCCGGTTCGCCGACGAGTTCACCGCCGCCGTGCACCAGGCCGCCGGGACCGCAGCCGGTTTCAAATCCGTCGCCTGCTACCGCGGCGGCCTCGACTTCGACCCGGCCCGGCCAGGACCCGACGAAGTCCAGGCCGCCGCTGGCCAGTGGCTGCGCCAGCTTGACTCCGGCGGGCCGACCCGGCTGGAGAACCAGGTGCTGATCCGGCATGGCCTCTGGGCCGCTCTCGACACCGGCCTGCCGCTGCAGCTGCACACCGGGTACGGCGATACTGACTCCCGGCTGCATCGCGCCGATCCAGCGCTGCTGCACGATTTCCTGCTGGCGAGCCAGCACTCAGGCGCGGCCGTCATGCTGCTTCACACATACCCCTATCACCGCCAGGCTGGTGCGCTCGCAGCGCTGTTCCCGCACGTCTACATGGACGTCGGGGTCGCGCTGAACCACACCGGCGCGCGGGCTGCCGCTGTGCTTGCCGAGGCGCTCGAGCTGACGCCGTTCTACAAGATGCTGTACTCATCCGACGCGTTCGGCTTGCCAGAGCTGCACTACCTCGGAGCTACCGGGTTCCGCCGCGACCTGGCGCGTGTCACCGGCGAATGGGTAGCCGAGGGCGCCTGGTCGGCGGCTGACGTGCCGCGGGTGGCAGAAATGATCGGCGCGGGCAACGCGGAGCGCGTCTACCGGCTGGGTGATCGGTGACCGGTCCGGGCGCCCGCCCGGCAGCGGCGGAGAAACTGCGGCTCACCCTCAGCGAGTTGCTGGCAGCTGAGCTGCCCGCGGCTGCCGCACTACGACGTGACCTGCATCGCAATCCTGACCTGTCCGGCGCTGAGGCGGCGACGGCGGCTGCCGTCGCGGCTGCGCTTGGCTCTCCCGGCGCGCCGGCGGTCGCGGATACCGGCAGGCTCATCAGGATCGGCCCGCCGGACGGGCCGTGCATAGCCGTGCGGGCCGAACTCGACGGGTTGCCGGTTCCGGAGCAGACCGGCGCGGAGTTCGCATCGGCGAATGGCGCGATGCACGCCTGCGGGCACGACGTCCATCTGGCTGCCCTGACCGCGCTAGGCCGGGCGGCCTGCCAGGCCGATCTCCCAGTGGCCATGCTTGCGGTACTCCAGCCGCGCGAGGAGGCTGCTCCGTCCGGCGCGCTGGACATCGCCACGTCGGCCAGCTTCGCAGCGCATCAGCCGGCGGCGGTGATCGGTGTCCACCTGCAGCACGCGCTGCCCGCCGGGACGGTGTCAGCGTCGGCGGGTGTCATCAACGCGGCGACCGATGATTTCGAGATCATCGTCACCGGCCGCGGCGGCCACGCCGGATATCCGCAGCTGGCGGCCGACCCGGTGCTCGCGCTCTGCCAGTCGGTAGTCACGCTTCAGCAGCTCATCAGCCGCCGCATCGATCCGACTCATGCGGCCGTGATATCGGTGGGAAGGCTGCAGGCAGGACACGCGCCGAACGTCATACCGGCGTCGGCCACCGCCAGTGGCACGATCAGGACACTGGATCAGCAGGACCGGCTGTTCCTCCGCACCGCGATCGGGGAGACGGTAGCCGCCACTTGCAGGGCACACGGTTGCGAGGGCGTGGTGACCGTGACCCCCGCTGAGCCGGCCCTGATGAACGACGCCTTGCTGGCCGCGGCATGCCAGCCGCTGCTACGGCAGGCCGGCTTCGCGGTCGAGACTGACTTCCGGTCCTGCGGCGCCGATGACTTCGCCTACTACGGGGCAGCATCCGGGCCGGGCGCCGGGGTGCCGTCGGTCATGCTGTTCGCCGGCAGCGGGACCGAGGTTGCGCTGCATCATGCCGAGTTCCTGCCAGCCGACGAGGCTATCGGCGATGTGGCGGCTGCCATGCTGGCTGGTTACCTGGCCGCGCTCGAACTGATCCCGGCCCCGAGCCGACGGCCGTGACTACGCGCTAGGCCGGCTTGGCGGTGACCCGGCGGCGCGCGGGCTCCCGCCCTGCCGGCTGGCTCGGGCGCGGTTGCGCGGCAATCTCCGGGATCGGTCGCTCCTCCCGCGCGCCAGCGGACAGGCTGACGGGCTGACCGTGATGCTCGATGTCCAGCGAGTCCCCCTCCGCCAGCAGGTAGCGTGCCACCGAGTGCGTGACCTCGACACGCAGCCGCCTGCCGCGGAGCAGGATGGTGAAGGCGAGCCGCGTGATGCCGTCCGGAAGCCTGGGCGTGAACAGCACCTTGCCGTCGAAATGCCGCAAGCCGCCGAATCCGCACACCAGCGCGATCCAGGCACCGGCGAGCGAAGCAATGTGCACGCCGTCGCGCGTGTTGTGCTCGAGGTCCTCGAGATCCATCAGGGCAGCCTCGCCGAGGTAGTCGTAGGCCAGGCTGACGTGACCGACCTCGGCAGCGATCACTGCTTGCGTGCACGCTGACAACGACGAGTCGCGCACGGTCAGCGCCTCGTAGTAGTCAAAGTTCCGTCGCTTCTGCTCAGCGGTGAACATCTCGCCGCGGAGGTGCATCGCGAGGACCAGGTCGGCCTGCTTAACCACCTGCTTGCGGTACAGGTCGAAGTACGGATAGTGCAGCAGCAGCGGGTACTTCTCCGGTGGCGTGCTGGCGAAGTCCCATAGCTGGTGCCCGGTGAAAGCAGCCGCCTGCGGGTGCACGCCAAGCGTTTCGTCGAACGGCACGAACATCGCGTGCGCCGCGTCTCGCCACGCCGCCGTTTCCTCCGGATCGACGCCCAGGTCGCGCGCCCGGTCCGGGTACGTTTCGGTCGCGTTGGCTGCGGCCAGCAGGTTATGCCGGGCCATCAGGTTCGTGTAGACGTTGTCGTCGGCGATTGCGCTGTACTCATCCGGCCCGGTTACCCCGTCGATGTGGAAGTGGCCGAGGCCGTCGTGATGGCCGAGCGAGCGCCACAACCGGGCGGTGTGGACCAGCAGGTCCATGCCTTCGGCCTGGGCAAAGTCCGCGTCGTTCGTGGCGTCGACATAGCGCGTGACAGCCATCGCGATGGCGGCGTTGACGTGGAACGCGGCCGTGCCGGCCGGCCAGTACCCGGAGCACTCCTGGCCGGCGATGGTCCGCCACGGGAATGCCGCTCCGCTGAGTCCGAGCGCTGCCGCCCGCTGCTGAGCCGCGGGCAGCGTCGAGCGCCGCCAGCACAGCGCGCTGGCAGCGGCGTCCGGCGCGGTCAGCGTGAGCACCGGCAGCACGTACGTCTCGGTGTCCCAGAAGGCGTGGCCGTCATAGCCGGGCCCGGTGAGGCCCTTGGCCGGGATCGGGCGTTCCTCGCCGCGCGCTCCTGCCTGCAGCACATGGAACAGGCCGAAGCGGACTGCCTGCTGGATCTCGACATCGCCGTGCACTTCGACATCGGCACGGCTCCAGAAGTCGTCGAGGTAGGCGCGCTGAGCGGCGACCAGGCCGTCCCAGCCAGCCTGCCGCGCACTGGTCAGCGCCGCCCACACCTGATCCCGGACGGCGTTCAGGGAGCGCTGGCTGGACCAGCCGTAGGCGACGAACTTGACCAGCCGGAGCCGCTGTCCCGGCTTGAGGGTCACTGAGGATGTGACCAGGCCGACATCTTCGTGGGTATGCGTCTCGATTCGCATCGCGGCAGGCCCGTCGATGATGTGGTCCATCGCGGCACCGACCCGCAGCCCGCTATCGCGTGTCTTGTGGACCATGACGACGGCGTTGTCATTGTCACCGCGGTACTCCGCCACCAGCGGATGTTCCAGCACCGCTCCGGCGCGGCTGTCGGCCGCCGGAGCCGACGGCAGTTGCTCGTTGGCGAGGAGCTCGGACTGCACGGCGATCTGCAGCGCCCCGTCGATGGGCTCAACCTCGTAGCAGACGGCCGCGATCGCGCGCTGGGTGAAGGAGACCAGCCGCGTCGAGTGAACGCGGACGGACCCGCCGACCGGGGACGTCCACTCCGCGGTCCTGCTCAGCGTGCCGGCGCGGAAGTCGAGCACACGCTCGTGTGACAGCAGCCTCCCGTACCGGACATCGAGCGGCTCGTCGTCCACGAACAGCCGGATCAGCCTGCCGTTAGTGACGTTGATAATCGTTTGCGTGGTCTCCGGGCGGCCGTATGCGAACTCCCCGACCGGCAGCGGCCGGATCTCGTAGACACCATTCAGGTAAGTTCCCGGCAGCCCGTGCGGCTCGCCCTCGTCCAGGTTGCCGCGCCAGCCGAGGTGGCCGTTAGACAGCGCGAAGACCGATTCGGTCTGCGCCAGGTGGTCAAAGTCCAGGCCTGTCTCTCGCAAGGACCACGGTTCTTCGCTGAACTCCGGTTGCTTGATCACGGCTGCTCCAGCAACTCGCTGAGGTCGGTGACGACGATGTCCGCGCCGTGCTCGCGGAGCGCGGCTGCCTGGCCGAGGCGGTCGACCCCGACGACAAAGCCGAACTGGCCGGCCCGCCCTGCGGCGACCCCGGCCAGCGCGTCCTCGAAGACAACCGCCTGGTCTGGCTGCAGTCCGAGCGCGCGAGCGCCCGCCAGGAAGGTGTCTGGCGCAGGCTTGCCGTGCAGGTGCTGCTGCCTGGCGACGATGCCGTCGATTCGCGCCTGGAACAAGCCCTCGATGCGCGCGGCGGCCAGGATGTCGCGGCAGTTAGCGCTGGAGGAGACTACAGCGCGCCGCAGCCCGGCATCAGCCGCGGCTCGGACGTAGCGCACAGACCCGTCGTAAACCGCTACGCCGTCCGACCGGATCTTGGCCAGGAAGATCTGGTTCTTGCGATTGCTCAGTCCGACGATAGTGTGCGCGCCCGCCGGGTCGTCCTGCTTGCCCTCCGGCAGGGTGATTCCCCGGGAGGCAAGGAACGAGCGAGTTCCCTCCAAACGCGGCTTGCCGTCGATGTACTGCTCGTAGTCTTTGACCGAGTCGAAGGGCACAAACGGCGCGCCGGTTGCGGCGGACCAGTCCCGCAGGAAGCTGTCGAACATCTCGGTCCATGCGGCGTCGTGCACCTTTGCTGTCTTAGTGATCACGCCGTCCAGGTCGAACAGACAACCGCGGACGGTGTCTGGAAGCCCGAGCACCAAACAAGCCTACGAGGAGGTAGAGGATGGAAGCCAGACGACACCGGCATCCGGCGCTCTGCCAGCCGCGGGTGCCCTGAGCGGAGGTCAGCGAATGGCCGAGGGAGTCCGGCTGAGCGCAGCCGTCGTGTTCGTGCGGAACCTGGAGAAATCCGCGAGTTTCTACCAGGAGCTTCTGGGGCTCGATGTCGCGGACCGCAGCACGACCGCTGCCCTGCTGACGTCGCCCGGCGGATCCCAGCTGGTGCTGCGCCAGTTCGGCAACAACGCGCCGCATCCGCTGGGCTCCATCGGCGTCCAGTACCTGCTCTGGAGCGTATCGAGCAAGGACGATCTCGATCGCCGGGCTGACATACTCCGGCGGAGTTCGGCCTACCGGGAGACGCGCGAAGACGGGAACGTGACGGTCGTCGAGGGGCGGGACCCGGATGACATGCCAGTCATGATCTTGTACGGCGGCGGCGACCAGGCTCTGCCAGGCAAGCTGCCGACCCGGATTTACGCCTGGTAGGCCGGGTTTCCGGAGCTGGCCAGGTCGTGCCCCGCCTTTAGCCATGCCCGCTCGGAGTGTCAAACACCTGGAAAACGATGCATCAACTAGCCTGACGGAAGTGCCACGTTATGTCTGCGTTACCTGGCTAGGAGGTGAGCTGAGGTGGCTTTCATTAAGGCACTGTTCAGCCCTACCGGCCTGCTCATCGTGATCTACATACTTATCGGCATCTTCGTCAACACCGCCGCACCGCATCTCCCCCACACCCCGACCAGTTTCGGGGCGCTGCATAGCTGGGCCCAGTACTTCATCTCGGTCCTCTTCTGGCCGCTCGGCCTCTGGGGACCTACCTTCACGCTGGGCAAGTGGACGCCCTGACGGTCCCTGGCGTCACGCGAGCCATGGCGCGACCCAGTCCGTGTCCAGCGAGGCTGGGGCCTGCAGGCCGTCAACCATCAGCCGCACCGCGTCCTTAACATCGCGCGTCAGCTGGTAGCACTCGGCCGCAGAACCGCACGCCGCCGGCGAGAACTGCCTGGCCAGCGCCACCACCGTGGCAGCCAGGCCGCGCATTTCGCCGGCGTCTGCCGGATCGATCGTCCAGGCGATGCCGCCAGCGGCGGCGCCGAGTGTGGCCACCTGCTCGCCGAGCCAGCCCCACGGATCAGCGGTGAGCGCAGCGTCGAAGGCCCTGGAGCAGGGCTCGTTGTTGGTGAAGTCCGGGTGGTAGTGCGCCACGCGGAAAGTCCCGGCCTCGTCGCTTAGCCGGTCGAACAAGTCAGCGCGCCACATGGTGCGATCCACCGTGACTACCTGAGACGCAGACTCGCTGCCCCGGTGCGGCTGCTCCCGCAGCTCCCGCACCTCAATGCGGGCACCGTGTTCCATCGACGCGTCCGCCAGGTCGATCTCGAACCAGTGCCGCACGGTGATGGCCGAGCGGGACAACGTCAGCACATGCAGCACGGCGCCTCCAGGGTGATCTGTCTGGCAGATCGCACTTGACTGACTACCGACCGTATCCGATTTGATGGCAGGGCAATCTCCGCGAATGCGGCGTGGTACCGTCAATATTGCCCAAGCTGAGCTGAGGCTCGCCAGCGGGGCCAGCCGTGAGGTGACGGGGTCAGCCAGCGGGTAGCGTAAGACCGGACGGCGCGGCGATACCTGCGACGGCTCAAGAGTGCAGGACCGCTCATGGAGGCATGGCCGAGTTGACGCAGGCACCCACGCAGCCGCCTGGTCCGCCAGGGTCGGTGCAGCCGGACGAGCGGTCCGGCGCGGGCGTTCCGGTCAGCAGTCCGCCTCCCACCGGTCCCATCGACCGGCTGATGAGCTGGGTCATCCGCAAGCTGGCCTGGAGCAAGCTCTCCGATCCCAGAGTAGCCGTCACCATATCGGGGATCGGCCTGCTGCTCGGCATGGTGGTCGGGGCCACGGCGCCGAACACCGCGACGTTGCCGACGACGCTCCCGCTCTCGTTGCTGCCGTCGCTAGCGGGCGACGAGGCTCACCGGGTCGTCACGATGGTCCTGCTCTATGCAGGCGACGTATTCGCCTGCCTCGGGCTGGCCGGGATGCTCTGGGCGCACAGTCAGGGCTGGCGGCCCCAGCCACGCCACTTGTTCCTGGGCAGCGCCGCCATCGTGGCGGTCATGGTCAGCCTCACGCCTGTCGGTTCGTCGGATACCGCGAGCTACGCGGCCTACGGCCGGATCGCGGCCCAGGGCGGCAATCCGTATGTGTCCACCCCAGCTGGCTGGCTGCTCCATCATCCCGGCGACGGGGGCTACTACCGCCTCGTCGGCGGGGCCTGGACTCATGTGGCGTCGGTCTACGGGCCATTCGCCACGGCGATACAGCGGTTCGCGGCATCGATCGGAGGCGCGGACGCCGCGACCACCATCTGGATCTTGATGATCCTCAACGGCGCGGTGTTCCTGGCTGTCGGATGGCTGCTGCTGAAGACCTCCGACGATCCGGTCCGGGCGACCTTGTTCTGGACCGCGAACCCGGTGATCATCCAGCAGCTGGTCAGCGGCGGTCACCTTGACACGTTCGTGGCCGCGGCCGCGATCTGCGCCATCCAGCTTGCGCGCCGGGTCTCCGGCATCTGGGGCGACGTGCTGATCGGCGTCCTGCTCGGCCTTGGCATGGGGATCAAGGCCACTGCCGCGCTGGTGGCGCTGGGCCTCGCCTGGCCAATGCTGCGGCAGCATGACTGGCTCCGGGTCACCCGCATCGCGCTGGCGGCGCTCGTGGTCGTCGCCCTGCAGTACAGCTCGTACGGCCTCGTGGCGCTGAAACCGCTGTTCGAGGGCGCGAAGCTGGTCATCCTTCCGTCACCATGGCGATTGGTACAGATGGTCGGAGATGCGCTGGGCTTCAGCACCGACACGATCGCCATCGTCATCGGCTGCCTGTGGCCCATCGCGATGATCATCGTCGCCTGGCTGATCTACCAGCGGATCTCCTCTGACCAGCCGGCCGAGGTCGTGGCACCGTTCGCCCTGACATTCGCCTGGATCCTGGTCTACCCGTGGGTGTTCCCGTGGTACACGGCGATCGCCTGGGTCGCGCTCACCCAGGTCCCGCGCAACCGGATGACCCGGTGGCTGACGATCGTCACCGTCCTGCTCGCCTGCTGGCATTCCGGCGGCGGACAGCATGCGCCCGGGCAGCAAGTGTGACGCAGGACCAGACAGGCAGCTTCCCGCCCGGTCACGCGATCGCCCCGCGCGCGTATCCGGCGGCCGAGGTACCCGACAGGGCCGGAAACGGCGGTACTACATCGGCGACAGCCGACCGCAAGGCCAGCGAAGCCCGGGCTGACTCAAGGCCCCGCGCAGACCACGAAGCCAGCCGGCCTGCCGCGGTGACCGGTGTGCTCCGCCGGCACTGGCTAGCTGCGGCGCTGCTGACCGCGGGCCTGGTGCTCCGGGTGCTCGCCCAGCTGGCCTACCGGCCCGCGCTGTTCTACATCGACTCGGTGAAATACCTGTACGACGCGGCCGGCAACGACCCCGAGGGTTACAAGGCGCCGCTGCGGGCGATTGCCGCCGTTTCCAACCTCGATGTCGTCGTCGCGGTCCAGCACCTGCTCGGGCTCGGCATGGCCGTGGTCATCTATGTCCTGTTGCTGCGCCGCGGCGTGCCCCGCTGGCTGGCGGCGCTGGCGATCGCGCCGGTCCTGCTGGACGCCTACCAGCTGCAGAACGAGCAGGCGATCATGCCAGGCACCTGGTTCGAGGTCCTGATCGTGGGCGGCATCGCGATCCTGCTGTGGAAGCCGGGCGTCAGCTGGCGCCGGGTGATGGCGGCAGGCCTGGTTCTCGGCACGTCAGCGACGGTGGCGCAGGTAGGCGAGGCCCTGATTCCGGCGGCGGCGATCTTCGTCCTGGTCGCTGCGGGTGGCGGCTGGCGGCAGGCCATCGGGAAGGCGGCCGTGCTGTGCGTGGCCTGCGCCGTGCCGATCCTGGCCTACTGCACTGGTTCCTACCTGCTCACCGGGAACTTTTTCCTGTCCCACTCGGGCGAGACGTCGCTCTACGGCCGCGCTGCCTCGGCCGCCGACTGCGCCACCATGAAGCTGCCGGCGGACGAGCGGGGGCTTTGCCCGACGCCTAAGCAGCAGGTCAGAGGTGACGACTGGCTCGAGTACGGGACATACGCCCCGGTACAGCGCTACTACAACACGCTGCCACGGGGGGAAGTCGACTCGCTGGTAACGAACTTCAGCGACAGCGTGGTGAAGCAGCAGCCGCTGCGGGTACTCGACGCCTATCTGCGCGACGTGGTGAAGGTCTATGCCGTGGCGCGGGTCAGCGACCCGGGTGACGCGCCGATCTCGCGCTGGCAGTTCCAGACCTCATTCCCGTACTTCGACTCGCATGCCACCCCGGCGATCGTCAAGGCAGCCGTCGAGCGGTTCGGCGGCGGGTTGCCTGCGGTCTGGCGGCCGGTCGCGGTATTCCTGCGTTCGTACCAGCTCGACGGCGGCTACACGCCGGGTCCCCTGCTGCTGCTCTGCACCGTGACTGGCCTCATCGGCTCGGCCTTCGCGCTGCGCCGCCGGCTCCCCGCCGCGAGTCGCGGGCCAGCGCTTGCCTGCCTGCTGTTCTTCGCCGCAGCGGTATGGGTGATCCTGGTCTCCGATTTGTTCGTATTCTCCTGGCGGTACCAGTTGCCGGCCCTGATCACCCTGGTGCCGGCCGGGGCGCTCGGTATCACCGTGATCATGAACGCAATCAGTACCCGGCACGCGTCTAACCCGGTGGGCGGCGGCCAAGCGGGAGAGGACGCAGTTCGATGACGACCAGCGACCGCACCAGAGCGGTCCGCAATCTATCGCTCTGGCCGGGGCGGCAGCCTCCGCTCGCGCCAGCCGGCGGCGATCAGCGCGCGCCAGCATGGACGCGTAACGCCACGGCAGGCGCAGTACTGTTCGCCGTCTCCCTGGCGCTGTTCCTGATTGTCTTCCAGATCTTCCCGCAGCACCCGTGGTCGATGCTTGACCTCCGCATCTACCTGTGGGGCGGCGCGGCCGTCCGCCATTCGCAGGATCCGTACCTGCACACCTATCTGCCGCACAGCCTGCATTTCACCTATACGCCGATGGCTGCGGGTATCTTCGCGCTGCTCACCGCCCTGAGCCTGCCGCTGGTGAAAGTGCTCGTCGTAGCGGCAAGTGTCGGATCACTAGTGGCGGTCCTGTGGCTGACCTGGGGCGCGCTCGGGCGCGAGCGCTCGGCATCGCGGCTCGGCGCCACGCTGGCGGTAGCGGCGCTGGCGCTGTGGATAGAGCCGGTCCGGCAGACGCTGTCGTTCGGGCAAGTCAACCTCGTGCTGATGCTCATCATCGTGGCAGACCTGTGCATGCCCGATAGCCGCTGGTGGAAGGGCGTCGGCGTGGGCGTCGCGGCAGGCTTCAAGCTGACGCCGCTGATATTCATCCCGTACCTGCTGCTGACCCGGCGATTCCGGGCTGCAGCAGTCTCGGCGGGGGCGTTCGCGCTGACCGTCGGAATCTCGTTCGTGGTCATGCCTACCGCGGCCCATCACTACTGGATCCAGGGTCTGTTCCTCAACCCGACTCGTCTCGGGAACGTGCACTACGTCGGAAACCAGTCGCTATACGGGGCGGCATTGCGGCTGCTCGGCACCGCTACGGCCGCGCGGCCGTTGCAGCTGCTCGCCGACGTCGTCATCGGGGTGACAGGGCTAGCGCTGGCCGCCTGGGCGTCACACCGGGGGCAGGAGATTGTCGGCATCCTGGTGTGCGCGCTCACCGGCCTGCTGGTCTCGCCGGTTTCATGGACACATCACTGGGTGTGGATCGCGCCGATACTGGCCGTGCTGGCAGACTTCTCGACGCGGCCGCCCTCGCTCGCAGTAGCCGTGCGCTGGCGGCGGGCCTGCTGGTCCGGGCTGGCGGCAATCGCGCTGGTCTTCTCCGGCGTGGTGTGGGCCGTTCCGTCGCCTGCGGTGCAGGGCTTCGTCATGACGGCACCCGAGCAGCTCATCGGTGACCTGTACGTGCTGGCCGGCCTGGCTGGTCTGGGTGTCATCGCAGCCTTGCTGGCGTCCGCCCGGCGCAGGGACCAGCAGCTGGCCGCCGTGGTTGCCCCGCGCGAAGGAGACGAGCCGCTTCAGCCCGGCCTGGCCCCGCAGCCCTGAGCTTCCTCCCTCAGCTACCAGCAGTTACCCTGCAGTGACGGTGCGTTTAGACCTCGCGACTGCTCGGGAGTGCGCGATGACCGTTTTGCGGTTTCCGGAAGACGATCCGACGGACTTCACCCAGGGTGAGGTGTATTTCATCGGCAATGCCACGACGCTCATCCGGTTCGGCGGACTGAATCTCCTCACCGACCCGGCGTTCATGCACCGGGGCACTCACACATACCTGGGCCACGGCATCTGGGCCCGCCGCGAGGTTGAGCCGGCCTGCCAGGTCGCCGACCTGCCACCGATCGACCTGATCCTGTTGTCGCACTATCACGGCGATCACTTCGACGAGGCCGCGGTGCGCGACCTCGACCAGGATCTGCCGATCATCACCACCGCCGACGCTGTCGGCAAGCTGGCGCCGCTCGGCTTCGGCCGGGCCTACCCGCTGGACGCCTGGCAGTCCGCTCAGGTGGGGAAGGGAGAAGCGCGCCTGCAGATCACGGCCATGCCGGCCAGGCACGCTACCGACGACGCGATCGCCGCCATGCTGATGCCGGTCAACGGGCACATGCTCGAGTTCAGCCACGGCGACCAGGAGCTGTACCGGATCTACATCAGCGGGGACACGATGCTGACCGACGAGCTGGCTGAGATAGCCCGGGCATATCCGGATATCGATCTCGGGCTGTTTCACGCCGGCGGCACAACGTTGTTCATGACCGTAGTGACCATGACCGGCGAGCAAGCGGTCCGCGCCGTGGAAATCGTGCAGCCCGGTACCGCCATCCCGATCCACTACAACGACTATTCGGTGTTCATGTCAGGCCTGGACGACTTCAGGCGGGCCGCCGCGGAGTCGACCACGGATACGGCCTTTCACTACCTTGCGCACGGCGAGACCTATAGCTTCTTCACGAAGGGCTGAGCCTTTACCGCCGGCGGACACGGAGGCACGGATGACCGAGCTGGTGGCGGGCTGGCCTGCTGGATTCGTCCGCTCGCTGCGGGTCGAGCCGGGCGCAAAGGTGACGCTTGCCGAGGACTTTGATCCGCGCCACCGGTTCGGCGTGCATAAGGGCGAAGACGCCGAGCGCCTGCTGCGGCAGGGTGTCGAGCTGCTCGCGGAGTACCAGGACCGGCTTGCCGCGCAGCGGACCTATGGCGTCCTCGTCGTCCTGCAAGCGCTCGATGCCGCTGGCAAGGACTCGACGATCCGGCACGTGATGAGCGGCGTCAATCCGCAGGGCGTCCACGTGTCGAGCTTTAAGGCGCCGTCGCAGGAGGAACTCGACCACGACTATCTGTGGCGGCACGCTTGCCGCCTGCCCGCCCGGGGCGAGATCGCGATCTTCAACCGGTCGCACTACGAAGAGGTACTTGTCGTGCGGGTGCATCCGGACAGCCTTGCCCGCGAGATGCTCCCGCCCGATGCCGCGGGCCGCGATGTCTGGAAGCGGCGCTACCGGGAGATCAACGACTGGGAGCACTACCTCGTCGATAACGGCATCCGGGTAGTGAAGCTCTTCCTGAACGTGTCGAGGGACAGGCAGCGGGCTCGCTTCCTGCAGCGGATCGACCGGCCGGAGAAGAACTGGAAATTCTCCGCCAGCGACGTGCGCGAGCGGCAGTACTGGGATGACTACCAGCAGGCGTATTCGGAGATGCTGAGCCACACCAGTACCGAGTGGGCTCCGTGGTACGTGCTGCCCGCCGACCATAAGTGGGTCACGCGGATCTGCGCGGCGGCGGTGATCGCCCAGACGCTCATCGAGATTAACCCGCACTACCCGGCACCGGATCCTGCCGACGCGCGGGAGCTTGCGCGCGCACGAGTCGAACTCGAGACGGAGACGTCAGCAGGCCGGCATACCGGCAGCGGCGCGGCGAAACCGAGCAGGAAGAGCTCGCGCATAACGAGTTGACTGAACGGTTCATTCAGTAGATGCTTGTCGGCATGGCACGCGCCAGCGCCGAGTCCCGGCTCCAGGACATCGCGGTTGCCGGAGGGCGCTGCTTTGCCCGCCTCGGATACCGCAGGACGCGGATGGCGGAGGTGGCCGCCGCGGCCGGCCTGTCCACCGGGGCCGTCTATACCTACGTGGAGAGCAAAGAGGCTCTGCTGCACCTAGTGCTGGCAGTCGGCCTGGGCACGCCTGCGGAGGAATTCACCGACCTGCCACTGAGCGCGCCTGCCTTTGACGCCACCATTGCAATGGTCGGACGCGGCTTGATACGCCACGGAACGACGCCGCTGCTGAAGTCGGCCATCGCGGCCAGCGCGCCAGCGGATGTCAGGGCGGAACTCGCCGCCGTTGTCCGCGAGCAGTACGAGACAGTCGAGCGGCTTCGCAACGTGCTGTCCGTCATCGAGGCGTGTGCGGCTGACCTGCCACAGCTGGAGGAGTTGTACTTCGGGCGCGGCAGGCGGGGCCGGATCGACCTGCTCCGCGACTACCTGGAGCGACGCGCCGCGGCAAGGCAGCTGAGGCCGTTTCCCGACATGGCCGTCGCAGCGCAGATCGTGACCGAGACCGTTGCCTGGTTCGCGTGGAAGCGGCACGAAGGCCGCGACGCGAGTCGTTTTGACGATGACCTCACCCGACAGACAGTAGTGGAGTTCGTATGCACCGCCCTGCTCCCGCCGGACGCGGCATGATCAGCACAGGCGTCACTAGCACAGGCGTCACTAGCACAGGCGTCACCAGCACAGGCGTCACCAGCACAGCCGCAGCCGGGCCGGCCCGCCCGCTGCTGGCTTCCGGTCGCGACTGCGACATCTTTGCTTACGGCCCCGGCCTAGTCCTGCGCCGGTCTCGCCACGGCCGCTCGCTGGCGGCGGAAGCTCGCGTCATGGAGTATGCCCGGCAACATGGCTACCCGGTCCCTGCTGTCGACCACGTCTCGGCCGACGGGACGGAACTGATAATGCAGCGGATCGCTGGCCCGTCCATGGTGGCCGCGATCGAGTGCCGACCGTGGACGGTCCGCCGCCAGGGATCGCTGCTAGCGAGCCTGCACCGCCGGCTGCATGAGATCCCGGCACCTGACTTCGTCCCGGCCGCGCCGGTCGGTGATGGCGACCGGCTGCTGCATCTTGACCTGCACCCGCTTAACGTCCTGATCGGTCCCGACGGGCCGGTAGTCATCGACTGGAGCGGCGCGGCCGGCGGCGACCCGGCCTTCGACGTGGGCATCGCGTGGGTACTCATGGCCGCCGGAGAGGTTCCGGCGGCTCGCTGGAAGCGACCGCTCACGGCGTACGCGCGGGCAAGACTGGTCAGCAGCTTCCTGACCGGAGTGAGCGTTCCCCCGGCACAGGCGCTTCGCGATCTCGTTGAGTGGAAGGCCGCGGATCCGAACATGACTGCCGCTGAGATCGCGCGCATGCGGCGGGTCGCGGACGCCGCTGACACAGCGAACCGGAGGGCCGGCAACTCCCGGGCGGGGACGGACCGCCGGGCGCTCACCTGATCGCAGCGCCCGGCGGCGGTGTCCTCACGCCGGCGAGTCGCTGAAGTAGTGACCTTTGTCTAGGTCCTCGATGAGTCCCGGCTGAGTGGGCTGCCACCCCATCAGCTCCCTGGTAAGCGCGCTGGACGCCGGGCTGTCGAGACCGATGAAGCCGGCCATCCAGGTGAAGTGCCCGGCTGCGTCCTCCGGAGCGACGCTGGCGGTGGGCACGTTCAGATGCCTGCTGATGACCTCGGCGATGTCGCGGATCGGCACTCCCTCGTCCGCCACGGCGTGCAACGTCGATCCGGCGGGCGCCTTCTCCGCCGCGAGGCGGAACAGATGCGCGGAGTCGAGCCGGTGCACGGCTGGCCACCGGTTCGCTCCGTCACCCATGTAGCCGGCGACGCCCTTGTCCCGGGCGATCGCAACCAGGGTCGCCATGAAGCCGTGGTCGCCGTCGCCGTGATTCGTCGGCGGGAGCCGGATGACGGAGGAGCGGATGCCGCGGTCGGCGAACGAAAGGGTGAGTTCGGCGGTGCCCCACCGGGTGCGAGGGCCGGCAGGCAGAGCAGCTTCCACAGCCGGATCGAGAGCATGCCCGTCCCGTTCGGTCGCGAGCCGTCCTGGCGAGACGCCGAGCGTCCCGGACGCGATGACCAGGGGCTTGCCGGACCCGGCGAGGGCGTCGCCGAATACCCCGACGGCGCGGCGGTCGGCGTCGGCCGCAGCCTGGAAGCCGCCGGAGAACGCGATGTCGTGCTTGAACGCCAGGTGGATCACGCCGTCCGACGCTGCCGTGGCATCCCGGAGGACGTCGATGTCGTCCAGCGTGCCGCGCTGCACTTGTGCCCCGGCTTTGGTAAGAGCGGCGGCGGAGGCATCCGAGCGAGCAAGCCCGGTGACCTGATGGTCAGCGTCAAGGAGTTCGGCAACGACGGCGGACCCGATCCAGCCGGACGCGCCTGTGACGAAGTAACGCATGAAATGGACCTCCAGTGGCTCGATGGTCCTCGACGTTGAGGACACCGTCATGTCAGTGACTGACATCAGTCTACATGGCATGTCAGTCACTGTCGTCGCGCAGCTAGTACGATTCTGGCCATGGGGCGTTGGGAGCCGGACAGCCGGGGCAGGCTGGAGCAGGCGGCGCTCGCGCTCTACGCCGAGCGAGGGTACGAGAACACGACCGTTGCGGAGATAGCGGCGCGCGCGGGCCTGACCGAGCGGACATTCTTCCGGCACTTCGCGGACAAGCGCGAGGTGCTGTTCTGGGGCGCGCCGACCCTCGAGGCGCTACTCGTCGGCGCCGTAGAAACCGCGCCTGAATCCGCCTCGCCGATTGACGCGGTCGTCGCAGCGTTCGAGGCCGCCGGCCCGCTGTTCCAGGAGCGGCGCGACGGTGCCCGGCAACGCCAGCGGGTCATCGACGCAAACGCTGAGCTGCGCGAGCGCGAACTGATCAAGCTGGCCTCACTGGGCTCGGCCATTGCGGCCGCGTTGCGTCGGCGTGGCGTCGCCGACCCGGCAGCGACATTGACCGCCGAGGCGGGGATCGCGATCTTCAGGGTCGCGTTCGCGCGCTGGGTCAGCGACAGCGAGTCGAGGGAGCTGGCGGAGCTAATCCGGGAGTCTCTCGGCGACCTGCAGGCCGTTACCGGCGGCCGTTAAAGAGCACCGCGGGCCGACTCGCAGGCTCCGGCGCTGCCCTGCTGCTGGCCGTGGTGCAGATGATGATCATGCTCGTGACCGTCGGGGCTGCCGTCCATCATTTTCAGCATCGGCCCGCCACCGGTCCGGAAGAAGCGGACCAGCAACGCCGCCGCCACGAGCAGGAAGATGATGTCGAGGATGGTCGTGTAGTTCCACTCAATAGCGTGCTCGGTGATGCGCGCCGTCCGTGCCTGCGGGATCAGGCCCAGCGCGCCGAACACGAACTCGATGACGTACCCCGCCAGCACCATGGCCGCGTAGAAGATGCCGAGGATGGCCAGCATCATCCGGGTCCCGTAGTACTTCCGGTAGATGATCAGGATCGGGATGATGATCAGGTCGGCGAAGAGGAACGCGGTCACGCCGCCGAAGCTGATGCCGCCGTTCCACAGCACTCCGGCCAGCGGAACATTGCCGATCGAGCAGACGAAGCTCAGCATTGAAATGACCGGACCGATCAGCGGACCCCAGAGCCGGGCGGCCAGCGGGTGGCCGGCCAGGAACAAATGGCGCCAGAAGCTGTCCGGTACCCAGGCGCCGACCGCACCGGCGATCAGCAAGCCGCCCACCACGTCGCGGATCACCGCGGCCCATTCCATGACGAAGATGTGGCTCACCGAGGTGAAACCGCGAGGGCTGATCAGTCGCCGCCGGAAACTCCCGCCAGCCGTGATGCTCATGTCCATGGCGGCGTGGCCCTCCATCGACCCGGCAACACCCTGCTCAGCCTGCCTGCGGGCCGCGTCTATCAGCTGCCGGGAGACGAGCAGCCGGAA
Source organism: Streptosporangiaceae bacterium (assembly GCA_035507615.1). GTDB lineage: Bacteria > Actinomycetota > Actinomycetes > Streptosporangiales > Streptosporangiaceae > JAJYUU01. Next base: position 70,471 of record DATJNX010000021.1, read on the forward strand.
CGCGACCGCGACTACTACGATCATCACGACGCCGCCCGCATACTCCGCCAGCGTGAACTGCCAGCCGATCAGCAGCGCCAGGATGATGCCTAGCTCGATGACCAGGTTGGTGCTGGCGATCTGGAACACCATCGCGGAGGTAAAGCTGGCGCCCTTGCGGAACAGCGACCGGGCCAGCGCGACAGCCGCGTACGAGCACGAGGAGGATGCCGCTCCGAAACCCGTCGCCAGCGCCAGCGTCCGGGGCCTGTCGTCGCCGAGCAGCCGGGTGATTGTCTGCCGCCGCACCAGTGCCTGGATGATCGCCGAAAGGCCGAAGCCGAGAATCAGCGACCAGGTAATCTCCCAGGTCATCGTCCCGGTGACCGCCAGCGCATGGCCCAGCGCATGCAGGATCCTCATCACTCCCCCATCGGCTGCCTTCGGTCATGCCCGGACCCGGAGCTAGCGACTCCCGGCCGGGCAGACGACACCATACCCTGGTAGGGTATCTCAATCGGGTACTTCGCGCCTGCCAGCCATCGGTTCAGACACCTGCTACGGCAGGAAACGCGCCCTTGAGGCCCGGCGCAGGCGCAAAACCGACCAGCCGGCCACGACTGGAACCTCAATCTCGATCGCGGATCCCTCCCGGTGCGTCCGCGGAACGGTCGCCACCGGCTCGAAACGGTCCCCGTCGCGGCCGAGCACCGCGGCGTCAGCGGTCCAGGATCCGGGCTCGTCGAGCAGGACGGTCACAGTCAGGCGGCTGCAGTCGCCCGGCGCGGTCGGCGACTGCCATGATCCGGCAGAACTTCCGGTCAGGTCCAGAGCGCTGATCACGATGCAGTCCGCGTGCCGGATCACTCTGGCGTAGACAGACCGGCCGGCGGGTTCGGGCAGGACTGCTGTGTTGATGCCGTCGGCGTCACGGCCCGGCCAGCGCACCGACACCGCACCGTTTTCGTCCCCGATGTCGATCCAGCTGGTATCGGTGCCCTCAGTGAACAAGTCCCGGCAGCGCAATGCGAACCGGTGCCAGCGCAGCACTTGCCGGCGTTCGTCCGCCGTCAGGCGCTGGTAGTCGGGATAGTACGGATGCCGGAGGCAGCCACCGTTGTCACCGTAGACAAGCAGGCCGGCGCCGAGGGTCGTGCAGACAGCTTCGGTCAGCAGCACGGTCCGCAGCGCCTGGCCGCGGTCGCCCGACCAGACCGGCGGGTAGATCGCCAGCACGCCAGCCCCTGCGCCGGGCGGAGCAGAGGTCCTCGCCAGCAATGCCTCCAGGTGCCGCCAGCTGCTGTTCGGCGGCCACACCTCGATGTACCGGTAGCCAGGTGTCCCGGCCAGCTCGAGACCGGCCGGAACGCCGTTGACCTGGTTGAAGCTCAGCACCGCGCCGGGCCGGGCCGCCCGCAATGCGTCGGTGAACGCGGAGTATGCCGCTGTCATCGAGACGGGCCGCCCGGAAGCGTCCAGCGGCTCGCGCGGGTAGCCGTAGGTGTCGAGATGGAATCCGGCGAACCCCAGCGCGTCGGCCGCGCCGCCGTAGCGGGACAGCCAGTGCGACTGCCAGCAGGCGTTTCCCGGATTCGTGATCTGCAGCAGGTCGCCGAGCCGCTGCGGCTCGCCATCGGAACGGTAGAGCAGCCAGTCTGGATGGGCGCGGCCGAATTCCGGGTCGGCCGCATAGACAGGCGCGTAGGCCTGCGGTGCGGCGCCCATCGCCCGGCACTCCTCAGTGAGCCGCTTGATGGCCGTCAGCGAGTGCGCACGGCCGAGCCGGTCGGTGTAGCTGCCGGTAGTTGCTAGTGGTTCGGCGTAGCTGGCCATCCAGTCGTAGAACTGGATGCTCGTGCACCGCAGCGCCCGGAGCCAGGCCAGCGCCGGCGTGACCGCGTCGTCCGCGTAGGTCGTGACAAAGCCGGGCACCGGCCTGTCCCCTGGCCGGCTGCCCACGGTGGTCAGCTCCTCGCCGATCAGTTCCCCGGCCGGCGTCCAGGCCTCGATCGCGTAAGTGCCTGGTGGCAGGCCCGGCAGGTGCACTTCGTCGTCCGCGACTAGTACCTGGCCGGCGTCACCGAACGCCGATCGCGCCAGCACGCGCTGCGTGCCCGCGGGCAGCTTGCCGCGCACCTGGATAGGCTGCCCGGCCGGATACCAGGTATGAAGTGCGGCGAACGGGGACGAGTTCACCGGAGGCCGCCGAGCGAGATGCCGTGCCTGAACCACCGCTGCGCCATCACGTAGACGATCACGCTCGGCACCGTCGCGATCATGGAACCGGCGAAGAGCGGTCCCCACGCCGTTGTGTGAGCGCCGATGAACAGGGCCAGGCCGATCGGCAGCGTGCGATGCGACGGCGTGTTGATGAGCGTGAGCGCGATGATGAACTCATCCCAGGCGGCGTTGAAGGTGAACATGGCCACGGTCGCCAGCGCCGGCACCGACAGCGGCGCGATCAGCTTGGTCAGTACCCGCATGCTGCCCGCGCCCTCGACCCTGAACGACTCCTCGAGTTCTCGCGGTATCGCCTCGAAGAAGCTGCGGAGCAAGAAGATCGAGAAGGGCAGGTTCTGGCTGACATAGATAAGGATCAGGCCGTTGAGCGAGTTGATCAGGTGCAGCCTGCTCATCAGCAGATACTGCGGGATGATCAGCAGAACGCCGGGAACGGCGAGGCTGGCCAGGAACGCGTAGAAGGTCACTTCCCTGAACGGGAACCGGAACCTGGCGAACGCGAATGCAGCCAGCGACGCCAGCGCCACGGTCAGCACGACAGTTCCGAGCGAGACGTAGATGCTGTTGGCGAAGAAGCGGCCGAAGCTGTTCTCGGTCCACGCCTGGGCGTAGTTGGCGGTGGTCGGGTGGGTCGGCACCAGCACGGGTGTGCCGCTGAATACGTCCGACGGCGGCTGGAACGACAGCGACGCCATGAATAGCAGCGGGAAGACGGAGACGGCCGCGAACAGGATCGCCAGCACCAAGCGTGTCTTGCGCCAGCCGCGGATCCCGAAAATGCCCAGCTGAGTCGGCTTCGCGGTGGAGCGCGCCGGCATGGTACGGGTGATCGCCACGGTCCGTCCTAACTATTCCTGCGACGCAGCAGCTGGATTTCCGCGACGCTGAGACCGAAGACGATGACGGCCATCATCGATGCGATGGCGGCTGCATAGCCGAATTCAAAGTTCGTGAATGCCTGCTGGTAGGCATAGGTGAAGAGCACCTGGGTCGAGTTGTAGGGGCCGCCGCCGGTCATCAGGTAGACCTGCGTGAACACCTGGGTGCCGCCGATGACCAGCAGCACGAACACGAAAACCATCGTCGGCCGGATTGCCGGGATCACGATGCGCCGCCACAGCCTCAGCTCGGTCGCGCCGTCGACCCGCCCTGCCTCGACGATCTCGCGGGGCACACCGTCCAGGCCTGCCAGGAACATCACGAACGACCAGCCGACGCCCTTCCAGATCCCGACGATCCAGATCACCGCGTTCGCCGTCCAGGTCTGGGCGAGCCAGTCGATGCTCACCTGATGCCCGGCGAAGAGGCTGAGCAGTCCGTTCGCCACGCCGCCCTGGTCATTGAAGATGTAGGCGAAGACGTAGGAGACGATCACCCACGAGGTTACGACCGGGATGAATATCAGTGCGCGCCACAGGCCGGCCGCGGGCAGCCGGTCACTGAGGATCGCGGCAGCGAACAGGCCGATCAGCATCTGGGCCGGCACCGTGATCACGACGTACAGGACGGTGTTGAAGGTGGCAGTCCGCACCACCGGGTCGTGAACGGCAGCGGTGAAGTTCTCCAGGCCCAGGAAAGGGTTCTCGGCTCCGGGGAACACGTGCCAGTTGAAGAAGCTGATGTCGAATTGACGGAAGATCGGGTAGACGGTGAACAGCGCGTAGATCGCCGCGGCCGGGAGGATCAGCGCGTAGGGCGTCACGATCCGGCGTAGCCCTGGCGACCGCCGCGAGGCGGCGCCAGGAGACCGAGTCCCCTGGCGCCGCTCGCTGCGGAGTGCGGTGATCAACTCCCGGTCTGCGAGTCGTACTGGTCCGCCGCGCTCGTCAGCCCTGCCTGGACCGACGCCTTGCCGGCCAGTATCTCCTGCAGCGCGGTGGAGAAGTCGGTGTCGAGCTTGCCGTAGTTGGCGGTCACCGGCCGGTCCATCGCTGTCTTCAGTTGCTGGGTGAAGACTGCGTAATACGGTGTCGCCTGCACCTCGGCTGAAGCCGTAGTGGCCAGCGCGGACATCTGTCCGACCTTAGCCATGGCTAGTTGCGAGAACGGCGACTCGAGGAACTGGGCGAACTTCTCGGCCGCCGGGAGGTTATGACCGCCCTGGGAGATGACGAGATCCTCGCCGCCCACCGTCGAGAAGGAACCGGCTGAGCCGGCCGGGAACATCGAGATGCCGTAGTCCGGTGCCGGCTTGAGCGCCGCGTACGTGGACACCGCCCACGGTCCGTCGATGTACATCGCATACTCGCCCTTCGGGAAGCCTTCCTCTCCGGACACCGCGCCGGTACCGCCGAGGAAGTCCGTGCCGATGACGCCCTGCTTCTCCAGGCTGACCAGCTTCTGCACGGCCGCGGCCGTGGCGGAGTCATTCAGGTAGCCGGCTGCGGTGGTGTAGGCAGAGTTCGTCAGCGTCCCGCCCTGGCTCCAGATGTAGGGCGCAACGTTCCAGATATCCGTGCCATCCACACCAAGACCGTACTGGTGCTTTGCCTTGTTGGTGAGCTTGACCGCGTCGGCGAACAGTTGCGCCATCGTCGTCGGCGCCGAACTGATCCCGGCAGCGGAGAAGTCGGTCTTGTTCCAGAACAGCGCCTGGGTGTTGGTGTCGAGCGGGAGCGCGTAGCTGGCACCGTGATAGACGGTCGTCTGCAGCGGGCCCGGCAGCGCGTCCTTCGCGACTGCGGAGAACCACGGCAGGCTGCTGGTCTTAAGCACCACACCCTGACTGGCGAGCTCAGGCACCCAGGCGATGTCCGATCGCATCAGGTCTGGCGGGTCGCCCGCGGCGGCTGCTGCCAGGTACTTCTGCAGCAGGTCAGCGTACGGGTAGACGATCGACTGAACCTTGATGCCGGGGTTCTGTTTCTCAAACTTCGGTATCACGACGTGGGCCATGGTGGCGGACTCGCCGTCGGTCTCGTTGTAAGCGCTCCAGAAGGTGAGCGTCACGGTCTTGCTGCCAGAACTACCGCCTGACGACGAGCTGCCACATCCGGCAGCTCCGAGTGCCAGGACCCCTAGGGCTGCGCAAGCTGCGGTCGCTGGCCGGAACCGCCTCGCCCGCCGAGCTGACTTGCCTTCCCTCATTGCCCTGCTCCTTTCCTTACTGCTATCGCCGCAGGAACGTGGGGTCGTCCTTGCTGTCTGTGGGATCGGTGCCCGCGGCACCTAGCTCAGTGCTGAGCACCGCGTACATCGCGTGCGACCAGAGCAGCTCACGGGCGGGATGGCCCCAGCGGCCGACCCACTCGCGGTACGCCTCTGGCTGTCGCCGGTCGCCGCCGAACTGCTCGCCGAGCCGGCCTTGCGCGTCGATTCGGCCTGCTATCCAGGCCAGCCCCCGAAGCGCGCCGTCCCGGTCGCCCGTGACGGCCTGATGCCAGCCGAGCGAGGCCGTCAGAACCGGCCACGCACCGCCGCCGAAGAATGTGTCACTCGCGAATCGACGGATGCCGCCATCCAGCGTGAGCTGCTCGCTGATCTCGCGGACGGCCGCCTCGAACAGCGGGTCGCGGTCGTCCACCAGCGCGAACGGTGTCGCCAGCCAGATCATGCTGGCGTCCACCTCGCTGTTAACGGTGGACTTGCACAAGCGCCCGGCCGCAGCGGCTGTCATCCGCACGTGTGATTGAACCTCGCGTGCACGGCGGAGCAACCCGGGCTCGTCCAGTAGCTCAGCTGCCGCGGTAAGCCCGCCGTATACGCACGCGAGAGTCGATGTGTGAACACCGCCGCCGTTCTCTTCCCACACGTCGTAGCAGGGGTCCAGCGCGAAGGCTGCTATGTAGCCGCCTGCTCGCCGCACCGACTGATGCAGTTCAGGCGGCAGCCCGCCACGCCCCGCGCGGGCAAGGTGCTCACGAAGCGCCCACAGCCAGGTCCCGTACCCGTCGATCTGGAAGTTCGGCCAGTCGTCCGCCGCGACGGAGCCGTCTAGGTTGAACCTCGCCGGCGGCAGCGCAGCGGAGTCCACTGCCAGCCCGGCCATGCGATGCTCGGTGGCGGTCTCGATCTGACTGCCGATGCCCCGGATAGCCCTGTCGACCCAGTGGTGATAGCTGGCCGAGGCCTCGTGCTCGCCGCAGCGGTCGAGGGCATATGCCGCAAACGAGGAATCGCGCAGCCAGCAGTAGTGATACTCGGCGAAGTCAGGCGACGCGATCAGGGATCCGTTGTCCTGCTGGCAGGCCAGCATGGCGGCAACGGCAGCCTCGACAGAGCCGGGGTTATCGTCGGCCAGCATGTCGTCGCTCAGCTGCCGGTCCATCACGCCTCCAGCCGGTGCCAGATGGCACGGCGATCTTCGTCGGGGCCAGGCAAGGCGAACGACTCGCGAAGGACGAGCGTGGCCGCGCCGACGGCCCAGGCGTCGTCGCCCCACTGCTGGACCTTGACCTCTATCTGCTTGCCGAGGCCGGCAAAGGTCAGGTCCCTGATCGCGGCGACGACCGCGTCGAGGAATGGGGCGCCGAGTTGCGTTCCCTCGCCGCAGATGATGACCAGTTCCGGGTTCAGCAGCGTTACCACGTTCGCGACGGCCAGGCCGAGTCGCTGGCTTGCGTCGGCGAGAACCTGCAGCGTCGCCTCGTCACCCGCAGCGGCCATCGCAATCAGCTCGTCCCTGCCGAGATCGCGCGCATGCAGCGCGCTGACCTGGCGCAGCAGCGCCCGCTCACCGACGAGGGCCTCCAGGCAGCCGGACCGCCCGCATTCGCACTCCGGCCCGCTCGGGTCCACGATCACGTGGCCGAACTCACCGGCACCGCCGACAGCGCCGCGGTAGACGCCGCGGTCGATGACGATGCCGAGTCCGAGCCCTCTCCCGACGCTGACCGTGACGAAGTCGCGCGCTGCGATGCCGTCCCCCGCCCACTTCTCGGCGATCGCGAGCGTGTTCACATCGTTGTCGACCCAGACCGGCAGGCGGAGCCGTCGCTGCAGCGGCGCCGCGAGTTCGATCTCGTGCCACTGCAGCAAATGCGAGAACTCGCAAGTGCCGCGAATCGAGTCGATGACGCCTGGCAGCCCGATGCCCACGCCCAGCACCTTCGACCTGGCTATCCCGGCCCCGCGCAGGACGCGGCGAGTCGCCTCCTCGATCGCGCCGAGCGCCGCCGCCGGATCGCCGACGAGGGCCAGCGACGTCTCGTCGGTCGCCACGACTCCTGCGTCCAGGTCGCAGACGACGGTCGTCAGCCCGTCGCTTCGCAGCTTGATGCCGACGACGAACCCGGCTCGCGGATTCAGCTGAAGCAGAACCGGTGGCCGGCCTCCGCTCGACGGAGCCAGGGCGACCTCAGAGAACGTGCCGCGCGCCAGCAACTGAGCCACGATCGCGGATACCGTGGGCGCACTGATCTGGCTCTGCCTTGACAACTCCGCTCGCGAGATCGGCCCGAGCCGGCGCACCAGCTCGATCAGCAGACTCGCGTTGAGGTCCCTGGACAGGGACCGGGAACCACGCAGGCCGACCACGTCGTCCGCCCGCTGCGCGGCGCGGGCGCGGACAGGCCCGCTGGCCGGTTCTCCGGTCGCATCTCCCGCTGACGCACTCGTCTGATCACTGCTCATACGCTGCTTCGACCTTCTCCGCGACGACGAACCTGCCTGATCCCGCAGCCCTGGGGGCGAGCGGACGTCGCGCGTCCTGCACCAGAACGACTCGTCCGCTGGATCGAGGCAATGCGACACCCACGAGCGATCTTTCATGCTTTATCGCCCGGTAGGAAGAAACTAACTTTGTTATTAGATGAAAGTAAGTAGCAGGCCAGCCGGTGTCAAGATCCAGTCATCAGGAATCGCTGCCGATGCCGACTTGTTACCGTGCGTCTGCCTGCAGGGCCGCGAGCACGGCCTGGTGTGCTTCCGCCCTGAATTGCCCGGTCTGCGCAAGCCGCCGGTGAGGATGCACAGCATTGGTGAGCAGCACCACGACTGTGTTCAGCGCAGGAGCGATGAGCATGGAGGTGCCGGTGAAGCCGGTATGCCAGATGGTCCCGTCAGGCCAGCTGCCCCACTGGCCCGGTCGCACCCGCCAGCCGAGTACCCGGGCCTCCGGGTCGGACCCCGCGTGCCTGCTTGTCATGAGCGCTATCGTCGGTGCTGACAGGACCGGGTGGCGGTCCGGCTCGAGCAGCGCTGCTGCGAATCTGCCGAGGTCGGCTGCAGTGCCGAACAGGCCAGCGTGACCGCTGACGCCACCGAGTGCGAACGCGTTGCCGTCGTGTACCTCACCCCACGCGAGCGCCGGCCTGGCGCGCTGATCGCCGTCCGCCTCGGTCGCCGCGATCTGCTCCAGCGGGGCATGCGGCAGATACCCGGTCGACGCCATGCCGAGCGGCCCGGCGATCTCGCGCGCGAACAGCTCGGCCAGCGGCTCTCCGGCACACGATTCAATCGCCCAGCCGAGCAGCATGAAGCCGACGTCGCTGTAGCTCACCGGCCCGACGGCGGCGTCAGCCAGCTCGGCGATGACAGCCTGCCTGATCTCGGCCGGGCTGGCGCAGGTCAGGTAATACTGCCGGAACGGCACTAGCCCTGCGATGTGCAGCAGGCAGTCGCTGATCGTCACCGGCGAGGCCGGCGCGCCGGGCAGCCAGCGAGCTACCGGGTCGTCGATGCTCCACTTGCCGCGCTGGTGCAGTAGCAGCACGAGCGGCAGCGTGGCGACCACCTTGGTCAGCGAGGCCAGATCGAACAGCGTGCCAGCCTCAGCCGGCACTGGGACCTCGCGGTCTGCGGCCGCGGCCCGGCTGAGCTTTGCCCATCCCCCGGCTGCCTGGTAGGAAGTCGCCGACGACGAGCGCACCTGCAAGGCGAGGCCAGGCGGGAAGCCGGCGGTGAGGTGGCGCAGCAGCAACTGCGATACGGCCGGGTAGCCATCGGCTGGCCGCTCCGGCAACTCGTGATAGGTCACAGCCAGCCGCGGTGGCGGCACTGGCCAGGACAGTGCCAAGGGCTTGACTAGGCGCACCTCGTTGGCCTCGTACTCCGGCTCGACCCGGCTGCTGCCGTCGGGCTCAAAGCCGGCCCGCGCATAGAAACGCCGGGCGCGCTCGTTCGCCTCAAAGACGTGCAGGGCTACGTTGCTGCAGCCCTGGTCTGCCAGCTGCTGCTCCGCATGCCGGAGCAAGGCCTGCCCGGCGCCCTGGCCCGCTGCGCCAGGATCAACGTAGAGCCCGAAGACGTACCCGCTCGCCCGGTCTTCGGGCGACTTGCCGTACCTGACGAAGCCGATCACCTGGCCCGCCCGCTCACCGACGTCGGTGGCGCCCTGGGCTCGTCGCTCAATCAGCTCGGCAAGCCAGCGGGCGGTCTTGTCGTGGTCGAGGCCGGCGAGAACTGAGTCGGGCACGACGCCCGGATAGGCCTGCCGCCACGCGCGGATGAACACCTGGGCCATCGCCGCGGCGTCGCCGGGCAGCGCTGGCCGGATCACCGGCCGCGCTGGCTGCATCACGCCCGCTCTCCTACCCCGCCGGCCTCGGCCGGGACGTCGCCCGGCTCAACAGGCACGCCAGCCCGATAGCAGGCCGCCTCGTGCGCGCCCGTCACGATCTCGAGTGGCGGCTCCTCGGTCAGGCACCTGTCGATCCTGATGGGGCAGCGCGGAGCGTACTTGCAGCCGTTCTGCGCGCTGGCAGCCGCCGGGCTCTCGCCAGGCTCCAGCGTCCCCTCGGTGCTCTCTTCGGCGCTGCCTTCCGGCCCGCCGAGCAGGCTGCCGTCGGGGTGCGGTTCGGGCACGGCTTGCAGGAGCGCGCGCGTATAGGGGTGCAGCGGCTCGGACATGACGGACTGCCACGGTCCTCGCTCTACGAACCGGCCGGCGTACATCACTCCGATCTGGTCGCTGAGCTGTCGGATCACTGCCATGTCGTGGCTGATGAACAGGTACGACAGGGCGAGGTCCGTGCGCAGCCCGGCGAGCAGGTTCACGATTCCGGCCCGGACCGAGACGTCAAGGGCTGACGTCGGCTCGTCGAGGACAAGTATCTGCGGCTCCGCGGCGAGAGCCCGGGCAATCGCCACTCGCTGCGCCTGCCCGCCGGACATCTCATGCGGAAGCCGGCTGGCGAACTGCGGGCCGAGCGAAACCATCTCGAGCAGGTCCGCGACCCGGGCCGCAGCCTGCTTCTTGCCATCCACCCGGTGATGCACGAGCAGCACCTCGGTGAGCGCGCTGGAGACCGTGAGCCGGGGGTTCAGCGAGGAGAACGGGTCCTGCGAGACCAGTTGCAGCCGGCGGGCTAGCTCTGGCCGGCGGAAGCTTGTGACGGTCTGCCCCTGCAGCAGCACGGTGCCAGCCGTCGGTCGCTCCAGGCCCACCAGCAGCCGGGCAAGCGTCGACTTGCCGCATCCGCTCTCACCGACGACACCCAGGCAGGTGCCTTCGGCGAGGTCAAGGGAGACCCCAGCCAGCGCCGTGCTCGGCCGGCCCGCCCGGCTGGCCGGCGGGTAGATCTTCACCAGGTCAGACGCTGCCAGTACCGGAGCAGCCGGGGAGCTCATGCGCGCCACTCCGCCGGCGGTACGAAACAGGCCGCCTCGACGCCAGACGGCCGCTGCTCCAGGATCGGTTCGGCTCGCGTGCAGCGGGGCAGCGCCTGGCGGCAGCGGGACGCGAAGGAGCAGCCTGCCGGGAAGCTGCCGGGCTCGGGTGGTGAGCCGGGGATCTGACCTAGGGCGGCGCGCTCCCCGGTAGTCGACGGAACCGCGTCCAGCAGCGCGGCCGTGTACGGATGCTGCGGATCGCTGAAAATGGCAGTTGTCGGGCCGACCTCCACAACCCGGCCCGCGTACATGACGGCCAGCCGCTGCACGAACTGCGCTGCGACGCCAAGGTCGTGCGTCACCCACAGCACGGCGAGGTTCCTGGCCCGCTGTATCCGGGCGACGAGCGACAGGATCTGCCGCTGGATCGTCACGTCCAGCGCCGTCGTCGGTTCGTCGGCGAGCAGCAGCCGCGGATTGCCGGCCAGTGCCGCAGCGATCATGACCCGCTGGCGCATGCCGCCGGAGAGCTCGTGCGGATAGGACCTGGCGAGCCGGGCCGGGTCGGGAAGCTGCACTTCGGCTAGCGCGGCAACGGTGCGCTCGCTGGCCTCGTGGCGGCTCACGCCGTGTGCCCGCAGGCCCTCGGCTATCTGCTCGCCGACCCGTTGCAGCGGATCGAGAGACGTCATCGGGTCCTGGTAGACCATGGCGATCTCGCTGCCGCGCAGCGCGCGCAGCGTGCGGTCGGATGCACCCACTAGCTGCGTGCCGCCGAGCGTAACCGAGCCGCCAGTGACGGCCACCGGGCTGGCCAGCAGGCCCATCACCGCAAGCATGGTCAGCGACTTGCCCGATCCGCTCTCGCCGACCAGGCCGACCCGCTCCCCCGGCCGGATATCCAGGCTGACGCCGCGGATCAGTTCCGTCACGCCCGACCGGGCCCGCAGGCCGACCGACAGGTCCCGGATTGCCAGCACCGGTTCCGCGGACGTGACGTCGCGGTCTGTCATCAGAGTCGTGTCCATCAGTTGTTAGCCGTCGAAGGATCGAGTGCGTCTCTGAGGCCGTCTCCGGTCAGCGTGAAGCCAAGCACCAGCAGCACCACCGCGATAGCCGGGAACGCAAGGTTCCACCAGGCGATACCGGCGATATTGGTGCCGTCGCTGACCATGAGCCCGAGCGTCGCGGCAGGCGGCGGCGGCCCGAGGCCGAGGAAGTCGAGGCTGGCTTCGATGAGCACCGCCCAGCCGAGGGCCAGCGTCACCTGAACCGCGAGAATTCCGCCGACGCCAGGCAGGACGTGCCGGAACAAGATTCGCATCCGGGAGAACCCCAGCACCTGCGCAGCCTTGACGTAGTCCGCGTTGCGGATCGCCAGCACCGGCCCGCGCACCACCCGGATGAAGATTGGTGTGTAGCTGACACCTACCGCGATGGCGGTGTTCTGCCAGCCGGCCCCGAGGCCAGTGACGATCGCCAGTGCCAGCAGGATCGACGGAATCGCGAAAATCAGGTCAGCGATGCTCGTCACGACGCTGGAGATCACGCCGCCGAAGTATCCGGCGGCGACGCCGCCGACCGTCCCGAGCACCGCGCAGATGGCGACTGCGAGCAGAGCAGTCTGCAGCGACAGCACCGTGCCGGCCATCACCCTGCTGAGCACGTCGCGGCCGTACTGGTCGGTGCCGAACAGGTGCGCAGCCGACGGCCCGCGCAGCGTTGCCGCCGGATTCTGCGCGTCCGGGTTGTCCGGCACGAGGCCCGCAAGTGACGCCAGCCCGGCCAGGACCATGACGGCGAGGATGATCAGCCCCGCGCGGCCGCTCGGCTGACGCCACAGGCGCGCTGCCAGGCTGCGGCGGCTGGCCACCGGACGGATGACGGCGACCGGTTCGGCCGCTGCTAGCTGGGCCATCAGCTGCGCAACCGAGGGTCAACGACCGCGTACAGCACGTCAGTCAGCAGGTTCACCAGGATGAAGCCGAGCGCGAACACGAGCGTGACGCCCTGAGCTGTGGCGTAGTCAGCTTCGGTTACCGACGTCAGCAGCAGGCGGCCGAGGCCGGGCAGCACGAAGATCTGCTCCACGACGACGGTGCCGCCCAGCAGATAGCCAAACTGGATCCCGGACATGGTCAGGATGGGGATCATCGCGTTCCGCAGGACGTGCTTGATGATCACCAGGCGGGGCTGCAGGCCCCTGCCGCGGGCTGCCCGGACGAAGCCCTGCTCGGCCACGTCGAGCATCGCGCCCCTGGTCGTCCGCAGGATGGCGGCGCCGATGCCCAGGCCGAGCGTCAGCGCGGGCCAGAAGATCTGCTGAATGTTGAGCCACGGGTCGGATGCGAGGCTGGCGAACCCTTCCGATGACGGGAAGTAGTGAAACACCGCTGCCAGCAGGGCAACCAGGCCGCTGCCGATGACGAAGCTCGGCACGCCAAGCCCGGCGAGCGCGACCACCCTGGCTGCCCGGTCGGCGGGCCGGCCCGGCGCCGCAGCGGCGATCGCTCCGGCCCCGACACCGACGACCAGCCCGATCAGCATTGCCGCCACGGCCAGTTCCAGCGTGACCGGCAGCGCAGCGCCGATCAGCGAGGTGACAGTCCGGCCGCTCTGGTCGGACACCCCCATGTTTCCGTGCAGCAAGGCGCCGGCCCACTGGGCGAACTGCTGGGGCAGCGGCTTGCCGATTCCGTAGAAGTGCGCAAGGTCCGCGTACTGGGCCTTGGTCAGCAGGCCCGCGTTGACGCCGAGGCTGGCGGTTATCTGGTTGCCGGGCAGGATCCGCAGGACGAGGAAAACGATGATCGCCACGCCGACCAGGGTCAGCACTGCCTTGCCGACCCGGGCGACGATTCGCAGGGCCAGAGCCCGTCCGCGCCGTCCGGCCGAACCAGTGGGCAGGCGCCCGGCCAGCGGCCGGGCGCCTGCTTGCTCAACTGTCATGAACTCTCCGGCAGTCTCCTGGCCGATCTCAGGAGACTGAGGTCTTCGCCAGCGCCGTCAGCTGCTCGTTGGGCAGCGGCGAGTAACCGTGCACATTGTTCGCAAGTACCGTGTAATCGTAGCTATCGAACAGCCAGATCCAGACCGCGTGGTCTACGAGATAGCTGGTGATCTGCGAGTACAGGCTGGCTCTCGCGGACGCTGACGGGTTCTGGTCGGCGTTGGTGAGCATGCTGGCCAGGGTTGACGATGAGTAGCCCGATGGCACGGCGAGGTTGGCACCCGGCCCGAAATACCGCCCGTACATGATGTACGGATCGGGGTTCGCGCCGTTCTCGGCGAACGCGGCCTGGAAGTCGCCCTTCAGCCAGTCCTGGATGTACTCGTTCTCGCCAAGATTGTCGATCGTCATGTGGATCCCGACCTTGGCGAGGTCGCCCTGCGCGGTGACGGCCTGCGCTTCGCTCGTCGCGTCGAGTGAGTCTGCGATGATCGCCGTGAAGGTGAAGCCCTTGCTCAGCCCGGCAGCCGCCAGGTAGTGCTTGGCCATCGTCAGGTTCTGCGTCCCGCAGATGCCGGCGGTCGGGCTGGGCGCGTACGGGCCGAGCGGCACCGGGCCGACTACCTTCCCCTCGCCGAGCGCTGCGTTGGCCAGGATGTCGGTGCGGTTGAGCGCGCACTGAATGGCCAGCCGGGCGTCGGTGTTGGCCAGCGGGCCTTTGCGTGACTGCAGCATCAGCGCCCGGTAGTTCAGGTCGAGTTCCTTGTCCACCTGCAGGCTGGTGCCAGCCAGCGTCTTGACGACTTGGGGCTCGGTCAGCAAGCCCATCTGGACGGTCCCGGCCTGCAGGGCGGACGCGATCGACTGCTCGTCCGGGATCGTGCGGAAGACAAGCTGCTTGATCTTCGGTGCACCGCCCCAGTAATCCGGGTTGGCGGCGAGGGTCAGTGAGTTGTTCGGTGACCAGGAGACGAACTTGAACGGCCCGGTCCCGTCGGGCTTGGACGCGACCGTCCCGGCCGCGATGGCCTTGGCCGACAGGATCGACAGGTTCGTCGTGGTGAGCCCGTACAGGATCGAGAAGTCCGGGTGCGACAGCTGCAGGGTAACCGTGTCCGGCGTCGGCGTCGTGATGCCCGTCACGGTGCCGATGTTGGATGCGGCGGCGGCCCCGGTCTTGGGGTTCAGCACGCGTTCCAGCGAGTCCTTGACGTCGGTCGAAGTCAGCGCGCTGCCATCGTCGAACTTGACGCCCTTGCGCAGCGTGAAGGTCACGCTCTTGCTGTCGCTGCTGAACGTCCAGCTGGTGGCAAGGTCGGGCACGACCTTGAGGTTGGCATCAAGGGTCACCAGCGGCTGGTACACCAGGCCGAGTGCCTGGAGGTCCAGGAAGTTCGTGGCTACCTGCGGGTCCAGCTTCTGCACACTCGAGGTGTTCGCGACGACGAAGGGCGTGCTGGCGGCCTTGCTGCCAGATCCGGAGTTGCCGGTACCTGAGCTGCAGGCGGCCAGGCCGAGAGCTGCTGCGAGCAGCACCGCGGCAGGAGCGCCCCGCCGCGAAAGTGAAGCGAAGGACATAGTCCCTCCAGGGGCGGCGGCGCATGCTGCGCCATGTCGGGGGAACCGGGGGCCTGGGCAAACCGGCCAGCGGGTCTTAAGTGGGGTCCGGGCCGGGCAGGTCGCCCGAGCACCCGGCTCGTTGGTTGTAAGGATGTTACGAGTTGTATGTTCTAGATGTCAACAAGCAACATGCGGCTAGCTGGCCGGGTGCCGGCGTCCGCGCCTGGTCCGCTTCGCCTGGGCGGCCTCATACGTTCGCTCCAGGGCGCTCCGGCTGGCCGGCAGGTCATGCTGCGCCAGCACGACGAACAGGCAGTCCACCACCGTGAGCTGGGCGATCCGGCTGGTCATGGCACCCGAGCGGAACGCGGTCTCGCGTGCCGCGGTGAGCAGCACGTAGTCAGCCGTCGTGGTGATCGGCGAGCGCGGGAAGTTGGTGATGGCCACTGTCCGGGCGCCGTTGGAGCCAGCCTCACGCATCGCATCGATCGTGTCGGCGGTTGTGCCAGTGTGCGACAGCGCCACGACGACGTCGTCAGGACTCAGCAGCGCAGCCGAGGTGATCGCCATATGCGGGTCAGGCCAGGCGAAGGCGGGCTTGCCGATGCGCTGAAGCTTCTGCTGCAGGTCCAGGGCCACATAGCCGCTGGCGCCCACTCCGTAAATGTCGATCCTGCGCGCACTGGCGAGCGCGTCCACGACCCGGACCAGGGTGCCGATGTCCAGGTGCCTGGCCGTGTCGGTGACCGCTCTGGCATCCGCGCGCGCGATCTTCTCGGCGATGGTGGCCGGGTCGTCGTCGGGCGTGATGTCGTGGGACGGTTCCAGGCCCGCGCCCCGGTCCGCGTGAGCAGCCGCCGCCGCGAGTGCAATCCGGAGCTCCGGATAGCCACGCAGGCCGACCGCGCGGCAGAACCGGACGACGGTAGTCGCTGACGTGTCGCAGAGCGCCGCCAGCTCCGAGATCGCCTGCATGGCTGTGCCGTACGGATCAGCCAGGACCTGGCGCGCTACCCGCTGCTCAACAGGCGCGAGGTTGGGCAGCAGCGCCCGCACGGTGACGAGGATGTCGTCCCCGGCGTCAGGGGCTGACGGTTCGGCGGATCCGGGATGCCGCCTTGCCTCTTGCACACTCACGCGATCCAGCGTCTGGCCGGTTTCGGTCACCGCCGCCCTCCCCGGTCACCGGCCTGTCGGCCGACTATCGTGTCACGCCATCCGCGGCCGCAGCAGCGAGCGCGGCCCGGACGTTGCCGTCAGCGGCCGCCAGCGCAGCGGCTGCCGATTCCGGCGTCAGCCCGCCAAGCAGGCACAGCATCGCGAGCCGCAGATCGCCCTCACAGCGATCAAGCTCGGCGCGGCAGACGGCTTCGCTGGCGCCCGATATCTCCATGAGGATGAGCATCTGGCGCAGGCGCAGCTTCTCGTTCGTGCCAAGCAGCGAGACCATGAGGTTCGAGTAGGTCCGGCCCAGCCTGATCATAACGGCCGTGGAGAGCGAGTTCAGGATCAGTTTCTCGGCCGTGCCGGCCTTGAGCCGGGTGGATCCGGCGATGGCTTCAGGCCCGGTGTCGGCCAGCAGGCGGTAGTCGGCCAGTTCGGCTAGCGGCGCTGCCGGGTTACTGCTGACCAGGACAGTTACCGCGCCAGCCGCGCGCGCCCGGCGCAGCGCACCGGCCACATAGGGGGTCCGTCCGCTAGCCGAGAGGCCGATCGCTATGTCGGCGGGAGTGAGCCCGGCAGCCGCCGTTTCCCCCAAAGCCTGACGATCCTCGGCCCCCTCGATGGCTTGCGCGACGGCGGCCTCGCCGCCGGCGTGATGCGCGACGAACATGGCAGGATCGGCGCCGAACGTCGGGACAACCTCGGCGGCATCCAGTACGCCGATCCGCCCGGACGAGCCGGCCCCGAAGTAGTGCACGTGCCCGCCGCCCTGGAGCCGGCTGACCGTGATGTCGACTACCTCGGCGAGTACCGGAAGGATAGCCGCCACCGCGCCGGCCACCAGGGAGTCTTCGGCGTTCAGCAGCCGGAGTACCTCCAGAGTTCCCGCCGTGTCGATCTCGGTGGTGCGCTCGTTGCGCATCTCGGTAAGCGGCAGCGCAGCCCAGGAGGTGGCTGCTGGCTGCTCGGTCTGCGATTCTGCGGGCACCGCCGCTCTCCTCAATCCGATACTCAGGGGCGACGGCCTATGTTACTGTTTTCCGTCGTGAGTTCCAGAGTAGTTGCATATTCACATCCCCGGCGGGCCCGGGTCCTCGGCTGCATGTCCGGGACCTCGGTCGATGGCATCGACGTTGCCTGCGTAGACCTCGAGCTCGACGGCGACGAACTCAGCCTCGGCTACCTGGGCGCCCAAAGCACACCATTCGACGAGGCACTTCGCCAGCGGATCGTAGCGGCCCTGCCACCAGGCGAGCCTGGCGCAGGCGAGCTGTGCCAGCTGCACGCCGGGCTCGGCTGCGCATATGCCGATGCCTTCGAGACGGCCGCCAGTGAACTAGCTGCCGGCCAGGCCGACATCGCGGTGCTGCATGGCCAGACGTTCTTCCACTGGGTCGACGGAGCAGGGCGAGCCCTGGGCACGCTTCAGCTCGGCAACTCCGCCGAGGTGGCCGAGCGCACAGGCCTGCCGGTGATCTCTGACATCCGCAGCCGCGACCTGGTCGCCGGCGGTCAGGCAGCGCCGATGGTTGCCATGTTCGACCAGTTGCTGCTGGCCGGGCGGCCGGGACCGAGCGCGGCGGTGAACCTGGGCGGCATAGCAAACCTCACGGTGGTGGAGAACGGCCGGGTGCTGATCGCCTACGACATCGGCCCGGCTGGCGCGCTGATGGACCCGGCTGCATCGTGGGCCAGCGGCGGCTCGCGGCAATTCGACGTCGGTGGCGCCATCGCTTCGCAGGGAACGGTGAACGCCGAGCTGCTGGCCCGGCTGAGAGCTGAGCCGTACTACCTGCTGCCTCCGCCGCGCAGCACCGGCCGCGAGCTGTTCAACGCCCCGTACCTGCGTGCGATGCTCGACGGGATGACGCCGGTGCCGGCTCCCGCTGATGTCTGCGCTACCGTCACCAGGCTGCTGGTGGACTTGCTGACCGGTGCCGCGAAGCAGCACGGGCTGACTGAGCTCATCTTGTCGGGCGGCGGCAGCGCCAATCCGACCACGATGAGCTGGCTGCGTGCGGCGCTGCCGAGCGTCAGCGTGCTGACCACCAGTGATCTCGGCATCCCGACCCAGGCCAAGGAGGCCGTTGCCTTCGCGGTGCTGGGCTTCCTGAGCTGGAACGGCCTGCCCGGTTCAGTCACCGCGGCGACGGGCGCACGGCACCCGGCGATTCTCGGCTCGGTGCAGCCTGGGGCTCACCCGCTGGTGATGCCGGAGCCCGCGACGATGCCGCCCCGGTATCTTCGCGTCCGCCAGGCTTAGCGACGGGGCCTTAGCTCGGATTAGGCAATCCAAGGTACGGGAGCTCGTCGAGAACCTCGCCGGGCCCGCACGTTCTCATCGCCCGGCTCTCCTCCGATGTTCGCCCGGCTTGCCGCAACCTTCGGGCTGTACGTTCGAAGCTGCGGGGGTTAGCGTCTGGGCATGACGGGGGCGCATCGCCGGATGCACAAGGGGCCAAGCGGGTTCGCCCTTGAGACCGTCGGCTGCGCGCTAATGCTGGTCGGCGTCCTTGCCGTTCTCGGGCTTTTCGTCTACTTCCTCGCCACGAACTCCAAGGACCTCCTGATCCCGCTCATGGCGTTGCAGGGCTTCGTCCTTCTCACGTATGTGACACAGCTTGCCGCGAAAGTGCGCAAGCGATCGCCTTCGCCAGAGGATGTGGTCGAGTGGATTAGCGACTCGGCTTTCGTGCTGTTGTGGGCCGCCTTATTGTTCGAAAGCGTCGGCCAGCGCGAGAAATGGCCGCAAGGCGCATATGACGACGCACTGATCGGTGTCTCCGGGCTGTTCCTGATAGGCACGATCTTCTACTGGTGGCGGGGCAAGCGGCTACTGATATCGGCTCTGACTGCACGGGCTGCTGCGGGCCGGTGGCCGTGGTCGGCCGGAGGCTAGCGGTTACAGCCGTGCCGACTAGCCCCTGTGCTAGCGCTGGCTAAATGCCAGCACCACCAGGACGACGACCGCGGCGAGCGCAGCGGACATGACGATAACCCCGACGCTAAGCACGCTTGGCAAGTGCAGCCAGCCCCAGCGTGCTTCCGCGAGCGCTTCTTCTTCGCGCTGCTGTTCGCGCTCGGCCTTGCTGGGCTCCGGCGGCGGCCCGGGTGGCATCGGCATGCGCCACTTCGCGCCCCGGACTCCCATCGTCTTCCATCTGGTGGGCTGCTGAGAATCGTCCATGATCCCTCCGGCTACGCACTGCTCAGCACACTATGGCCTGGCCGGGGGAACCCCAGCTCTGTGCGCATATCTCGGTCACGCCGCCGCAGGCGGCGCGTCGCTGCGTAGAGTCTTCGACCTGTCGGCCCTGACGGCCCGTCAAGCCGGCCGTTCGGAGTGGAACGTCAAGAAAGGCGGTAACGCCTTCGGCGTCCCCGTCCTTGCGTTTCAAGTCGTTGTGTGCAGGACGGATCGAGGCACTATTTACCTGTGCGTCCCGAGCACTGACGTTGGCCTCGTCCTGACAGCGCTGAGACAACGGCTGGCCGACGGTCTTCGCACGCGTGGCACCTAACCGACAGATGCCCGGTGCTGGCTGCCCGCGCCTCCGACTCTCGCACGACATCCAGCCATCGGCATGGCTGGGACCGGAATCCTGTCGTGCGGGATCCCGGTCCATGCCTGAACTCACGCCACTTAACGTCAGGCCAGGAATCGTCAGGCGACTCTGACGGGCGGCGGATGGGAGTGGAGGGTTTTGCTGCCGTCGGGGCTGACGGCGCTGGTGGTGCCGTCGGCGTGCAGGGTGAACAGCCAGCCCCATCTGTGTATCGCGATGAGGTGGTGGAACCGGCAGAGCAGGACGAGGTTCCACAGCGCATGCTGTCCGCCGTCTTTGCGGGGGGTGATGTGGTGCA
>DATJNX010000022.1:0-26949 GCA_035507615.1 Streptosporangiaceae bacterium
TCGACCTTGTCAGTCGAGACCTCAAGCAGCGGCTCATCGGCCTGAACGTGCTCACCCTCCCGCTTCAGCCAGCGGGTGACTGTGCCCTCGGTGACGCTCTCACCGAGTTGTGGCATCGATACCGAGACCGACATGGCTCGCAGTAGCTCCTTCTTCGTGTGTTTTCGACTGTAGCGCGCGCACCCGGCAACGCCGAGTGCTGACCGCAGGCCAGCGGGTCAACCGTGGTTGTGCAGCGGCTTGCCGGCCAGCGCCAGGAAGGCTTCGCCGATCGCCTCGGACTGAGTAGGGTGCGGATGGATCAGCTGGGCAACATCGGCCGGCGCGGCATCCCAGTTGACGATCAGCTGGCCTTCGGCGATCAGGTCGCCTACCCGTGCGCCCACCATGTGGATGCCGAGCGTCGGCCCGCCGCCCGCTGCCACGATCACCTTCGCCGCGCCCGCTGTCTGCAGGATCTGACTCCTGCCGTTCCCGGCGAGGTCATAGGTGAATTCGGTGAACTCGATCCCGCGGGCCGCGGCGGTCGCCGACGTGATACCGACAGACGCGACTTCGGGATCGCAGTAGGTGACGCGCGGCACGCCGTCGTAGTTGATCGGGATCACCTTGAGGCCGGCGAACCGCTCGGCGACCATGATGCCTTCGGCGAAGCCGACGTGCGCCAGCTGCAGGCCCGGCCGGAGGTCACCCACTGCGGAGATAGTCGGGATGTTCGTCTGGCAGTACTCGTCGACCAGCACGAAGCCGCGCTCCATCGCGACGCCTACCTCGTCGTAGCCAAGGCCAGCCGAGACCGGTCCGCGGCCGACAGCGACCAGCATGAGCTCCGCGTCGATCGTCGCGCCGCCTTCCAGGGTGACCGTGACGCCGCTGCCGGTGTCCTTCACGCTCTCGAACCTGGTGCCGACCTTGAAGCCGATGCCGCGGCGGCGGAACGCGCGCTCCACCAGCTTCGAGCTCGACTCCTCCTCCGTCGGCACCAGATGCGGCAGCATCTCGACGATCGTGACCTCGGCCCCGAACGACCGCCAGACGCTAGCGAACTCGACGCCGATCACGCCGCCGCCAAGTACGACCACTGACGACGGAACACGATCGAGCGCAAGCGCGTGCTCACTGGTGATGATGCGGTGGCCGTCGATCTCCAGGCCCGGCAGGCTGCGCGTCTCGGACCCGGTCGCCAGCACGATGTGCGCACCCTGGATGATCTGGTCGCCAACCTGGACGGCAGTGGGTGAGACCAGCTTGCCGGTGCCCTCGATGACATCGATCTTGCGGCTGGCGATCAGGCCGGTCAGGCCCTTCCACAGCCGGGTGACGACCTTGTCCTTGTAGCCGTTGACGCCGGCCATGTCGATGCCGTCGAAGGTGCTCCGCACGCCCAGGGCAGGGCCGTCGTTAGCCAGGTCTGCCACCTCGGCCGCGTGCAGCAGCGCCTTGGTCGGAATGCATCCGCGGTGCAGGCAGGTGCCGCCGACCTTGTCCTTCTCGATGAGCGCGACCCGCTTGCCCAGCTCGGCCGCGCGCAGCGCGCAAGCGTAACCGCCGCTGCCGCCGCCAAGGATGACGATGTCGTAGGCCGCCTGGCTGGCGCTACTGTCGCTCACGTTTGCTCCTTAGCAGTAAATCTCCGGGCAAGCGCCGTTGCTCGCCCGTCTCGTGTCACCCGCCGCCACCGCTTCCTGCGGCAGCTTCACAGGCGGCCCTCGGCCACGTCCGAAGCGACCTGGACGAGCATCCGCACCGCAGCGCCGGTCCCGCCCTTGGGCGTGTATCCGTAGGCCTCGCCCTCGTGAAAGGCCGGCCCCGCGATGTCCACATGTGCCCAGCGCACGCCATCGGGAACAAATTCCTTCAGGAACAGCCCCGCCACCAGCATGCCGCCGAAACGCTCGCCTGCCACGTTCGCGATATCCGCGACTGTCGAGTCCAGGCCCTTCCGCAGTTCCTCAGGCAGTGGCATCGGCCAGGCCTGCTCGCCTGCCTCGCGGGCGCTCTCGGCGACCTCGGCTGCGAGGTCGTCTGTGCTCGCCATCACCCCGGCGATGCGGGGGCCAAGCGCGATCAGCTGGGCACCGGTCAGCGTCGCCACGTCGACGACCAGGTGCGGGCTGTCCTCACCGGACCTGGCCAGCGCATCTGCCAGCACCAGCCGGCCCTCGGCGTCGGTATTCAGTACCTCGACTGTTTTCCCGCCGAAGATCGTGATGACATCCGACGGCCGCTGGGCCCGGCCGCCCGGCATGTTCTCCGCCATGGGCAGATAGCCGACGACGTTGACCGGGGGCTTCAGCGCGGCGATCGCCTGGAGTGCGCCGAGCACTGCAGCCGCGCCCCCCATGTCTGACTTCATCGCTTCCATCGCCTTAGGCGGCTTGAGTGACAAGCCGCCGGAGTCGAACGTGATGCCCTTGCCGGCGAAGACCACCGTCTTGCTGGCGTCCGGGTGCTGGTAAGCCAGCCGGACCAGCCGGGGCGGGTGCACTGAGCCCTGCCCGACCCCAGTCAGTCCGCCGTAGCCGCCGCCCGCGAGCGCCTCGTGGTCGAGAATCTCGATCGTCAGGCCGGCGGCGTCGGCGACCCGGGCCGCCTCAGCGGCGAACGTCTCCGGGTAAAGCTGCGAGGGGCTGGTGTTGACAAGGTCGCGGACGAGAGACATCGCATCGGCGAGTGCCTGCCCGCGCCGCGCTGCTTCGTCCGCCCCGGCAGCCCGGCTCAGCACAGTCAGCGTCGGAGATGCAGTGGTCGCGGCGCCATTGGCGGCGGCCGTGCGGTAGCGGGTGAAGCTGTAGCGGCCGAGCAATGCGCCGAGCGCCACCGCCTCGGTCTCCGCCGCGTTGCCGGCAGGCAGGGACAGGGCGATCGACTGGGTCTTCCCGCCGGTCAGGGCCCGGACGGCTGAGCCGGCAGCACGCCGAAGCGACTCGAGCCTGCCGCGTTCGGAGTCCTGGCCCTCCGAGCCGAGGCCGACAGCGACGATCAGCGGAGCGGCCGTGCTGCCGGCCGACGCGATCTTGGTTAGCTCGTCCTGCCGGCCAGTCGCGCCGAGGGCGGACAGGGTAGCGGCGAGCGTGCTGCCGAGGGCTGCGTCGGTATCCTCCGAGCCGGGCGCGAGAACCGGGCCGTCAGGACCCTGGGTCACTCCGATAATGAGTGCGTCGGCGGCCGTGCTCCGGGCGTCATCCTGGGAGATTCTTAGCGGGTTCGTCGTCACGGTCTGAGCCTAGTGCCTCCTACGGTGCCAGCACGTGCGCGGTCAGCGACCCGCCCGGGGTGGCGGAGGCCCGGGTAGAGTCCGGGTAAGGCGCTCCCAAGTCGCGAGTAACAGCAGTCATGCTAGCGATCTGACAGCTGTTATGCTGACTAGGTCATCCGGCTTGAAGCGAACAGGAGGTCGCTCGTGGGAGCGAGCACTGCCGCGTTGTTCATCGCGGTATTCCTGGCCTGCGCGGTGGAGGCGGTCGAAGCGACAACGATCGTGCTGGCAGCCGGGACAGCGCGCGACTGGCGGTCGGCAGGCATCGGCACGGCTGCCGCCCTCGCCACGCTCGCGGTCATCGTGGCCATCCTCGGCCCGGCGGTGTCAGACATCCCGTTGCGCGGGCTGCGGGTGGTTGTCGGCGCGCTGCTGCTGGTCTTCGGGCTGCAGTGGCTGCGCAAGGCAATCCTGCGAGCCAGCGGGCATAAGGCGCTGCACGACGAGGACAAGCTGTTCGCCGAGCACATGGCCGAGGTTGCTGGCCAGCAGGCCCGGAGATTCGGTCTGGCGCCGGACTGGTACGGGTTCACCCTGGCTTACAAGGGCGTCCTGCTGGAGGGGCTCGAGGTCGTCTTCATCGTGCTGACTTTCGGAGCCAACGACAAGAATGTCGGACTGGCGACGATCGCGGCAGGCTGCGCAGTGATCCTGATCGCCACGGCGGGCTTCGCGATCCGTGCGCCGCTGGCACGGGTTCCGGAGAACACGATGAAGTTCGTGGTCGGGATCATGCTGACGAGCTTCGGCGTGTTCTGGGGCGGCGAGGGTGCAGGAGCCAACTGGCCCGGCTCGGACGCCGCCTTGCTGGTGATCATTCCCGCGGTTGCGCTGCTCGGGATCGCGCTGACCGCGCTGCTGCGCAGGACGAAGGCAGTCAGCAGCGGGCTAGCGGACCTGCCCGCACCCGCTGGTCAAGGCGCGCGCTGAGCGCTGAAGGGGGCATCGGAATGGCAAAGCTGCGGGCGTTCGGCGCGTTCTGGTACGACTTCGTGATCGGCGACGACTGGCTCGTGGCGGCGGGCGTCGTCGCCGGGCTCGCGGGGACATACGGCCTCTACCGGGCGGGCGTGACCGCCTGGTGGCTGCTTCCGCTTCTGCTGGTGATCCTGCTGCCGCTCAGCCTCCAGCGGGCAGTCAGTGTCCCTCTGATTCCTCGGCGTACACGCGCGCAGCGTACGCCTCAAGCTTCTCCTCGCACTCCGCCAGCGAGCTGAGCGCCTGGGCCAGGCCGGAGGCTCCGAACACGTCGCGCTCTCTCACCCGGGCGAGCCAGGTGCGCAGCTTCACCAGGTCCACTTCGTTCTCCTCCAGCTCGGCGAAGCTGAAGTGGCTTTCCGCGTACTCCTTGTCCACGCCGGCAATGAAGTCGGCGCACTTGTCGACGATCTCTTCGTATTCGTCGTCGCGGGCCGCCTGGAATGCGGCGCGGACGTCAGCCTCGCCCGCGAGGACCTCGCAGGACAGCAACACTGCGGAGCCCGACATGTCGAGTATCTCGCTGCGCAGCTTGCGAAGGGCCCGCTCGGCCGCGACGCTCGCGGGCAGCGCCGCCGCGGAGTTCTGCAGGTAGATCGCACCCAGGCTCTTGATCCTGCGCCAGACCGTAGCTCGCAGCCTGCTCGGCTCGGACGGGACCCGGTAGACCAGCAACAGCCACCGGCCCGGCGGCAGGTCCGGGGTGGCGCCTGCGGCGGTTGCCGCCGCGACCTGCTGCCCAGTCAGGCCGGGCCGCGCGCGTGATCCTGATGGGGCCTGGTCGGCCGGACGGCTAGCTGGCACAGCGCCATTCTGTCAGGTCCGTCCTACAGGCAAGCCGGGCCGAGCGGGCCGGCTGGCCGCCCGCGCCTGGCACCGGGGCCTCCGCCTGGCGGCGTCTCATCGCCCGGCTCTTGGTCGCCTGCCTCGGCGTCCTGGCGCAGCGGCGGCTCCTCAGGGCTCGGCACGTCAATGCGAATAGGCGGCTCATCCGCGTCAGGTACGTCCGCCAGGACCGGCGGCTCGTCCCGCAGCGGCGGCTTATCCCTGCGTGGCCTGCTGTCCTCGTCGTCCTCCTCCGGGTCGCCGAGGAGCAGGTCGAGCGCGGCGGGCTGATCGAGCCGAGGCGGCAGTTGTTCCCGACGGGGCGCCGACTCCAACTGCCGCGCGGGCACGTTGTCGCTGAGCCGTGTCCAGGCGAAGGCGAGCGAACCGCCTACCACGCCGAGCGCCATTCCCACGAAGAAGCCGCCGAGGTTGGAGGTTACCCACGAACCGAGGGACAGCAGCACCGCCAGGACGGAGTAGAACGTCCGCTGCGCGGGGCTGAACAAGATCAGCAGGCCGCACAGCAGGAGGATGGTAGGCACCAGGTAGCCGGCCAGGCCCTGCATCCCGACATGGATGACAACCGGCACCGGAGCCCGTTCTGAGAGCAGGATCTCCGTGCCAGCGAGCAGCACGAGCAGTCCGCCCCAGAACGGCCGGCTCCGGCGCCATCGAGGCCACGGGCCCAGGCTTTCGATGCTGTAGTCATCGTCCTGGTCGACGGTAGCCTGCCGGTTACTTGCCAGACCGTGGCTGGCGGGGTCGTCACCGTCGCGTTCGGAACCGGTCACGGGCAGGAGCCGCCGAAGTGAAGGCCGAATCCGGGCAGGGTGAAGGTCCCGGCCGTGGTCGCGTAAGCGTGCTCACGCAGATTATCGATGCTGACCGTGTCTGCCTGCATGGCAAAACCACCCGCCGCGCCGGTGACTCCCGGGACCTCAGTCACCGTGCTGGCGTCCTGGCCAATGTTGATGTGGCTGAACGATGCGTTGCCGGAGAGCCGGTCAGCGTCCACTTGGAGGTCCGAGCCGGTCGCCGCGCTGCTGCCATCGCCTGCAGTGATGATCATGTTGACCCCGGCGACCCGGACGCTCAGGCACAGGTGACTTATGGTCGCAGAACGGATCGCGTCGTCCTCGAGGACGATCTGGTTGTTATTGCCCGGCAGGTCACTGATGACTGACCTGTCCAGGACCGTCAATTGCTCGAAACCCCGGCCGTAGAGCGAGTTGGCAGTGACCGTGAACGGCGTGCCGGAAATGCTGAAGGAGACGGCGAGCACACTCTGGGCAGTCAGTGTTATTAGCACGCCGGCCAGTACCATCGCCGGAAGCATGATCACGGCGAAGCGCCGCCAGCGGACCCGTCCCGGGCCGGGGTGCGCTGTCTCGCCCGATGAGGACATGCCGCTACCTCCCGCCGGCTAGGACGCAAAACGCCTCACGATGGCCAAAGATGCACCGCGTGTTACACCACGTGATAAGCCCCACACGTACGGCTATCAGAAGTCGCAAGTTGCATCCCCGTCACGTGGCCTGTGGCGTAACAGGCCCGCCTGTGCTAGGTGGCCTTCCCGCTGCGAGCGCCGCGACACGTGACGGGTGCCGGGTACGGCCCGACGACGCGTGAAGGTCAATTACCACGCTAAGCCACACTGCATTGTCTTGACCATCGAACACCCGGGCCGTTTCCGGCCGCTGCGATTTGAAATCTGGTTGACCGGTCAGACAGTTTCATCAATTGGCATCAGGACCCAGGGAGAAGTGCTTAGCGTGACCGCACTGCCAAGCGATCATCAGCGATGGTCGGTGCAATCCGGGAAGTTTCCGCCGTCACGCGGCCGTGCGCTGGCTAGCCAGAGCTAAGCCAGCCGCACTCTGCCCGCCGATGTGCTGCGGCACCCGGCTGCCGCGCAGCAGGACGTCCGCGACCAGTCGCGGGTTATCGGTCATCGGCACGTGCCCGCAGTCGGGCAGCGGGACCAGCCGGGCCTGCGGGATGCGCTCTTTGGCCACGAGGGCCTGCCGCGGCGGCAGCAGCCGGTCATTAGTGCCCCACGCGATCGTGACCGGAATCCCCGCCGGAACGGTGGCAGTGAACGCTGTCGCTACAGCCAAGATCGCGTTGGTGGTGCGCGTGGCCGCGAGGAAAGCGTTCATGTCACCGAGAGCTTGCTCAGGTGTCACCCGGGACGGCTTGCTGACGATCTCGGCGTAGATCGCCGCCCGGCCGATGGTCGAGTGGGCAAGCACCGGCCCGAGTGGCCCGACAAGGCGTCCGGCCGCCTGCATGGCCTTGGACACCGCGCGGGCGTAGGTAAGTTCTCGGGAACTCCGCCAGAACCCGGCCGGGGACAGAGCGGTGACGGTGGCTGCGCGGTCAAGGACGGCTGCTTCCAGCGCTATCCGGCCGCCGAGCGAACTTCCGGCCAGATGCGGCCGCTCAAGTCCGAGATCGTCCAGGAGATCCAGGATGTCAGCCACGAGCGCATCACCCACCGTGCGCCCGGAGGTCTCCAGGGGCGGCGACTCACCGTGGCCGGGCAGGTCCACCACGATCAGATCCCGATACGGCGCCAAGCGCGGCAAGACAGCATTCCAGGCCTGTCGCCGATGCCCGATCCCGTGCAAGAGCACCAACGGCGGTCCGGCGCCAAGCCGTTCATAGGCCAGCCCCATGAGGAAGTTATGCCCCGTCAGCCCCACAGGCTCACCTCGCCGGTTTGACTGGTGCGTCACACCGCCAGGTATGTCGGCATTGTCACCCGGAAGCTCCAGATCTGCCCGGTTCGCTCGCGGCCTCGGGCCTACGGACGCTGACCGGCCCGGACAAGGCCATGCTCGTAGGCATAGACCACTGCCTGTACCCGGTCGCGCAGGCCCAGCTTGGCCAGTACCCGACCGACGTGGGTCTTGACAGTCGCCTCGGAGACAAACAGGCGCTGGGCTATCTCGCCATTCGACAGGCCCTGCGCGACCAGCGTCAGGACCTCGCGTTCCCGGTCAGTGAGCTCGGCAAGCTCGCTCGGGGGAGCGTGCTCGCCGCCAGGCAGCAGCGCGGCGAACTGGTCGATCAGCCGGCGGGTTGTCGACGGCGCGACCACTGAGTCGCCGGAGTGAACTGCCCGGATCGCGAACAGCAGCTCTTCTGGCGGCACGTCCTTGAGCAAGAAGCCGCTCGCCCCAGCCTTCAACGCCGCGAACGCATACTCGTCCAGGTCGAAAGTGGTCAGCATAAGCACCCGGGGCAGGTCGCCCGCATGCCGGATCTGCCGGGTCGCGTCGACCCCGTCGACCCGTGGCATCCGGGCATCCATCACCATTACGTCAGCGTGCAGTCGCCGGGCCAGGTCGATGGCCGCCGCCCCGTCCGCTGCCTCGCCGACGACCTGCATGTCGGGCTGAGCGTCCAGGACCATCCGGAATCCGGCTCTCACAAGTTCCTGGTCGTCCACCAGGATGATCCTGATCAGTGAGCAGGCCGAGGCGCCGCCCGGTTCAATAGCGTTCACCGGGCCGCACCAGACAGGCCGGGTGAACCAGACCAGCCGAGACCAAGCCCGTTTCCGGCCGGGTCTGATTTGTTCTCGTCTTGCGGCGGATCAGGCCGGTGCGCTGCCGGCTGCCTCGCTTCGGTCGGGCAGGGCAGCCGGGCGGTAACGCCGAATCCGCCGCCTGGCAGCGGCCCGGCCTCGACCGTGCCGCCGTACACCGCGATGCGCTCGCGCATGCCCGCCAGACCGTGGCCGGTCGGACCGCTGGACGGGGTGGCCACGCCGTCGTCGGTCACTTCGACAGTCAGTCCGCCGGGCTCGTAGCGGAGGGTGACAGCGGCCGTGGCGGCGAGGCCCGCGTGCTTCCGGGTGTTGGTCAGGGACTCTTGTACGACCCGGTAAGCCGCCAGCTCCGCGCCTTCGGGCAGCTCGCGGGGGGTTCCGGTCAGGGTGTAGGCGACCTCGAGCCCGGCCGCCCGGACCTGGTCGAGAAGTTCGCGCAGCTCGCCGAGACCGGGCACGGGCGCCAGCCCGGACCGCTCATCGGCCGTCCGCAGCACGCCGAGCAGTCTGCGCATCTCGGTCAGCGCCTGCCGTCCGGTAGCGGAGATAGCGGTGAGCGCCGTCTCGGCCCGGCCGGTGTCGCTGCGCAATGCGTACTGAGCCCCATCGGCTTGCACGACCATGACGCTGACGTGGTGCGCGACGATATCATGCAGCTCGCGGGCGATCCTGGCGCGTTCTGCCGCGGCCGCGATCTTGGCCTGCGCGTCCCGTTCCGCCTCCAGCCGGGCAGCTTTATCCTCCAGCGCGGCGTAGTAACCGCGGCGGTAGCGCATTGAGTCGCCCAGTACCCAGGCGAGCAGAACGCAGCCGCTCAGCAGGGCAGCGGCAAACGCGAGTTGCGCGGGCTGATCATGCCCGGGCGGACCCTGGCCAGCGGGACCACTGCCCGGCATCCAGACCGCAGCCGCGACGACCGATCCGGCCAGGCAGATAAGCAAGGCCGGGACGGAGGCGCTGCGGGGCCGGTAGGCGGCGACGGTATAAAGCAGAACAAGCATCGCGATATCGGACGGTTGCGGCGAGGCCCTGACGAATTCCCCTCCGGCTACCTGCACGGCGCCTCCGGCCGCGCCGATGCAGAACGCCGTCGCCGGGACCTTCCGCCGGACGAAGACTGCTGCCACCAGCAGCAGGCAGGCAGTCCGCTGGGTCCACGGGCCCTGGAGCAGCTGCTGGAGGCCGAGCAGTCCGAGCGCACATGCCAGTACGCCATCCACGAGCAGCTGGTGACTGCGCAGCCAGGCGTACAGAGCGGACACGGGTCAAGGGTATGCCGGCCTGCGGCGGATGCCGTCAGCCTTGCGGCTGGTTGTGGTCAGACCTGGGTCGGATGCCAGCCGGACGGGCGCAGCTGGCCGTTGCGCGGCGCCCAGCAGGGCAGCGGCATTCAGTCCGGCAGCAGGGTGCCGACGTCCAGCGGCTCGGACGTGCTGCGGCCTGCCCCGTCTGGCCGGACGAGGTAGCCGGTGGCCCCCGGACGCTGGGCGACGACGCCGGCCAGCGCGGCATCAGCGAAGTGCGCGGCGGCACCGTCGTCACAGGCAATTCCCGCCGGCAGCGTGCCGTCTGCGACCAGCGCCTCGTAGGCAGGACGCCGGGTCGGCTCGGAGCTGTAGTGCGGGCAGTAGCTACCCGGCAGGAATTGCAGGCCCGCGGTGAACGGCCGCAGGACAGGACCGAAGGAATCGGTCGTGCCGCCGCGGAACCAGCAGATCGCGCCCGCACTGACTCCGGCTAGCACGATCCCGGTCTCCCACGCCTTGCGCATGACGTCGTCCAGGCCGTGCACCCGCCACACCGCGACCATGTTGGCGACGCTGCCGCCGCCGACGAAGATCACGTCCTGGCTCAGCAGGAAGTCCGCCGGGTCGGAGACGTTCGGCATCGGGAACAGCTGCAGGTGCGAGGGCCGCGCGCCGGAGTCCGACAGCATGGAGTAGATCCGCACGTAGCTGGTGGGGTCATCGCCGGCCGCGGTGTTCAGCACGCAGACCCTGGGATGCCCCGCACCGGACAGCTCGAGGGCGTGGCCGATCAGCGGGGGCAGCCGCAGGTCCTGCTCTCGCGCCGGGCCGAACCCGCCGATTGCCAGCACGTGCCGTCGTCCGTCAGCCGCCATGGCGGCAGGTTATCGTCCCTGCAGTGGCCGGCCCGGTCACCGGGCCAGCATGGGGCGGGGCTCGCGGGCGGTGGGCAGGAGGGCAGTGCGATCGGCGAGTGTACGTTCTGCGACATCATCGCCGGAGTCGTTCCGGCTCACCTCGTGCTGTCAGATGACGTGGTGGTGGCGTTCCTTGACAGCCGGCCGGTGTTCAAGGGGCATGTGCTCGTGGCGCCGCGCGAGCACGCCCGGACACTCGCGGACCTGCCGGCCGCGCTAGTCGGTCCGTATTTCCTGCGCGTCCAGCGGGTCAGCGAGGTGATGCCCGCGGCGCTCGGTTCTGAAGGCACTTTCGTGGCCGCGAACAACGTGGTCAGTCAGAGCGTGCCGCACTTGCATTTCCATGTCGTGCCGCGGACGAAGGGAGACGGGCTGCGCGGATTTTTCTGGCCGCGCAGCCGCTATGACAGCGACGAGGAGGCGGCGCAGTACGCCAGCCGGCTTGCGGCGGCGCTGGCCTGACTCCTGGTTCCCGGCCGCGCTGACGGTCAGCTGAAGGCCGTGACGAGCAGGCAGGCCGCCGCCGTCACTTCGGCCACGGCACCGAGCACATCGCCGGTGATTCCGCCGAGGCGCCGCGTCGCGAGCGCAGTGAGCGCCAGCGACACCAGCAAGGCGATGGCCATGGCGGCCGGGTAGATCCAGCCGAAGGCGCCGGCCGCTGCGAGTCCGGCAAGCGCGAGCACGGCAGCAGGCAGCACGCGCACCGTGCCGGCGACGAGTGCGCCGAGCCCGTCGGGCCGCGCGGACGGCACACCGCGGCGGCACGCGAGCATGATCGCAATCCGCGCAGTGACCACGGCTGCCGCCGCTGCCACCGGTCCGCGGCCGATCGCCTCCGCCCTCGCCAGCGCGCTGACCTGGATCAGGACGGTCAGCACGATGGTCAGAACGCCGAACGGCCCGATGTCGGACTGCTTCATGATCTGCAGTGCCCGGTCCGCCGGCTGACCGCTGCCCAGGCCGTCCGCCAGGTCGGCGAGTCCGTCCAGGTGCAAGCCCCGGGTGAGCGCGGCCAGGACTCCGATTGCCAGGACGGCCGCGAGCAGCGGGCCTGAGTGCCCGGCGCGGCAAGCCAGCAGGACCCCGGCCGCTACCGCTCCGAGCATCAGGCCGACCACGGGCGCCCAGTACATTGCGGCCGCGGCGGTCCGGCGATCCGGCGCGCTGCGGGCGGCCGCGCTGCCGGGGAGCGGGACAGCCGTCAGCAGCGTTGCCGCCAGCCGCAGCCCGCCCCAGACCATGACACCGGAGCCTACGGTCAGCACGGTGCAGCCCGGTGCTCATGGCGCAGGATGGTGCCGGGTAGGTTCGGCGGCAGCGAGGAGGCAGCAGGTGACCGAGCGGCCGTACGTGCTCCTGTCGGCTGCCATGTCCGCTGACGGTTATATCGACGACGCCTCAGGCACCCGGCTGGTGCTGTCTGATGAGGCCGACCTGGACCGGGTCGATGAACTGCGGGCCTCCAGCGACGCCATCCTGGTCGGGGCTCAAACCATCCGCTCCGACAATCCGCGGCTGCTGGTGCGCTCGGCGGGGCGACGGCAGCGCCTTCTTGAGCTCGGGCGCGCCGCCACTCCGCGGCGGGTGACGATAACGTGCAGCGGAGCGCTAGAACCTCAGGCGCGGTTCTTCGCCCCGGCCGCCGACCGGCCGTTGGTGTACACCGATCCGGCTGTCGCGTCAGACCTGGCAGCACGGCTGGGCAGCGCCGCCGTCGTGGTCGCTGGGCCGGCCGACCGCGCGGCTGCAGGGACCGATCGCCTGGACCTGCACTGGATACTTGCCGATCTGGTGAGCCGCGGAGTCGGACGCCTCCTGGTAGAGGGCGGCGCTCACCTGCTCGCGCAGTTCCTGTCCGCTGGCCTCGCCGACGAATTCCTGCTCGCCATCGCGCCGATGCTGGTGGCTGACGCGAGAGCGCCCCGGTTGCTGGCCGACGGTCGGCAGGCAGGGCGCATGACGCTCGCCGGCGTAGCGATGGCGGGGGACATGGCGGTGCTGCACTACCTGCTGAGCTAGCCGAGTTTCGGTGTGCGGCGCGAGAAGTCTGCCCCACCTGGTGAAGGAGAGGCCGTAGACGGTGCAGGATGGGAGAATGAGCGAAACGAGGGCGGCTTCCGGCGGAATGCAGTCCGCCATAGAGCGAAGCGGCTATTACCCCGGCCTGGTCTACGACGCGGTGTCATCGGCTGTGGGCGCTGAATCCGTGGTGTCGTTCGTCGTGGTTCATGACGCCCACTTCGATCCGGGCATGGAGGTGCGCCGGCACGTGACGGTCATGGCGCTGACGCCGACCCGCCTCGTTTACTCACACACCGACGAGTACCCGGCCGATGAAGCCGATCCGCAGTCGCGTCCGCAGGCCGAGACCAGCACCGAGGCCGTCCGGCACTCGCGGATCTCATCGGTGGCGCTGACCAGGGTCATCCCGGACCCGGCGTCGTACGTTCCCGGTGCCACGGCCCCGAGCGAGGTGGTGCTCACGATCGGCTGGAATGTGCTCTCGCACATCGAGATCGAGCCCGCGCACTGCGGCGACGAGACCTGCGAGGCCGATCATGGCTACGCCGGCACGATGACCGCGGATGACCTGACCGTCCGCGTGAGCGAAGCCGCTGACGGTCCCGAGGCGGTCCAGCAGGTCATCACCTTCGCTCAGGCGCTGACCGAGGCGACAAGCCGCCCGTGACGACGGCGGGGGCAGTTAGCTCGGGGGAGCAGGCGGATGCGCCAGTGCTGCCTGGCTACGGGCGGAGCACGCTCGCGGACTTCAGCCAGTCGCTGCTTGCCTCACTGGCGGTGCCGGAGGCGGCGAATGCGCTCGGACTGCCGCAGGTAAGCCGGGCGTGCCTGCTCGTCGTGGACGGGCTCGGCTGGGATCTGCTGCGTGCCCACCGGTCCGCGGCGCCGTTCCTGTCCGGGCTGACCGAGACCGGATGCTGGCTGACTGCAGGCTTCCCGTCGACGACCGTCACTAGCCTCGGCTCTCTCGGCACCGCTCGCCCGCCCGGTCAGCACGGGCTGCTCGGTTACCAGGTGCGGGTGCCGTCGACGGGTCAGCTGCTGAATGGACTGCGCTGGGACAAGTCGGTAGACCCCGAGCAGTGGCAGCCGTACGCCACGATCTTCGAGCGGACTGCCGCGGCCGGCGTCGGTGCGTTCCGCATTGCCAGTGGCGCGTTCAAGCAGTCGGGCCTGTCGGTCGCGGCAATGCGCGGAGCCGACTACCGGTCAGCGGAGACGCTGGGCGCGCTCGTGGCGCGCACCGCGACAGCGCTCGCGGACCAGCCGCGCGCGCTGGCGATGGTGTACACCGGTGACCTCGATGCCACCGGGCATGTGCTCGGCTGCACCTCGGCTGCGTGGCGGCACCAGCTGCGGCATGTGGACTTGTTCGCTGAGCAGATCGCCGCTGCTATCCCGGCCGGCACTGCGTTGTACGTCACGGCCGATCACGGCATGGTCGACGTGCCGCCGGATCGCCGCGTCGACGCCGACGCAGTGCCGGAATTGCGGCACGGGGTCGCGTTGCTCGGCGGCGAGCCGCGCGCCCGGCACGTTTACGCACGGCCCGGTGCGGCCAGTGACGTCCTAGCGGCATGGCGGGACACGCTCGGTGACAGTGCGTGGATCGCCTGCCGGGATGAGGCGATCGAGGCCGGGTGGTTCGGGCCGGTGGACGCGCGGGTGTCTGACCGCATCGGCGATGTCATCGCGGCCGCTCGGGGCCCGGCAGCGGTGGTGGCGACGGTCACGGAGCCGCGCGAATCTGCGCTCATCGGGATGCACGGTTCGCTAACAGCAGGTGACCAACGGGTGCCGTTGCTGTCTCACGTAGCGTGATGTGAGGCAGGTTGGCGTTAGGTTTATCCACAGGTGTCGGGGGGGATCGCACCGCACTTCAGCCCGTTGTGCACAGTTATCCACGAGTTATCCACAGGCTGAACGTTATCCACAGGAAGGCCGGGTGAACCGTACCCATGTCTGCACTACCCGCCGGTAACAACGGGGCGGCAGGCGCGCTGACCGGCAACCCGCTCACAAGCCCTGCCGAGCTAGCTGAGGCGCTCGAGGGCGACCAGCCGCCCGTCGTGATCGACGTGCGCTGGCGGCTGGGCGGGCCGCCTGGCATTGACAGCTACCGGGCGGGTCACGTGCCGGGTGCTTCCTACGTCGACCTTGACGGGCAGCTAGCCGGGCCGCCGGGCGATGGAGGACGGCACCCGCTGCCTGAGGCTGCGGACTTCGAGGCCGCGATGCGCGCCGCGGGCGTGCGGTCGGACCGGGATGTCGTGGTCTGTGACGAGGCGGACTCGACCACCGCGGCACGGGCATGGTGGATGCTCCGGTACTTCGGCCACGACAGGGTGCGGGTTCTCGACGGCGGCTTCCGGGCGTGGGAGGCTGCCGGGCTCCCGGTGAGCACGGACGGCATGGCGCCGGCGGCAGGCGATTTCACCGCTCGTCCAGGTCAGTTGCCGGTGCTCGACGCTGCCAGGGCCGGCGCGCTGGCCAGGTCGGGCATCCTGCTGGACGCCAGGGCCCCGGCTCGCTACCGCGGGCAGACCGAGCCCGTCGACCGGGTAGCCGGCCATATCCCCGGCGCCATCAGCGCGCCCACCGGGGAGAATGTCACGGCAGACGGGCGGTTCCGCCCGGCATCCGACCTTCAGGCCAGGTTCGCGGACCTGGGCGTCGAGGCCGCAGGCGATGGCGTGCACGACTCCGGAGCCGCGCAGCAGGTAGGCGTGTACTGCGGCTCGGGTGTGACCGCCGCCCACGAACTGCTCGCACTGACCCTGGCGGGCGTCCCTGCCGCGCTGTACGTCGGCTCGTGGTCTGACTGGATCACCGATCCGGACCGTCCGGTGGCCACCGGCCCCCAGCCCGGTTAACGGCAGGACCGCACCAACTCCCGGGCGCCGAGCCCTCCCCGATGGGGGGGCCCGTGCCGTTATGGTGTCGGCCATGACCTCTGCGGCGGCTCCGGTGCTCGTCCTGGCGTCTGGCTCCCCGGCCCGGCTGCGCCTGCTGCGCGATGCCGGATTCGATCCCGAGGTGATCGTCAGCGGCGTGGCCGAGACCAACGACGACGGCCTCGCGACTGCGGATCTGGCCGTCGCGCTAGCCGAGCGCAAAGCTGCCGCGGTAGCGGCGCTCCGCCCGGACGCACTGGTGCTCGGCTGCGACTCGATGCTGGACCTCGACGGCGACGCGCTCGGCAAGCCGGCCTCGCCCGGGGACGCGATTGCCGTGTGGAAACGGCTCTCCGGATCAGAGGGCACCTTGTATACCGGCCACTGCCTGATCGACAGCCGGACCAGCCAGCGGGCGACCGCTGCGGCCGCGACCACCATCAGGTTCGGTAGCCCGACTGACGCCGAGATCGCGGCGTATGTCGCTTCCGGGGAGCCGCTGTCGCTGGCAGGGGCCTTCAGCATCGATGGTCGCGCAGCGGCTTTCGTGGACAGCGTTGACGGCAATCCAGGTAATGTCATCGGCTTGTCCGTGCCGGTGCTGCGGCGGCTGCTGGCGCAGGTGGGCGTTTCCATCACTGATCTGTGGCGCGCGCCGGTCAGCTAGCCGAAGTCAAGGCGGCCGGCGCTAGGTTTCGGGCAGCCCGCGCTCCTCGAGGTCGAGTTCGAGTTGCAGCCGGCGGAGGCTCTCGTCGGGCAGGCGGCCGCTGTCCCTCCAACGCAGCAGTTCCTCGCGCTGCGCGTCGATTATTGCCTGCTGGGCGAGGACGGTCACCTGAAGTTCTGGTGTCGCCCTGAGCTCACCTTCAGCTTCCTCCACCATGTTGATCTGACGGGCGGCCCGCTCTATCCGGCGCGCGATCGTCGCGCGGAGGCGATCGGCCAGTTCGGCAGTAATCTCATGGCCGGCTTGCATGTCGTTCACCGCAGTCCGGGCCGCGCCAAGCGCAGCCAGCCGCGCGTCGTGCCGGACTTGCGCATCCTCGGCCGCATTTGCATAGAGACCGAGCCGGCGAAGCAGCGGGCTGAACGTCAGCCCCTGTCCCACCAGCGTCACCAGCACGACCATGTATGCACACAGCAGGAGGAGGTCGCGATCGGGGAACGGCCGGTGGGTGTTCGTCGTGAGCGGCACCGAGAAGATCGCCGCGAAGGTTATGACGCCTCGGGTCCCTGCCCACGTCAGTGCGATGACCTCGCGGCCGTTCAGGGCCGGGTTACGGTGGCCAAGCCGCCAGCCGAGCCAGCCGGGGATCGTCTGGGTCAGCACGAGCCAGAGCGGCCGGATGGCCAGCACGGCGACTAGCGTGACGACGATTGCGCCGGCAGTGAGCCCGGCTGGTTCGTCCCTGAGGCCGCGCAGGACTATCGGCAGCTGCTGGCCGATCAGCAGGAACACCAGGCCTTCAAGCAGGAAATCCACCAGCCCCCAGACGGCATCCGTCTGCAGCCGGCTGGCCCCGGACTCACTGCGCGGCGAATCGTGGCTGGCCATGAGGCCGGCGATGACCACAGCCAGCACACCGGAGACATGCGCTTCCTCGCCGGCTACGTACGCGGCGAACGGCGTTGCCAGCGAAACCGCGTTGGCGATCAGCGGATCCCGCAGCGCTGGCCGGGCAAGCCGGAGCAGGTAACCGATGGCCGCTCCGATCAGCAGCCCGCCGCCGGCGATAAGCACGAACCTGCCCGCGGCCAGCGCGATCGAGAAGCCGCCGCCAACAGTCGCTGCCACGGCTACCTGCCAGGTAGTCAGCGCGGTCGCGTCGTTGAGCAGTCCCTCTCCGCCGATCAGTGTCAGCAGGCGGGGCGGCAGGCCAACCCGCCTGCCGATGGAGAGCGCCGCGACAGGATCGGTGGGCGCGACGGCCGAGCCGAGCACGAGTCCGGCTGCCAGCGTGATCCGGGGCACGAGGAGCGCGACGAGCGCGCCGACCGCGAACGCGGTTGCCAGCACGAGCACGACGGACAGGCTGGTGATGGGCCGCCAGTCCGCCTTGATCGCGAGCAGGCTCGAGCGCAGGGCGGCGCTGTAGAGCAGTGGCGGTATTACCAGCAGCAGGAGCAGGTGCGGATTCAGACCAAGGTGGGGCCCGGGCAGCACCGCATAGACGAGGCCGCAGAGGGTCAGCACTATGGTGTACGGCACGTTCAGGCGGTCCGCGATCATCCGCGCGAGGACGATGACAACGATCATCGCCAGCACGAACAGGACGTGACCCAGCATCTGAGTCATTGTGACAGAGCGCCACACCGCGGCCGCTGAGAGCAGTAGGTGCCTGCCAGGCGATACCAGCTTCGCGGCCGGCTAGCGGCTACTCTGACCGGACATCGGTGTCGTCATCATCGACCACGTGCATAGCCGCTTCCTCGGCACTCGCCGCGCCGCCGTCGATGCCGGCGTCGCGGGCAATCAGGTCAGCCTCGGCTGGCGTATGGGCTCCCTCGTCCTGCGCCACCAGCCGTCCGGCCCTGGGATCGGGACCGTTGTCCAGCAGCAGGCCGTCAAGATCCTCCTCGCCCAGATCCTCGCCGGACGACCTGCGGACGATCCTGGCTAGCTGCTCGTTGTCGAGGTCCTCGTCGTCCAGTTCCTCGCCGAAGTCCGGCTCCTCCTGGGATAGCAACCGGTCGAGCGACTCACCCCGCTCCTGCTCGGACTCGGTGGTGCCGTACCGGATCCCGGCTGACCACCGCTCCGGCGGGGCGACGCCACGGTCCAGCGGATCGACGCCGGGCTGAGCATCCAGCGTGTCGGAGGCGTCCAGCACCTCGTAGTCCTCAAGATCGGCAGATTCGTGCCTGGTCTCGTCGGGCATGGCGTGCCTCCGTTTCAGCTGTCAACCCCGTCCAGTCCAGCTTGCCCGCTGGCCCTGTGCTGGCTCGGGGCGGGCCGGCCCAGCCCGCGCCGGAGCGACATGCGGCGCCCGGTGCGCGATGACCGTGATGCCCGTGACCATCAGGATCAGCGCGATGACTTCGCCGGCGATTCCCAGCGGGGTGCTGTTGAGGGTCTCATCGAGCCAGACGGCCGCAAGCGCGATCGAGATGATCGGATCGCACGCGGTGATGATCGAGAGGACCGGCGCGATCAGGGTGCCCGTCTGGAAGGCATCCTGGTTCAGGATGAAGCCGACCGGGCCGACGATTGCCAGCGCGTAGATCGGCCAGTCTGTGAGCAGCCCCGGAAAGCCCCGCCCGACCACGATTTTCACCAGGAATGCCGCGACGCCGTAGTTGATGCCAGTGGCTAGCGCCAGCGCGAGCGGCCGGAGGGTCTCGCTCCGCTTGGCCACGGCGAGGCAGCCGCCGACGCCGCCCGCCAGGCCGGCAGCGAGCGGCAAAATGACGAGAAAGCCGACATCTGTGTGACCGCCGGACGGGCGGGCAATCGCCAGGAAGCCGCCGATTCCCGCGGCGCAGGCTACGACGCCGAGGAGTATCTGCCGGTCCCACGTGCGGCGCAGGTACGCGTTGATGAGCGTCGCGAAGATCAGGTCGAACACCAGGATCGGCTGTACCAGCGCCAGCGGTCCGAACCCCAGCGCGATGACCTGAAGGGTGAATCCCAGCAGCGTGCCGCCGATGGCTGCCACCCACAGCGGCTGGCGCACCAGGTCCAGCAGGATCCGCGGGGACCCAGCCCGCCGGGTCTGGACGCGCTTGGTGCTGCGCTGCTCAGCGACCGAGGACATGCCGAAGACCAGGGCCGCGCCGAGCGCTGCCAGGATTGCGGTCAGCACGTCCCTGGCATCCCCGGCGATGGCCTCAGTTACGCCGATCCCTGGCCAGGTCGCTCCCGCCGGTGCAGAGGAGCCAGGTCAGCGCGCCCGTCATGACTGACAGGCTGGCCGGCTGCCAGCCCGTCGCGAACACGGCGAGGGCGCCTGCCGCCACGACGGCCAGCAGCCGTACGGCGAGCCGGGCCGGCCGCCCGTGGCGGATCGGCCGCGTCACCGCCAGCAGCGGCCGGGCCAGCAGATATTTTCTTCCGGAAACGGGGTAGCCCGCCCCCCGGCCGCCCGCGAGCGCGCGGGTCATGGTGGCGATCCGGGCGCCGGTCCGAAAGCAGCGTCGAGCAGCCCGGCCACGTCCGGGAGGCGGTCGCCGGTTGCCAGCCTCATGGTGTCAGGCGCCGCTGAGTCTGGCAGCGCCGGCTCCGGCGGTGCCGCGGGTTGCCCGTCCCGAGGTGCCGTCGCGAGCGCTGCGGGGCCCGCAACTAGCCGTTTGACCTGCGTGAAGGTGACGCCGCCGTGGTGGATGTAGGCGGCCTGGCCGGGTTCGAGAGCGCGGACGCGGTTCGGGTCCGCGACCGGTACATCCCGCAACTGCGAGCTTCCGTGCCTGGTCCAGCGCAACCGTCCGGCCAGCTGGCGGCTGGTGCTGAGCGCAGCGCGCTGGCCGGCTAGCGCGGTGACCGGATCGGGATGCGGTGTGCCGAGCAGCCAGATGCCGCCTTCGGCGGTCGCGGCGAGCCGGTACCGGTCGTCCTGACGGGCTGCCAGCCCGTGCCAGGACTGCGCGGACACCTGGACCGAGAGGCCGAGCGACCGCGCGCGCTCGTACAGCTGCCAGATAGGCAGCCGCCGCGCCACCGCGCTGAACTCATCGACTGCGAGGAGCACCTGGCGCGGCGGCTGACCGGCTGCGCTGGCAGGCCCGGCAACGAAGCTCGCCAGCACGTCGACCAGCGCGCGGGCCTGGGCTTCGGCGACTGCGACCTCGGCCGTTCCCTCCAGGATGCAGTACCAGGCGTCGGCGTCGCCGAGGTTGCCGGGACCATCGAGGCCCGGCCCGAGGCGGCGGAACAGGGTCCGGAAGCGCAGCGCGATGTCGGGTACCTGGCGGGCGGCTGACCGGGCCAGTGCCAGCTGCTCGTCGTACCCGCCCGCGGCGTAAGCGAGGCTGAGCCAGCCGGAGTCCAGTCTGGTGAGGAACTCCGCGGTGCTGGCCGGAGGCCCCGGCGGCGCCTCGACGGCGAGCATGACGACGGCTTCCATCACGTCGGTGTAGTACGCCGCCCCGCCGGTGCCGTGCTCGATCAGGTCGACCAGCGTGCTGATCAACTGCCTGGGCGGCAGTGTCCACAGCGACAAGGAGGCTTCATCGGGCCAGATAGCCACGTTTCTGGCCCCTGTTTCATACAGGATGCGGCGTGCGCGGTCAGCTATCCGGCGGGCGTCGCCACCGCCCTTGCAGTCAAGTACCACGATCAGCGGCGGCCCGGCGAGCCTGGCCGCGTGCCGCTGTAGCCCGGTCGCCAGGTAGGCGGCCCAGAGCCGGAGGAGCAGCGTGCTCTTGCCGGTTCCGGTGCCGCCGATCACTATCTGATGGGAGCGGAGACGGCTGGCTGGCAGGACAGTCAGCCGCCCGGCCGGATGCCCGGCCGTGCGGATGACGGCGCCGGCCGCGAAGTCCCCGCGCGCTGTCAGCAGCGGAACGGCGCCGGGCGCGGCGATCAGCGCCTTGGCCGCGCGCACCTGGTGCCGCCACTGACGGTCATCGAAGCTAACCGCGGCAGCTGGCGACCGGCCTGCCGCCTGAGCGGTCATCGAGGCCAGCCGGAATGACCAGGCCAGGCCGCCGGCCAGTAACCCGGCGGGTACCGCAATCGGCGCGATCAGTACGGCGGCCGCCAGGTAGCGTCCGCGGCTGAGCGCTAGCCAGGCCTGCTGCGGCGAGGCCGGGGCGAGCGAGTGCCGGGTGATCGCGGTGGCAGCGAGCCAGACCGCAAGCATGGGCAGGCTCCAGGCTGCCGCGCGGTACAGCCGGGCGGGCTGCCAGCCGCTGTGCCAGGCAACCCCGACGGCGACGGCAGCTACGAGCGTGACGGGCAGCAGCCCGATCGCGACTAACGCGACCGCGACGATAGCGAGCCCGCGCAGCGCCAGCCGTGCGGTCATCCTGCACTCCCCATCACGCTGTCGTACCGATCACGCCGGCGTCCTGGCGGGCAGATAAGCGGAGGGCGGGAGGGCGCGCACTTCGATGCGGGCGCTCAGGCTGCCGAGCGCCTCTCTGGCGCGCAGCACTGTTCCGGTCGCTGCCGGGGAGCACAGGTAGATGGCCCGGAGGTGCCGCGGCGGCAGGCCGGTGACGCGCGCTTCCGCGGCAGGGCAGCCGTAATCGCCGGTGCGGGCGAGCAACTCGCGCATGATCGCGATCGTGCGGGTGACCGTCTTCGGCGTGAGCTCGACCTCGATGGCCCAGCACTCGCCAGCCCAGTCGGGCGACACACCGGATGCGGGAACATCCGGCCAGTGCACTTCGGCATCGGGCAGATGATCGCGCGCAGCGCGCTGGCTGCCGATCCGGGCCCGCAGGCGGCGCTCGCTGCGCCAGTGTGCGCTGCCATTGCGGTAACCGGGAACCGATTGAAGCGCCAGCCGGGCGGCAGCGACTGCGCGGATGTGCCCGAGCCGCCCGAGTGCGGGCGACGAGGCCGCGTACGGCAGACCGCAGGCCTGCAGTCCGCGCCTGGTGAGCCAGACCCACGGCGGTCCCTGGCTGAGAACGCCAGAGTCAGCCAGGCCGTCACCAGTCCAGCGGGCGACGGTCGCCTTGGCTTGGCGGGGCGTGCCGCTGAGTAACTCGGCGAGCTGGTCGAGCTGCAGCCCGTACATCTCGGCGGTAAATAACAGCGCGGCGCTCTCCGCGTCAGCAAGTGCAGCGCCCTGTGTCACCTCTCCATCACAACACGGCGCGCCGGGCTTGGCACGGGTGGTGCTGGTGCACGCCTAGGTCGTAGGGCACAATGATTGGCGGAAGATCGTCAGCACGTTGTTAGCCAGAACGGCGAGTGCTAGCACGGTACCGCGAGCACGGTACCTGCGAGCACGGCCCGGATCCCGGGCGGACGAGGTCGTTGGGGAAGACGCATCCTCGTCTGCTGCAGGGAGGTTTCGGGTGTCCGTACGTGGTGTGCTGCACGTGCATTGTGCGCCCCCGGCGCTGTGCCCGCATATTGAGTGGGCGGTAGCCGGGGCTATTGGCGTGCCTGTCAGCATTCCGTGGGTCGACCAGCCTGCGTCGCCCGGGGCGATGCGCGGTGAGTTGCAGTGGAACGGCAGCCCGGGTTCCGCGGGCGCGATCAGCTCGGCGCTCGCGAGCTGGAACCTGGTGCGGTTCGAGGTCACTGAGGATGCGAGCCCCGGCTGCGACGCGGTCCGCTACAGCTCCACTCCGGCGCTCGGCACGTTCTGCGCGGTCATCGCGGCGAACGGGGACATCGTGATCCCGGAGAACCGGCTTCGCGCGGCGATGGCCCTGGCCGCGTCGGCCAAGTCCGCGAACTCACGTGCTGACGGAGATCCGGCTGACTCGCTCGATCTGCGCGAGTCCCGTGGGTTGCGCGACCTGCGCGACCGCCACGGACCGCGGCATCCCGCACTCGGCGGCTCGCTGGAAGACGAGCTTCGGCTGCTGCTCGGCGAGGCGTGGGACGCTGAGCTTGAGCCGTTCCGCCGGGCCGGTGACGGCGCGCCAGTCCGCTGGCTCAACGCGACCGGCTGACGACCCGTTCACCGCGGACTTGGGAACTACCGGGCCATCGGAGAACCGAATGTTTACCCGAGTCCCTCGACGAGCAGACCTAGCCGGGAGCCGGCAACTTGGACGCGCCGTCCGCGCTACCCGGCCGTGAGCGCGGCGGCCGGTGCGTTAACGCCACCCTTTGGTGAACAACGCGGGCATAGGCGAGGGCGGCTCCACCGTCGACATCCCCGCGGCCAACATCCGCCACGAGTTCGAGGTCAACGTCACCGGACCGCTTCTGCTCACTCAGGGCTGGTTCACGTCGTCGCTGGCCTCCAGACCGATCCTTGTCGCTCGTTGCGCCCGTCGTTAGGCTCTGCCGGTGACCGTTGACATGCCTGAGAGCCAAGCTGAGCACACACTCCGGACTCGCGAGGCGTACGACGAGCTGGCGGCGGTCTGGTCGTCGACCACCGATGACGGGCCATTTAACGGGCTGCTAGAGCGGCCTGCTCTCCGGGCGCTAGTACCTGGCAATCTGCGCGGTGCCGCAGTGCTAGATGCTGGATGCGGATCGGGAGCACAGGCAGAGTGGTTGCTGGATCAGGGCGCTGATGTCGTTGCAGTCGATATCAGTCCCCGGATGATCGAGGAAGCTCAGCGCCGCTGCGCCGGCCGCGGCAGATTCTTCGTCGCTGACCTTGCGCACCCGCTGCCGCTGG
Source organism: Streptosporangiaceae bacterium (assembly GCA_035507615.1). GTDB lineage: Bacteria > Actinomycetota > Actinomycetes > Streptosporangiales > Streptosporangiaceae > JAJYUU01. Next base: position 23,960 of record DATJNX010000022.1, read on the forward strand.
AACCTAGGTCGCTAGACGGCATCACTTGCTCCCTGGCGTTGCACTACGTCGCAGACTGGAGCGTTCCCCTGCAGTCGTTCGCCGCCGCCCTGCGGCCGGGCGGCTGGGCCGTCATCTCACTCGATCACCCATTCGGCCCCCGCACGCGTTACCAACGCGGCGGTTACTTCGACACCGAGTTGGTCTCCGATAACTGGAGCAAGGCCGACATAGAAGTGACTCAGCATTTCTGGCGCAGGCCGCTTGCGGCCGTCCTCGGCGCATTCGCCGACGCGGGATTCGTGGTGGACAGAGTCGCCGAGCCGCAACCCTCAGCTGATGCGCTCCGGCTCTTCCCAGATGATCTCGGCCCGATAGTCGGAGTACCGACTTTTATCATCTACAGGCTGTGGCTTCAGCGGTAGGACCATTAGCCGTCGGCCCCGGGCCACCAGCAGCGCCGGCACGGATGTCGCCGTCGGCTAGGCCGCGCTCGCGGAAGTGGCGAAGACGATGTTCTAGCGCAGGTTCCAGCCGGGCGCGAGCCGCTGCAAGGCCCCGCCCGGCTGGTCGCCGGATGGTCACTGGCGCCGCGTATCGTGTGCACGTGCAAAATCCGGTCCAGCTCCCCACCGGCACGGTGACCTTGCTGTTCACCGATATCGAGGGATCGACGCGGATGTGGGAGGCAGAGCCCGAGGCCATGACGCTGGCCTTGCGGCGGCACGACGAGATCCTCCGCAGCACGATCGAGCAGGCTGGCGGCTACGTCTTCAAGACGATCGGCGACGCGTTCTGCGCGGCCTTCTCCACCGCGGAAGCGGCGGTAGCCGCGGCTGTCGCCGCGCAGCGCGCGCTGACCGGGCAGGTCTGGCCGACGAAAGAGCCGATCGGCGTGCGGATGGGCCTGCACACCGGCGCCTGCGACGAGCGAGACAACGACTACTTCGGACCGGCCGTCAACCGGGTAGCACGGCTGGAATCAGTTGCGCACGGCGGCCAGGTCCTGCTTTCCGGCGCGACTGCGGAACTCGTGTCGGAGGCCCTGCCGGACGGTGTGACGCTGCGCGACCTCGGCGCTCACCGCCTCAGGGACCTTGGCCGCCCAGAGCAGGTCTTCCAGCTCCAGGCAGCCTTCCTTCCTGCTGACTTCCCGCCGCTGACCTCGCTGGACAACCCTGACCTGCCGAACAACCTGCCGGGCCAGCTCAGCGCGTTCGTCGGCCGTGAGCATGAGCTTGCCGAGGTGCGCTCGCTGGCTGCCACCGAGCGGCTGGTGACGCTTACCGGATCGGGCGGCAGCGGCAAGACCCGGCTCGCCCTGCAGACCGCGGTAGAACTGCTCGACACCGCACTCGACGGCGTCTGGTTCGCCGAGCTGGCCGCGGTCACCGACGGTGACATGGTGCCGGGTGCGGTGGGTGCTGCTCTGCAGCTACCTGACCACTCCGGGCCTGCCGTGCTCGCGTCCGTCCTGGAAGTGCTCAACAGCCAGGACGTCGTCATCGTGCTGGACAATTGTGAGCACGTGATCGACGATGCGGCCCGGTTCTGCGAGCAGGTGATCCGGTACTGCCCGCGAGTCAGGTTCCTGGCGACGTCACGTGAGCCGCTGGGCATCGAGGGCGAGCGGGTGTACCGCGTGCCCTCGATGTCGCTGCCGCCGCGGGATGCGATCAGCGCGGCCGACCTGGCCGGCTCGGACTCGGTCAAGCTCTTCGTCGAGCGGGCTAAGTCGCATGAACCGCAGTTCGTGCTCGACGACGCTGCCGCGCCGCTGGTCGCGACGATCTGCCGCCGGCTGGATGGCATCCCGCTCGCGCTGGAGCTTGCTGCCGCGCGGCTCTCGTCGATGTCGCTCCGGCACCTGAGCGAGCGCCTGGACCAGCGCTTCCGGCTGCTGACTGGCGGTAGCCGCAACGCGCTCACCAGGCAGCAGACCTAGCAGGCGACCGTCGACTGGTCCTTTGACCTGCTCAGCCCCGCTGAACGGGAGACGATGCGGCGGCTGTCGGTGTTCGCCGGCGGCTTCGAGCTTGAGGCCGCAGAGGCGATCTGCGCGGCGGACGAGATCGACGTCATCGACGTGACGGACCTGCTCGGCTCGCTGGTGGACAAGAGCCTTGTGCTTGCCGAGCGAGTCGCCGCCGACAGCCGGCCTGGCGAGCCCGGCGGTGAGACCGTCAGGTACCGGCTGCTTGAGACGGTGCGTCAGTATGCAGCGCAAGAGCTGTTCAAGTCAGCCGGGGACGCTGAGCTCACCGCGATCAGGGACCGGCACGCCGCGTTTTACCTGCGCATCGCACGTGAGGCCGGGCCGGCCCTGACCGGCCGCCGTCAGGGGTACTGGCTCCGGCGGCTCGATGCCGACTGGGACAACCTCCGGTCGGTCTTCGGTTACCTGGCCGCCGAGGGCAGAACCGCTGACCTGCTCAGGCTGGGAGTCGCGCTCGAGCGTTTCGCTCTCAGCCGGGCCCAGCCAGAGGTGCTGACCTTCCTCCGCGCGGCAGTCGACCGCGACGACGCCGGCGTGACCGTGCTCGCCGCCAGCGCGCAGCTGGCGACCTCGGCGCTGCTCGACATCCTGCGCCAGGCTGATCCGAGCGCGCGTCTGGCGGCCAGGGGCTATGCGGAGCGCGGGTTGGCCATGGCGGAAGTCCTCGGTGAGCCGGCTTTGCAGGCCCGCGGGCTCGGCCTGCTGAGCGACCTCGTCTTCGCCGATGGCGACCTGGACCGGGTCAGGGAACTCGCCGGGCAGGCTGTTGCGGTCGCTCGCACCACCGGTGACCGGCAGCTGCTCGGAGAGACACTGAAGTCCCTGGCGGCCGCTGAGCCATCCGCCGAGGAGAACCGGCGGCTTCGGGCGGAGGCCCTGGACTGCTTCCGGCAGTCAGGCGACGAGCTGCTCGCGGCCAACGAGCTGCACCAGCTGTACGTGCTGGACATCGCCCAGGGCGCACTCGGGCAGGCGCGGGCGCACCTTGACGCCGCCATCGTCGCCGCCGAGCGTC
>DATJNX010000023.1:0-89979 GCA_035507615.1 Streptosporangiaceae bacterium
GGCCCCGAATCCCTCATCGTCTTCGTGCCGTTAGAGCGGGTCCGCTACCCGCGCACGCTGACTTCGGCGCTGGCCTCAAAGCTCCGCGTTCACGACCAGCCGGGCACGCCGCTGATCGAGTCGATCCGGGGTGCGCTTTCCGCCAGGCCCTGCTTGCTCCTGCTAGACGGCGCAGAGCGACTCGCCGACCAGGTCGCCGAACTGACCGGCGCCTTGCTCGCCAGCGTGCCGGACCTCAGGGTCGTCGTCACCAGCCGGGTCGTGCTCGGCACTCCCGGCGAAGTCTGCTGGACGGTTCCGCCGCTCGAATGCCCCTCGGTGACGGCCGACGCAGCCGATATCGCTGCGTCAGACGCCGTCCAGCTGTTCATCGCCAGAGCCAGTGAGCGACTGCCGGACTTTCGCGCATCTGACATAGCGCCGCACGCGATTGCCGAGCTATGCCGTCGGCTGGACGGCCTCCCGCTCGCCATCGAACTAATCGCGGGCTGGGTCGGCACTCTGTCGATCCGGGAAATTCTGCAGCAGCGCTCGGTGCTCCTCGACTCCGCACCAGCGCAGGTCGGCCAGCACAGCGGCCAGCGCCTTGCCGACGTTCTGCAGGTCAGTTACGACTTGCTGACTCCCGAGCAGCAGCGAAGGCTCGCGATGCTGAGCGTGTTCGGCGGCTCGTTCCGGCTCGATGACATCCAGGCAGTGCTCGGCATCGACACGCTGACCGCCGTCGCCACCACCAGGCTGCTGGTGGACTCGTCCTGGCTCGTCGTGACCCGCGGCCCGGAGCAGAACCTGTTCGGCATGCTGGAGACCATCCGGACGTTCGCCGCCGTGCAGCTCGAGACCACCGGCGACGGCCCGGCAGCACGGCGACGGCACGCGCTGCACTGGGCGGGCGTAGCAGCCGACAGCGAGCAGGCGCTGGGCGGGCCAGACGCATCCGACTGGATACGGCGACTCGAGGTAGCCGTACCCGATTTGCACCTGGCCCTGCACTGGGCAGACCAGAACTCCGAGCTGGACCTCGGCCTGGATATCAGCGCATCGCTCTGGCGCTGGTGGCTGGTCAGCGGGCGCCTAGCCGTCGGCCGCGACTGGCTCACCAGATTCCTGGCTCGCGCCGGCGATCGCAACGACGAACGCGTCGGACGCGCGCTGAGCTCGGCTGCCGTTCTGGCCGCCGAGAATGGCGACTACCCGGAGGCCATCAGGAGCGCTGAGCTGGCCATGGCCATCTTCGAGCCGCTCGGCCTGAAACTCAGGATGACCCTGGCCGCGACCGTCCTCGGCTCCGCGCACCGCTACCTGGGCAACACCGAGGCAGCCCTGGCCGGCTTCCAGACGGCGATGCGTTTGCGCGAGGAGCTTGGCGACCGGCGCGGGGTATCAGTCGCCATCAACAACATGGCCTTGCTCGAACTCGACGCTGGCAATATCCCGAGGGCCCGCGAGCTGTTCGAGCAGGCACTGGCCATCAAGCGCGAGTTCGGCGAGCCCCGCGCGATCGCGATCGGGCTGGCCAACCTGGCCGACGTCCTGATCCGCACCGGCGCCTTCGACGAGGCCGACGGCGTGCTGCGCGAGTGCGCCGGCATGGCTGAGGGTAACCCGCAGCTCATCGGCACCATCCGGTGCAACCAGGGCGCGCTCGCGTCCCGCCAGGAGGACTGGGCCGCCGCAGAAGAGCACTTCCGCGCGGCGATTGCCGCTTACTCCGATGGCGGACATCCGCACCACGTCATCGAGGCGATGATCGGCCTCGGCCGTGTGTGCCATCAGACCGGGCAGGACGACGAAGCACTTCGTCAGCTTCACGGTGCCCGGGCTCTGGCTGCCGATATAGGAAACGCCCAACGCCTGGCCGAGGCCGACGCAGCGCTCGCGGAAGTCGCGGGAACTCAGAAACCGGAAACCCCGGCTGCTCCGGCCCGCGCGCCGCTGCCCGGCAACCTGACCGCCCGCCAGGCCGATGTGCTGCGCCTGCTGGCAGCCGGGCTGAGTAACAAGCAAATTGCCGCCGAACTTTACCTGAGCACCGCGACCGTGGAACGCCACCTGGCCACCATCTACCGCAATCTAGGCCTGGCTGGCCGGGTCGAGGCCGCGCGGTTTGCGATCGAGAACGGCATTGCCGAGCCCCGTGTTATAGCGCGTTAAGCAGCGAGGGCTCGAGATGCACTGAGCCCGGCGACCCCGTTTCCTGAATGGTAGTGGTTTGAGGCTTTTATCGTTTTGCCGAATTACATGATTGCCAGGATTCGGCCAGCCTGCCTGCCCGGCTAGAACTGTGTCTGGGCTCGTCAAACCGCAACAGGGGCAGGGAGATGTCAGTGCGCGATCAGCTGCTCGGCTCAACGCAGCCAGTGCTGTCCATCTCACTCGAGCCTGGCGAGCGCATCATCGCTGAGACCGGTGAGTTCGCCTGGATGACCGACTCCATCCGGATGACGGCCGGGCCCGCTGGCCTGAGCGATTACACCGCAACCAGTCAGCCGGGAACGGTCGCGTTCGCGTCGCGGCTGCCCGGCTCCATCGTGTCCATCGAGGTAACACCTGGCCAGGAGTACCTCGTGCACCGCAACGGATTCCTGGCTGGTACGCCAGGGATCGAGCTCGCCACCGGCTTCCGGCAGTCGCTGGGAGCCGCTCCCGAGGAAGAAGTAGCAGAAGCAACAGCCGACGAATTCATCTTGCGGCGTATCGGCGGCCACGGCCGCGCCTGGGTCGAGCTTGCGGGCGACGTCGTCACGCGCGAGCTTGCCGCCGGAACGTCGCTGCGCACGCATCCGTGGCACATCGGGATTTCCGAAGGTTCGGTCGCCGTGCAGATGGCTGCCGTGCCGGCGAGCAAAACCCCCGGCAGCGATTCCCAGTACTTCGCTGTCCTGTCTGGTCCCGGAACGGTGTGGCTGCAGTCGATGCAGCTGCTGGCTGCACAGAACTTTGCGACACCGAACTTTGCCGCACCAAACCTTGCACCACCAAACCGCCGCTTAGCAGCCGGCCCGGCGCCGGCGCGTGCGAATCCGGCCGTCGAGGGGGCAGCCGGGCTCGCCGCGCCGGGCTGAGCCCGCCACCAGTCACGTCTCTTCCCATCCCGGATCGAGGTTTCGAAGCACATGTTCAGTCCTGCACTTAAAGATCAGGCACCGGGCCCGCGCCGCCAGTTCGCCGCAGTATCCGCAGTTGCCGTAGTCGCTATCACCGCGGGCCTGGCCCTGGCCGGCTGCGGCGGTTCCGGCAACTCAGGGTCGTCCGGATCTACCGGATCGAGTACCACCCCGGCTAGCTCGTCAACTCATTCCGCCGCTTCCAGCTCGACGAGTTCAGGCTCGTCCGGCTCCACGACGGAGACGTCCTCGCTGACGCTGCCGTTCCCGGTGGGTGTCGGGGACACCTGGACGTACAAGACGACCTACGGCCGCACCGTCAACCGGATGACCGCCGTGACCCCGGTATCCGGCGGCCAGGAGGTGACGATGGCCAGCGCCATCACGTCCCTGGGATCGACCAGTAACACCAGCGCGTACTACGTCGTCCACGCGGATGGCTCGATCTCCCTGCCGTTCAGCCAGTTCAGCACCAGCTCCTCAGGGTCCACGGTCAAGCTCATCTCCGGCAGCCTGTTCTGGCCGCCGGCTGCGCAGCTAGCCGCTGGCCAGACCTCGCACTCCACCCTGAAGATCGAGTTCTCGCAGGGTGGTGTCTCCAAGCGCGTCACCGCGCATATCGCCGTGACTGGCGAAGGTACACAGAGCGTCACCGTGCCGGCCGGCACCTACACCGCCACCGTGGTGAACATGACGATGTCGGAGACGATCGAAGGCTTCAGCGTCGGCGACACCGTCAGGACGTGGCTTGCGGCCGGAGTGGGACCGGTGAAGACCGAGGTCATCCTCGACGAGGCCGGAGCGCAGCACGTCGCCGCCGAGGATCAGCTGGTTTCGTTCAAGGCAGGCTGATCAGGCGGGACAATGGCAGATAAGACGGCCCGCCGGAGACTCGCGGTTGCGGAGTTCCGGCGGGCCTGTTCTGTCGGTACTGTAACCACCGGAGGTATCGAGCATGCGGACGTTTGCCAGCCTGGACGAGTTCGTCGCGGCCAAGGGCGAGAGCCTTGGCTTCAGCGAGTGGCACAAGATCACCCAGGAGCAGGTGAACGCGTTCGCCGACGCCACGGGTGACCACCAGTGGATTCACGTTGATCTGGAGCGCGCAGCAAGCGGCCCGTTCGGCGGGACAATCGCGCATGGTTACCTCACCGTGTCGCTGCTGCCGATTCTGTCCATGGAGATCTTCCGGATCGAGAAGCTGACCATGGGCATCAACTACGGGCTTGACCGGGTTCGCTTCCCGTCGCCGGTGCTGACCGGCTCGTCGATCCGCGCCGAGGCCACGCTGACCGATGTCAAGCAGACTCATCTCGGGTCGCTCGCCAGCGTTCGGATGCGCGTCGAGATCGAGGGCCAGGCGAAGGCGGCCTGCGTGGCCGACACGTTGTCGCTGTTCGTGGCCTAGCCGTCATGACTGATCCCGGCGCCACCCGTGTCGCCGTCTACATCGACTTCGACAACATCGTCATCTCGCGCTATGACCAGCTTCATGGCCGGGGTCAGTTCCAGCGCGAGAAGGTCCGCATGTTTGACGCCGCGGATTCCGAAGCGGACCAGGACGTCGCTGAGAAACTGCACCGCGCCACCGTGGACATTGGCGCGGTGATCGATTTCGCGTCGTCGTTCGGAACGCTCGTGCTGACCCGCGCCTATGCGGACTGGTCTGCTCCGCTCAATGCCAGCTACCGGGGACAGCTCGTCAGCCGGGCTGTGGACCTGGTGCAGCTGTTTCCGACCAACACCTACGCGAAAAACGGCGCCGACATCAGGCTGGCGGTCGATGCGATCGAGGACATGTTCCGCCTTCCCGACCTGACCCATATCGTCATCGTCGCCGGGGACTCCGACTACATCGCCTTGGCCCAGCGATCCCGGCGCCTTGGCCGGTACGTGGTCGGCGTCGGGGTGGCGGGATCGACCAGCAGGGCCCTCGCGGCAGCCTGCGACGAGCTCGTGACCTACGATGCGCTGCCTGGCGTCGCCGCTGACACTGAGCCCGAACTCGCGGAAGCGAGCACTGCGGCCGCGGCCCGGGGCTCGCGGCGCAGCAGGCGAGGAGCTGCCGCGCCGGCCGAGGAAGCCGACGACCTGCAAGCCGATGAGGATCCGCAAGCCGAGGATCCGCAACAGCTGGCGACGCGACTTCTCGAGCGCGCACTGCGGCTCGGCCAGGAGAAGGACGACGCAGACTGGCTGCATAGCTCCGCGGTCAAGAGCCAGATGAAGCGCATGGACCCGTCCTTCAGCGAGCGGGCACTCGGCTACCGATCGTTCTCGGACTTCGTTAAGTCGCGGGAAGCCGTTGCCGAACTTGACGAGTCGAACCCAGTGCGGCTGGTCCGGCTCAGTCCTGCGCTGTTAGCGCGATGAGCGACGCCGGACTCCGTCCCCCGCAGGTCAGAAGATCAGGTCAAGCTGGGCGTCCAGCACGTCCATGGCCTGCTGATCGGTATAGGCGCCGAACAGCACCGGCCACCTCAGCCCGTCGATCACGCTGACCAGGTGCCGCGCCGCCGGCCCGGCGTCGGACCCGGGCAGCACGTCGCTGAGCTGGCGCACGACGAAGTCCGTAAGGCCGGCATAGGCTGCGGCGGCTAGCTGCTGAGTCGGCTCGTCCACGCAGCCGCGGCTGATCAGCCCGGCCCATAGCCGCGCGCCGGCCCTGCTGTCCTCGTCAAGGGGGATCAGCAGGGTGAAGAACAGCCGGAACGTCTCGCGCGGGCTTGCCGGCTTCTGCTCGGCCATGAGCCTGGTGGCGCGCTCCCCGAGCAGCGTGTTGCCGTAAGCGAGCGCGAACCGCAGCATCTCGTCCTTGGTGGTGAAGTAGTGCTGCACCGCGCCCATCGACACGCCTGCTTCGCTGGCCACGGTCCGCAGGCTGGCCGCCTCGATACCGCGCGTCGTGACCAGGCGCACAACCGCGGCAGCGATCTCCCGGCGACGTTCTTCGTGGTCAACCTGCTTAGGCATCCTGTCAAGCACCCCCTTGGACTTTTACAATGCAGTCGCATTGTATAGAGTCGGCGACGTGGAAAGCAGCCTCACTCGCAACGGCGACGTCGAGATCGCCTACGAGGACTTCGGTAAGCCGGGCGGCCGGCCGCTGTTGCTGATCAGCGGACTCGACGGCCAGATGATCGGCTGGCCGGACGGATTCTGCACGGCGCTCGCCGGGGACGGATTTCACGTCGTCCGGTATGACCACCGTGACGCGGGCCTGTCGACGCACTTCACCGGCAAGAAGCGGGCCTACCAGCTCAGCGACATGATCGATGACATGATGGCGGTGCTCGACGCCGTCGGCTGGGAGTCGGCGAACCTCGTCGGGCTGTCGATGGGCGGCGGGCTCGCTCAGTTTGCCGCGCTGTTGTATCCAGACCGAGTGAGGACGGTGACCGCCATCTCGGCGATACCGCTGCCTCGCCAGCCGGCCGGCCTGTTCCGCTACGTCCGCTTCCCCGGACCGTTCAGGCTGGTGCTCCGCCGTTACGGCGACAGTCCGGCGGACCAGCAGCGAATGCTGATCGATGTCACCAGGCTGGCGCAGGCCAGGAGCCTGCCGCTAGACGACGAGTGGGTCGAGCAGACTGCCGCGGAGTCGGTGCGCCGCCACGCCCCGGACCGGTACGCCCGGTCCCGCCAGCTTGCCGCGGGCTTCGGAGCGAAACTCCCCCGCGGCGGGATCGCCCGGATCACGCAGCCGGTTCTTGCGCTGAGCGGAGACGAGGACCCGCTCGTCCGGCCTGCCGCGGGCGCTGCACTTGCCCGCGCCGTGCCACACGGGCGTTTCGTCTTGGTACATCGGATGGGGCACATGTTCTCAGCGCCGCTGTGGCCGGAACTGGTCACCGAGATCGACCAGCACGCGACCTGACGCGCCCTCGGCTCACGGCTGTGATGAACCCCGGAACAGCAACGGCACTGTGAGTTCCCCGAAGTGCTGCAGGAGCCGCGGACCGCGCGGAACGCCAGCGAGCCGCGGCGAGTAGTGCACGAACGTGTATCCCAGGCGGCGGGCGAGGACGCCGTCAGTCGCGACCTGGTCGCCGACGACGATCCCCGGTCTGGGCAGATCCTGATAGGGCGCGGTCCTGATCGGCTTTTGAGCCGAGGACAAGTACATCACCCGGATGCCGGCGGCTTCGGGAGTTACCGAGGGGCAGCGGTCGGAATTGGTAGCGAAGCAGACCACTTCGAGGCCGGGAATCGCGTCGAGTTCACGCAGGACGGCGGTCACCCCTCGGTCAAGGGTTTCCTGGCTGGTATCCCAGAACGCGACCAGAGGCTCGACGTCGGCGACGATCGTCCTGGCCGACAGCTGCACGGCGGCGCGCAGCACGTCGTCCACCCGGGAAACACGCTGGTAGCCGGTCCTCATCCGGATAAACCCGCGGCGAGGTGCGTCAGGCGCACCCAGCTCATCGGAGGTCTGGGCGGGCTGCCCCCCGGCCGGTTACGCGGCACCCGCACGCGCAGCGCGGCGGGACGGATCGTGCACAGCACCGGCGTCGGCATCGACACCGCTTCGCCGTCCACGCCGACCGGGACCTGCGGCGTGTCGGCGGTGATTTCGACCTTCGCGGCCGTGAGCAAGGTCAGTCCGCCTGCGCGCCTGCGCCACAGCAAGTCAGCGGCCTGACGTGCGTTATCCACCCGGACACCGACCACTCCGAGGGTTCCGCGATCGAGCCGCAGCCGGCGGCTGAGGCCGGCAACGTCCCCGCTGCCGTACGGGTTGTTCGCCACCAGCAGCGCCTGCGGTGACCTGATCTCGGTGCCGTCCGCGTGCGCTTCCAGGCGCGCCCCGCGGTGACCCTGGAGCAAGTCGGGGAGCAGGTTGAGGGTCGTGCCGACCTTGTCGTCGCGGTAGGCAGGAGTCTGCACGACCTCCGCGTAAGCGCCGAACGAGGCATTGTTCACGAATGTCCGGCTGCCGATCATCCCCAGGTCCACCCGGAGCTCAACGCCGTCGGACAGCGCGTCAAGGCACGCCGCTGGATCTTCCCGGTCCAGCCCGAGATCGAGCGCGAAATGATTACGGGTGCCCGCGGTGATGACCATGAACGGGATATCGTGCCGGGCAGCCACGGCCGCCACGAGCGCTTGCGTGCCGTCACCGCCGGCTACGCCGAGCAGGTCGGCTCCGCGGCGCGCGGCGTCTTCGGCCACCGCCGCGACGTCGACTTGCTCGGGCCCGGTCATGAGAAAGACCTCGGCGCCGAGTTCCTCGGCTTTGCGCTTGAGACCGAACTTCTCCACCTTCCCGCCGCCGGACTTCGGGTTCATGATCAGGAAGGGGTGCCTGGCGGGGCGTGCAGGCCGTTCGGGCATCTGCCAGTCAGCCCGGTCGCCAGCCAGCGCTGAGCGCGCGGTGACGCCAGCCAGCAGCCACGCGCCGGCAGCTGCCAGCGCCACCCAGAGCAGCGCGGCGAACGCGTAGACGACGATGACGGCGATCGGCGCGGCCACCGCGACCGCCAGCGAAACCCAGCGCAGCACCCCGCGCCGGGACAGGAACAAGTACGCGCCAGCCAGCGTCACGGCGGCAGCGACCAGGCCCAGGCCGACCATGGCGAGGCTCTTCAGCTCGGCGAACACTGCCGGTATCGCTACCGCCACCGCAACGAGCAGGAAGCTCAGCCGGGCGAGCCAGCGCTGCGAGCGCGCCGCGGCCCCGGCTCGGCTAGCTGCAGGATCAGTCATGGCACACCCGCACCAATCGGCACACAACCGATTCTGCCCAGCGCGGGCTGGCGCCGGCCTCATCCGGAGCGGGTGAAACCCTGTGCAGCTAGCCCCGGTGCAGCTAACCCCTGTGCAGCTAACCCCTGTGCAGCTAACCCCGGGGCGCGATGGCCTCCAGCACCGACTCGTCGCCTGCATACGGCCCCTCTGGCCGCGGCCAGTGCGTGATGACATCGGTGAAGCCAAGCTCGGCGGCCTTGCCGACTGCGTCGTCGAAGTAATCCTTGCTGGTCAGCGCGAACGTGCCGGAGGCATCCAGGGACAGGTACCGGCGCAGCTCGATCCCCTGGCGGCCAGCAGCGGCCAGCGTTTCCTCGAAACCCCTCGCCGCCGCCGCCACCGACTGCCACCAGGCTGTCAGCCCGTCTGCGGGCGCTCCCGTCGTGACCCAGCCCTCGCCGAGGCGGGCGGCCATCGCGATCGACCGCCTCCCGTTGCCGGCAATGACGAACGGGATGCGCGGTCGCTGCACGCAGCCAGGCAGATTGCGCGCGTCGACCGCCGAGTAGTAACGGCCATGCCAGGTGACATGGTCGGTGGTGAGCAACGCGTCAAGCAACTCGGCGAACTCGATGAACCGGTCGGCCCGCTCCCTCGGCGTCAGTTCCGGCTGACCGAGCACCTTCGCATCGAAGCTCTGACCGCCCGCTCCGGCGCCGACGCCGAGCAGGAACCGGCCGCCGCTGATGTCGTCCAGGGCGGTGAGCTGCCGGGCAAAGCTCACCGGATGCCGGAAGTTCGGTGAGGCCACCAAGGTGCCGAGCGCAATGCGCGAGGTGACCGTCGCCGCCGCTGTCAGCGTCGGCACCGCGTCGAACCACGGACCGTCCACCAGGGACCGCCAGCCGAGATGGTCGTAGGTCCAGGCGTGATCGAAGCCGTACTCTTCCGCGCGCTGCCAGCGGCGAGCCGCCTGCCCCCAGCGCTGATCAGGCAGGATGACGATGCCGAACCGCACGATCGGCAATCGTAGCGAGCGCGGGATCGGCTTTCGTCACCCCCAGGGTCTGTTCGGCCGCGTCGACAACCCCGAGGTCGGCCCGCACGTGCAACTCGGCCGCCGTGATGAGCAGCGCCACGACATCGGACGGTGACTGCGCTTTCGCTTCGGCCAGGCTGCGCAATTCCCGGAGCAGATGCTCGCGCTGACGCCGTAGCACGCCGTCGAGCGTCTGCTGATCGCCGGCCTCCGCGGCAGCCATCAGCTTGAGGAAGAAGTCGTCCCGGTAGCCGCGCTGGCGCGTGCTCGGCTCGGACAGCCACCGTTCCAGCTCGGCCCGCCCGGCGGGAGTGAGGTGGTGGACAACCCGGTCCGGCTTAACCGGCTGAGGCTGCCGTTCCGACTCGATCAGGCCATCACGGCTGAGCCGGTCGAGTATCTGATACAGGTGCCCGATGTTCAGGCCGCCCCACTGATCTCCGACAGCCTGCTCGAAACTGCTCTTCAGCTCGTAACCGTGGGCCGGCTTGGACGCCAGCAGCGCGAGCACGGCGTGATGCAGGGGCATGTGTCGTCAGTCCCCGAAGTCCCGTAACGAAACGATTTCATCTTGCATTGTGACTAGCTAACGCAGTTCCAATGGTCTTGCATTGTCACTAGGTATTAGACCACGGAGTGACCACATGACCGACTCCGCCGACAGCCACGCGGCGATCGAGCTTCGCGGCATCAGCAAAAGCTACGGGATCGGCGACGACCGGCAAGTCCGCGCCGCCGACAACGTGAGCCTGCGTATCGCCACGGGTGCGTTCGTCGCGCTGACCGGCGCGTCAGGCTCCGGCAAGTCAACCGTGCTGCACCTCATCGGCGCTCTCGAACGACCGGACTCGGGTACCGTCCTCGCCGCAGGCACCGACGTCACCGCGTTGCGCGGCGGGGCGCTGGCGGCCTACCGGCGGACTGTCGGCTTCGTGTTCCAGCGTTACAACCTGCTTCCGGCGCTAACCGCGCTCGACAACGTGATCGCGCCGCTGCTGCCCTACCGGACAACCTTTAATAAAAGGGAACGGGGTAAAGAACTGCTCGCCGCCGTTGGCCTCGCCGGTCGCGAACAATCACTGCCAGCCAAGATGTCCGGTGGTGAACAGCAGCGCGTAGCGATCGCCAGAGCCCTGATCAACACCCCGGCGCTCCTGCTGGCCGACGAACCGACCGGCAACCTCGACTCCGCCAACGCCGCCGACATCCTGCAACTGCTGGCAGCGCTCCGCCAGGAGCGGCAGATGACGATCATCCTGGCGACGCACGATCCCCAGGTTGCCGCCCACGCCGAGCGCTTGATCAGGCTTCGCGACGGCGCGGTCGTCGACGACATCAACCTGACCGGAGGGTATCCGGTCGAGGACGTTATCCGGCGCGTCGGCCAGCTCGGCTGACGAGGCGCGCGGCGATGCGACGGCTGGCCTGGTCACAGCTGCGGTTCCGGGTGAGCCGGGTGCTCGCGCTGCTGATCGGGCTACTGCTGGCGACCACCGCTTTCACCGTGCTGACCGCCGCGGCACGGACCGCCCAGCTGCGCACGGTCGGCACGGTGTCGGCGCACTTCGTACCGGCCTACGACATCCTGGTCCGGCCTGCGGGGGCGCGGACCAGGCTGGAAGAGCAGACCGGAACGGTGCAGCCAAATTTCCTGTCCGGGATCGATGGCGGCATCACCATGGCGCAGTACCACGAGATCGCGCAGATTCCGGGCGTCCAGGTCGCGGCTCCCATCGCCATGGTGGGCTACAGCCTGCTGGTCTCGCAGCTCTCTTTCCGGCTGCCTGCGGCTGAGGTCAGCCGGCCTGGCCGGCAGCTATACCGGGTAACTACGACGTGGATCTCGGACAGCGGTACTAGCCGCGTTACCCAGCCGGCGTCCTTCGTCTACGTCAGTCCGGAGCGGTTCGGCCAGAACGCCCAGAGCGACGACCAGACTGAGCGGCTTGCAGGCGGCAAGAAAGTCGTCATCTGCCCGCAAGGCGCCCTTGAACCGGGCGTCGACCCGTTCGGGGTTGCCGCGCAATCAGGCTGTGTGGCCTGGTCAAAAGTCAATGGCTACGGCCCGGGTCAGGGCGTTGCTCCTGCTGACCCCGTCTACCGCATCGACTGGGTCATCCCGGTGCTGATCGCGGCCGTGGATCCGGTTGCCGAGGCGAGGCTGGACGGGCTCAACCGAGCAGTGATCTCCGGTCGCTACCTAGGGGAGGATGCCCGCGACGGGACCGGCGGGGGACTCCTCACGGCCTTTCCCGTCCTGGCGTCCTCCGTCAGCGGACTGGACGAGTCCGCAGTCACTCAGCTAGCAACGCTGAGCGCACCTGCATCGCCGCCGTCGATGACTGTGCCCTGGATGGCCCGCCATGTCACGGCGCCGGGTGAGGTGATTGCCCGCGTCACGACCACGGCGCGCCAGGCCTATCAGCAGCTGCTTTCTGAAGTCGCGGTCAAGTCCAGCCGCGCGGCAGGGAACGTGCCCGGCGGAACGGTGAAGAGCACCAGCAAGGCGGCTCCGCCGCACGCGCGAGTCGGCGTCTTTGCCTACTGGAGCGTCGGGCCAACCTCCTACCGCCGCGCGCCGTCCGGGGCACTTGTCGCGCAGCTGACCCGGAACCCGCCCTCGACCTGGTACACCGGCGGCATCTCGGTCGTCAGCATGGACGACGAGGACAACCAGTACCGCAAGGTTTCAGTGCACGCTCCGGCGAACACCACATTCACCGGCGGCATAGCCAGCCCGCAACTCGTCGGCATCTTCAACCCGGCGAAGATCGACGAGTTCAACGGGGTGTCCGCGGTTCCGCTGGGCGCATACCAGCCCACTGCGGCCGCGCCGGCGAACGCCGCCAGCCGGGCGGCACTGCGGGGCAGCGACTTGCTCCCGAACCAGAACCTGGGCGGCTACGTCAGCCAGCCAGTGAACCTGATCACGACGCTGTCGGCACTGCCCGCCCTGGAGAACACCGGTTACTACGGCCCGCACGTGCATGCAGGCGATCCGATCAGCGTGATCCGGGTGCGGGTAGCCGGCGTGACCGGCCCGAACCCGTTGTCGCTGGCGCGCATCCGCGAGGTCGCACAGCAGATCGCGGTGCGTACCCGCCTTGAGGTCGACATCGTGGCCGGATCATCGCCGGCGCCGACCACGATCGATCTGCCTGCCGGGAAGTTCGGTCAGCCAGCGCTGACGCTGTCCGAAGGCTGGGTGAAGAAAGGTGTCGCAGTCGCGATCCTGGATGCCATCGACAAGAACAGCCTGACCCTGTTCGTTCTGATCCTGGTCGTCTGCGTCCTGTTCATCGCCAACTCCGCCTCGGCCGCCATCCGTGGCCGGCGCCGCGAGCGGGGGGTGCTGGCCTGCCTTGGCTGGACGCGGCCCCGGCTGTTCACCGCGGTGCTCGGTGAGCTGGCAGCGATCGGGCTGGCCGCCGGGCTGCTCGGCGGGATGGCCGCGCTACCCCTGTCATCAGGACTTGGCCTGCGCGCCTCAGTCGCCCGGGCCGCGCTGGCAGTGCCGATCGCAGTCATCGTCGCCGTCATCGCCGGCCTCACGCCAGCCTGGCTCGCCGCCCGCGCAGAGCCTGTCGCGAGCGTCCGCCCGCCCGTGCTGGCCGTCCGCCGGGCCCGCCAGCCAGGCGGAATCACTGCACTCGCAGCAGTGAACGTGCTGCGCACTCCCGGCCGGGCGCTCGTCGGCGCGATCAGCCTCGCCGTCGGCATTACCGCCCTGACGGTGCTGGCTGCGCTTAGCTTCGCGTTCCGCGGCGTCGTGGTCGGCTCACTGCTCGGCAACGCCGTCGCAGTCCAGGTCCGCGGTGTCGACTACGTTGCCGTCATCGCCACAGTCGCGCTCGGCGTGCTGGCCGTGGCCGACGTGGTCTTCCTCAACATCCGCGAACGCGGGGCCGAACTCGCCACCATCCGCGCCTTCGGCTGGCCAGAGTCCGCGCTCAGCCGCCTCGTCATCACCGAAGGCACCATCATCGGCCTCGCCGGATCGCTGGCCGGCGCCGCGCTCGGCCTGGCCACCGCTGCCAGCTTTGCCGGTCAGTCGCCTGCCACCCTCTACGTCGTCGCCGCCGTAGCCGTCACGGCCGGCGTGCTCGTCACCGCCGGCTCCGCCCTGCTGCCCGCACGGGCACTACGCCGCCTGCCCGCCGCCCAACTCCTGGCCGAGGAGTAGGCACAGCGATGGGACGGCTGGCCTGGTCACAGCTGCGGTTCCGGATGTCACGTGCAGTCGCGCTACTCATCGGGTTGCTGGTCGCGACGACGGCATTCACCGTGCTGACCGCGGCGACGCGGACCGCTCAGGCCCGGACCATCGGCACCGTCTCGGCGCACTTCGCCGCCGCTTACGACATCCTCGTCCGGCCGAAGGGATCCAGGACCGCTCTCGAGACGCGGACCGGTACGGTCCAGCCGAACTTCCTGGCCGGCATCTACGGCGGCATCACGATGGCGCAGTACCACGAGATCGCGCAGATTCCGGGCGTCCAGGTGGCGGCACCGATCGCGATGGTCGGCTACGCGCTGCTGGCGGAGCCGATCAGCTTCCCGCTGCCGGCGGCGGATTACGCCACGCCGGGCCGGCAGCTGTACCGGATCAGCACTACCTATGTGAGCGTGGCCGGCACGAGCCGTATCGCCCGGCCTGCCTCTTACCTGTACGTCACGCCGAATCCGCTCAGGTTCCGCAGCCTGACGGGCGGAATCGACGAGATGGTCTCCGGCCATCCGGTGACCGTCGCCGGATGCGGTATTCGGACCAGCGAGCCGGAGCAAGACCCGTTCGGCGCAGCCGCGCAGTCGGAGACCTTGTGCTGGTCGAAGTCCGACGGGTCGGGGTTCGCAGGGCAGCCCGGCGGATCGAACCCCGGCTTCTTTGTGGACTGGGCGCTCCCGGTGCTGATCGCCGCGGTCGACCCGGAAGCCGAGGCGAAACTCGACGGGCTGAACCGCGCTGTCGTCTCCGGGAGCTATCTGACCGAGAACGCGACCGACGAGCCAGGGCCCGGCAACACTGCGTCGTTTCCAGTGCTCGCCGCGTCGACTTCGGGTGTCGATGAGTATGCAGTCACTCAGCTCGAGCAGCTGGCAGCGCCGGCCAGACCACCTGCACTGACTAACGGGTGGGTGGCCAGACAGGCGGCGTCACGCGGTCGCGTCCTGGCCGTGCGCACCACTACGGCGGCACAGGCATACCAGCTCCTGCTGCGTTCGCTGAGCGGCCAATCGGGCCTGGTCAACGGGCTGCCCGGGTACTGGAGCATCGGCGGAGTCAGCTACCGGCGCATGCCATCTGGCGCGCTTCAGCCGCGGCTCGTGCGCAACCCGCAGTCGGTCTGGTACTCGGCCGGCTTCCCGGATGTCTCGATGGACAACGCCGACAACCAGTACCGCGCGATCGCAGTGCACTCGCATCTCTCCAACGTCTACGTCGGCGGCGCTGGCCCGCTGGCCAGTCCCCGGCTCGTCGGCACTTTCGATCCGGCGAAGATCCTGCCGTTCGACCCGCTCTCCGCGGTGCCCCTCGGTGCGTACCAGCCAGTCGTCGCAGTGCCTGCCAATCCGGCCAGCCGGGAAGCGCTGCATGGCGGTGACTTGCTGCCGAACTCGAACCTCGGCGGGTACGTCAGCCAGCCTGCGGACCTTGTCACCACGCTGTCGGCGCTACCCGTGCTGGAGGACAGCACCCGGTACGGCAGCGGTAACCTGCACGCGGCTGACCCGATCAGCGTGATCCGGGTGCGGGTAGCCGGCGTGACCGGCCCGAACCCGGTGTCGCTTGAGCGCATCCGCGAGGTGGCACAGCAGATCGCGGTCCGCACTCACCTCGATGTCGACATCGTCGCGGGCTCATCGCCAGAGCCGACCACGATCGATCTGCCTGCCGGGAAGTTCGGCCAGCCAGCCCTGACGCTCTCCGAAGGCTGGGTCAAGAAGGGCGTCGCAGTCGCGATCCTAGATGCCATCGACAAGAACAGCCTGACCCTGTTCGTCTTGATCCTGG
Organism: Streptosporangiaceae bacterium; assembly: GCA_035507615.1. Lineage (GTDB taxonomy): Bacteria > Actinomycetota > Actinomycetes > Streptosporangiales > Streptosporangiaceae > JAJYUU01. Next base: position 15,848 of record DATJNX010000023.1, read on the forward strand.
TCGTCTGCGTGCTGTTCGTCGCCAACTCCGCAGCTGCCGCGGTGCGCGGTCGCCGCCGCGAGCTCGGTGTGCTGGCCTGCCTTGGCTGGACGCGGCCCCGGCTCTTCGCTGCCGTGCTCGGCGAGCTGGCAGCGATCGGGCTGGCCGCCGGGATCCTGGGTGCCGCCGTCGCGCTGCCGCTGTCATCGGGAATCGGCCTGCATGCCTCAGTCGCCCGGGCAGCGCTGGCCGTGCCTATCGCGGTTGTTGTCGCCGTCATCGCCGGGCTCACGCCTGCCTGGCTGGCCGCTAGCGCCGAGCCTGTCGCGAGCGTCCGCCCGCCCGTGCTGACCATCCGCCGGGCCCGCCAGCCAGCCGGAGTCACCGCCCTGGCCACCGTGAACGTGCTGCGCACTCCCGGCCGCTCGCTGCTCGGTGCGATCAGCCTCGCGGTTGGCGTGACGTCCCTGACCGTGCTGGCGGCGCTTAGCTTCGCCTTCCGCGGCGTCGTCGTCGGCTCACTGCTCGGCGATGCCGTCGCAGTCCAGGTCCGCAGCGTCGACTACGTCGCCGTCATCGCCACAGTCGGCCTTGGCGTGCTGGCTGTCGCCGACGTCCTGTACCTCAACATCCGCGAACGTGCCGCAGAACTCGCGGCCGTCCGCGCTCTGGGCTGGCCCGAATCCGCGCTCAGCCGATTGGTCATCACCGAGGGCACCATCATCGGCCTGGCCGGATCCTTGGCGGGCGCTGCGGTCGGCCTCGCCGCTGCCGCCAGCTTCGCCGGTCAGCTGCCGGCAGCTCTCTACGCCATCGCCGCCGCAGCCGTCATCGCAGGCACGCTCGTCACCGCCGCGGCGGCCTTGCTCCCGGCTAGCGCACTGCGGCGCCTGCCCGCTGCGCGGCTCCTCGCGGAGGACTAATCGCCGCAACCAGTAACGTAAGCCGGCATGACCCCCGAGTTGCGCGAGCAGACGCTGGCCTGGATCGCCGCCGGCACCGACGAGGTGACCACGGCGAGCGCGGCGGTTGCCAGCTGGTTGCTCGGCCTGGATCCCGGTGCAGCGCAAGCCGGTGCCGTGATCGGCTGCGACGGAGCTCACCGCAGCCGGGAGTTCGCCGTGCAGGCGGCTCGGGTTTTCGCCGGGGCTGGCATCCGCGTGCATCTGCTGCCGGGTGGGGAGCCAGCCCCGTTTCTTGCCTTTGGAGTGAGACTTTTCGGTGCCGCGGCCGGAGTAATGATCACCGCCGGTTACGGTGCGGCCGACCACAGCGTTTACCGGGTGTATGCCGCGGACGGCGGACCGGTCATGCCGCCTGCCGATACGGATATCGAGGCGGCCGCGGCCAGTCTCGGGCCGCTGCCGGAGATCGCGGTCGCGCCGTCGGACAGCCCGCTGATCACCGGGGTCGGCGGTCAGGCGGTGCAGGCATATCTCGATCTGGTCTGCGCGGCGGCCGGCCCGGCGCCGAAAGGCGCGGCGTGGCTCCGGTTCGCCTACGCGCCGCTGGACGGGGCGTCGGCAGAGCTCGCGCTACGCGCGTTCGAGCAGGCCAGCTACGCCGCGCCGGATGTAGTAGCCGCGCCGTTCACGGACCCGGCGCAGCCTGGTGCGCTGGATCTCGCCATGGCGCAGGCCCGGCGGTCAGCCTGCGACCTGATCCTGATGACCAGCCCGGATAGCCGCCGGCTGGCGGTCGCAGTGCCGGATCAGGATGCGCCGGGTGGCTACCGGCGGCTGACCGCCGACCAGCTCGGCGCACTTCTCGGTGCGTACTTGCTCGGCAGAATGGCAGCCGATCCGGGCATCGCGATGTCGCAGCAGCTTGCGGTCAGCACTGTCGTCTGCGGCAGCATGCTGTCGAAGATCGCGGCCGCGGCGGCAGCACAGCACGCTCAGACGCTGAGCGGTTTCCAGTGGCTGGTCCGCGCCGCGGACCTGCGCGAGGACGCGCGGTTCGCGTTCGGCTACTCGGAAAGCGCGGGTTATGCCGTCGGCGACGTCATCCGGGACGCCGATGGCATCGGCGCTGCGCTCGCTGTGCTAGGCCTGGCCGCTGTCGCGAGGTCCGTCGGTGAATCGCTTCAGGACGCCTACGACGCGCTCGAAGTCACGCACGGGGTGCACCTGACCGCTCAGCTCGCCGTGCCGGTTCCCGCTGCCGTCGACGTGATGTCGCGGCTGCGGATGACCGCGCCGGCCGAACTGGCCGGCCTGCCGGTGATGCGCGCAACCGACTACACCGGCGGAAGCTGGGAGCTGCCTTCCGCGGACATGATCAGTTATGAGCTCCCCGGCGCGCGGGTCGTGGTCAGGCCGGCCCGCGCGGAGCCGGAGATTCACGCGTTCGTGGAAATCGTCGAACAGGTAACCGGCCGGACACTGGCAAGTGCACGGCAGGTGGCGCAGCAGCGGATGGAAGTGCTGCAGGCTGCCGTAGGCGATCAATTCGGCTGAGTTAGCTCAGGTAACTGCCTGCCGGGCCTACGTTTCCGGCCTTTTGATCACTACGCTTTTGTGGCTATTGCAAACCGGTGCGGGAGGGACACAGCTATGGGCCGGAGGGGCACAACTACGGGCAGACGGCACCGGGGACGACTCGCGGCCGCGCTCGCGGCGCTCGCCGTACTCGCTGCCGGGGCAGCCGGATCGGCGACGGCGGCCGGAGCGTCGGTCCGGCCCGTCCTGGCAGCGGCGGGAGTTCACCAGGCGGCACTCGCCGCGGTTTCCTGCGCGAGAGCCAAACTCTGCATCGCAGTCGGCCGCCGTGCCAGGCCGCACGGCCAGGCTCCGTTCGCCGAGCGCTGGCGCGGGGGCTCCTGGACCGGCCTGGCGATCCCTGCCCCGAAGGCCAGCGATGCGTTCCTCGTCGCCGTTTCCTGCGCCAGCTCGACTGCGTGCACCGCTGTCGGCGGCCAAGCCAGCTCGCAGACTAAGGCCGGGCCGCTGGCCGAGCAGTGGAATGGCCGTCGCTGGCGGGTAACGCAGGCCAGCGATCCGGCCGGCGTGACGGCTGGCAATCTCTACGGCGTGTCGTGTGCCAGCGCGACCAACTGTGTTGCGGTCGGCACCTCGCAGGGGCGCAAGCGCGATGTGACGCTATCGGAGCGGTGGAACGGGCGTTCCTGGAAGGTCCTGCCACAGCTGGAGGTCCGGCGGTCCGTTACCTTGACCGGCGTGGACTGCACTGCGCGCTTTTGCATGGCCGTCGGGGAGATCGAGGCTCCGGCGCAGGCCGGCGAAGTGGCGATGGCCGCGAAGCTGATCAGGAACAGCTGGCAGCTGGTCAGCACCCCGGGGCTAGCCGGCTCGAACCTGACCGTGTTCTACGACGACTGGTGCAGCAGCCGGGCCTTCTGCCTGGCCGTGGGCCAGTACCAGGGCACGACCGACAAGGCGATCGCGGAGCAGTGGACCGGGACGACCTGGACGCCACAGCCGATGCTGGCGGCAAATCAGATCCTGTTCGGCATCTCCTGCTTCAGCTCGGCCCGGTGCATGGCGGTCGGGTCCGGCCTTTCCCGGCCGGTCGGCCAGCAATGGACCGGGACCGCCTGGACCTCGGTGCCGACTGCGAACATCACGGGCGGGTCGTTCGCGGCTCTTTATCAGGTCTCGTGCCCCACTGCCACGCGGTGCCTCGCCGTGGGTGCCCGGACCAGCGGCGCTCTCGGTGCTGTCGGCTCGCCGCTGGCCGAGGAGTGGAACGGCAGCAGCTGGCGCGTCGTGGCTGCCGCTAGCCCGTGACCGCGGCTAGTCAGCGACCGCCAGTATCACGTCGGACGCCTTGACGATCGCGGTCACCTGCGTTCCCTCGGCGAGACCGAGTTCGTCCGCGGCTTCCACTGTGATGGAAGCCACCAGCCGGACCCCGTTCGCATCCAGCGCCACGTTGGCTATCGCCTCGCCTTTGGTCACGGCTGTGACAGTTGCGCTGATCTTGTTGCGTGCGCTGAGACGCATTGTTGCTCCAATCTGCGGGTCGCTTGTCTTTGCTGCACTGGTTTTACTGCACCGATGTTTGCTACAGGTACCCCAGGATGGCAAGCTCGTACGCATGGATCACGGGCATCTCGATGACGGGCACGTGCACGACGCCAGCTGCGAGGTGGCGCACGGGACGGTCCAGGCGCCGGCCGATAACAAGGTGCTGGCGGCCGTCTTCGCCACTCCGGTCTCGAGCTGCCTGCTGCGCTACGGCGCGGACGCGGGCTTCCGGGCAGTGCTGGTCGAGCCGGACCCTGAGCGGGCCAAAGCGGTGGACGCTGACGGATTCGAGCTGGCCGGCAGCCTGGCTGGCCTCACCGCTGACAACGCCGACGTCGTCGTCACCGATCATCACCGGCCCGAGCTCGGACCCCAGCTGCGGGACGCACTGGCAGCGCAAGCCCGCTGGGTCGGGATTATGGGGAACCCCCGGCACGAGGGGCCGCACGTCGCTGCGCTGACCGGGCTGGGTGTTCCGGCCAGCGATATCGCCAGGGTGCACCGGCCGATCGGCCTGAACATCGGCTCGCGTACCCCGGCCGAGATCGCCATCGCGACCATCGCCGGGCTCATCGCGGACCGCAACGGCAAGCCCGGCGGCTTCACGTTCTGAGCCGTCGCCAGGAGCTGCAGATGCCTGACCAGGCCGGTTACTCCGGGACTCCGCTGGCGCGCAAACTCGGCATCGGCGAGGGCGACGAGGTCGCCCTGATCGGGGCCCCCGAGCAGTTCGAGGACACACTCGGCGAGTTGCCGGACGTCGCCAGCGTGCACACCGATCTGGCAGATGATGCCCGCTACGACGTGATCGTGGCCTTCGTGACCCAGCGGTCTGAGCTGGAATCGGAGCTGCCACGGCTCCGGGTGCGGATGGCTCCCGCGTGCGGGCTCTGGATCGCCTGGCCCAAGCGGGCAAGCAGGGTACCGACTGATATGACCGACCAGGTGATCAGGGACGTGGTGTTGCCCACCGGGCTGGTGGACAACAAAGTCTGCGCCATCGACGACACCTGGTCAGGGCTCCGGCTTGTGATCCGCAGGGAGAACCGGGTCTGAATCAGGGTTACCTCCGGGTGCTTCCTGATGTGCTGACAGCAGTGCGGCGCGCAGGCTAGCTGATATGAACAGCAATACCGAAGACCTGCATTACTCCAGTGAGACCGGCACGGGCGACAGTTCCGGCCCTGACCCGGCGCAAGCGGGCTACCAGCGGCCGCCGCTGCGCCGTCCAGCCCGCGGCCGGATGATCGCTGGGGTCGCCGTAGCCATCGGCCGGCATTTCAACGTCGACGTGACGATCGTCCGGGTGATCTTCGCCGTGCTGACCATTGTCGGCTTCACCGGGCTCGCCTATTTCGGCAGCCTGCCGCTGTTCCTCGGCGGGATTCCGCTCTACCTCGCGTGCTGGCTGCTGATCCCCGAAGAGGGCAGCGACCAGTCCATCGCAGCCAGCTTCATCTCCAAGCACGAGCACAAGTCAGAGTGAGCTGACGCGCCGGTACTGACTCCGGGCCCGGCTACTCGACCAGGAGCTCGCCTTCGAACTTGCCGAGATCTTCCCGGTACAGCTCCAGGCCGACGCCATTCGGGTCACGGAAGTACATGCTGTCGTCCGCGCCGCGATCCGGGCCGAGGTAGTCAACTCCGGCAGCATCGAGCTTCTTCTTCGCTTCCGCGAACTGGCTCGCCGAGACCGAGATAGCCAGGTGCTGCACGCCGCCGATGGTCTCCTGCCAGGCCGGGTGCTCATAACCGGGGAAGTCGAAGAAGCCGAGCAGGTTGTGATTGCCGATGTCGAAGAAGAAGTGGTTGGAGCCCGCGTAGTCGCGGTTCTCCACCAGCTCGACGAGCGGGAAGCCAAGGAACTCCTGGTAGAACTTGATCGTCTCCTCGGTGTCCTTGCAGATCAGCGCCAGGTGATGGACTCCGCTGACGGTTGACGGCGGACGGTCGGCAAGCGGGCGCAGATACCGCTTGCGCAGCTCTTCCCTGCGGGCACGGACGCGGGCAAGTTCCTCGCCCTGAGGCTCTGGCATCGCTGGCTCCTTAGGTAGTGACACCAGTGTGCCAGTCCTCGGGATGGAGGCGATGCCTCAGCATCCAGCCGTGCATGCCATGCGCGCGAGCAGCCAGTGGTGTCGGCGGCACCGCGATCATCGGGCACGAGGAATGCGCCATGCAGTACCTGCTGACCTTGCAGGCCAGCAGCCGGCGCAGCGCTCCACGCCGGCCTGCGCCGACGACCAGGACATCTCCGGACCGGTTAGCCACGTCGCTGAGTACCGCCCCGGCTTCCCCCTTGATGACAGCAGGACTGAAGCCGAGATCAGCGGGCGGACCGCCGATCGCCAGATCGATAGCGCGCCACAACCGGTCCCAGGCTGCCTGCTTCCACATCGCCCGCAGGGGCGGACACGGAGACCGGCGATCAGCGAGTTCTCCGCCCGGCGGGGTCCAGGCAAGCACCGGAACTAGTACCGCATTGTCGTTCCTGGCAAGCTCAGCCGCATATCGCAGGGCCTGCAAGCTGCCCGCAGATCCGCTGACACCGACGACCACCCTGCGCACGAACACCTCACGGCTCCCTCCCCGCACGGCTTCCTTGCCTCACTGGGTTTCCAGTCAATCGCGGGATTCTGACCACGGGCCGCGCCCTAACAGCCCTCATGCGGGTGAGATGCCCTAGCAAGCGGCTTTCATGCACCGGTTAGCTCAGATTGTGATGCACAACTTCTTTTGATAGTCTCTCTCTTATTCGACAGGCTCGCAAGATTGTCTGGGGGTTGTTCCCATGACTGATGCCCAGTTCGTCGCGGCCGGCGGCAAGAGCCGCTGGTGGACCCTCGGGGCGCTGGCGATCAGCGTCCTTGTGGTCGGCCTCGACCTCTTCGTTCTGTCGCTGGCGTTGCCCACCCTTTCTGTCGATCTCCACGCCTCTACCTCGGACCTGCAGTGGTTCGTCGACGCATACAGCCTGGTGCTGGCGGCGGCGCTGCTGCCCGCCGGTCTCCTCGGCGACCGGGTCGGCCGCAAGAAGCTGCTGATCGCTGCGCTGGCGCTGTTCGGCGTCGCCTCGCTGGCGTGCGCTTACTCGTCGTCGACCGGCGAGCTCATTGCGGCGCGTGCGGTACTGGGGCTCGCGGCCGCTGTCATCCTGCCGCTCGCACTCGCCGTCCTGCCGGTGATGTTCACGCCCGAGGAACGCCCGAAGGCGATCGCCATCGTCGGTGGTGCCACCTTCGTGGGCTATCCGCTAGGCCCGATCCTGGGCGGCTGGCTGCTGGACCACTACTGGTGGGGTTCGGTCTTCCTGATCAACGTCCCGATTGTCGCGCTTGGACTAGCAGCGGTGATCATCCTCATGCCGGAGTCTCGCGGCACCGAGGCATTCCGGATCGACTTCACTGGCGTGCTCATCTCCAGCGCAGGCTTGGTCGCGCTCACCTATGGCGTCATCACGGCGGGCCAGGACGGATGGTCGGACACCCTGGCGCTAGCCACGATGGCAGCCGGCGTTGTGGTACTCGGCCTGTTTGTCGTCTGGGAACGGCTTGTTATCCGCAGAGATCGTGGTCAGCCGCTAGTCGACCTGCATTTGTTCGCATCGGCAGGCTTCACCTGGGGGACCACGCTCGCGACGATGATCTCCTTCGCGCTGTTCGGCCTCACATTCGCGATGCCGCAGTTCTTCCTCGACGTCAAGGGCCTGGATTCGATGGCCAGCGGGATCCGGATGCTGCCGCTGATCGGCGGTCTGGCGATCGGGCTCGGCATCGGGCAGCGGCTGCAGAGCACCCGCAAGTCCCGCGACGGCGGCCCGGACCGGCCACCGCTGCTCGGCATGCGGCCGGTTGGCGCCGGCGGCTTCGCGATTATGGCCGTCGCTCTCGCGGCCGGCACGGCTACCTCGGCGGCCAGCGGCACGGGGTTCACGTCGGGGTGGTTTGCCGCGACCGGGCTCGGCCTCGGGATGGCGATGCCCACCATGCTGAACGCCGCGCTCAGCGCGCTCTCCCCGGAGCGCAGCGGGTCTGGTTCCGCACTGATGACCGCAGCTCGCCAGGTCGGCGCGGCCATCGGCGTCGCCGTCCTCGGTACCGTGCTCAACTCGGTGTACCGCAGCCACCTGAGCGTCGCGGGCTTGCCAACGGCCGTCGCCGCGGCCAGGAGCAGCGTCGGGGCGGGGGTCGCAGTCGCAGCCAAGCTCGGTTCGGCGCCGCTGCTGACCGCCGTGCATTCCGCCTACGCGGATGGCGTCGACGTCATGCTCTGGGTCTGTGCCGCGATCGCGGCCGCGGCCGCCGTGCTCGCCGCGCTTTTCCTGCCCCGCCAGGCAGTGCAGTCCGACGTGGGGCAGTCCGACATGGGGCAGTCCGACGCCAGCCATGGCGACGCGCCGGAGATTGCCGAAACCCCGGCCGGCGCTGAATTCAATACCGCCGGGGCAGAATGACTGGCATGACCGACGTGCCCGCCAGGCCAGCCGGCCTGCGAGAGCGGAAGAAAGCCAGGACACGGGCTGCGATCAGGCAGCAAGCGCTCCGGCTCATCCGCGAGCAGGGTTACGCCGCGACCACGATCGAGCAGATCGCCGATGCGGCTGAAGTCTCGCCCGCCACCTTCTTCCGCTACTTCCCCACCAAGGAGGACGTGGTTCTGCAGGACGACCTGGACATCATCACGACCGAGGCGCTCGACGCGCAGCCGCCCGAGCTGAGCCCGATCGCTGCGTTCCGTGCCGCTTCGGCCGCCACGCTCGCGTCGCTGAGTCCGGAGGACCTGGCCACGCTCAGGGACACCGCGGAGCTGACAGCGTCGGTCCCCGAAGTGCGGGCGCGGGCTATCGACGAGTTTGTCCGCACGATCAACCAGATAGCAGAGGCTATCGCGAGGCGAGCCGGCCGGAACCCGGACGACTTCGAGGTACGCAATCTGGCCGGCGCGATCATCGGCGTCATCATGTCGGTCACTACTTCATACGGCGGGAGTACCTGGACCGCAGAAGGACTGACCGACGTAACCAGCCTGTTCGCCCGCATCGACAGGGCGCTAGCGCATCTGGAGCAGGGCCTGCCGCTATAACGCACGACCACGGCGCAACACAACGTGCCCTGTCTTCCGTCAGGAAGGCAGGGCACGCTGTGCTCGGTTTATTTCAGTTGGTTGAACCCGGCTGGCCAGGCAACTGAGGCGGCTGACCAGCCGGAGCTGTGAGGTAACTACCTATCGTTCCGCCGCGGATCGATCCCCGCTGGTACTACGAAGTGTTACGAGCATCTGACGCGGCGTTACTTCGATCGGTTTCATTATGAGACGCAGATCACAGCTGCGCTACGGTTCCGGGAATGTTGCGCGTTCAATTACCGTTGTCGCCCCAGGGCCAGCGCAGACCGCACGCAGGCTGACCAGGCAGACTGATAGCGCCGAGGAGGAAGTCATGCCAGCTGTGACAGTCGAGGACATCCTGGTGCTGCCGCGCATAACGGACCCGGACCAGGCCGCCGCCTCGGACCGGCCCGTCGTGTCAGTGACGACAGCGCCGTCCGGATTCGAAGGTGAGGGCTTCCCGGTCCGCCGCGCCTTTGCCGGCGTCGACCTGCGCGCGCTGGATCCCTTCATCCACATGGACCAGATGGGCGAGGTCGACTACGCGCCGGGCGAGCCGAAGGGCACGTCCTGGCATCCGCATCGCGGCTTCGAGACGGTGACCTACATCATCGACGGAACCTTCCGCCACCAGGACTCCAACGGCGGTGGCGGCCTGATCACCAACGGCGACACCCAGTGGATGACGGCGGGCGGCGGCATCCTGCACATCGAGGAGCCGCCCGAAGCCCTGGTCATGAGCGGCGGCCTGTTCCACGGCTTCCAGCTCTGGGTGAACCTGCCGTCCAGGCTCAAGATGGCCTCGCCCCGCTACCAGGACATCCGCGCCGGTCAGGTGGCGCTGCTCAGTTCAGCTGACGGCGGCGCGCTCGTGCGGGTCATCGCCGGCGATGTGGACGGCCAGCAGGGCCCCGGCGTCACCCACACGCCCATCACGCTGCTGCATGTGACAGTCGAGCCAGGCGCGGAATTCCGGCTGCCCTGGCGGCCTGACTTCAACGCGCTCGGCTACGTACTAGCCGGATCTGGTACCGTCGGCGCCGAGCGGCGCCCGGTAAGGACCGGCCAGTTGGCCGTCTTCGGTCCCGGCGACGTGCTGACACTCGGGGCACAGCGCAAGATGGACGGCCCGAGCGAGAAGCTCGACATACTTGTTCTAGGTGGGGAGCCAATCCGCGAGCCGGTCGCAGCCTATGGTCCGTTCGTGATGAACACCAGGGCCGAACTGGTTCAGGCGTTCGAGGACTATCAGGCGGGCCGACTCGGCTCGATCCCGGCGGTGCGCACACCACTGCCGGAGGAGCCGCACCCCGGCCACGACGTCCTGTAACGAGCCGGCGAGCCGTGCTGCGCAGTCCTGCCGGCGGCGCAGCGCGGCTCGCCTTTTCCCTGCTTCTCTGCGCTGGCCCAGGGCTAACCGGTAAGGGCTCAGGAAGCTGCTGGCTCCGCCGCCAGGCGACGCAGCGCGCTGCGGACGATCTGCGGATCGTACGTGCTCCAGTACGGCGGCAGCGAAGCCCGCAGAAAGCCGCCGTAACGCGCGGTGGCGAGACGCGGGTCCAGGATCGCGATGACGCCGCGATCGTCGACAGTCCGCAGCAGCCGCCCGGTGCCCTGCGCTAGCAGCAGCGCGGCCTGCGCCGCCGCCACAGTCATGAAGCCGTTGCCACCGCGAGCGGCAACCGCGCGCTGCCGCGCCGAGGCGAGCGGGTCATCAGGCCGCGGAAACGGGATCCGGTCGATGACTACCAGCTGGAGCGACCGGCCCGGCACGTCGACGCCCTGCCAGAGCGACAGTGTGCCGAACAGGCAGCTCGCCTCGTCCTCGGCGAACTTGCTGACCAGCAACCCAGTCGAATCATCCCCCTGGCAGAGCAGCGGCACGCCGATCTCGCCGCGCAGCGCATCCGCGGCCTGCCGGGCCGCCCTCATCGAGGAGAAGAGCCCGAGCGTCCGGCCGCCGGCCGCCACGATCAGCTCGCGCATCTCGGTCAGGTAAGCCTCGGACAGTCCGTCCCGGCCGGGCGGGGGCAGCTGCCGCGCCACGTAGAGGATTGCGCTGCGCCGGTGGTCGAACGGGGAGCCGACATCAAGACCAGTCCAGTCCAGCCCATCCGAATCAGGACCAGCCGATTCCAGCCCAGCAGAATCCGAACCAGCCGAACCGACCACGGGAAGCCCCCACTGCCGGGCCAGCGGTTCGAACGAGCCGCCCAGCGTGAGTGTCGCGGATGTGAGGACCACGGTGCCGGACTTGAACAGCCGCTCCGCCAGGAGCCCGCCGACCTGCAGCGGCGCGACACGCAGCGTGTCCGGCCGGGAGGACTCCTCTAGCGCGGACCGGTCCAGCCAGACGACCTCCGGCCGGGACGCGATGTCCGCGGTGTAGGCCCCGATGATCCGGCTCGCGTTCTCCGCCACCTCGTCCAGCGCCACAGTGGCAACCCGCATGGCTGTGAGGTGCTCGGCGTCCTCGTCACTGCCCGACTGGCGGCGCAGGTCAGCTGCGCACGCTGCAGCCGCGTCCCGTACCGCGGCCAGCGCCACCTCAGCCTGCTCAGACAGCAAGTCGAGACGTCCCGCCTCGGTGTCGGCCAGCGCGAGCTCAAGCCCCGCGGCGGCGTCGCGCAGCCGACCGGAAAGCTCCTCCCCCGCGAGCCTGCTGCAGCGCCGGGCTGCGGCGTCGGCGGCCATTGCCGACAACTCGCCGGAGGCCACGCTGGTCACCCGGTCGACCAGGTCGTGCGCCTCGTCGATGACAACGACGTCGTGCTCGGGCAGCACGATGTTGTTCTCGATCGCGTCGATGGCAAGCAGCGCGTGGTTCGTCACCACGATGTCCGCCTCGCCCGCGGCCGCGCGTGCCTGCTCGGCGAAGCACTGGCCGCCGAACGGGCACTTCGCCGCCCCGATGCATTCCCTGGCATTGACAGACACCTGGCGCCACGCACGGTCGTCTACGCCGGGAACGAGCTCGTCCCGGTCGCCGCCCACCGTCGTGGCGGCCCACTCGTGCAGGCGGGTCACCTGCCGCCCGATTGCCGACACCGACCGCGCGTCAAACAGCGAGTCCGCGGGTTCGTCCGGCGCGGTGCCGTGGACCTTATTCAGGCACAGGTAGTTCCGCCTGCCCTTGAGAATCGCGAAGACCGGCTCCCTGCCGACCAGATCCGCCAGCGCCGCCGACAACCGGGGCAGGTCACGTTCGATGAGCTGGCGCTGCAGCGCGATCGTTGCGGTGGAGATCACGACCGTCTGACCCGACTCGCCCAGCGCGTGTCGTACGGCGGGCACGAGATAGGCCAGCGACTTGCCCGTTCCCGTCCCGGCCTGAACGGCCAGGTGCCGGCTGGACGCCATCGCCTGCTGAACCGCTTCGGCCATCGCGACCTGTCCGGTCCGCTGAGCGCCGCCGATCGCGGACACCGCAGCCTTCAGCAGCACGTCGATCTCCGGCAATTCGGCAGGCACCATTGCACGCTATCGTCCGCAGGCGCCGGGCATCGAGTGGCCGCGCGGGCTGTGGATGCCCAGCCCGCAGGTCCGGCGCGATCAGCTGGTGATGTCAGCCGAAGTCAGCCGCGCCCAGGCAATCGCGCCGAAGGTCACCGCATAGATCGCGAACGACACCAGCCCGTGCTCCACGCCGGACAAGTCGGCCGGCGACCGGAACAGCCCGTCCCAGAGCAGCCAGTAGTGCGTCGGCAGGTAGGGGTGAACCGCCGACAGCTGGGGTAGCTGGTCACAGATCTCGCTGCCGAGGGTTAGCACGAGGACGGTGGCGATGGCACCGACCGGATGCTGAGTCATCGTTGAGGCGGCAAGCCCGATGGCGCCGAGCGACGACATCGCCGCTGCCGCGAACAACGCCACCAGCAGCACCCGGAGGACGCCTGCCCAGAGCGAGATGGTCGTTCCGGACAGCAGCGTGACCGGGCCGGCCGGGAACAAGATGAGCCCCATGACCAGCGACACGACCGTGACGAGCAAGCATGCCGTCAGGCTGAACACGACGATGGCGGCGTACTTCACGGCCAGCAGCCTGGTGCGGCCCGACGGCACCACCAGCAGCCCGCGCAGAGTGCCATGGCCAGCCTCCCCAGCGATCGCGTCGCCGGACACCACGCCGATGCTCAGCGGCAGCAGCAGCACCGTGAGCGTAAGCGTCAGCACCACGAGGGCGAGGAAGACCCCGTTGCCAGCCAGCTGATTGAGAAACGGCGGGCCGCCAGGACCTCCGGACACGCCGATCGTCACGCGCAGCAGGACCCCGAGGAACACTGGCACGATCGTGAGCACGCCAAGCAACGCCAGGTTGCGCAGGCGGCCGAAGACCAGACGCAGCTCAGAGCTAAAGAACCGCAACCAGGCGGAAACGGGGTTAGCTCGGGCTGGCAGCCGCTCGTCCGGCCAGACCTGCTGGTGAACTGTGGTCGACAGACGGACCCCCGCCTCGGCCGACATCTCGTCAGCTGACATCGAATCCCTCGCCGGTCAGCTCGACGAACTCGTCCTCGAGGCTTCGCCGCGGCGTCTCCAGCCCGGCCACCGGCACGCCGGCCAGCACCAGGCGCTCGCAGATGACCTCGGGCAGCATCTCGCCCAGTTCTGCCGTCACTTGCTGGTCTCCCTGACGCACCCCGCGCAGGCCTAGTTCGGACAGCACTCTGGCAGCCAGGTCCGGCTTCGGCGTCCTGACCAGCAGTCCCGCCTGGCCCCGCAACTGGCTAAGCGGCCCCTGGTAGACCAGGCGGCCCGCCCGCATCACGCCGACGTGCGTGCAGACTTGCTCGACTTCGGCGAGCAGGTGCGAGGACACGAACACCGTGGTCCCGTCGGCAGCGATCTCCCGGATCAGCGTCCGCACTTCCCTGGTGCCCTGCGGGTCGAGGCCGTTCGTCGGTTCGTCCAGGATCACCAGCTGCCTGCGCCGCAACAGGCTGGTCGCGATGCCGAGCCGCTGCTTCATGCCGAGCGAGTAAGCCTTGTACCGCTTGTCCGCTGCCGCAAGAAGCCCGACCCGGTCCAGCGCCGCGTCGATCCGTGCATGCGCGGTAGACCGGTCGGCGGTCCTGTCGGCCGCGTCGAGGCGGCCCAGGTTCGCCCGGCCGGACAGATGCGGGTAGAACGCGGGCCCTTCCACCAGCGAGCCGACCAACGGCAGCGCCGCGGCTTGCTGGTCGGGCATCGGAAAGCCGAGCATCTCATGGCTGCCCGCTGTCGGCTGGATCAGGCCGAGCAGCATGCGGATCGTCGTGGTCTTGCCGGAGCCGTTCGGCCCGAGGAATCCGTAGACGGATCCGGCAGGCACCGCGAGATCGATCCCGTCGACGGCCAGCTGCCCGCCGCGGAACTGCTTGGTCAGGCCGTTGCTCGCCAGCGCAAAGTCAGTGCCCGCTGCTGAGTCAGCTGGCGTCGGCAGCAACATCCGCATACAGCACCGACGGAGTAACCGCGCCGACCAGGACCTGCCCCTTGCTGGTCACCAGAACGGACAGCAGGGTGGTCTGCAGCAGCCGCCCGCTACCCCAGCTGCCGTGCACCGGGGTAGCTGCCTGCAGCAGCGCCTGCAGCGCGGCCAGATCCGGCCCGATCGGCGGGGTCACGCTCAGCGTCGAGCTGTATGCCGTCGCCGTTGACGAGTTCGCCGAGGCCGGCGAGCCACCGTGGATCGCTTGCTGGACGGCAGCGGCAACCGCCGGGCTCGGCGGAGTTGCCAGCACTGACAGCCAGCCGGTGCCGATGACGTGCGGCGCGCTGGCAGACGCCGCAGCCGTCAGCGGCGCCATTCCCGTGAAGCCGCGGAATCCGGTGCCGGCATTGCCGACGCCGCCGCCGTTGTTGCCCAGCCGCACTGTGGCGCGCCGAACGAGAAGATGCTGGTCAAAGGCTTTGATGTCAGCTGCCCGCTGCGCCTTGCTCAGGCTGGCCGGCAGCGCCTTGGCGAACTGCGCCTCCATCTGCTTGAGCGCTTTCGCGGGGATGGCCGGCAACTTGATTGCTTTCGCAGGGAGCTTGAGCCCTTTCGCACGGAAAACACGTTCCCGGAGCTGGGCCGGCAGCGCCATGCTGGGGATAATCGTCGCTCCGAGGGGCAGCTTGCCGAGTGCCAGGCCCGCTGAGCCCAGACGGGCCTGACCCAGACCCGCCAGACCCAGACCCGCCTGGCCAAGGACCGACTTGAGGCTGGCCGGCACCTTCACATGCTTCACGGTCGCGCCAGGCGGCGGAGTGAAGCTGAAGTTCGACGCGGCCGGAGTGCCGAACGTCAGCGACGTGAAGCCGATGCTGTACGCCACCGTAGCCGAGCCGCGCGGGTAGACCTCGAGTCGCAGCACGATATGGCGGCTTGCATCGATCGCGATCAGCACACTGCCGACTAGCGACTTGCTGCTCCGCGGCACCAGCGACAGCTGATAAGCGGCCTGGCCGGCGACGTAGACGTTGCGCTGAACGCTGACCACGGTTGTCTTGCCGATCGCCATCAGCAGTTGCGCGGCGGCAGCCTGCGGCGTATCCGGAACTGAGGTGCCCTTGGCAACCGAGCCAGGCGGAGGGCTGGGTAGGCCGGATTGCACGTTTCCCGGAAGTTCATATCGGGTTGCGGTCTGGGTCTTGCTGTTCCACAGCCAGAGCGTGCGCCCGTCGAGGCGAAGGTCGGTCTCGCCGGCCTGGACCTGCTCCGCGATGCGCAGGTGCTGCGGGTCGCGGTACCAGATGCTGACCGACTCCGGGCCGGAGGACAGCCCAGCCGAACCCTGCTGAGGCATCGGCAACGCCGGCAATCCGAGATTCGAGGTTTCCTGAACGGTCGCAGTCAGCGGGCCGAGCGGCTTCGCGGCGCCCTGGACGACCTCGGTCAGCAACTGCCCGGGCGTGCGGGGCGGCAACGACGGTGCCGCGTCCGCGCTGGCGACTGTCGCGGCAACGATGACGATACCGGTGACGGCGACGGCGCTCGCTGGGACCGCCCACCGTGCCCTCATGCCGAGTCTGCGCATCGCTCACCCGCCGTTATTGCAGATCCACCCCGGTTAATCTCACAATAGCGGCCGTCTGTGACACGCGCGTCATCCGCAAGTCGGACTGCAGGCCGGCCACTGGGTTACTGGGCAGTCGAGACACTGCCGCCGGTGAGCGGGTCGCCTACTTGCTCGTGGATCTCGGCAAGGTTGTCGTGCGCCGGGTACTTGTGCGCGGCCGGGCCATCCGCGAACGCTGTCAGCACGTTCGCCGTCACCCTCCGGGTGAAGTCGCCGGCCGACGGGGTCAGGCCCCAGTTGTAGGTCGGCGGCCCGAACGACTCGACCCAGCGCATCGTGCCGCAGTTGAACACCCCGGCGCCGCCGGAGTGGGTGTAATAAGCGGAGTCGGCGAAGCTGTTCACGCCCTGGCAGACCAGCGGCGAGTGGGACAGCACCTGAATCG
Organism: Streptosporangiaceae bacterium; assembly: GCA_035507615.1. Taxonomy (GTDB): domain Bacteria; phylum Actinomycetota; class Actinomycetes; order Streptosporangiales; family Streptosporangiaceae; genus JAJYUU01. The sequence goes on from DATJNX010000023.1 coordinate 32,350, forward strand.
GCCGCTCGACCGGGTAGCCAGGCGTGACCCGGTCGTACTCGATGCCGACGAGCACCTTGAAGCTGCTGCCCTTGCGCACGCCGGTGCCCTTGAACATCCACGCTTTCGGCGAGTGCACGACGAAGTCGGCGATCGCCGGGTAGCCCTCGTACAGCGTTCCGATCAGCGACGATTCCGGGTCCGGGTTCGGCGGCTCACGCCAGTCGCTGGTGACCAGGTCGTCGTGCTTGCCGTACATCGGGTCCAGTTCGTAGCTGGTCTTGTAACAGACGATCAGCCGGCCCGCGCCAAGCGCTGTCCGCTCCAGCCTGGTCCGCCGGAACATCGCGTTCGCGCCGAGAAACGCGATGTTCATGCCCTTGTTCCTGGCTGCAGTAACGATCGCCCGCTCTGGCGGCGACCAGTACTCGTCATGCCCTGGCGACACCAGCGCGGCCGCGCCATCCAGCGAGTGCGGGTTACTGGCGATGTCCATGCTGGTCAGGTATGCAAGCGGCAGGCCCAGGCGCTCAGCCAGGTTGATGAGTTTGCGCTCGTAGACCATGAACAGGTAAGCGCCGTCGGTATCTCCCGGCCGGTCCAGGCTGACCGCGTAGGACCTGGTGTCGTATCCGCCGTCCGGGCCCTTGTAGAGGTCGTGTAGCCCCCAGGTGTTGTAGGCCTGCCAGGTCGGCACCGCGTTCTTCATCACGACCTTGCCCGCCGCGCTGGCTGAGCGGACCGTCACCGGAACGTAGCGCTGTGCGCCGGAATGAGCATCAAGGCGGAACAAGTAGGCGCCCTCGGGCCAGTCATCAGTCGGCACGGTCAGGGATACACCCCAGTCGGTGTGCACCGTCCGGGTCGACTCCTCGAGCCTGGCCGGCGCCTGCCGGTGTCCGCGCAGCGATCCGGACTGCCACACCAGCCTGGCCAGGTCGTGGTTGTACCAGCCCATCCGGAAGGCCTTCACGCTGAACTCGCGCGAGGTCGTCGATACATAGAGGTGGATGGGCTCGCCCGGCCGGATGCTCGACTGGCCGGCATAGCCCATGATCGCGTGAGGAGCGCCCTGATTCTTGATCCGCCAGTCGGGATAGCCGGGCAGCGAGTTCTCGTACTTGACCGTCCAAGCCGCGCGTTGCGCGCGGGTCCCGGCGCCAGTGCTGGCTGCCGCGGCGTCCCCGGCCTTGGCCGGCGTCACGGACTCGCCCATCTTGACCGCGGCGACGACGGCGGCTGGTATCGCGGCCGCAGCCGCAGCCCGGCCTAGGAACGCCCTCCTGGTCCAACTCATGTGCACAAGCATTACCCCGGGCTGCCGGCGGCTAGGTCAACGACGAGTAATTTTCGCAACCCGGCCGCGAGTTTTGCAGCCCAGCGCGGTGTTAGCTAACGACGTGTAAGCGGTCGGCTACCAGCCGTGCCAGGGCAGCAGCGCGGACACGGCGACAGCAGCGAACAGAAGCGTCAGGTACACGATCGACAGGTGGAACAGCCGCATCGGAGCCGGGCCGTCAGCGGTCCCGAGCCGGCTCCGCAGCCGGTGCGCCTCGACCAGGAACCAGCCGCCGAGTACCGCCGCGCAGCTTCCGTACACCCAGCCGGCGTACGGCGTCAGCAGCAGAGTCGCCGCGACCATGATGTAGGAGTACCGAAGGATCTTCCTGGCCACCAAGGCCGGGCTGGCGACCACCGGGAGCATTGGCACGTTCGCGGCCGCGTAGTCGTCTCGGAACTTCATCGCCAGTGCCCAGAAGTGCGGCGGGGTCCAGAAGAAGATCACCGCGAAGAGCACGCCGGCCACCCAGCTCACCCTTCCGGTGACAGCCGCCCAGCCGACGAGCACCGGGAAGCAGCCGGCCGCGCCGCCGATCACGATGTTGGACGCGGTACGCCGCTTCAGGCCGATGGTGTAGACGAAGACGTAGAACAAGATCGCGGCGTCGGCGAGCACCGCGGCCAGCCAGTTGGCGGCAAAGCCGAGCAGGAGGGTGGCTGCGGCACCTAGCAAGATGCCGGACGCCAGCGCCTCGCCCGGCTTAACGGCCGTGCCGCTGGCAGTACCGGGGCGTCCATGTCCGGCACCTGTGTGTCCACTAGCGACCGGGGCCACCAGCGGCCGCCGCGACGTGCGCTTCATCACCGCGTCGATGTCACGGTCGAGGTAGCAGTTCAGCGTATTGGCGCTGCCGGCCGCCAGCGCGCCGCCGAGCAGCGTCACCAGGATGAGCGACAGCGAGGGCACGCCTCGCTGCGCGAGCAGCATCGTCGGCAGGGTCGTGACCAGCAGCAGTTCGATGATGCGCGGCTTGGTGAGCAGGAACAGGCTACGAGCGATGAGCCCGGCGGATCTTCTGCCGTCGGGCAACAGGCTTTCGCCTGGCTCTGCCAGACCAGCCTCGATCGCGCCGGTCGCCTGTGTCACTGCCGTGCCTCCGCCATGTGCCGGACTGCGCCAAGGGCTGCCGCGTGCCGGGGTACCTAACTGCCGCCGCGGCGAGACTGCGTCCGGGGGCAGGCCGGAGTAATCGGGCTCCGGCGTCAGAGACACGTTACCCAGGGCTTTGCAGTGCACGGGCAGCGGGCTATTACTACCACGCGTCGTAGCTGCTCAGCATGTCGGAGCTGCTCAGCATGACTACAGGCCGCAACTGCCGAGCGCCGCAGTGAACGCGGACTCCCAGTCGGCCTGCGACCCTCCTGCTGCGGCCGGAGCGGGCTTAGCCCGGTCCAGTGCGGCCAGCGCGGACCGGGTGACGTCCGCCGCGCCCGCCGACGTCACCATGGCGTCGCCAAGTTCGAGCTGGTGCTGCAGGTTGTCCCGGCCATGGCCCTGGACCACGTCCAGGAGCAGCAACGGCCTGCCGACGGTCCTGGCCTCCGCGCAGGTGTCGCCGGAGCTCGTGATGACAAGATCGGCCGCGGACATCAAGTCGGGTATCCGGTCGGTGAAGCCGAAGGCGCGAATCTTGGGCTGCAGTGCGGCGGCCGCCGCCAGTTTCCGGGCGAGGCGTTCGTTGCGGCCTGCGACCGCAAGGACGTGAATTCCGGCCCCGGCCAGCGCCTGCGCCGCCGCCGCGACCGGACCGATACCCCAGGCGCCCGACATGAGCAGCACGCAGCGCTCGCCCGGCGGTACGGCCAGCGAAGCCCTGGCCTCCGCCTGTGCCGGGGCACGGTAGAACGCCGGGCGGACCGGCACCGGCATCACCTGAACCCTGGCGTTCGGCTGGAAGCGCAGCACTGCGGGCTCGGCGACCTCCGCGGGGACTAGGTACATGTCCACGCCCGGATGCACCCACAACCGGTGCGGGACCACGTCGGTGCACACCACGACGTGCCGCATCGCCGGATAACGAGGCGCTACCGCGCTCGCGGCGGCGGCGCCGGTAGCGAAGACAGACAGGATCAGGTCCACCGGATGCCGGTCCAGATAGTCCCGCAACACTGGCACCAGCTTCCGCCTGGCGAGAGCGTCGCCGGCCCGGGCGAGCCCGTTCCCGGTACGCAGCGCGGAGAAATGAACGGCATCGAGTAGCCCGGGGACGCCAAGCATGGCGCGGAAGACCGCCTCGCCGGCCGGGCTGCCGCCGCGGCCCAGCATCTTCATCGCATCCATGGTGACGGTTGACCAGCCTTGGGATCCCAGCGACGAAGCGCAGGCGGCGGCAATCGCGTCATGGCCCATACCGATCGAGCCGGACAGCAGCAGCGCAGACCTGGACGCGCTAACGGGCCGGGACGCGCTAGCGGGCCTGGACTCGGTCGCGGGCATCGCTGCACCATCATGTCAGGTAAGCAAGGCCTATCCCGATCGCGAGGAGTCCCCTGTTGCCTGCGTCACCCACTCGCCTGCGGCCAGCCTGGCGGCATGCTGTCACTCTGACGGGTGTTGCCGCCGCCGGGATTGCCATCGCGCAGGCTGGTCCGGGTATCACCGGGCTGCGACCGGTCCGGATGCGAGCATTCAGGCGCCTGGCCGGCCAGGGTGATCCCGGTCACGTTGCGCTTACCTTCGACGACGGCCCCGATCCGGCCTCCACCCCTCAGTTCCTCAAGGTGCTGGCTGAACATGAGGTGCGCGCGACTTTCTTCATGCTGGGCAGCATGGTCACCAGGGCACCAGGCCTGGCTGCTGAGATCGCAGCGGCCGGCCACGAGGTGGGCGTGCACGGCTTCGACCACCGGTACCTTCCGGCCCGGACTCCGCAGGCCACTCGCTGTGATCTGACCCGGGCAACCGAGCTGATCGCCACTGTCACCGGCACGAAGCCACGGCACTTCCGCCCGCCCTACGGGGTGCTGAGCGGACCGGCGCTGCTGACCGCGCGCGAACTCGGGCTCACCCCGGTGCTGTGGGGCGCCTGGGGCAAAGAGTGGGCGACGGGCGCAACTCCGGCCTCGGTACTGCGCACCTTGCTGAGCGACCTCGACGGCGGCGTCACTGTGCTCTTGCACGACTCCGGCTGCACTGCGCCGCCTGGCGCCTGGCAGGCCGGCCTGGGGGCGGTCGCGCCGCTACTTGACGAGTGCGAGCGGCGTGGCATCGCGGTGGGGCCAGTCAGCGAGCACGGCTTGCATTAACTCGACTGGCGCCGGTGCAGCGAGTCGACAACGGCAGTGCAGCCAATCGACAACGACGCCTACGGTGCGGGCGGCAACTGGCCGAAACGGAACGGTTCAGCCTCGCTGCTCCCTGCGCGGCCGCACCACCGACCCGACCACGCCCGTCAGGCCGTAGGCAACGGCGCCATGCCACAGCGCGGTGAAGGCACTGCCGAAAACGCCGCTTCCGTGCAGCATGGTCAGCACGAATATGACGATCGCGGCGGCGGCTCCAGGCATGACGGCGAAACGCCACGGTCTGCTGCGGGCCCACCGCAACGCCCGGCTGTGCCTGCTACGGACCAGAGCCCCGGCTCCGGCTACAGCGAAGAACGCCACCACGCCCTCGGACAGCGGGCTGAACAGTTCCGGGTGAAAGAACACGAGGTGGGCGAGCATGTCAGCGCCGGTGACGGCGACGCCCGCCGCGCCTGCTAGCTTCCATGGCGCCTCCGACAGTGCCGCACCGGAAACTGCGACTTCCTCGCGGCGGTTCAGGTCGGTCTGATAGGTGCTCGGCGGTGCGGACATTGTCAACTCCTGCGTGCGGGTTGTGCCTGACAGGCTCAAGATATATCTCCAGAGCTCTGGTGACAAGATATATCGCCTTCGAGCCGGCGTCCGCCGGCTTCTGCGCGGCTTGTTCGGAGCGCCGGCAGGTCCCGGGCCAGACCCGGAGATTACTCCCGGCACTCACTCACCAGGGACTGGAATTTTCACCGCCGCGCGCCGCTTACCGACTAATGACCAACTCGCGGGCGGTGCATAACCTAACCGTGCCGCGCCCCTGACAGGCGGCGCATCCCGAGACATGCCGCGATAGCTGATCCTCAGTGCTCGTTCAGCTAACGTCCAGATGGGTGGTGCTTACTGGATGGGCGGATTCGAGCGCTGCGTCCGCTGATAGATGTCCGCCCGGCCTGGCGCACATAGGCTGGCATGGCACTGGGCAAAGGGTGATGGAGATGGACGAGCAGAGTAGCGACGGCCAGCAGCCTGGCATCTGGGAATCCTGGACGGCGTCGGCAGATCCGTCCAGTCAGCCCGGTCCGGGCGGGCTCGCCCAGCATGGCGATTCAGGGCAACCTGAGGCTTCCGGACAGCCCGCTGACACCGGCATACCCGCGGCCACCGGCCCCTTGCCGGCCTTCACTCAGCCCATCGGCTACCCGCAGGCTGGCTACCCGGCACCCGGGTCTGGCCAGTCCAGTCATGATCAGCCCGGCCTCGGCCAGCCAGAGTACGGCCAGGCCGGATACGGTCAGCCCGGTTACGGCCAGCCCGGTTACGGCCAGGCCGGATATGGCCAGCCCGGTTACGGCCAGTACAACTACGGCTACGGCTACCCGCCAGGAGGCGGATTCGGCCAGCCGCCTGGCGGCTATGGCGGACCCGGTGGCTACGGCCAGCCGCCCCGCCCGCCGCGCCGTCGCGCGCTGACCGCAGCGATCACCTACATCGCGGTAGCCGCGATCGCAGCGACCGCTGGCGGCTTGGTGGTCGCCTTCGCCGACGGCAACTCGCAGCCGACGGCTAGCTCGGGCAGCAGCGGGTCAGGCAGCCTCGGGCTCGGGAACAACGGTGGCTTCCTTCCCGGCGGTTTCAACGGGGGCAGCGGCGACAGCGGCAACACCGCCAACGGCGGCAGCGGGACCTCCGGGGTGATCTCGAGGGCCACCTTGCAGCGGCTGAGCAATGCCGTGACACCTGGCCTGGTGACTATCACCAGCAACCTGAAGTACGACGGCGACGGTGCGGCAGCCGCTGCCACCGGGATGATCATCAGCTCATCCGGCCTGGTCCTGACCAACAATCACGTCATCAACGGAACGACCGGCCTGACCGCGGTGACGAGCACGGGACAGCAGTACACAGCTACCTGGCTCGGCTACGACAAGAGCTCTGACGTCGCCGTCATCAAACTGAACGGAGCGTCCGGCCTGCGTACTGTCCCGATCGGCGACTCCTCAACCGTTAAGATCGGCGCCGATGTCGTCGGCATGGGCAACGCCAACGGCACCGGCCGCATCAGTTACGTCTCGGGCACCATCACCAACGTGGACCAGACCATCACCGCCAGCGACGAGGGCAGTGGCGAAGCGGCCGAGAAGCTCACCGGCATGCTGCAAACCAACGCCCAGATCATTCCCGGCGACTCTGGCGGCCCCCTGGTGAGCACGGACGGCAAGGTCATCGGCATGGATACGGCGGCGAGCGTGGCCGGCGTCAACGACTCCGGCCAGGACGTCGGCTTCGCGATCCCGATTAACCACGCGATGGCGCTCGCCCGGCAGATCATCGCCGGGAAGCCTGGTTCAGGGGTGCGGATCGGCAGCTCAGGCTTCGTCGGCGTCCTCGTGCCGAGCGGCCGTGGCGGCACTGAGAGCACGGAGACGAACCCCAGCGTTCAGCTCCGCCAGCAAGAGCAGATAGCCCAGCGGAACAACTTCGGGCAGCTCACCCCGGCACCGGGTGGCTGCGTGCTCAACGACCAGGACGCGGGCGTGCCCACCAGGATCGCACCCGTGAGCTCGGGCACCCTGGTACTGGGCTCGCTCAGCCAGACGCCCGCCTGCACCGCGGGCCTTGGTGCCGGCGACGTTATCACCAGAGTGGACAACCGGCCGGTTTCGTCACCAGCCTCGCTGATGACCATCCTGTCGGGCATTCACGGCGGCGCCTCAGTCAAGCTGACTTGGGTAACTCCGGACGACCAGTCGGTAACTCACAAGCTGACGCTGACGGCTGCGCCGCCCGAGTAGGGCTCCAAGTAGTTCAGCCCTCGCAGTAGTTCAGCCCTCGCTCAGCCAGGCGAGCATCTGCGTCTCACAGCGCTGGATCTCCGCTACCGGGACGTGCTCGTCCTTGGTGTGCGCCAGTTGCGGGTCGCCAGGACCGAAGTTGACCGCCGGGATGCCGAGTGCATCAAACCTGGCGACGTCAGTCCAGCCCAGCTTAGCCCGCGGCGTACCGCCCATCGCTGCAACGAAGGAGGCCGCGGCCGGCTCGCCGAGACCTGGCCGCGCTCCCCCGGCGACGTCGGTGACGACGACCTCCCAGCCGTCGAACACTTCCCGGACGTAGGCCTCCGCCTGCGCGGCGGACCGGTCCGGCGCAAACCTGAAATTGACGCTGACAACGCATTGGTCCGGAATGACGTTCCCGGCGACACCACCGCGGATCCCGACCGCGTTCAGGCCCTCGTGATAGCTGAGCCCGTCGACCACTGGCTGGCGAGCCGCGTAACCGCGCAGTACATCCAGGATTCCGCCGGCCGTGTGAATCGCGTTACTGCCAAGCCAGGACCGCGCGCTGTGTGCTCGCTGACCGCGCGCAATGACATCGGCTCTCAGGGTGCCCTGGCAGCCGCCTTCGACGACGGCACCGGTCGGCTCCAGCAGAATGGCAAAGTTGGCGGCCAGCAGGTCGGGCCGGACCCGGCTGAGCCGCAGGAGTCCGTTCCGCTCGGCCTCGACTTCCTCGCAGTCGTAGAACACGTAGGTGACGTCTCGCGCTGAGGCAGTCAGCCGCGCTGCGAGCCGTAGCTGGACCGCCACTCCGGACTTCATGTCGCAGCTACCGCAGCCGTAGAGGAGGCCGTCCGCGAGGCGCGACGGCAGGTTCGAATGCACGGGAACTGTGTCGATATGTCCGGCCAGCACGACCCGCTCGGTCTTACCGAAGTCTGTCCGCGCCACCACCGCGTTGCCGTCACGGTCCACTGCGAGGTGCGGCAACTCCGCCAGCGCGCTGGCAATCGCGTCGGCCAGCGGCCGCTCGCCACCGCTCACTGACTCGATGTCGACAAGCTGAGCGGTCAGCTCGGCCGCTGGCAGCGAAAGATCAACCTTCCGGGCGTCGGAATCCACGTTTCCGGATCTTAACGCGCGGTCAGCCAGGCTCGGCGTCGGTCCGGGCGCCGGGAAGGGCGCGAGCCGCGGTGGTCAGTGCCCGGACGATGACCGCGACGGCCGGCCTTCGTACCGACGAAGCCCGGGCAGCCGCGTACAGGTCCCTTGCCGGGCGGGTACCAGGCAACTCCCGGACTGCAACCCGCGCGTCGCCGCCCGCCAGCGTCAGCCGCGGCAAGATCGCGATCCCGATGCCGCGCGCCACCAGGCTCAGGATCGTCGCCAGGCCCTCGAACTCGGATGGCGCCTCTGCCACCCCGCCTGCTGTGGCGAGCACCTGGTCAACAGCGCGCCGGGACGCTTCCCCCGCTGGGGTTGCCAGCCACGGCTCCTCGCGCAGCTTATGCAGCGACACCGGAACACGCGGGTCGCTGGCCCAGTGCCCGCGCGGCACGACAAGCACGAGCGGGTCGGTAATCAGGTGGTAGAAGCGGAGCGCCGCCTGGCCTGCCGCCAGCCTGCCAGTCCAGTCGTCAACGATTGCCACATCCACCTGGCCGGCTTTGACCAGCCGCAGCACTTCACCGCCGGCGGTCTGGCGCAGCAGCAGGCTCAGGCCGGGATGAGCGCGAACCGTCCTGGTCAGGGCTGGCGCGAACGCCACTGCCGCGGTCGGGAACGCGGAGATGGCCACCCGTCCGGCCGGATCCGGGGCGGCAAGGTCGGCCTCAGCGGCCTCGACCAGTGCCAGAATCTCGGCCGCACGCGCGGCGAGCCGTTTGCCTGCCTCGGTCAGCTCAGCCGTCCGCGCGGTCCGGTCCAGCAGCGCCGCACCGGTCTCCCGCTCCAGGGCGGCAAGCTGCTGCGAGACAGCCGACGGCGTATAGCCCAGCGCGCCGGCCGCAGCCGCGATGGTGCCTCGCTCGGCGAACTCAAGCAGTAGCCGGAGACGATGCACTTCGAGCATGCAACCAGCATAAGTCTGGCTTAATCTCTGCTTCAGACTTGGCCTGCTGTGCTAATGCTTTACCTCCAGATAGGCAGGTCAGCGGCGTCGCCGCGGGTAGCCTCGGCGGCTGAGAAGTAAGCCCCCGTCTTCTCCTGCCCCCGCAGCAAGGAGCTTTCGCTATGCCATGGGCTGGCCAAGCCACCATGACCGAATCCGTCCCGAGCCGGACTCCCCATTCCCTGGAGGACGACACTCCCGGCAGCTTGGTCGTCGCCGGAACTCTGGCCGCGCGTCGGGACAAAATACCGGTTTCCGCAACACTCGCTGCTAACGAGGAACTCGACCGCCGCCGGCTGCGCGGCGAGCCCGTACTGCCGCTCGCCTTCGGTGAGTCAGGCCTGCCCGTACCTCCCCGGCTGACCGCCGCACTGGCCGGGGCCGCCGGACGCGGCGCCTACGGCCCGGTAGCCGGGACGCCGCGACTGCGTGCAGCCGCGGCCGGCTACTGGTCCCGCCGATCGCTGCCGACTAATCCCGACGCGGTCGTGGCCGGTCCGGGCAGCAAGGCACTGCTATTCGCGGCAATGCTCGCGCTGCGCACCGGCGTGGCAGTGCCGCAGCCCAGCTGGGTCAGCTACGCGGCCCAGGCAACGCTCTGCAGCGTCAGGCCGCACTTCGTCCCTGCCGTCGCCGGCGAAGGCGGGGTCTGCGATCCGGATGCACTCGAGGCTGCCGTCCGCAGCCGCCGCCACAGCGGATGCCCGATCGGCGCAGTGCTCGTCACGCTGCCTGATAACCCGACCGGCCGGCTAGCCGGCCCGGACGCCATCCGGGCGCTCTGCGCGGTGGCCGAGCGGAACGGCCTGCTCATTATCAGCGACGAGATCTACCGCGATCTGGTACACGACCCGCGCCTGCCCTTCCTCAGCCCGGCGCAAGTGGCGCCGGAACGAACGATGGTGACCACCTCGCTGAGCAAGAGCTTCTCAGCGGGCGGCTGGCGCATCGGGGTAGCGCGAATGCCGGACGGCCCGCACGGCGCGGCGCTGCGCGGAAAGCTGCTGGGTATTGCCAGTGAGGTCTGGTCCGCCGCGCCGGGCCCCATGCAGGAGGCCGCGGCCGTGGCCCTGGACGAGCCTGCTGACCTGGTCGAGCACGTGAACTCAAGCCGGGCCCTGCACGCCGCGGTGTGCCGGGAGGCAGCCAGGCGCTGCGCAGCCGCGGGCCTAGAGGTGGCGCCGCCGCAGGCGGCCTTCTACCTCTACCCGGACTTCGCGCCGTGGCGGGACCAGCTGCGGGCCAGGTTCGGCGTCGAAACCGGCGCTGACCTTGCCGCGTTGCTGCTGGACTCCCACGGCGCCGGCACACTGCCTGCCAGCGCGTTTGGCGAGAGCCCGTCGTGCCTTCGGCTGCGGATGGCTACCAGCCAGCTGTACGGCGACACCGACGAACAGCGCGAGCAGGCGCTGGCTGCGGCCGACCCGCTGCGACTGCCCTGGATCAGCGCCGCCCTGACAAGGTTCTCCGAGATGCTGGCCGATCTCGGCGGGCTGGGTGACCTGGCAGCCTAAGAAGGGGCCGCCTGACGGCGAGCGCACGGCAACAAGTTCACAACGCGAATTCACTCCAAGCGGGGCCGCCACAGGCGGCCCCGCTTCGTAATGCCGGGACCCCGCTGGGCGCACCTGGCGCTCACGCCCGAGCTCGCCAGGTATCGGAGTTCCATCGGCCGTGCATGGATTTCGTTAGGAAGCGCATGCGCCCCGCATGGGTGCTGTTTGGAACGGCTACTTGCCCTCCTCAGGACGGTTCACTGGCTCGGAACGCGCGAAGCCTAGGAGGGCTCCATGTGGGACCTGTTCTATATCGGCCTGACCATCGTCGTCTTCGGCGTGCTCTGGCTCATCCTGAAGGGAATTGAGACCTTTGAGCGCTGAGAACTGGATCGGCCTGATCGGCGGCTTTTTGCTGACCGTGTACCTATTCGTGGCACTCGTGCTCCCTGAGAGGTTCTGATGAGTAGCGCTGCTGCGGGCTGGCTGCAAGCCGGCCTGCTCATCGCCGCCCTTGCCGCGTGCTACGTGCCGCTCGGCAACTACATGGCGCATATCTTCACCAGCGAGAAGGACTGGAAGGCGGAACGTTTCGTCTACCGACTGGTCGGCATCGATTCCAAGGCCGACCAGAAGTGGAGCACCTACGTCCGCAGCATCCTGGCGTTCTCGTTCGTCAGCGTGCTGTTCCTGTACGGGCTGGAGCGACTGCAGCATTACCTGCCCTACAGCGAGCACATGCCCGCCGTGCCGACGGACACGGCCTGGAACACCGCGGCCTCGTTCGTCACGAACACCAACTGGCAGAACTATGCCGGCGAGTCGACGATGGGCTACCTGACCCAGATGACCGGACTCACCGTGCAGCAGTTCATGTCCGCGGCTGTCGGCCTGGTCGTCGCGATCGCGATGATCCGCGGCTTCGTCCGGTCCAGGACTGACAAGCTCGGCAATTTCTGGGTAGACGTGACGCGCGCCTGTTTCCGGCTGCTGATCCCGCTGGCAGTTGTTGGCGCGCTCGTGCTGATCGCGAGCGGCGCCATTCAGAACTTCCACCCGTACGAGACGTACACGACACTGTCCGGCGCGCACCAGACCATCCCCGGCGGCCCGGTCGGCTCGATGGAGAGCATCAAAGACCTCGGCAACAACGGCGGCGGCTACTTCAACACCAACGCCGCACACCCCTTCGAGAACCCGAACCCGTTCAGCAACTGGTTCATCATCTTCTTCCTGCTGCTGATCCCGTTCGCCACCCCGCGCGCCTTCGGCAAGATGGTCAAGGACAACCGGCAGGGCTTCGCGCTGGTCGCGGTCATGGCCATCATCTGGCTGGTCGCGGTCGCCGGCATCAGCTTCTTCGAAGCGCATTACGGCCTCGGCGGTGCCACCGCCGCGAAACTCGCGCACGGCGCCACCGAAGGCGTGGAAACGAGGTTCGGCACATCCGGCTGCTCGTTGTTCGCGGCGTCGACGACGGTCACCTCAACCGGGTCGGTGAACTGCTTCCATGATTCGCTGACGCCGTTCGGTGGCGGCATCGCGCTGTTCGATATCGCCCTGGGAGAGATAGCACCCGGCGGCATCGGGGCCGGCATGTACGGCATTCTGATCCTGGCCATCGTGACAGTGTTCGTGGCCGGACTGATGGTCGGCCGCACGCCGGAGTACATCGGCAAGAAGATCCGCCCGGTCGAGATGAAGTACGCGGCGCTGTACTTCCTCACGTTGCCGGTGGTGATCCTTACCGCGGCCGGATTGTCGATCGGCACGCATGCGGGCCAGGCAGCCATCTTCAATCCGGGGCCGCACGGCCTGACCGAGATCGTGTACGCCTTCGCCTCCGAAGCGAACAACAACGGCTCGGCATTCGCCGGGCTCGGCACAGGCGCGATGTGGTACCAGGTGCTCGGCGGCATCGTGATGCTGTTCGGCAGATTCGGGCCGGAGATCTTCGCGCTCGGCCTGGCCGGCTCGCTAGCCCGGCAGAAGCCGGTACCTGCGAGCGCCGGCACGCTCGACACCAGGACGCCGCTGTTCGTCGGCATGGTGGTCGCGGTCGTGCTGGTCCTGGTTGGCCTCACCTACTTCCCCGCGCTCGCTCTGGGCCCGTTCGCAGAAGGCCTTCACTGAAATGGCAGAGACTGACATGGCTATGACAACCACGCCGGGGACCCCCTCCCCGGCCGACAAGGCCGACAAGCCCGCGAGAGGCGCGGTAGGCGGGGGGCTGCTGGACCCGAAGATGCTCTGGCAGTCGACGCCGGACGCGTTCAAGAAGCTGGACCCGCGAGTCCAGGTCAAGAACCCGGTCATGTTCGTGGTCGAGGTCGGCGCTCTGCTGACCACCATCACCGCGATCTTCTTCAACCAGCCGAATTACACGGCCTTCAACTGGACCATCGCGGTCTGGCTATGGCTGACCGTGGTGTTTGCCAACCTGGCAGAAGCGGTAGCCGAAGGCCGCGGCAAGGCGCAAGCCGAGACGCTGCGCAAGACCAAGCGCGAGACGGTGGCCCGCCGGCTCGTCGACTGGCGGCCTGGCCAGACCGACACCCGCGAGGAGCCGGTGCCCGGCACCCAGCTCACCCTGGGCGACCATGTGATCGTCGAGGCCGGCGAGATCATCCCCGGTGACGGCGACGTCGTCGAGGGCGTCGCATCGGTGGACGAGTCAGCAATCACCGGCGAATCCGCCCCGGTCATCCGTGAGTCCGGTGGTGACCGGTCCGCGGTCACCGGCGGCACCAAGGTGCTGTCCGACCGGATCGTCGTGAAGATCACGTCCAAGCCGGGCGAGACCTTCATCGACCGCATGATCGCCCTGGTCGAGGGTGCCAAGCGGCAGAAGACGCCGAACGAGATCGCGCTGAACATCCTGCTCGCGTCACTCACGGTCATCTTCATGCTGGCCGTCATCACGCTGCAGCCGATGGCGTACTACTCCCACGATGGCCAGAGCCTGGTCATCCTGGTAGCCCTGCTCGTCGCGCTGATTCCGACTACGATCGGCGCGCTGCTGTCGGCCATCGGCATCGCCGGAATGGACCGGCTGGTGCAGCGCAACGTCCTGGCGATGTCCGGTCGCGCCGTCGAAGCGGCCGGCGACGTCAACACGCTCTTGCTGGACAAGACCGGCACGATCACCATCGGCAACCGGCAGGCCACCGAGTTCCTGCCAGTGACCGGCGTGAGCGCGGACGAGCTTGCCAGCGCCGCCCAGGTGTCCAGCATGGCCGACTACACCCCGGAGGGCCGCTCCATCGTGGTGCTGGCCAAGGAGAAGTACGGGCTGCGCGAGCGGGCCGAAGGTGAATTGCAGGGCGCGGAGTTCGTCGAGTTCACCGCGCAGACGCGGATGAGCGGCATCGACCTCGCCGACGGACGGCAGGTCCGCAAAGGCGCCGCCTCGTCAGTGGCACAGTGGGTGCGCGACAACGGCGGCACGCCACCGGACGAGCTCTCGTCCATGGTGGACGGGATCTCCGGCGTCGGCGGCACGCCGCTGGTCGTCGCTGAGAAAGAGGACGGATCCGCTCAGGCGCTCGGTGTGATCTACCTCAAGGACATCGTCAAGGAAGGCATCGCCGAGCGGTTCGCCGAGATGCGCAGGATGGGCATCAGGACCGTCATGATCACCGGTGACAACCCGCTGACGGCCAAGGCCATCGCGGACGAGTCCGGCGTCGACGACTTCCTCGCCGAGGCCACTCCGGAAGACAAGATGGCCCTGATCAAAAAGGAGCAGGAGGGCGGCAAGCTCGTCGCGATGACCGGGGACGGCACCAACGACGCCCCGGCACTCGCCCAGGCCGACGTCGGCGTGGCCATGAACACCGGGACGTCCGCGGCCAAGGAGGCCGGGAACATGGTGGACCTGGACTCCAACCCGACCAAGCTCATCGAGATCGTGGAGATAGGCAAGCAGCTGCTCATCACCCGAGGGGCGCTGACCACCTTCTCGATTGCCAACGACGTGGCGAAGTACTTCGCGATCATTCCCGCGATGTTCGCCTCGGTGTTCCCCGGCCTGCACTACCTCAACATCATGGCGCTGCACAGCCCGAAGTCGGCCATCACCTCGGCCATCATCTTCAACGCGCTGATCATCGTCGCCCTGATCCCGCTGGCCCTGCGCGGCGTCCGGTACCGGCCGTCGTCGGCATCCGCGATGCTGCGCAGGAACTTGTGGATCTACGGCGTCGGCGGCCTCATCATCCCGTTCCTCGGGATCAAGGCAATCGACCTCATCATCATGAACATCCCAGGATTCCGGTGATCTGACATGAACCGTCTACCCAGCATCATCCGCCAGCACCTGGCGGGGCTGCGCATCCTGCTGGTCTTCACCGTCATCACCGGGATCATCTACCCGGTGGTGATGTGGGGCATCGCGCAGGTGGCCTTCAATCACCAGGCGAACGGATCCCTGGTCAGCTACCACGGCCGGATCGTTGGCTCCAGCCTGCTGTGCCAGGAGTTTGTCGACGCCAAGGGCAACCCGCTGCCGCAGTACTTCCAGCCCCGCCCGTCCTACGCGATCGTGGGCTGGGGGCTCACGCAGGTGAAGGGCAAGTACGTCGTCACCGGCACCGGGCCGGACAACTACGGCTGCAACCCGCTGTACTCAAGCGCGTCCAACCTCGGCACCAACAACCCGGCTCAGATCCAGTTCGTCAAGCAGCGACAGCAGCAGATCGCCGCGTTCGACCACGTGCCGGTCTCAAAGATCCCTCCGGACGCGGTCACCGGTTCCGGCTCGGGCCTGGACCCCGACATCTCGCCCGCGAACGCCGCCATCCAGGTGGACCGGGTAGCTGCTGCCAGGCACATCACCCCGGCGCAGGTCGAGGCCCTGGTGACGCAGTACACCACCGGACGCACGCTCGGGTTCCTGGGCGAGCCGGTCGTCAATGTCCTGCTACTGAACCGGGCACTCGATGAGAAGTACCCGGTCTGAGACCGGGCGCGTCCTCATCGTCGAGGATGAGCCGGCCCTGCTGCGGGCGCTGCAGATCAACCTGCGCGCGCGCGGCTACGAGGTGACCACCTCGACGGCCGGCCGGGAAGCCCTGGCCGAGGCAGCACGGCGTCCCCCGGACGCCGTGCTCCTCGACCTGGGGCTGCCTGACCTGGACGGCACCGAGGTGATCCGGCAGCTGCGCGTCAGTTCGCTGGTGCCGGTCATCGTGCTGTCCGGGCGCGCCGGGTCAGGCGACAAGATCGGGGCACTGGACGCCGGCGCCGACGACTACGTCACCAAGCCGTTCTCGATGGAGGAGCTGATCGCCCGGCTGCGCGCCGCGCTGCGGCGGGACTCGAGCCGCAGCGTCGAGACGGAGTTCACCATCGGGGGTTGCGTGGTCGACCTGGCCGCGCACACCGTGGTCAGGGAAGACGGCGACCCGCAGTTCGTGCACCTGACCAAGACCGAGTGGCGCATGCTCGAGGTCTTGCTCAGGTCCGCCGGTCAGCTCGTGCCGGCCAGCAGGCTGCTGACCGAATTGTGGGGGCCAGCAGCTGAGCACAGTACCCACTACCTGCGGTTTCACATGGCCAGGCTGCGCCGTAAGCTGGAAGACGACCCGCCGAGGCCGCGCCATTTGCTGACCGAGCCTGGCATGGGCTACCGCTACCAGCCGTGAGGCGGAACGTCATGACCACCGATCGTCTGGCGGACGTCAGAGCGACGAGATCGCCGGGAAGCCGCGGGCAGCTGAGGATCTACCTCGGCTCAGCCGCTGGCGTCGGCAAGACCTTCGCGATGCTCAACGAGGGTCACCGGCGCCGCGAGCGCGGCACCGACGTGGTCGTCGCGTTCGTCGAGACCCACGCGCGGCCGCACACTGCCGAGCAGATCGGCGACCTGGAGGTCGTCCCGCGGGTGCAGATGCCGTACCGGGGCACCTCCTTCGAGGAGATGGACCTCGACGCGGTCCTGGCCCGGCACCCGGACGTGGCGCTCGTCGACGAGTTCGCGCATACCAACGTCCCCGGCTCGCGCAACGCAAAGCGCTGGCAGGACGTGCAGGAACTGCTCGACGCGGGCATCGACGTGATCTCCAACGTCAACATCCAGCACCTCGAATCGCTCAACGACGTGGTCGAGAAGATCACCGGGGTGCCGCAGCGGGAGACCGTTCCCGACGCGATCGTGCGGGCGGCCGACCAGGTCGAGCTCGTCGACATGACCCCCGAGGCGCTGCGCCGCCGGATGGCGCACGGGAACATCTACAAAGCCGAGAAGATCGACGCCGCGCTGACGAACTACTTTCGCATCGGCAACCTGTCTGCGCTGCGTGAGCTCGCGCTGCTCTGGCTCGCCGACAAGGTCGACGAAGGGCTGCAGCGCTACCGGGAAGCGCACGACATCCATGACACCTGGGAAGCCAGGGAGCGAGTGGTCGTCGCGCTGACCGGCGGCCCCGAAGGCGAGACGCTGATCAGGCGCGCGGCCCGGATCGCCGCAAGGTCGACCGGCGGCGACCTGCTCGCCGTCCACGTCACCCAGTCGGACGGGATCGGCAGGTCCAATCCGGCGGTGCTGGCCACCCAGCGCCAGCTGGTGGAGGCGCTCGGTGGCAGCTACCACCAGGTAGTCGGCGACAACGTGCCCGATGCGCTGCTCGCGTTCGCCCGGGCGGAGAACGCGACTCAGCTCGTCATCGGGGTCAGCCGGCGCAGCTGGCTGTCGTCGCTGCTGACCGGCCCCGGCGTCAGCAACCGGACGGTCCGCGAGTCCGGTGACATCGACGTGCACATGGTCACCCACTCCTATGCGGGCCGCGGCCGCGGCTTGCCGAAGGTGGCCGGCGGCCTGAACCGGCGCCGGCAGCTAGCCGGGTACCTGCTGGCCGTCGTGCTAATGCCGCTGCTGACCCTGGCGCTAGCCAGCGCCCACGGCAGCATCAACTTGACCAGCGACGTGCTGGTCTTCCTGGGCGGCGTGATCGCCGTCGCCCTGGTCGGCGGGTTCATCCCTGCCGTGCTCGCCGCCGTGGGCGGCTCTTTGCTACTGAACTTCTACTTCACCCCGCCAGTCCACAAGTTCACCATCGCGCAGGTCAACAACGCGCTCGCGCTCAGCATCTTTGTCGCCGTCGGCCTGGTGGTCAGCTCCATCGTCGACACCGCGGCCCGGCGTACCAAGCAAGCCGCCAGGTCCGGGGCTGAGTCAGAGCTGATGGCCACCACCGCGGGCAGCGTACTGCGCGGCCAGCGAGCGCTGCCGGCCGTGCTGGACCGGGTCCGCGAGGCGTTCGGGATGGACTCGGTGACGCTGCTCGAAGTCGCAGGCCCGGGCGCCGAGCAACCGCAGCATGCCGGCATCGCCTGCCGCTGGAACGTGGTCGGAAGCACCGGCGAGCCGTCAGTCAGCCGGCCAGAGGAAGCTGACGTCGAGATGCCGGTCGGCGACGACCTGGTGCTGGCGCTGCGCGGCAGGCCGCTGCCCGCCACCGACCGCCGGGTACTGGCGGCGTTCGCCGCTTATGCTGCCGCTGCCCTCGAGCAGGGCCGGCTCGCCGCCGCTGCCGAGGCAGCCAGGCCGATCGCCGAGGCAGACCGGGTGCGCACCGCCCTGCTCGCGGCGGTCAGCCACGACCTGCGCACGCCCCTGGCCTCAGCCAAGGCAGCGGTCACCAGCCTGCGGTCGAGCGACATCGAGTGGGATGCCGAGGACCACGACGAGCTGCTGGCGACTGCGGACGAGTCCCTCGACCGGCTGGCTCGCCTGGTGGACAACCTGCTCGACATGAGCAGGCTGCAGGCCGGCGCGCTCGCGGTGTTCCCGCGGCCAGCTGACCTCGCTGAGATCGTCGCCCGGTCGCTGGACGACCTCGGGCCCGCCGCCCGCGCGGTCAACGTCAGCATTCCGGACGACCTGCCGGAGGTGGCGGTAGACCCCGGCATCCTGGAGCGGGTCATCGCCAACCTGACGGCCAACGCGCTGCGGTACTCACCAGCGGACATCCCGCCCACGCTGTCCGGCAGTATCCTGCATGACCGGGTTGAGCTGCGGGTGATCGACCGGGGCCCGGGAATCCCGCAGGAGCACCGGGACGACGTGTTCGTGCCGTTCCAGCGGCTCGGCGACACCGACAACACGACCGGGGTCGGCCTCGGGCTGGCGCTCTCCCGCGGCCTGACCGAGGCGATGGGCGGGACGCTCGAACCGGAGGAGACGCCGGGCGGCGGCCTGACCATGACGCTATCGCTGCCCGCCGTGCCGGCGCCGCCGCAACCGCTTGCCGTTGGCAGCGACCGTGACGCGACGACGGCATAGCGACGCCGCTGCGGCATGGTGACCGGCGGACATGGCAGGGTTGTGCCGTGACGAGCGTCCTGGTGATCGACGATGAGCCGCAGATAATCCGCGCACTGCGGATCAACCTGCGGGTTCGCCAGTACGACGTGCACACGGCGGGGTCCGCGGGCGAGGCGCTGGAAATCGCCGCCCGGCACCCTCCCGACCTGGTGATCCTGGACCTCGGCCTGCCGGACCTGGATGGGGTTGAGGTCATTCACGGGCTGCGCGGGTGGACCGACGCGCCGATCATCGTGCTCTCCGGCCGGGCCGACAGCACCGACAAGGTCGAGGCGCTGGACGCCGGCGCCGACGACTACGTCACCAAGCCGTTCGGGATGGACGAACTGCTCGCCCGGATGCGGGCCGTCAGCAGGCGGTCAACCGCGGACGGAGACGTGCCGCAGGTCAGGCTCGGCGACCTGGTGGTCGACCTTGCCGCCAAACGCGTCATGCGACAGGCAACGAGCGACAACAATCACAGTGCCAACAAGCACGGGGCCGGAAACGAGGACGTCCGGCTGACTCCAACCGAATGGCATCTGCTTGAGGTGCTGCTGCGAAATCCCGGTAAGCTGCTCAGCCAGCAGCAGCTGCTCACCGAGGTCTGGGGACCTGGCTACGCCGACGCGACCGGCAACCTCCGGCTCTACATGGCCCAGTTGCGCCGGAAGCTCGAGCCCGATCCGGCCAGGCCGCGGTGGCTGCTGACCGAGCCCGGCATGGGGTACCGCTACCAGCCCGAGCCGGACGGGGCCTGATCCGCGGCAACTGCCGACAGCCGGTACCTGAGGCGGCAGATGACCACGTTCACGCCGCTGCGCTGGATCGCCTGCTCGAGCACGAAGCCACGCTGGTTGTGCAGGATCCGCTGCCACGGCCGGGCCGGCTGTACTTCCGGGATCAGGACCACGAGCTGATCGCTCGAGTAGGTCCGCTCCAGCTCGCGCAGATAGTCAACTAGCGGCTCGGCGAGCGAGCGGTGACTGCTATGCAGTGTCACGAGCGGCACGCCTGGATCCCACCGGGCCCACTCCGCATGCAGGTTCTCGCTGGCCGCCAGATCGCTCGGATCATCGAAGCAGACAGTGACTGCTATCACCTCATCGCCCAGCGACAGCGCCGCCGAAATGCCTTCTGCCACCAGCCTGGACATGCTGGCGACTGGCACCACGACGGTCGAGGTGCGCTGCTCGGGCGCGGCCGGCACCTGGCCGATCTCCAGCGCGCGGCCCATCCGCGTGTAGACCGTGTGCACCCGGGCGAACATCAGCACCAGCACCGGCACGACGATCACGACTAGCCAGGCACCCTCGGTGAACTTGCTGGTCAGCTCGATAAGCAGGGCGGCCAGCGTGAACACCGCGCCGACCCCGTTGATCAGCGCCCGGGTGCCCCAGCCTGAGCCGCCCTGGATCCGCCAGTGCCGCACCATGCCGACCTGTGACAGCGTGAAGCCGACGAAGACCCCGATCGCGAACAGCGGGATCAGCGCCTGAGTGCTGCCGTTCGCGACCACCAGCAGCGCGGCAGCGGCCAGGGCGAGGACTATGACGCCGTATCTGTGCACCTGCCGCTGCGCCCGCAGGAAGAACAGGTGCGGCAGGAAATTGTCGGAGGCCAGCAGCGACGCAAGAACCGGCAGCCCGCCGAATGACGTGTTGGCCGCCAGCGCCAGCAAGATCGTGGTCAGCAACTGGATCACGTAGAACACGAAGTTGTGACCGAGCGAGCCCTGGGTGAGCTGGGCGAGGGTAGTGACTGTCGCCGACGGCTTGGCCTTGAACTTGTCGGCCAGCACCGCGATGCCGATCAGCATCAGGCCGAGGATCACGCCGAGACCGACCTCGGTGTGCTGGGCCCTGCGCACCCGGGGCACGCGGAACTCCGGTACTGCGTTCGCGATCGCCTCGACGCCGGTAAGTGCCGAGCATCCTGAGGCGAACGCTTTCAGCAGCAACAGGATGCCTACCGCCATCGCGGTCGATGATGCCGATCCGGCCGGGAACGGGAGCGGATGCGGGCGGATCAGGCCAGCGACGATGACGGCGAAGATCGCGACCACGAAGAGGATGGTCGGTGCGATGAACAGCCGGGCCGACTCCGCGACGCCCCACAGGTTCGCCGCAGTGATCACCCCGAGCACGGCCAGGCACAGCCACACCCGGTCCGGGTACAGATCGTGGAACGCCGAGGTCAGGGCCTCGACGCCAGCCGATACGCCGACGGCCGCGTTCAGAATGTAGTCGACGACTAGCGAGGCTGCCGCAATCAGGCTGGCCTTGGTCCCGAGGTGCGCCTTGGCCACCGCGTAGGCACCGCCGCCGTTCGGGAAGGCCTCGATGACCTGGCGGTAGGAGATCACCAGGACGGTCAGCAGCACGACGATCGCCAGCGTGACCGGAAGGGTGTAGTGCAGCGCTGCCACGCCGGCCGTGGCGAGCACGATGATGATGGCCTGGGGACCGTAGGCCACCGATGACAAGGCGTCCAGGGACAGCGCGGCCAGGCCCTCGAGGGCCGTCAGCCTGTGCTTCTCTTCGTCCGGCGACGCTCCGCTGGGAGGTGGTTGGGCGTTCGCCGCGATATGCGGCCCTGCGGTCATGATTGCCAATACAAGCATGCCGCGCGGAACTGCCGCGCTCGGACTCGGCCGCTAACCGCGCACAGGGAACCAGCACAAGGGCCAGCGCAGGCTGGCCAGGCAAGCTGTCAGCTCTTCATCCCGTAGGCGACGAGCGCGAAAACCGCCAGCACCACGATCACGAGAGCGATGAGCATCGCGATCTTCGCCGGGCTGCGTGCCGGCGCGCTCGCTTCCCACTCCCCGGAGCCGTCCTCGGCGAACGCGCGGAACTGCGCGGTGTTCGCGGAGATATCGCGCGCGGCCCGGAATTCGCCCGTAGTCATCGGGCTACCGCTGGTCACTGGTTCGTTATGACGCTCCGTCATGGCCACGACTGTATCCGAACACCGCGGGGAACTTCTCCAGAGTTCTGCCCAAAGCCGCGAATCAGCGCGCCTGACCAGCCGTCCCAGGCGGTAGCAGGTCGGGTCTGTGCACGAGCCTTGACATTACGATTACGCTGCGTGTCCGGACCACGAATGGCTCGGCGCCGATCTGCTCGACAACTTGCTCGAAATGCCGGACGTCGGCGGCGCGGATATGCACCAGGGCGTCGGCCTCCCCGGTGACCGTGCACGCGTCGATGACCTCCGGATGCTTGCCGACCACCGCTGCGATCTCGGCCGGCGTGGTGCGACCGCGACAGAACAACTCGACGTACGCCTCCGTGGTCCAGCCGAGCGCGGCAGGGTCGACCTGGGCGGCGAAGCCGGTGATCGCGCCGGAGGCCCGCAGGCGGTCCACCCGGCGCTTGACGGCCGGGGCCGACAGCCCGACCTGTCCGCCCACCTCGGCGTACGTGGCCCGGGCGTCGACAACTAGCGCAGCCACAATCCGCCGGTCAAGATCGTCGATCGTCATCGGTAATCTTCCAGGACGCCCCATGCCTCGACGCTATCGGCGCGGCAGCCAGTAAGCAGCCTCACACAACAAGTGCGCTGCGAAGCTGATCCAGCTCCGCCTGGCTGACCCCGTGGCCGAGCAGGTAGCCGCCCACTGAGCCGCTGGCTGCCCGTACGGATGCCAGCACTTCCAGTATCAGCGCGGGCGGGCTGGTCAGCAGCGGCCGGGTCAGGCTGTCGCCAAGCCCGGTGCTGGCCTGCAGCTGGCCGATGGCCGGCGTGCTGTCCGGGTCGAGGTACCGCGCGCTCAGTGCATAGTCGGCAGCGATTACCTCGTCCGGAACCCCGAGCACGGCGAGCACCAGCGCGATCACGATGCCGGTCCGGTCCTTGCCGGCACTGCAGTGCACCAGGGCCGGGAGGGCGTCTGTCGCGCACAGTACCTTGATCGCTCCAGCTACCGCCGCCGCGCGCTCCTCGACCATGTACCGGTAGATGGCGTCCAGCTCCAGCGGCAGCGCCTGCAGGTCGTTGGGCATTATCGGGAGGTGCTCCCGCCGCACGGCGAGTCCATCCAGCATGCTCGGAGCGCCGTCAGCCTCGAACGGCGTGCGCAGGTCCAGGACGGTGCGCAGACCCAGGCCAGCCAGTACGGCCAGGCCATCGGCATCCAGCTGATGCAGCGCGTCTGACCGCAGCAGGGTGCGCCACCGCACCGAGCGCCCGTCCGCCACCGGGTAGTTACCAAGATCACGCAGATTGAGCACGCCCGCCAGCTCAAGGCGCCGCCCCGGTGCCGTCGTCAATTCCTCGATTGCCGATATGCCCAGCTGCGTCAAGCTCGTGCTCCGTTCGTTCATGCGGCCCGCATTGGCACGATCTCACAGCTAGTTTGCTTGCCGGCTTCCCATACCTGGCCTTCTGGTTAACTCCAGCGTGCGTACGGCAGGGGCGACAAGGAGGCGGGGCGGCCGTTTACGTGTGGCTGCGACGGCTTCCGGTAGCCCCTGCCATGTAATCTCACCGGGTATGACGCGACTTGGGGGCATGTACGGCCCGGATGCCACGTTCCTTGGCGTGCCGCGCGCCGACCTGGCTGACCCGGCCTCGTGGGCAGGCACCGACATCATGATCATCGGAGCTCCGTTCGACGGCGGAACCTCGCACCGGCCAGGCGCCCGCTTCGGGCCGCAGGCCATCCGGTTCACCGACTACCTGCCGCACGACGGTTCCAGGCCGCACCTGGCCCTCGGCGTCGACCCGCTGGTCGAGCTGAAGGTCGCCGATGCCGGCGACGTCGAGATGCCATCCGGCGACACCGAATTGTCGCTGCGCAGGCTGGAAGAAGCAGTCCACACGGCTTGTCACGGTGGCGCGGTCCCGGTCATCCTCGGCGGCGATCACACCGTCGCCCTGCCGGACGCGACCGGGGTTGCCAGGCACGTCGGCTGGGGCAAGGTCTCCATGATTCACTTCGATGCCCACGCGGACACCGGCGACACCCAGTTCGGTGCCCTGCACGGGCATGGCACCCCGATGCGGCGGCTGATCGAATCTGGCGCTGTCCGCGGCGACCGGTTCCTGCAGATCGGCCTTCGCGGCTACTGGCCTGAGCCGCAGACCCTGGACTGGATGGCCGGCCAGCGGATGCGCAGCTACGAGATGGCCGAGGTGGTTTTCCGCGGGCTGGACGAGTGCCTCACCGAGGCCTTCGCGATCGCCGTCGACGAGTGTGACGGCGTCTTCCTGTCGGTCGACGTCGACGTTGTGGACCCGGGTATGGCCCCGGGCACCGGCACCCCCGAGCCTGGCGGGCTGACCGGCCGCCAGCTGCTGGACGCGGTCCGCCGCACCGCGATGGAGCTGCCGCTGGCCGGCATCGACATCGTCGAGGTCGCTCCGCCATTCGACCACGCCGAGGTCACCGCCTACCTCGCCAACCGGGTCGTGCTCGAGGCACTGTCCGGCATCGCGTGGCGGCGCCGTGCGCTGGCCGGCGACCCCAGCCACCCGGCGCGTAACCCCGCTGATCCACTGCTGACGGGCCGTGTTGACCCTTCAGGGGGCTAATGAGCCAGGATCGCGATGAGGAAGATCGCTGAGTCATACAGGAAGTGGGCCAGGATCGGCCGGCTGAGCTTGCCGTGCTTCTGGAACGAGCGAGTCAGGAAGTACCCGAGAGGCAGTGTCAGCAGCACCGCGAGGCCGTAGTACACGTGATAGGCCGTCCGCAGCGCAAGGCTGAGCCAGAAGGCCGGCCACGGTGCCCAGCCGAGCTGGTCGAGCCTGGTCAGCAGGTAGCCGTTCACGGCGGTCTCCTCGGCAACCGAGGTAATGAATGCCTGGCTCAGCCCGAAGATGAGGTAGTAGGCCGGCACGTGCAGGGGGCCAGCCGTGTTGACCAGCGCTGAGTGCTTGAGCGCAGTGAACGGGATGGCGAGCACGAACTCGCAAGCGAGGCCCGCCGTCGCCAGCCCGATGGCGACGCCGATGTCTGGTACGCGGGCGCGGGTCAGCCCCAGGTCAGCCGGGCGCTGGCCGGTCCGGGCCAGCAAGAGCAGCGCGAGCGGGACGACGGCTGCTACCGGAAGGTAGCTGATTAGTCCCAGCACGACGTTCACCGCAGGCTGGCGCGAGTCAAAGGTCGGCAGCTGGGTCAGGGTGGCATGGCTGATCTCGTATCCCGCCAGCGTCAGTACCGCGCTGATGATCCACGGAACCAGGAACGCGATCATGACCATCCTGGTTTCCAGCACCAGGTCGCGCCGGGTGAGCTCACCCGAGCGCACCGGGAGCCGCGGTTCGCGCGGCACCCAGAACTGCCAGTCGGCCGGGGCCGCGGGCCAGTCGGCCGGCGGTTGCCAGCCCGGCGGGGGCTGCCAGCCCGGCGGCGCTTCCGGCCAGCCGGGCGCCGGCCGCCAGATCATCTGCTGCGAACGCACAGCTTCATCATGAGGCAGTTCATCAGCAGACGGGTCATCAGGAGTCGGGCGGGCGCCGGGCGGCAGCAGGGCTAAGCGGCATGCCCGACCGGGCCCTGTGGCATCTCACCAGGCGGCTGCTGGCCCGGCGGGCCTCCCGGCCGATCAGGCAGTTGCGACCCGCGCAGCTCTGCCTCGATTGCCTGCAGGCTGCGGCCCTTGGTCTCGGGCACCTTACGGATGAAGAACCAGATGGCCATCAGGGTCAGGAAGGCGAACAGCGCGAACACCCCAGTCCCGCCGATCGCGCTGAGCATCGTCAGGAACGAGATTGTCACCAGGAAGTTGGCGCCCCAGTTCGCCATGCTGGCGACGCTCATCGCCGTGCCGCGCACCCGCTGCGGGTAGATCTCCGAGATCATCAGCCAGAACACCGGGCCTAGCCCGATGGCGAACGAGCCGGTATAGACGACCAGCGCGGCTATCGCCAGCACGGCCCGCCCGCCGGTCAGGTGGGTGCCGCCGATGAAGGCCAGCGCGGCAGCGATCATGCCGATCGCCATCCCGGTGCTTCCGCCGATCAGCAGCGGCCGCCGCCCGGTGCGGTCAAGCAGCCTGATCGCCACGATCGTCATCAGCACGTTCACGGCGCCGATGCCGACGTTAGCCAGCAGCGCCGAGGAATTGCCGAGTCCGGCGTCGTGCAGTAGCGACGGCGCGTAGTAGATGACCGTGTTGATGCCGGTCACCTGCTGGAACACGGCCATGGCTACGCCGACCAGCAAGGCGGGCTTGACGGCGCGACTCAGCAGTTCGCGCAGCCCGGCCCGGCCCTGACTGATGACGGAGCGGATTTCACTGACTTCCTGGTCGACCTCGCCGGACGGCCGGAGGCGCGCCAGCACCGACCGTGCCTCGCCGTCGCGGCCACGCTCGATCAGCCAGTACGGGCTCTCCTTCTGAGTGAGGATGCCGCCGAACAGGAGCACCGCCGGCGCGGCAGCGAGCCCGAACATCAGCCGCCAGTTCCCGGACGAGGCAAGACCGTAGTCCACCAGGTAGGAAACGAGGATGCCCAGCGTGATCGCCAGCTGGTTGAGGCTGACGAGGCCACCTCGAAATCGTGGCGGCGCAATCTCGCCGATATACAGCGGCACGACCATCGAGGAGGAGCCGACGGCGAGGCCGATCACCAGCCGCGCTATGAGCAAGACCGCGTAACTCGGGGTGAATGCCGCTAGCAGCACGCCCAGCACGAACACGGTGGCGGTGATCAAGATCGAGGGCTTCCGGCCGATCCGGTCAGCCAGCCGGCCAGCGATCAGTGCCCCGCCGATTGCCCCGAGCAGCAGCAGGCTGGTGACAAGCTCAAGCTGGAAATTGGAGAGCCCGCCGAACTCTGGTTTCAGGAACAGCAGCGCACCGGAAACCACGCCGGTGTCGTAGCCGAACAGCAGGCCGCCGAGCGCGGTAATCGCAGCTCCGCCGGTTACCCGGCGCATCAGCCGTGGGTCTACGCGGCCTGCCCTGGACTCCCCGTTTCCTGGCGAAGTAGCCATGTCGCCCCCGCACCGAGCTATACCCGCCCACGGGTGCGGCCTCCCCCGTGCGGCTAACTACCAGGCAGGGTTGATGGGACGCTGGGATAACAACGAGGCCATCTATAGTTAGTGAATGCTGGACGTGACCCGGCTGCGGGTACTCGTCGCGGTCGCCAGGAACGGCTCCGTCACGGCGGCAGCACGAGAGCTGAACTATGCCCAGCCATCGGTCAGCCACCACATCGCCCGGCTCGAGGCCGAGACTGGCGCCCAGTTGCTGGAACGGGTCGGCCGCGGCATCCGGCTCACCGACGCGGGGCGGCTGCTGGCCGAGCGGGCGGAAGAGATCATCGGCCGGCTGGACGCTGCCGAAACCGAGCTCGCAGCACACGTAGGGCTGCGGCAAGGCCGGGTCCGGCTGGCCGCGTTCCCGTCGGCGCTCGGCACCCTGGTGCCGGCTGCGGCGGCGATGCTATCGGCCGAGGCGCCTGGCATGGAGTTCGTGCTGACCGAGGCCGAGCCGCCGGAGGCGCTGCGGATGCTCCGCGCTGGTTACGTCGACGTGGCCGTGGTCTTCCAGCACTACCAAGCCGATCTTGACCCGGCCCCGCCGGTGCCCGCCGACGAGGGAACCCGCGGCACGCTGCTGCTCGACGAGGCCGTTCACCTGGTTGCGGCAGCCAGTTCCCGAGCCGGTGACATCTCGCCGCCGACCCCTGACCTGCCCGTGCCCGAGCTAGCCGCCTATGCGGAGAGCCGGTGGATCGCGGGCTGTGAACGGTGCCGCAGTCACCTCGTCCGGCAGTGCGAGTCCGCCGGTTTCACGCCGAGGATCTCCTTCACCACCGATGACTACCTCGCCGTCCAGGCGCTCGTGGCTGCCGGCCTCGGCGTCACCACGCTGCCCGAGCTGTGCCTGCGAGTGGCCCGGCATCCGGGTATCGTCAGCGCCCCGCTGCCGGGCGCCCGGCGGCATATCTTCGCCGTGACCTACGGCCAGCCGCCAGACCCGGTGGCGGCCACCCGCCTGATCGACATGCTCAGGCGGGTTGCGGGCCGGCTCGGCTAGATCTTGGACCCTTGGTCCGACCAGTACGGGTCTCGCAGGCGCCGCTTGAGCAGCTTGCCGCTCGGATCCCTGGGGAGCTGCTCGGTGAAATCGATGGATTTCGGCCATTTCATCTTGGCCAGGCGGCCTTGCAAGCCGGCCACGATCTCTGCCGCCAGCTCGTCACCCGGCTCGACTCCCTCGGCCGGCTGGATGACTGCCTTGATCTGCTCGCCCCATTCGTCGTCCGGGATGCCGAAGACGGCAACGTCGGCGACCTTGGGGTTCATGATGATCTCGGCCTCGATCTCGGCCGGGTAGATGTTCGCGCCACCCGAGATGATCATGTCGGACTTGCGGTCGCAGAGGAACAGGAATCCGTCGTCGGTGAGGTAGCCGATGTCGCCAACGGTGAAGTAGCCGCGCAGCCTGTTGGCCTCTGTCTTGGCCTTGTCCCCGTAATACTCGAACTCGGCGAGGCCCATCTTCATGTAGACGGTGCCCGGAGCGCCGGTCGGCTGGGGGTTCCCGTCCTCATCGGCGATCAGCAGTTCGCTGATCGGCCACGCGTTACCCACGGTGCCGGGGTGTGCCAGCCAGTCCTGCGGCGACGCGATCGTGCCGCCACCCTCGGTCGCGGCGTAGTACTCCCACACGCACGGGCCCCACCAGTCGAGCATCTCCTGCTTGATCCCGATGGGGCAGGGTGCCGCTGCGTGGATCAGCCATCGCATCGACGACAGGTCGTACTTCGCCCTGGTCTCGTCGGGCAGTGAGAGCATGCGCTTGAACTGCGTCGGCACCATGTGCGAGTTGGTGCACCGGTAACGCTCGGTCAGCGCTAGCGCGGTCTCCGCGTCGAACCCGTCCATGCAGACCAGCGTGTGGCCGAGATGCAGGGCGCCGCCGCCGAACACGGTGACCGCAGTGTGATAGTTCGGCGAGGTGAGCAGGTGCGCATTCGGCTGGCCGTCGGTGACGCCGAAGAACGACAGCAGTCCGGCGGCGAGTACGACCGCGTCGTCCGGATCAAAGCCGGTCAGGGAGCGCCGCACGCCCTTCGGGCGGCCCGTGGTGCCCGAGGTGTAGTGCATCGTGGTCCCCGCGGTCCGGTCCTTCGGCAGCGTGTCGGGGTGGCCGGCCCGCAGCGCGCTGACACTGGTGAAGCCCGGTATGTCGCCGAAGCTGAACCTGGCGTCGGCCGGGATGCCTGCCTGGTCAGCCGTTTGCGTTCCGAGTTCGGCGAACCGCTCGTCGACGAAGAACGCCTTGGCGCCGCAGTCCGCGGCGATGTATGCGGCCTCCGGGGCAGTGAAGTGCCAGTTGATCGGGGTGAGATACCAGCCAGCCTGCAGAGCGGCGAGGTAGACCTCTACCGGGGCCGCGCCATTGGGCAGGATGGAAGCAATGCCGTCACCCGGCTTCAGGCCGCGCGCCCGAAGCGCATGGGTCAGCTGATTCACCCGGCTGAGCAGGTCCCCGGCCAGGTGCTGGGTGCCATCGGGATCGACCACTGCGATCCAGCCCGGATCCTCCTGCGCCCGGCCCCAGAACCCCTTGGATCCCACCGCCACCTCCGAGTCGATAGCCTGCGTCGAACCTAGACTAGAACAGGTTCTAGCCAAGCCCGCAAGATATCGCACTAGCCAGAAACCATGACAGAACAGGTACTCTGTGCGCGTGCTTACCCGGCTGACGCGCATCGCGGGCAGCCCATGGATTCGCGGTGGGCTGCTGGCCGCTGTGCTGGCGTTCTGCGGTTACGGACTGCATGAGGAATGGCCGCAGGTAACTGCCGGGCTGGCACGTCTGCAGTGGTATGCCATCGCGGCGTCACTGGCGGCCGCAATGGCCGGAGCGACGTGCATGATGCTGGCCTGGCGCGCCATCCTTGCCGACCTTGGCTCGCCGTTGCCGGTGCGCGCCGCGGCCCGGGTTAACTTCCTGGCTCAGCTGGCCAAGTACATTCCCGGCGCCGTCTGGGCGTTCGCGGCCCAGATCGAACTCGGTCACGAGTACCAGGTGCCGCGCAGGCGCAGCTTCGCGTCCGTCGCCACGTCACTGGCGGTCATGGTCGGCACCGGCCTGTTGCTCGCGCTGGTGACGTTGCCAGTCGCCGCGCCGGCCGTGATCCAGCACTACTGGTGGGTCCTGTGCGCAGCGCCGGTGATCATGGCCGCGTTGTGTCCCCCGGTGCTCGGCCGGGTCCTTGACCGCCTGCTCACGCTTATCCGGCGCCAGCCGCTCGAGCGCCTGCCCACCTGGGGCGGGCTCACCCGGGCGATGGCCTGGAACCTGGCAGGCTGGCTGCTGCTGGGCTTCGGTGTCTGGATGCTGGCCACCGGACTTGGTGGCCTGCATGCCAGTACGCTGCTCATCGCGGTCGGCGGCTACAGTCTCGCCTTCTCCGCGGGCATGCTGCTGGTGGTTCTGCCCGGCGGCATCGGCGCCAGGGAACTGATACTGGTCGCGGCTCTGTCGACGGTGCTGCCCTCGGGCGCCGCGGTTGCCGTCGCACTGGTCGCGAGAGCGACCACCACCGCTTCGGATCTCATCCTGGGCGCCGCGGGCGCGGCTATCGGCAGGCGCAGCTCATCGAGGGGCACGCAGCCGGGCTACGCCGGGACCTCGCCGCCCTCGAAGTCCCCGGCCAGCTCGTCTTCGTAGTCATACTGAGCCCTGGGCCAGGCCAGGATGATTCCGATGATCAGCAGGATGATGCCGAGCAGCCCGAAAACCACTGGCAGGATGACGGCGACCAGCGAGATCTTGGCGTCGTCGGACTTAGCGGTGTTCACCGCTGAGGCCACCGTGGCGGGCGTCGTGTTGAAGTCGGCGTTGAGAAGGTTGAGCACCTGCGTGCCAGCGCTGTTCACCAGGTAGAGGTGCTCGTCGGTGCTGACCCTGACCGGCGCGCCGGTGGCGGGATCGACCCAGTCCGTCGTCGTTCCCTTGTAGTACTCGTCGAGCTGGACCGTCTGCTGGCCCGTCACGCCGACGAGCGATCCCGGCAGCGTCTCGGTGCCCGATTGAGTCGGCGGCACTTGCTCGACGAACTTATAGGTGGTCTCGCCGTCGACCACTGCCGTGCCCTCATAGCGCGTGGGCATCGGCTTCAGCAAGGTCATGTCGAAGAGCTGGTAGGTCGTCTTCTGAGAGCCCAGCGGCCACACGTAGCCAAGCCCGGAGAACTTGAGCTTGGTATCCGTGCCGATGGCCGCGCCGCAGCAGTTCTGCAGAGCACCCGTCCGCCGGTCGAAGGCGAGGCGCGAGAGCGAATAGTCGAATGCCTGGTGATTGGTCGAGTCGTAAAGATAAGTGAACTCGTTCCAGACGGCGCGGCTGGAGTTGCTCGACGCCACGTCACCTTGGACGGTGGTGGTGTCCGTCAGGTTCACGCCGGTCCGCTCCTGCAGCGCTGAGGCGCTGAAGTAGCTCGCGTTGCTGGCCGTGAGCGTTGACACCGAGCTCTCGTTCAGCGGGAACTTGATCGCCTGGTCTGCCACGTAGAAGCGCGTCAGCAGGGCGAGCACGATCAGGAAGGTACCTAGGGCACTCGCGACGAGCCCGGCCACCCTGCGCATCAAGCCTCCAGCGGTGAGGTATTTTGCAGGTGTATGTCCATTAAAACCGTTAGATGTTGCGGAGGATCATAGCCCGATCTCCCGGCATGTTAGCGGCAATTAGGGCACATGACTATAACGGGATTCGGCCTCCCGCAAGTCTCCGGTGGCCGCACGCGTTCCGCTGGTCGCAGCCAGTCCGGGCTCAGGAGCCGCGCCGCCTGGGCATTGTCGCGAGTGCCGCGATCAGCCGGGCAACGATGATCAGGCACAGCACCTGCGGGCAGGTGTCCCATAGCGCTCTCACGGCCGGGCCGGAATGGGCCGCGTTTCGAAGCTCAGTGCCGACCGCGCCGGTTAGAGCCGCGGCCGCGAGCAGGCCCGTTACTAGCCAGCTGCTGCCGACGAACCGCAAGACAGGGCTCCGGGCACCAACGGCCGAAGCGGCGATGAACGCTGCGGTGGCCGGCGGCAAGAGAAGCGCGCCGGGATAGCCGCCGAGCCACAGCCCGATCAGCGACACCGCGACGGCGCCGGCCAGAAGCCCGATGCTCGCTGATCCGCTGACTGCCAGCCATCTGCCACTGGCCGCGGACACGTGCTCCGCTGGCGCAGCATGTGCGGCATGTGCGGCATCGGCATAGGTGCCCAGGGCCGCGGCCTTGGCCAGGCGGCGCCGTCGCCTCCGGCGACGAGCCGGCACCAGCGCGATCCCGAACACCACGAGGATGGCGGCAACGCCCGCGAGCAGGTTGATCCGGTACGTTGCATCGGGCGTGTAAGTCAGCGTTACGACGCCATCAGTGCCGGCCGGCAGCGCCCAGGCCTGCTTCCAGCCGTCGATGAGAACGGGATGGAGGACGTGCTGATCGATGGTGGCTGTCCAGCCGCGATTGAAGTTCTCGTTGACGATGAGGTATGACGCCTGGCTGGCGGTAACCCGCAGGACCCGCTGCGACGACGTCCAGGACACGACCTTGGGGGTAGCGAACGGGACCGCGGGCGCCCGCGCAAGCGCCCGCGCGCCGGGCTGGTCGAGGACGACCGACTGAACGTCGAAGGCATCCGAGCTTGCCTCGACGACCTGGTTCATGCCCGCCGAAACCGGCACGGCGCCGCAGGCGGAGAATCGGAGCGGCTGCCCTGTCAGCACGTCCGCATAGGTTCCGGTCGCTCGCGTCGGGATGACCTGGCCGTCGACGAGTATTCGCGGCCCGAATCCGCAGGGCAGCGTGAACGGCGCCGAGCCGGCCGATACCAGCGGGGTAACGCCCGCGATCCGGATATCGGTAATCTGCAGCGGAAGCGCAGGCGGGGTGAACAAGAAGCTCAGGCTGTCGGTCCGCATCGGGGCGAATTTCAGTGTCGAGACCGTCCCGGTGACCATTCCGCCACGGGCCTGGCCCGTCGAGCCGATCAGCAGCACCGGCATCGGGCCGGCTGCTCCTGACGGGCGGGTGATCGTCACCTTGGCCACAGTCCGGGTGCGTGACCAGCGGATTGTCAGCTTCGGCGTCCTGTCCTCCGTGCTCGCGACCCAGGTGGTGAGGGGATTGCCATCGAAGGCTGACGACGGCTGAACCTGGGGGTCGGTGGTGTACGCGGAAGATCCGGTGACCTGAGGCTGGCCGCGCTCGCCCCACGCATAGCGCTCGATGAGGCTGACCTGCGTGAGTACCGCACTGCCCGACACGCTCGCGGTCCACGGCCGGGACGCCGGGAAGGACTCGTCGAAGCCGTACTGCTCCTCCGTTGGTTTCATCAGCCGGGGGTTACAGACCCAGCGGACTGACGTCAGCATGCAGTCGCTGGGCTGGGGCTCAGCCTTGGCCAGCACGACCGCGCTGGGATCAGCCCCGCCGGGCAGCGCAACGGCCGGCGCGATAATCGTGCGGGATGCCGACACACCCGGAACTTCGATCTCATAGACGCCTACCTGCCGGCCGATGGCCGGACTCCACCGGGTCCTGGCGATTGTCACGCGCAGCCAGGTGGTCGGCCCGGGGGCCACGGCCAGGGTCTGTAGCTGCCCGGTCTGGCGGACCCGGTCGGTGACCGTTCCAGCCGCGGTTGCGATCGAGACGACGGTGACCGGCGGGCCGATGGCGCTGTTGTCGGCGAACGCGATGCGGATGGTGCTCGTATTCACCGGCTGGGCGAAATCGACCTTGATCCACTGGCCCTCCGGCCCGGTGAGCGCACCCGACTCCCACATCGTCCGCAGATCACCGTCGACGGCTGCGAACGGGAACAGCCCGGTGGCGCTCTGCGACGGGATAGCGGTGATGCTGGCGTCCGACGACGACGCCGTGACGTCAGTGATCCCGTAGTACCGGGCCACGCTCTCGTAAGGTTGCCAGCCAGGCTCGAGGTAGTCCGGCACGGCCTCGAAGGTGCTGGCCGGCTGGTCAGCAGTCAGTGTCGGCGAGTAGTCGGCCCTGAGCTCGCCGAAGTTCACCACCCGGCGCCGGAGGGAGTCGGTGACCACATTCCACCGGGCCGCGACCGACGGCGAATCCGAGTTCAGCAGCAGCGGCCGGCCGCGGAGCAATCCGGAGTCGGCAAGGCTCAGCAGCGCCTCGGGACCGCCGTAGACCCGCATCACCGAACTTGCCGGCTGAACTATGGCAGCTGGCTGCGCACCGAGCACCTGGTAGATCTCGACCGGCGGGTACGACGTATCGAAGTCACTGATCGCGCTGCCCGGGTTAGCTGTCCCGACGGGCGCCCCAAAGCTCGCCACCTCAGCGAGGCCGGGCGATTCGCTGATCGCCTGGTTGATCCTGCTGGGCCAGGCGCCCAGCAGAGTACTGGTGAGCAGGTCATTGCGAACGACGAGGTACTTGACTCCCATCCGGGCGAGTACCTGGCTTAGGCCTCCAGATCCGGCACCGGCCGCCAGTTGCTGGTCGATAGCGTCGAGCAGCCGGACGTTGCCTACCGAGCCGATGGCGGACAGCTGGCTGCTGGCCCAGTCGCCCGTGAACAACGGTTCGAGCACGTCGTCCATCGGCCGGCCCCAGGTGTACTCGCCGAACTGGGCACCAGGGACTTCGAGGACGGCCTGGTTGCCCGCGTGCTGGTTCAGCCAGGCCGCGGCGTCGTCCCAGTACTGCGGGATGCTCTGGAAGTCGCCAGCCGGGGATAGTCCGCTGACGTAAGCGGGCACCACCGGGATCGCGACCGCGACTGCCGCCGCGACGCTGACCGCCGCCCCGGCCCTTATTGCCGTTCCGCCCCTGACTGCCGTCGCGGCCCTGACCGTGATCAGCGCCCTGGCGCGCCGCACGCGCGCGAGCAGGTGGGCCACGCCCATGGCGACCGGCAGCCGGATGAGCGGATCGAACTTCCGCACGTTACGGAACGGGCCTAGCGGGCCGTTGATGAGATGATCCAGCAGCGGCGACAGCGGATTGCCCAGACCGCTGCGGTATCCGATTCCGATGATGACGATGCCGGTCAGCAGGATGCATAGCAGTGGCCGGCGAACCTCGCTGCGCATGCCGAGCAGGCCGGTCAGCCCCAGGCCGGCGATCAGGCCAGTGGCGATCGTGGCTAGTGCCGCGTTAGAGATCCAGAATGCCATCGGCCACCAGCTGTGGCCGTTCACTACCAGGTAGCCGACCCAGTCCTCGGTGCCGCGCAGCAGATTAGACAGGCTGGTGGCCGACGTCGTCACGGCCGCGCTCTCGGTATACGGCAGCAGCGACACACCGTAGGCCTGCAGCAACAGGAGCGGCATGATCCAGATCCAGCTGACCATAACGACCAGCGGCGCCCACCATGCCAGGATGCGCCAGCGCGGTGCAGGCCGTGGCACCGTGAGCAAGTAGATGACCGGGGGCAGCAACACAGCCAGCGCTGCGGCAGCGTTCACCCCGCTGCAGAACGCGACCGCGGCAGCGGAGCGCGCGGCTGCCCCGAGCAAACGAGGACGCCCGGAGCCTTCGCGGCTCTCCTGCACCACCCGGACGAGCGGCAGCATGATCCACGGGAGCATAGCCGCGGGAAGGATCTCGATCGAGATAGCTCCGATCTCGCCGAGCTCCCGGGGGGCAAGCGCGTAAACCAGGCCGCCGGCAATCTGTGTCATCGGGCTGCCGATGCCGAGCCTGGCGGCCAGCTTGGTGACGCCGACGAAGGCAGCCAGCAGGACTGCCGTCAGCCATAGGCGCTGGACGACCCAGGGCGGGAGGGCCGCAAGCTTCCCCACCACGAAAAACGGGCCCATCGGGAACAGGTAGCCGGTGGCCTGATTCTGAAGCTGGCCGAACTGGGTTGGATCCCACAGTTGCAGGGCTCGCTCGAGAAACCCGATCGGGTTAACGGCGAGGTCCAGCTTGGTATCGCCGATGATGTTGCCTGGCCGGTCGACAAAGGTCAGAGCCGCGAGCGCAACGCAGCAGGCGACAATCCACAGGTTACGCCTGATCCGGTCGTCGACCCCGTCGGTCAGCTTGAGACGGGGAGCCTGGCTGACCGCCTCGGGCGACTCATCCTGGCTCGCGGGACCAGCAGCACCCCGTCCAGGGGTTTCGATCATGAAAAGCTACGTCCTTGATCCTCTCCCCGCCGCTGATGAGTCACCAAGTCTGGCCGCCGCTCACGGTCTAGCGCCGGCGATCCACATCGTAGGTGACGAATCACCCTGATACCGGATTAGCAGGTTGCGGACTGCCGTAAGGCGACGGCTGCAGGGTGCCTACCGTCAGATAGGTCAGGCATCCGGGCTGGGCCAGGCTCAGGCTGCGGACAGCTACTGAGCTGCCTGCGCCGGGAAGCGGGATCAGCGCGTCGTCGCGGCCGGCCGGAAGGCTGACAGAATGCCAGCTCCCCGAAAGCCTCAGCGCCAGAGTCGTGGCCGGGCCGGAATACCCGAGCTCCGCCAGTGATGACCGGCCTTGCACCACGGACTGCATCGGAATCGTGGTCACGCCTGCGCCCAGGCGCCAGCACGTTCCAGGACCGGCCGGCACGTATGTCGAGACGCCGCTGACCGCCGCCGGCCAGAGACGGCCCTCACCATCGAAGATCATCAAGCGGCTCACCGTACCCCGCGGTGATGTCGTCCACCGGACTCGAGCTGACCGGGGCGCGAGCGGGCCCAACACAGCTGCGGTGGAACTGGCCGCGCCGAAGAGCGCCCGGCTCATCATGGCCGAGGGAACCGGCTCGGAGACGATCTCGGCACCGGCCGGCACGTGCCGGAGCGCCAGCCGGGCGGTGGCGATATAGGACCGCGCGGGTACTGCTGTGGTCGCGTTCTCGAAGGCTTGGGTCGACCAGAGCGAGCTAACGGCGATCAGGCCGACGGCGTTGACCGTGATCACGCTCCGGGAAGCAGGGAGGGCTGGCCGGTTCCGGTACCGGCTCTCCTCGCCTTGAACTGGCCAGAACGCAAGCGCCGCGCAGATGACGAGCACCGGAACGGCGTCCGCCAGGTAACTGAGGTCGGCGGTACGGGGCGGAGTGATGACAGCGCCGGCCCAGCCGGCCAGGACCGGGACAACGTCGGCGATTGCCAGCCAGGCGATAGCGATGAGCCAGGCCCGCCAGGCCCGCTGGCGGAACCAGATGCTGGCAAGCACGGCGGCGGCCACCGCTATCCAGCTGACCGCGGTGAGCACGGGCATCTGGGCGGCTGCCGCGTAACTGCCTGTCGACCACCATCGCCACGGTCCGCCTGCAAGGGCCGGAACCAGGCCGACACCCACGAGCGACGACACGAACGACAAGCCTTGCCCTGGTGCCATCGGCCGGGGCGTGAAACCGGATCCGCTGACCCGGATGACTGCGAGCACCAGGTAGGCAGCCATCACGGCGGAGTAGAGCAGCCAGCCTCGCCAGTAACCGCGCAGCGCCGCGGCGAGGCCGGCCCGCCATCCGCCAGGCAGCAAGAACGCCGACGTCAGGGCCAGGAGAAGGAGCGGGATGAGGATACCTTTGTCGGCGAACAAAGCCCCGGCAGCAAACCAGCACGCAGCGGCGGCAGCGTGCCGGAACCGGCCAGTCCGGATGTAGCAGATGTGCGCGTCCGTTGCCATCACGATCGCGATCTGCAGCGGTACGACGGCGAGTGTCGACGACCACCAGGTCGCGGCCGGCACGACGAGCGGCGTCACAAGATACAGCGCATACGGTGCCAGGATCGCTGCCCGGTTGCCGAAGAGCCTGCGGAGCAGGCGCAAGAGAGCAAGCCCGGCAACCGCAAGCAGGCCCAGGGTGACCGCCGACGCGAGATTCCAGTTGTACAGACCGCCTCTGGCCTCGAGCCAGACGACCGCCCGTGCAGCCGGAGCAAACTGCCCGCTCGCCGGCGTCAGCAGGTACGACAGGCTGAACTTGGCTGCCGCTGCCCGGTACAGCAGCGGGAAGTCATTCTGCTGAAAGTACGAATGCGCGAGCATCCCGGCTCGCCACCACAGTTGCAGTACGAGCCCGAGAATGGCCGCAACTGTGATCCAGTTCGCGCGGAGCCACTCCGCCCCCTCAAGGGGCTCAGCGGGCCGGGCTGCCGGGACTGAATCCGTCATGGGCTCGCTCGAAGACACGCACGCATCTCCTGCCGATCCGCGTCCTTAACGCCGTGCCTGGCCAGACTAAGCCATAGCGGTCCGAGGGCACCGGCGATCACATTGCGACGTCCGGCACTGTCTGTCCCCTTGGTAGGTCCATGGCACGTAAACTCCCGCCATGCGTTCGAGCCTGACCGGCCTCCACCTCGACAGGCGGAATCCCGGCAGGCACGCAGGTGGCGGCCTGGCAGCCGCCAAGACGGCAGCCGCCACGACCTCAGCCGCCACGACCGCAGCCGCTACGACCGGCGCAGCGGTCAGCGTGGCACGGGCGGGCCCGGGTCGGCAGCCCGCCTTGGACGGTCTTCGGGTCATCGCTGCCTTCGCTGTGCTGCTCGTCCATGTGGGCGGCGTGACCGGCCTCGCATTCACCGGCACTCCGCTGTCCTGGGTCGTGAGTCGCGGCGACATCGGAGTGCCTATCTTCTTCACGCTGTCCGGGCTACTGCTGTACCGGCCATGGGCCGCGGCCGCACTGGACGTCGGCGGCAACCCGGCCACAAGCACCTACCTGTGGCGCCGCGCGGTGCGTATCCTGCCCGCGTACTGGGCGGTCGTCGTGGTGGCCTTCGCAACGCTCAACCACGCCAGTCTGCGGTCGGTGGCGCACTGGGCCGAGTACCTCGGGCTCGCCCAGGTCTACGACCCGCGCCCGTGGTGGGGCGGTACTGGCGCTCCGGGCCTCGCCCAGATGTGGAGCCTCGCGGTCGAGGTGTCCTTCTATGCGTTGCTGCCCGTTCTGGCCGGCCTGCTGACCTGGTATGCACGCCGGGCCGGGCCCGACGTCGGGCGGCGTGCCCGGCGGTTGCTGGCCGGGATAGCGGTGCTGACCGTTGCGCCCTTCGGCCTGGCGGTTCTGGAGTACTACCCGGCCTTTGAGCCCTGGATCGGCGAAACCTTGCCGCGGTTGCTGACCTGGTTCACCCCCGGCATGGCAATCGCGGTCGTGACCGTCTGGGCTCAAGCCGAGCCAGGCACCGACGGCCCGGTCAGGAGACTGGAACGGACTGTCGCCCAGTCAGCGGGGGCGTGCTGGCTGATCGCTGTCATGACCTTCGTAGTCGCCTGCACGCCGGTAACCGGCCCGCAGACGCTGGCAATCGCCAGCCTTTGGCAGACCGAAATCAAGCTGGCCCTGTACGCGATCGTCGCGGCGGCCATCGTCGCGCCCGCGGCATTCCAGCCTCGTTCGCCGACGCGGCTGTCCATGATCCTGGGCAACCGGGTGATGAGATTTCTCGGAAAGGTGTCCTACGGCGTCTTCCTCTGGCAGTACCTCGTCATCTACGGCCTATTCGCAGCGCTGCACCAGCGCAATATCTTCAGCGGCGGCTCCTTCACCCTGGCGAGCGCTACGGGCGTCCTTGTTGCCGTCACCGTACTTACGGTGGCCGCAGCGACGATGAGCTTCTACCTGATCGAGAACCCGGCCCAGAGGCTCTATCAGCGCCTCGGACCGCGATCGGTGAAAAGCCGGCGCCGGGCCTTGGCAAATACTCCTAAACTACCGCCATGCTGACCGAATATCACCATCTAGACACAAAGGGAACAGGCGACCCCACCCGGGGGCTGGCGCGCAGCATCCACTTGTTCAAGCTGTTCCGGCACGAGGGCACCGACCCGGACCGCTTCTACTCTTACCTGGCCGCGGATGTCGTACGGCAGATCTCGCGATTCCAGGATCCGCGGAACGCGCTCGCCGTCGACATCGGCGGCGGCCCTGGCTACATCGCCGAGGAACTGAGAGCCGCCGGAGCGCGCTGCGTCGTGGTCGACCAGAGCGCCGAGGAACTGAGGCTGCACGGCCGGCAGCCGGAATCGGCGATCCAGTGCGATGCCCAGGCGCTCGGGTTGCATGACGGCGCAGCGCAGATCGTCTGCAGCTCCAACATGCTCGAGCACACCGCGCGATGGCAGCGCGCGCTCGCCGAGATGGTACGTGTGCTCGAACCCGCCGCAGGCCTCGGGTACTTGACCTTCGGGAACTGGTACTCGCCCTGGGGCGGGCACGAAACGGCACCATGGCACTATCTCGGCGGCCACGCGGCTGCCGATCGGTACGAACGCCGGTACGGGCGGCGTCCTAAGAACGAGTTCGGCGTGAGCCTGTACCGGTTGCATGTTCACGAAGTAGTGGACTGGTTCCGGGCGCGCGACGACGTGGAGATCGTCTGGATGGCCCCGCGTTACTGGCCGGACTGGCTGCGCTGGATCGCGCATATCCCTGGCGTGCGTGAGGTCGGCAACTGGAACACCCTCATCATCTTCCGCCGGAAGCCCGCAACCCCAGAGCGGCCCGCAACCCCAGAGCGGACTGCAATCCCAGCGGACACGGGCCGATGAATCGGGACAGCGTGCCTGCGGTGATTCGACGGGCAGCCGCCCGGGCCCTGTGGCAGCCCGATATGTGGGACCGCCTCGTACTCGCCGCCAACTGCGTCGAGAGGGCGACGACGGTACTGGACGTCGGCGGTCGGGGCCATCAGCTCGCCAGGTTCTTGCCCTCGGCGCGGGTGTCGACCGCGAACATCGTGCCGCCTGCCGATTTCATCGTTGATGCGCGCGTCCTGCCGTTCGCCGACGCTGAGTTCGACGTCGTTACGAGCTGTGACACCCTTGAGCACATGCCCGCGGAGCAGCGCCCGGAACATATCGCTGAGCTGGTCCGCGTCGCGCGCCGGCGGCTTGTCATCTGCTGCCCCTATGGCTCACCGCAGAAACAGCAAGCCGAGTGGCACGTGGCTGAAGTCGTTCGGAGCGTCGTCGGCACGACGCTGCCCTACCTGGAAGAACATCTGAAGTTCGGGTTCCCCCGTGAAGAGGACGTCGTCGCGATGGTGCGCGCGGCCGCCCCCGGCGCGAAAGTCAGGTGCCTGTATTACGGCGACTATCCGAGCGGGAATGCGCTCCTGCTTGACGGCGTGCGTGCCCGCTGGGGATTTCAGCCTAGAGCGCTGTTGCGCTTTGTCTGGAAAGCGTACCTTCAGCCACGGCGCCCACGGCTCGGACTAACTTCCACGGCAACGACGTCCAGGCTCTATCTCGTCGCGGACCTGGTGTCGTGACCGTCCGGCGGATGGCGGCAGCCGCCGACCCGGTGCCCGGACGGCCCGAGCTGCCTATCTCGCCGACGGTGCTGACCGGCTGGGGCCGGATCGATCCCACCTCGGCGCGCGTAGCCGATCCGATGCGACCCGATGAAGTGGCCGGGCTACTTCGGACCGCGCCGCCGCGCGGCGCGATCGCTCGCGGCCTTGGCCGTAGCTACAACAACGCCGCCCAGAACGACGGCGGGCTGGTCATCCGCACGACGGGGCTCAACCGGATTGTCGGCATGGACGAGGAGGCCGGCGTCGTCACCTGCGAGGCCGGCGTGAGCCTTGAGCAGCTCATGCGCACTGCACTGCCCGCGGGCTGGTTCGTCCCGGTCTCGCCAGGGACCCGCCAGGTGACCGTCGGCGGTGCGATCGCCGCGGATGTTCACGGCAAGAACCACCACCTGGCAGGAAGCTTCGCCCGGCACGTGCGCTGGTTCGACCTGCTGCTGCCGGGCGGCGACGAACATCGCGTGACGCCTTCCTCCGATCCGGAGCTGTTCTGGGCTACGGCCGGCGGGATGGGGCTGACCGGCGTCATCACCAGGGCCGAGGTCCAGCTCAAGAAGGTCGAGACAGCGAAAGTAGCGGTCGACACTATCCGCGCCGCCGATATGGACGAGGCAATGGCCTGCCTCGCCGACGCCGACAACCGGTACGGCTACACCGTCGCATGGCTCGATTGCCTGGCCCGCGGCCCGCACTTGGGCCGGTCGGTTGTCACCAGCGGCGACTTCGCAGTCGTCAGCGACCTTCCGGTTTCGCAGCGCGGCAATCCGCTGGCCTTCGACCCGGTAGCCAGGCTGCGTGCACCCGCCGCTTGCCCGCCCGGCCTTATCAACCGGTACACGGTCGCGCTGGCGAATGAGGCCTGGTACCGAAAGGCACCCAAGCGCCGGGACGGCGAGATCCAGTCGATCGGGGCGTTCTTCCATCCGCTGGACGGCATCCGGAACTGGAACACTGTCTACGGCCCCGCAGGCTTCCGGCAATATCAGTGCGTCGTCCCGTTCGGCGCGGAGGCGGTCCTCCGCCGGGTTGTGGAGCGGATCAGCGCGGCCCGCGCGCCCTCATTCGTCACGGTGCTGAAGCGGTTCGGCCCGGGCGACGACGGCTACCTGTCGTTCCCGATGCCAGGCTGGACGCTCGCCCTGGACTTCCCGGCCCGCACGTCCGGCCTGGCTGACCTGCTCCGTGGCCTCGACGACCTGGTGGCCGGTGCCGGGGGCCGGGTTTACCTGGCCAAGGACTCCAGGGTCAGCCCGGAGGTACTTGCCGCTATGTACCCGCGGCTTTCCGACTTCCGCCGGGTCAGGGCCGCGATTGACCCGACCGGGCTGCTGGCCTCGGATTTGTCGCGGCGTCTGGAGCTTTAGCCGCGCCCGGCGTGGCAGATCCCGGTGTCGCGGATCCCGGTATCGCGGAACCCGGCGCGCCGGCGGCGATCAACTCGGACAGTTGCCCCGAACTGCGGTCCCAGTCGAACTGGCCGGCCCAGGCGCGGCAGGCATGCGCGATCTCGGCCCGGCGGGCCGGATCGGCAAGCTCTTCCAGCGCTCGTTCGACGACGTCCTCGATCCGCTCTCCAGCGCGGACCAGCCAGCCTGTCACGCCATGTCGTACCGCGTCGCGCAAGCCGTCGACGTCGTAAGCGACCGTCGGGACCCCGAGTTGCGCAGCCTCCAGCACGCACAAACCCCAGCCCTCGCCCTGAGAGGTGTTCAGGTGCAGTACCGAGGCTGCGACGCCCGCTCGTTTGGCATCCTCGGTCAGGTAACCGCGCAGCCGCACGCGGTCGCCGAGGTCGCGGTTCGCGATCTCTGCTGCGAGCTGCTCGCTAGCCGGCCCGCGCCCGATCACGTCGATGGTCACCCCGGCCGGGGCGAGCCTGGCAGCCACGTCGAGTACGCGCTCGACACGTTTGTGCGCGACCATCCTGCCTACCCAGGTGATCGCGGCGGGCGCCAGCGGCGGTTCAAGCACGTCGGGTATGCGACCCAGGCCGTTCGGGATGATGCAGACCGGGCCCGTCCAGCGCAGCCGTTCGGCCATGGCATCTGCCGTTGACTTCGACACGGCGATACACAGCTGCCTCCGGTACACCACGCGCGCGACCCGGCCTTCCAGCAGGCGCCCGACTGCCGCCACCAGCGGCGGGAAATGCACGCCGAACTGCGCGTCGTGCACGTGATGCATCACGCAAAAGACCGGGACCCGTCTCGGCAGCACGCAGGGGGTGAAGAACGGGATCCCGTTCTGGCAGTCGACAACCGCGTCGAACCCGCGCCTCCGCCGCAGCAGCCAGCCCAGCACCCGGGGGTACACCGTGAACCGGGCGCCGATCCGGACGATGTCGATGTCGTCGCGCCGCTCCGCGGGCGACTGTCCCGGAGCCCGCGCTGTCAGATAGGTGACCTGTGCGCCGCGGCAACGCAGTCCTCGCGCCATCTCCCAGGCATATGTCTCTGCTCCGCCGGCCTCGGGATGCCATGGGTCGCGCCAGTTGACGATAGCGACCCGGAGTCCGGCGACAGCCTGGGGCTGGTCTGCAGAGAGAGCCATTGCAGCGGTTACGGCGCCGATACCGAGGGGCCGACGTTGGCGGACAGCACGGCTCCGGGCGCAGCCGCGGCCTTGACCTGGGCGGGCGCCGGGCTTGCCGCGCCGTCCGCGTCCGCGTCGGTCCACGACGATTCCAGCCGCAGAGCCAGCCAGATCCCGGCTATCTCGGCGAACGCGGTCAGCGAGTGCCGCCAGACCGAGAACGTTGAGCCTGGG
Source organism: Streptosporangiaceae bacterium (assembly GCA_035507615.1). GTDB lineage: Bacteria > Actinomycetota > Actinomycetes > Streptosporangiales > Streptosporangiaceae > JAJYUU01. The sequence goes on from DATJNX010000023.1 coordinate 76,584, forward strand.
ATATCGCGCCAGTTCACCGGGATCTCGACGATGTCAGCACCGAGCTGCTGGCAGCGTGCGATGAGCTCGACGTCGAAGGCAAAGCCAGTCGCTGCCAGGTCCGCGGCCGCCCGGCGGGCCACCGGGCCGACGAAGAACTTGAAGCCGCATTGCGTATCGCTCGGGCCGGGCGCGACGAGGCGCGCGGCGGCCCGGAACACGGCCGCGCCCGCCTTGCGCACCGCGCTGTGCCGGACTTCCACCACCGAGGCGGCGTGCGCTCGTGACCCGATGACGACCTGACGCCCAGCCTGCAGCTGCCACAGCACGTGATCCAGCGCGGACAGATCGGCCGCCATGTCCGCATCGCAGAAGCCCACGTACGGCGCCCGGCTGGCTAGCAACCCGGCCCGCACCGCCGCGCCTTTGCCTGGCCTGTCACAGCTGAGCAGCCGGACGGCTACCGGTCCGGCCGGCCAGTCCCGGACGATCTGTGCCGTCAGGTCGGTGCTGGCGCTGTCGACGACCAGAATCTCCACGCCGTCCGGCAAGGCCTCCGCCTTGGCGCACAGCAGGGCGAGCCCGGCAGGCAATCTAGCCTGCTCGTTGCGCGCCGGCACGACGATCTGCAGCCAGGGCGCGCCTGAAGAACCAGTCTGGTATGTCACGGCAAGCGATGTTGCCGGTGTCTGATCAGCGCTGACCGTAGTTGTACAGCTGACTGTTCACTGGCTTGCCGTTGGCCACTCCGGCCAGCAGCGCGCCAGCGCCCAGCCCAGCACCAGCAGCCAGGATGGCACCAACCGCCACCGCGATGAGCAACGCTCTCATCTGCCTCTCCTTCGCATGCTCGGGGTCAGCGTAACTAGATTGGCACCAAGAGCGCCTTAGGCGGAGAAAGTATCATCAAAAAGTGATAACGCGCGTCTTCTGCGCGGAGAGCGTCAGGCAGGGACCCGGTAGACGACGAGACCCGGTCCGGAGAACACGATCCGACAGCCCGGCAGCCTGGACCCGAACGGGCGGCCGCCCGTCACACCACCGGGAAAACCGGCGTCGACGATCACGTAGCGATAGCCGCGCGCCTCAAGCGCGGGCGTCAGCGGCCCGCCAGACCTCACTGCGCTGCTGATGGCGATCGCCGCCGGATTCTCCGGGGGGATCCGTAGCGATCCGACTTCGACGCCGTCGTTCCACACCACCGGACGAGCCAGCAGCCGGGGCCATGGATCAAGTACCGCCTCGTCGTCGTTCCAGTCGAACCGCCGGTACGCCCCCCACGGCAGCAGCAGAGCCGGGCCCGGATGCGGGTCGGCGTTGATCAGCGCCCGGGCGGCCAGCCAGACTGCCGGATACTGGACAGGCCGGAGCCGGCCGGCCGCACCCCAGGCCAGACCGGGAAGGAACAGCACGGCCGCGACGACGAGTGCTGCCGCGACCATCGCCCGCGTCTCGGCTACTGCCCGCGGCCGGCGAAGCCGCAGCAGCCGGGCAGTGACGAGGCCCAGCCCGGCGGCCTCCGCCAGCGCGAGCGGCGCAACGAACTGCTGGCCGTCCCTGAGCACTGCGAAGCCGGGCCAGAAAGCGATCAGGGAGCGCAGCAGGTCCTGGCCGAACCCGACGGCGCCAAGCACGGCAATAAGCAGCCCGGCGGCTGCGGCGACCGCCAGTCCCTGCCATCGTGACCACAGCCATCGTGACCACGGGGCCCTGCCCAGCAGCAGGAAACCGGCAAGTGCGGTGACGCTCAGGCACAGCCACAGCACCGACACAGGACCGCCGTAGCCGGCTGGCACCGTCTGCGCATTCCAGCTGCCGCCCAGCATGATCAGGCTGCCTACCGTCCCGAACGGGGTGTCGGCCCTGGCTGCGAAGGCCTCGACGGCGACCGGGCTGGACTGAACCGGACGGCTCAGCGACGGGATCAGCCACGGCAGGCTGAGCACGGCTAGCACAGAAAGTGCCGTCACTGACGCCACCAGCCGGGAGCGCGCAGTTCCCTGGCGTAGCGTGGCGGCCGGCCACGCGACCAGCGCAGAGATCGACATGGCAGCGAACCCGCCGATGGCGGCGGGCAGCAGGGCCACCACCAGCCGCGGTCCGAGCCTCCGCACGCTGGCGGCGGGCCCGGCGGCCGCGGCCAGTGCCCACGGCAGGCCGGCGTAGCCGAGGAGCAAGGCCCACTGGCCGAGGATGAGCCGCTCGGCAACGAACGGGTTCCATGCGTAGAACACCCCGGCCGCTAGCTGCGCTGGCAGGCGCTCGCGGGACAACAGCCGCGCGGCGCCCGCGCAGGCCAGCACGAAGATCGCCAGCAACACCAGCTTCTGCACCGCGTCGGACGGCAACACCCTCGCCAGAGCTGCCATCACTGCGTCGCTCGGCACCGCTCTCGGCAATTCCCCGGCCGTGCCGAGCACAGCGGAGTTGAACTGCGGCTGCGGCACGAACACCATGTCGTAGCTGAGCAGATAGCCAGGGCCAGCTCCCGGGCCGAGAGCGAGCAGCCCCAGGAGAAGGCCGACGAAAGCCGGAGTTGACCGGACGGCCAGCCGATGATGCCGCGGAACGGGCAGGTCAGTCCGGGCCGCGGCGTTGTTAGTCCGGGTTTGCTCGGCCATTGCGGCCTGAGTGTAGTTCGGGCCGGTCAACTTCCGGGCGCAGTGACCGCAACGTGCGTGAGCAGCGCCTCGTACTTGACGAGGTCCGCTTCGCCGTCGGCGGAGACCGATGCGGCCAGCGCCACCGCATGCCGGAGCGTATCCGGCCAGGACCACGACAGCGCGATGCCCGGCACGAATCCGGCCACCAGAGCATCGGTGAGCCTGGCCGGCGATGCGCACTCCGAGTCGCCCGGAGACGCTCCCGCGTGACCTGGTCCGACCTCAGCCATCCACTCCCCCGCTGCGGTCAGCACCCGGACGCCATGCGGGACCGCCAGCACTACCGAGCCCGGGCCGTCCCGCCGCGGCTGCGCGTCGCCCGCTGCCAGCTCAGGGATGACGAGAGCAGGGCCGCGGGCGGCGCCGTGGCGGAGCGCGCTGCCGCCAGCGTCCAGAACGACGGGCACCCCCGCCTGCGCGGCGTAGCTCGTCAGCGAGCCGTAGGTCTCGGGGGGCAGCCCGGCCGGCAGGCTACCGCAGAGCAGCACAGCGGTAGCGCCGTCCAGCAGCGCCCGGTAGTCAGCAGCGAGGCGGCCCAGTTCCTCAGTGGTGATGTAGGGAGACGGCTCCTCGAGGCTGGTGACCTGACCAGATGACCTGTCGAGGATGCGCACCACCCGGCGGGACTCTGCTCCGATGCGGGTGAACTGGGTTGCCACCCCAGCCTTGGCGAGCTCGATCCTGATCAGCTCGCCCGAAGATCCGCCTGCCAGCCCGGCGGCCACCACGTCGTGCCCGAAGGTGTGCAACAGTCTCGCCACCGCTAGCCCGCGCCCGCCGGCCTCGTTCCGGACCCGGCCGACCCGGTTCGCTGCGCCCGGCGTCACCTGGTCCGCGTCGTAGTGCACATGCAGCGCCGGGTTCAGGGTGACCGTGACGATCACCCGGTTACCTCCCCGGCCACCTCCGCCGCCAGCAGGGCACCGAGCTCCCAGCAAGCCTCCAGGTCAGGCTTGGCCGGCGGGCCGGTAACCGCTACCGCCGGCCTGACCTGACGCCAGGCCAGGCCGGTCGTGATCGACTCCACCGACCGGACCGCGCCACCGGTGTCTAGGTTGCCGTGGACGTACACCCCGTACGGCCGTTTCTTAGTCGCTTCCAGGCAGGGGTAGTAGATCAGGTCGAAGAAGTACTTCAGCGCACCCGACATATAGCCGATGTTCGCGGGAGTGCCCAGCAGATAGCCATCGGCCGCCAGCACCTCCGGGACGCTGGCGGCCAGTGCTGGCCGGACTATCACGTCGACGCCCTCGATCTCATCGGTTCGCGCACCGCTCGCGGCGGCCTCGAACATCGCCTGCAGCGCTGGCGAGGGCGTGTGATGAACGATGAGCAACGTGGGCATTAACGCCGAGCCTAGACCGTTGTGCAGTCGCGGAGCATGGTCGGATACCGTGACCTGATGCGCGCCGGAACCACCGCGATCGCAGCCGCGGCCGACGCGTGCTGCGTGCTCGCGTTCGTGGTGATCGGACGGCACGCTCACGGATACGGGGACAGCCCGGCGGGGATCTGGCACACGGCCTGGCCGTTCCTCGCGGGCCTAGCCGTCGGGCTGGTTGCAGTCAGAGCGTGGCGACGCCCGCTGGCAATCAGGCCGGCTGGCCTCGGTGCCTGGCTAGGCGCGGCCTGGGCTGGCATGGTGATTCGGGTGGCTGCCGGGCAGGGCACGGCCGTCGCGTTCATTGCGGTAGCCACCGCGTTTCTTGCGCTCTTCCTGCTCGGCTGGCGGGTTGCGCTAGTTGCGCTACGGCGCGTACGCCGCACTGCGTGGCGCTGAGAGGCGGGGCAGCCAGCACGCCGCCCCGCCCTCCCGGCCGTCCCAGCCGTGGCCGCCTCCGCCCAGCGGCCACGTCGCAGACGACAGGCTGATGAAGGCTGGGCAACTACTTGTGGCGGAAGCTAAGAGCGCGCGGGTAAACAGGCGGAGTCCGGTCGCCGAACGGAAGGTAAATCCCTATAAAAGCTCTATGCCATAGAGACTCGGCAGGCGACCTGCGCCTAGTCCAGGATGCGTTCCGCGCTGTCCGCGGGGACGGTCGGCAGATAGCCGGTCGCCTCGGCTGGACCATTAGTGGTACAGAGCCGCTCAGCCGTAACGGCGATCATCCGCAAGCCATCGCCCCACCCGGCGATGTGACCGCCGATGGCCGGGCTGCCCGACACCGCAGCGTCCCGGTGCTGGTAGGCGTCTGGACTCGCGCTGTGCTGGTGCTCCGCCATCAAGGATTACCTATTTGAGTTCTATAACCGCAGTGATGAGCTTTCGTCCGACCTTGAGGCTACGTGACTCGGTGATCGAATCGGAGGCGGGCGCTCAAACGGCAGGCCGACGCTAGGCGTCGAAATGACAACACTCCAGCGCAGCTGGCCGAGGTCGAGCCTTGCCAGGCCAGTTCCGCCCGGCTTAGACTGAACATTCAGTCAACCGCGTTGGGAGCGCGATACTCATGGCCATGACTCAGGCCAATCCAGTGCATGAAACCAAGTCCACCACGGGCGTCACGACCAGCCGGCGATCTCTCTCCGAGGTCATCGCGGAGCAGGAGCAGATCTTCGTCGAGCGGCAGCCCGAGTCGGCCCGGCTTGCCAGCCTCGCTACCGATTCGCTGGCAGGCGGCGTGGTATCCAGCTGGCAGATCTCCCGCCCGCAGCCCGTCTGGCTGAGCCACGGCAGCGGCTCCAAGCTGTATGACGTCGACGGCAACGAGTACGTCGACCTGCACGGTGGCTACGGTGTCTCGCTCGCCGGCCACGGCCACCCAGCTATCGTCGGGGCAGTCCGCTCACAAGTGGAGCGCGGCACTCATTTCGCTCAGCCGACCAGGACCGCGCTTGCGGTGGCCGGAGAATTGTCCCGTCGCTTCGGCCTGCCGCAGTGGCGTTTCGCGAACTCCGGGACCGAAGCCACCATGGACGCGGTGCACCTGATGCGGGCCATAACCGGGCGCGACCTGATCATCAAGGTCGAGGGCTGTTACCACGGCCACCACGACTCAGTGCAGGTGTCCGTATGCCCGGACTCGGCGGACGACGACCGCGGCCCGGCGGCCAGCCCCCACAGCGTGCCGTCCAGCAGCGGGATCCCGAGCGCGATCACCGATCTCACCCTGGTCGTCAGCTTCAACGACCTGGACGCCGTGCGGCGCCGGCTGCAGGAGCACCCTGGCCAGATAGCCGGCATGATCCTCGAGCCGATCATGATGAACGCCGGCATCATCCAGCCGGAGCCCGGCTACCTGGCCGGACTCAAAGACTTGCTGCACGCCCACGGGGCGCTGCTGACCTTCGATGAGGTCAAGACTGGTCTGACGGCCGGGCCAGGTGGCGCTACCGGCGCTACCGGCGTCACCCCTGACATCGTCTGCCTGGCCAAGGCCATCGGCGGTGGCATCGCCGTCGCGGCGATCGGCGGCACCCACGAGGTCATGGCACACGTCGCCAACGGGGATTACGAGATGGTCGGCACGTTCAACGGCAACCCGCTGGCGATGGCCGCGTGCCATGCCATGCTGACCGAGGTCGCCACCGACGATGCTTACGAGCGGCTGGAGAAGCTGCGCCTGCGGGCAGTCGACGGGCTGACCCGGGAGATCGCGCGCAACAACCTGAACGCCACGGTAGTGTCGGTGGGCGCCAAGGGGTGCGTGGTGTTCTCCGCCAGGCCAGTGCGGAACTTCCGCGACTTCCTCGAGGTCCGGGACTCCTTCAGTCATGCTCACTGGCTGTTCCAGCACAACGGCGGCGTCTTCCTGCCTCCCTGGGGCAAGATCGAGCAATGGCTGATGTCGGTCCAGCACGACGAAGCTGATATCGACAGGTTCATCGACAACTTCGCGAGCTTTGCAGCAGCCGTGCGCCCATAATTCAACTGAATCAGCAGAAAAATGTGAGCTGGATTACCCGGAACCCCTTGCGCGCCGACGCGCATCAGGACATTCTGGGCAGCTAAGACGACAGCAGAACGAGTCTGACGAAACGCGCAGTGGCACCTCCCGTGCACGTCGAGCTAGTGCCGGGCAAGCAAGAAGGTGGCGATAGATGCACCCTCGAGAGGGCTGGCAGCCGGATGGCACCCGCCGACGGCCGGAACTCTCCCGCCGACAGGCGCTCCAGCGCGGCCTTGCCGCCGCGCTGGCTGCGGGGGGTGGCGCCACGCTGCTCGACGCCTGCGCGGCCTACCTCGTCGGGCCCAACAACATCCCCCTGCCGCGCCCCGACCATCCGGTGACCTGGCCGGTCACTAACAACAAGGCGATCCCCGATGGCATGCAGCCGGAGACGGGCGCCACGCTCCAGGTCTACAACTGGGTCGCGTACATCAACCAGGCCTGCGTGAACAGCTTCGCGAAGAAGTACAACTGCAAGGTCGAGGTCACCACGTTCAACACCATGAACGAAGCCTTGTCGAAGCTGCGCAGCGGACTGAAGTTCGACGTGCTCATGGGCGCGACGATCGACGTGCTCGGGGACCTGATCGAGTCGAAGCTGATCCAGCCGCTCAATCACAGCTACATCACGAACATCAACCAGGCCTGGCCGGACTTCCAGAACCCTTACTACGACCGGGGCTGGCAGTACACGGTGCCGTACACGATCTACACCACTGGCATCGCCTGGCGTAAGGACCTGGTGCACGAGAACCCGTACGCGATGAAGAACGCGTGGCGGGAGATGTTCTTCCAGCCCAAGTACAAGGGCAAGATCGCGATCCTGGACGATTACCGCGAGGGCATCAGCCTCGGGCTGATGATGAACGACATCTACAACCTCAACACCACGAGCAAGTCGCAGATCGATCTGTCCAGGCAAACCCTGCTGCAACTGGCTGACCTGGTCGACATGCAGATCGACAACAACGACTACAGCGAAGTCCCGACCGGCCAGACCTGGATTCACCACGCGTGGTCGGGCGACATGGCGGCCGCGCCGCAGTACATGCCCAAGGGAGTGCCAGTCGACGTGGTCGGCTACTGGTTCCCGCGGGACGGCAAGGGCCCGATCGCCAACGACACCAACACAGTGCTCCGCTCTTCGTCCAACCCGGTGCTGGCTCATTTGTTCGTCAACTACCTCCTCGATGAGCCGGTAGCGGTGGAGAACATCAGCTGGAACGGCTACATGCAGCCGCTCAACGCGATCACACCGGAGTTGCTGGTGAAGGAAAAGATCCTGCCGCCGAGCCTGATGTCGACGGCGGTCCTGCCGTCCGACTTCCGCCGCGGCGTCGGCGAATTGCAGCTGCCCGTCGACGCGGACGCGCTCTGGCAGCAGGCCTGGCTCGTCGCGAGCAACGGGATCTAGCGTGGCGACCCAGGCCCCGCCCGGCCCGCCAGCGAGCAACCCGCCAACGCCGGCTTCGCCGGGGACTGGAGCGGGCGGGCGACCCCGCGGCAAGCAGAAGCCGTATCAGCCCAACAAGTGGTTCTGGGTGCTGCTCGCCGCTCCCGGCATGATCTGGCTGGTCGTCCTGTTCGTTGTCCCGTTCTATGCGATGCTCGCGATCGGCGAGGGCAAGCTGGACCGGCAGACCGAGTCCCCGGTGGCGGTGTACAACCCGCTTACCTGGAGCTCGGCGAACTTCACCAACGTATGGCGCGACCTGTTCGGCTCGGGTGCGTTCGCGGGCGACATCGCCTGGCGGACCATCTGGTACGTGGCGGTCGCCTCCCTGCTCAGCCTCGTGATCGCCTACCCCGCCGCGTATTTCGTGGCCAGGTTCGCCGGGCGCAGGAAAGGGATCTTCCTGGTACTGCTGATCGCGCCGTTCTGGATCAGCTACATGATGCGCATGCTGGCCTGGATCGACCTGCTACAGACGAACGGGTACCTCAACAAGGTCCTGTCGTTCGTCGGCCTCGGCTCTCCGAACTGGCTTGGCGGCCACTCCTACACGGTGATACTCGGGCTGGTGTACGGCTACATCCCGTACCTGATCCTGGTGCTCTACGCGGGCCTGGACCGGATCGATCCGTCGCTCATCGAGGCCGGGCGTGACCTCGGCCTCGGCCGGGCTATGACGTTCCTCCGGGTCACGCTGCCGCTGTCCAGGCAGCCGATCCTGACCGGCATGCTGATCACCGTGCTGCCGATGCTCGGCGACTATTACACCAACACGCTGCTGTCCGGAGCGCGGGACACATCGATGATCGGCAACCTGATCGAAGGCCAGCTCAGTACGCCATCGGCCGGCCAGGGAGCGATCTTGTCGCTGATCGTGCTGCTGGTCTTGCTGATACCGATGCTGTACTACGTGGTGCAGACCAACCGGGCCTCGCAGGCGGCGTCATGAGCAGCACGGTGGTCTCGCAGACAGTCTCTACCGTCCGGGAAACGGAGCGGTCTAAGCCTCGGTTCTTTCGTAACCCGTGGCGGCATCCGTGGTTCCTGGAAGGCTTCACTTGGCTGTACCTGATCTGGTCGCTCGCGCCCATCGCCATCGCGGTGCTGTTCTCGTTCAACAAGGGCAAGTCGCAGGCGACCTACCAGGGCCTGACCTGGCGCTGGTACTGGGGCGACAAGGTCAACTCGATCTGGTACAACCCGCAGCTGCACAGCGCGATGCTCGAGACGCTGAAGCTGTCCGCATACACGACGATCATCGCCGTGCCGATCGGCGTCGCGTTCGCGCTCGGCATCAACCGGTGGCGCGGCTTCCTGCCGTCGAGCTTCAACTTCATCATGATCTTGTCGTTCGTGGTGCCCGAGCTGATCTTCGGCGTCGCGATGTTCTTCATCTTCACCCAGATGCCGGGGCTGAAGGATCTCGGCCTCGGCAACGTCGCCGAGGTGCTCGGCCTGGTCACCTGGAACGTGAGCTGGCCGGCCATCATCGTCCAGGGCAGGCTGGTGACCATCGGCAAGCAGTACGAGGAGGCCTCGGCCGACCTTGGCTGCACCCAGTTCCAGACCATGCGCCGGGTCATGCTGCCACTGCTCACGCCAGCGATCTTCGCCAGCGCGATCCTGGTGTTCTCCGGCGTGATCGATGACTTCGTGATCGTTGACTTGCTGTCGTCCAACGCGAGCAACACGCCGATGTCGGTGATCATCTACTCAACGCAGCACGGCGGTAACGGCGGACCAGCGCTCAACGCGCTCGCCACCGTCATGCTGGTGTTGTCGTTCCTGGTGGCCGGCCTCGGCTTCCTCGGTTACCGGATCATGACACGGGGACAGCGAATCGACGGCCAGCAAGCCCTCACCGCGATCACCGGCACTGACTGACGAGAGCCGCGCGAGAATCGCGTGGCCTTGTGTTGCCCGAAAACGGATGGGCGGCCTGGCCGGTGCATGTCTATTATTCCCTTTCGTGATCTATCAGGATCCGCTGGCCTATCTGCTCGGCCTGGAGGGCGTCGCGCTGCTGGACGCCTGGGCCGGAGACCACGATCGCGCATTCACTGAGGCCCGGCTGGCCGAGATCAGGCGGCTGCTGGATGACGAGCAGCTGAGGGACCGCGGCGTGCTGGTTGAGCAGGTCAGCGCCGCGACCGTCTACGAGCAGGTGTCGGCCGGCTACGACGCGGAGGCTGGCGGCGGGCTGTTCGCAACCGACGAGCCGGTCGTAGCTGAGTACCTCGCCGGCCGGGAGCCTGGGGTGGCGCTGGACGCCGCATGCGGGACCGGGCGCTTCGCCGAGTTCCTGGCTAGGCGCGGGCACCGGGTCATCGGAGTCGACAGCTCACCGGACATGCTCGCCCACGCGCGGCAGCGTGTCCCCGAGGCCGAGTTCCACGTCGCCGGGCTCGACCGGATACCGCTGCCGGATGGCTGCGTGGACGTCATCGTCTGCGCGCTCGCGCTTGAGCACGTTCCCCGCCTCGATCCGGTGCTGGCTGAGTTCGCTCGCGTGCTGCGCCCCGGCGGCGACCTGGTCATCTCAGATGTCCACCACGAAAACATCACCCGCGGCTCGGTGATGACCACCCGCGGCCCGGCCGGCGAGGCGCGCATCGCGCCTACCTACCGGCATCAGCTCGGAGACTACCTGCGGGCGGCGCTGAGACAAGGCCTGCAGGTAAAGCGGTGCGAGGAGCCGCGCGTGATGAGAGCGGACGAACCGCTGCCCGAGCCCGCAACCGAGATCGGCGACTGGCAGGACTGGCCGTTCTCGCTGACGGACTACCTGCCATCGGCAGGGCGGGCCTCAGGGGGTCGCCCGCACCTGGTTATCTGGCACTTCCAGCTGCCCGCTGGCTGACCGACTTCCCGGCAGGCCCGACCCCGTCTGGACCTGTCCGCAGGTACGGCACACCCGCCCGCAAGCCCGGAATGAGTGCGCAACCTCGCCGGTCACCAGCCGCGAGCCCGCAGGCGCTCAGCGCGCTCGCCACCGTCATGCTGGTGCTGTCGTTCCTGGTGGCCGGCCTCGGCTTCCTCAGTTACCGGATCATGACGCGGGGACAGCGAATCGACGGCCAGCAAGCCCTCACCGCGATCACCGGCACTGACTGACGCTGGCCGGCTCGGCCCGCTCCGCCGCCGCAGTGATGTTGCGAAGCATCCCGCCGAAGACCAGGCCGTGGAACGGGGCTACCGATAGCCAGTAGGCCTGCCCGGCTAGCCCGTGCGGCTGGAAGATAGCGCGCTGCGTGTAGGTCGTCTGTCCGCATGCGTCGCGGCCGGCGATCAACTCGAGCCACGCTAGGCCGGGCAGCTTCATCTCGGCTCGCAGCCGCAACAGCGAACCCGGCTCCATCGCCTCGACCCGCCAGAAGTCGAGCGCATCCCCGACGATAAGCCGGGCCGCGTCGCGGCGTCCCCGGCGCACGCCGACTCCGCCCGCGAGCCGGTCGGCCAGTCCGCGTACGGCCCACGCGGCCGGGAAGGAATACCACCCTGTTTCCCCTCCGATCCCTTCTATCACCCGCCAGAGCGCCGCCTTCGATGACCGGACAGTCCCAGTGCGCTCATCGACGTAGAGGGAGCCGCCCGCCCAGTCTGGGTCAGTCGGCAGCGGATCGCTAGGCGCCCCGGCGGTCCCAGCCGATGACCATCGGGTCGAAACCTCGCCTGCCTGGGTGTGCCGCAACGCCAGAGCGATGGCACGATCGACCGGCAGGAGCCCGTCCTTCGGGTCAGCAACATAGCGGGCGATGTCGTGGTCGGCGCAGACGACTTCGTTCCTCAGGGACTCGACCAGCGGCCTGGCAATGCCCGGTGGCACCGGCGTTACCAGGCCGATCCATAGCGACGACAGGCGCGGCGTCAGCAACGGCACCGGAATCACGGCACGCCGGTGCAGGCCGGCGACCTCGGCATAGTGGCTCATCATTTCGGCATACGTCAGCACGTCCGGCCCGCCTATGTCGAACTTGCCGCTCACCTCGCCGGGAAGCGTGGCGCAACCGACGAGATAATGCAGCACATCCCGGACGGCGATGGGCTGGATCTGCGTCTTGACCCACTTCGGAGTCACCATGACGGGCAAGCGCTCAGTCAGGTAGCGAAGCATCTCGAAAGAGGCACTTCCGCTACCAATGATCACGGCCGCCTGCAATACGGCCGTTGGCACACCGCTGGCGAGCAGGATGTCCCCGACTTCGCCGCGGGAGCGCAGGTGCGGTGACAATCTGGCAGGGTCGCCCGACGCGATGCCGCCGAGGTAGACGATTCGACGCAGGCCGGCCGCAGCGGCAGCCCCGGCGAAGATTCGGGCGGCAGCACGGTCACGGTCCTCGAATGACGGTCCGGTGCCGAGAGAATGAATAAGGTAATACGCCACGTCGACGTCGGCCATGGCGCGCCCGACTGCCGCCGGGTCTGCCGCGTCAGCTACCGCGACCTCTACCTCGTCTGACCAGGGCCGGCCGCCGAGCTTACTCGGGTCGCGCGCCATGCACCGGACCTTGTAACCGCAGGCCAGCAGCTCAGGGACCAGCCGGCCGCCGATGTATCCGGTAGCTCCGGTGACAAGGCAGCGCAGCGGCCGTGCCATGCATTCGAGTCTTCCATGCGGGCGGTTTGCCGCAGGCCGCCGGGCTCCGGCGGGCCGCTACTCGTCCGGCGATTGAGTCGGCAGCTCCGCGAACGGCCGCCTCGAACTCCGGCGGTTCTTTCCTGGTGTTGCGGTGAAACAGCGCCATCGGGCGTCGCCTCCGATATCAGCGGCGCCTAAGCCGGAGAGCACCGTAGAACAAGAACAGCGTCAGCGGGACGAAAAAGATCGTTGTAATCGCGCCCGCTACCTCAAGCAGCACCCCGTTGCCCGGATCATTGATCCCCAGCATCAGGATGAAGACCGACGCTGCGCTCATGAGGACTCCCAAGCCGACAAGCCTCCAGCGTCGTCCGTTGCTCACGGGATCGCCTCCCAGCGCTGTTCTGCCCCGTAGCTGGACCGCTTGGCGATACGCAACAGTTAGTCGTATATCGCAGCGCGCGGCAAGCATCTGGCAGCGCCGATTTGCCTAGCGGGGAACCGCCAGGACGTCTACTGCGATGGCTCCGGCCGGACCGCAGATCAGCGGGTTGATGTCGAGCGCAGCAAGCTGATCACCAAGTTCGCTGGCCAGCTCGGACAGTCCGCAGATCGCCCGGACAACGGCACCGAGGTCGGCCGGCGGAGCACCCCGGACCCCCGCGAGCAGGCCGGCAACGCGCAATCCGCCGACGAGGTCCCCGGCCTGCGCCGCAGTCACCGGAGGCAGTGTGACGGCGCGGTCGGCCAGCAGTTCGACCAGCACTCCGCCGGCGCCGATCACGATCAGCGGCCCAAGTTCAGGGTCGGTCACGATGCCGAGCGCAAGCTC
>DATJNX010000024.1:0-58217 GCA_035507615.1 Streptosporangiaceae bacterium
TCGCCCATCTGGGCGACGGGCCGCGGCGCTGTCCGGCTCCTGAACGTCGCCAAGCGGCAGCAGCCGTGCCGGATCGCGTCACTCGGTGAGAACGGCCTTGGTGCTGTCGGTCTCGTCACTATCACCGAGGGCTGCGCCCGCCGTGACCAGCCACTGCTCGCTGCCACGGATCCGCATCATCACCAGCACGATGATGCCGAGCAGCAACCACAGGCCGTCGATCAGTGGCGCGTACTCGTACGGTGCGGCCGGGAACGGGATGAAGGAATAGATGAGCGCGTAGATCAGCGCGGCACTGGAGATCAGCGGGAACAGCACGTGCAGGACGATGTTGAAATCCCCGCGCCGCTGGAAGTAGTAGAACGCGAACACGGCGGCATTAGCCATCACGTAGACAAACAGCACGGCCAGCACCAGCACGAGGCCGTCCACCAGCAGGAAGGTCTCATCCGGGCCGATCCAGGCGCCGACGCCGATCCCGGCCACCAGGGACAAGGCGAGCTGCGCCAGGATCGCGTTGGTAGGTGTCTTGTACTTGACGTCGACCTTCGCCAGCGCCTTGGGGAACGAGCCGTTCTTGGCCATCCGGTACCACATGCGAGTGCCGACGTTCGCGGTGGCGAGGCAGACCGCGATCGTGGTGTTGAGGAACGCCAGCAGCAGGATCACCCAGGCGCCGCCCCAGAACCGGTGCGCGAGCACGAGACCGGGAAGATCGGACGACGTGGTCAGGGTTGACAGCTTGTCGACACCCCAGCCGACGATCTGACCCCAGTACGCGATCACCAGGAACACGCCGAGCAGGACGATCGACAGCATCGTTGCCCTCGGCACGTTCCGCCGCGGGTTGCGGGTTTCCTCGGCCAGCGGTGCGGCGCCTTCCCATCCGGTCAGGCCCTGGATGGAGAACACCACGGCCAGTGCGAACCCTTCGACCGCGAGTTTCTTGTTGAAGTTGAACACCTCGAACGTGAAGCCACCCGGCCCGGGCTTGAAGAAGCCCCACACCGTGAGCACGAAAACGATGATCATCTCCAGGCCGCCGAGGATGAGCATCGCCCGCGCGGAGATCTTGATGCCCCGGTGCTGCAGGAACGCGATCAGCGGCGCGCCGACCAGCACGCAGACCCACCACAGCCACGGCACGTTGACCTGGTAGTTCGTCTTCAGCTCTTGGGACACGATGTAGCCGAAGTACCCGTAGATCGGGCCCCCGGCGAGTGGCGAGTAGAGCACGTACATCCAGGAGGTGAGGAAGCCGGCCCGGGCGTGCAGGGCCCTGCTGACGTAGGTGTAGTAGCCGCCGGCTGACGGCATGTGCTTGGACAGCTGGACGAGCGTGCTGCCGAGCATCAGGACGACAATGACGCCCAGCAGGTATGCCAGCGGAGCGGTGATGCCGGCCAGCGACACTACGAACTGCGTGAAGAACAACGCCGCGATGGCCGGGGCGATGTGCGTGATGGCCTGCATCGTGGCACCGACCAAGCCGATGGCATCACGCTGCAGATCTGTGCCCTCGATGACGGGCCCTTCGCTGCTTGGCCGGATCGTGCCAGGCGACGCCGTGTCAGACATGGGACCTCCTCAAGTCCTGCAGCCTCATGTGCTGCAGTCCGCCCTGGTGCCTGGCGCCGATCGCCTGCGGTCCCCTTTCCCGGGCGGGCCGGTCAATCAGCACCCTGCTTTTCGTGCGCTGCCTGGCGACCATTCACGTCCGTTTGCGAGCAGATGTCAATACCTTGAGCGCCTGCTCGCGTAACGTCTGTGTGAATCCCGGGCAGCCGCCGTAACGGAGCCGGAAATGACGCGATCTCTTGCCAACGTCTGCCCGCGGGTCGATACTCCGGAGTAGAGCGGATGGCCAGTCCATGAGCGATTGCTCTACCCCGTCGGCTTACCGCCGGACCTGGCAGTGCGCTCGGGCGCAGATGGCGGTGTGCGTGAGGAGGCTGCGAGACAAGTGCGCGTCCTGGCCGTGGGCGATCCCTTCATGCCAGTCAGCACTTTCACCAGTGCGCTCGCGACGCTCGGCGAAGCTGTGTTGGTCACCGAGATGCAGATCGAGAATGCCGCGGCGCCTCCGCCACGGACAGCGTCTGAAGAGCTGCTGCGCGAGTACGCGGGTGACCCCGCGAACATGGTGGCCGCCGTCGCCGGTCATGACATCGTCGTCGTCCATGGCGCGCCGATCACCGCAGAGGTCCTCGACGCGGCGTCGCTCCGGCTCGTCTGCTGCGCGCGCGGCGGCCCCGTCAACGTCGACGTAGCTGCGGCGACCGACCGCGGGATACCGGTCACCAACTCGCCCGGCAAGAACGCGGAGGCCGTCGCCGAGCTCACGCTGACGTTCGCCCTCATGCTGATCCGGGGCGTTCCCGGGTCCGTTCGCTTCCTGCTGTCCGGCGGGAAGCACGCCGACAGCGCGTTCGAGGGCGGGCAGTTCATCGGCGGCGAGGCTGCGAGCGCGACGCTCGGGCTAGTCGGGCTCGGCT
This sequence comes from Streptosporangiaceae bacterium, assembly GCA_035507615.1. Lineage (GTDB taxonomy): Bacteria > Actinomycetota > Actinomycetes > Streptosporangiales > Streptosporangiaceae > JAJYUU01. Next base: position 2,496 of record DATJNX010000024.1, read on the forward strand.
ACGTCGGCAGGGCGGTGGCCGTCCGGGCCCGTGCGCTCGGCTTCACCGTGCTGGCCCACGATCCGGTACCGCCGGATATCGTCCCGGCCGGGGTGAGCCTGGTCGGGTTCGACGAGCTGCTGGCCCGGTCGGACATCGTCTCCGTGCATGCCAGGGCGAGCGCCGGCAATCAGCACCTGTTCGGCTCCGCGGCGTTTGCTCGCATGCGGCGCGGCTCGTACTTCATCAACACCGCGCGGGAGTCACTGGTCGACGAGGATGCGCTGCTGGCGGCTCTTACCGGCGGCGCACTGGCGGGCGCGGCACTTGACGTGGTCGAGCGTCAGGCAGACGGCGGCCGTCATCCGCTGCTGGACCTGCCCAACGTAGTCATCACCCCGCACATCGCCGGTGCTACCCGCGAGACGCTGCGGCGAGGAGCCGAGATGGTGGTCGAGTCTGTCGGCCAGGTGGTGGCCGGCCAAGAACCCGGCTACCTGCTGAACCCGGATTACCGGGCCCGGAAGGCGGCGGTGTCATGACCGGTCGCAGTGGTGACGAAGCCGCCGGCGGCGGGCCCTACCTGCTGGCGATCGACGCCGGGACCGGCAGCTGCCGAGCGCTGCTCTTCACCACGGCCGGCACGCAGGTCTCGGTAGCCCAGCAGGAGTGGACGCACCGCGAGCCGCCAGGGGTTCCGGGCGGCCAGGACTTCGACGTGCCGGCCAACTGGACGGCGATCGCTTCGTGCATCCGCCAAGCGCTGCGGCTGGCAGGTGCCGACGGCTCCGACATCGCCGCGGTGAGCACCACGAGCATGCGTGAGGGAATCGTGCTGTACGACTCCCGCGGTGCGGAGATCTGGGCCTGTCCCAACGTCGACAGCAGGGCCAGCGCCGAGGCGGCGGACTTGATCAGGGAGGGGGCTGCCGAGCGCATCTACGCCGAGGCCGGCGACTGGGTCTCCATCACAACGCCGGCCAGGCTGCGCTGGCTGGCACGGCACCAGCCGGCCATCCTTAGCCAGGCTGCCAGCCTGGGCATGCTGAGCGACTGGATCGTCAGCAGGCTCGCCGGCGTGCACGTTACCGAGCCGTCCTGCGGATCGAGCTCAGGAATGTTCAGCCTGGCCAACCGCCGCTGGTCGGAGGACATCGCGCAGATATGCGGCATCGACATCACCGTGTTGCCGCCGGTCGTCGATCCGGGTTCGGTTGTCGGCACGGTGACCGACGAAGCCGGGGCGCAGACCGGGCTGCGGCCGGGCACGCCGGTGGTCGCCGGCGGCGCCGACACTCAGCTGGGCCTGCTCGGTGCAGGCGTGCGCACCGGCGAGTTCACCGTGCTCGCCGGGACGTTCTGGCAGAACACGGTGCTGGTGGAGAAGCCGCTGATCGATCCCGCCATCCGGCTCAGGACGCTGTGTCATGTCAAGCCGGGTGAGTGGATGCTGGAGGGCATCGGGTTCTACTGCGGCATGGCCATGCGCTGGTACCGCGATGCCTTCTGTGACGGCGAGATCGCCGTGGCGCGCAGCCGCGGCGTCGACCCGTATGTCGTGATGGAGGAAGCGGCGGCGCAGATCAAGCCGGGCTCCGGGGGAGTGTACGCCATCCTGTCGAACCTGATGAACGCCCGCCGCTGGAAGCACGCCAGCCCGTCGTTTCTCCAGTTCGACCTCGGCAGCCCGCCGGGATCGGGGCGGGCCGCGTGTATCCGGGCGATCGAGGAAGCCGCGGCGTACGTGGTCCGCGGCCACCTCGACATCATCAGTGAGCTGTGCGCAAGCAGGCCGGCTGAGCTTACCTTCAGCGGCGGCGCCGCCAAGGGCTCGCTATGGCCGCAGATCATCGCGGACGTGGTTGGCCTGCCAGTGCACGTTCCCGCCGTTACTGAAAGCAGTGCGCTCGGCGCGGCGCTGTGCGCCGGCACGGGTGCCGGAATCTACGGAAGTCTCACCGATCTAGAGGCCGAGCTCCGGCGCAGGGCCGCGACCTTCGAGCCCGGCACCGCGGCCGTGTCCGCTTACAACGACAGCTACGCCAGCTGGCAGCAGATCTACCCGCGGATGCTGGCGCTGTCCGACGACGGCCTGCTGAATCCGCTCTGGCGGGCCGCGGGTGCCTGACGGTCAGCGCTCCGATGCCGCAGGCAGGCGAGCAGTTCAACGCCGAAGGAGAATGGCATGAAATTCGGCATCAACCTTTACCTGTGGGCCGACGACATGCACGACGGCCTCATGCCGGTTCTCGAGCGTCTCAAGGAGATCGGCTTCGACGGCGTCGAGGTTCCGATATTCGATGTCGACCAGTCGAAATGGTCCCGCTGGGCGCAGCGGCTTGACGATCTCGGGCTGCAGCGGACCGCGAACACGGTGATCGCCGCGGAGCACAATCCGCTGAGCGACGATCCTGCCGTCCGCGAGGCCGCCTATCAGCACATGCGCGAGGTCATCGACTGCTGCGCCGCGGTGGGCTCGCCTCTGCTGTGCGGCCCGCACCAGGTGGCTCTCGGGGTGTTCACCGGGCGCGGTGCCACCGACGAGGAGTGGCAGCGCTGCGTCGAGCACTTGCGCCGGGTGGCCGACTACGCAGCCGGGGCCGGCGTCGTGCTGGCCGAGGAGGTGGTCAACCGGTTCGAGCTCTATCACCTGAACACACTCGACCAGGCGATCCGCTGCATCGACGAAGTCGGGCACCCGAACTGCCGCATTCACCTGGACACCTTCCACGCGCACATCGAGGAGAAGGATCCGGCCGCGGCCATCCGGCGAGCCGGGTCGCGGATCGCGCACGTGCATATCTCCGAGAACGACCGGGGAACTCCGGGCACCGGCAGCGTCGCCTGGGACGACACGTTCGCGGCCCTTCGCGACATCGGCTACGACGGCTGGCTGACCGTCGAGGCGTTCGGCAACACCCTGCCGAACCTCGCAGCCGCCACGAAGATCTGGCGCAAGCTCTTCGACAGCGCGGAGGAGCTTGCCGCCGACTCTTTCACCTTCCTGGCCGGGCACTGGGAGCGCGGCTCCCAGCTCAGCGCGGCTGGCTAGGCGAGACCGGAACCAGGAGCAGGAGAAGGAGCATGCGAGATGCCTGAGCTCTTCGGGACGCGCCTGAGCCGAGCCGAGCTCATGCAGCGGGTCGGCCGCCTGGAACAGGTGGCCGGCGTGCGGCTGGTGACGCTGGGCGATGGCCTTGGGCGCGGCGTGCGGGTAGTGGAGTTCAGGACAGGCAGCGGATTCGCCTTCGACGTGCTGGTCGACCGCTGCTTCGACGTGGGCCGGTGCGAGTTCCGCGGGCAGCCGCTTAGCTGGCAGTCAGCTGCCGGAGTGATCGCGCCCTGGTACTACGAGCCGGACGAGTGGGGCTGGTTCCGCGCCTGGGGCGGCGGCATGGTGGTGACCTGCGGCCTCGATCACACACTGATCGGCGGAAAGGACAGCGCGGCGCAATTCCACCAGACGCACGTCATGGAGTCAGTCTCCTACGGCCTGCACGGCAGGGCCGGCGGCCTGCCAGCGCGCCTTGTCGGCTACGGGGAGCGGTGGGACGGCGATGAGTGCGTGCTGTGGGCCGAGGGCGAGGTCCTTCAGTCTGCGGTTTTCGGCGAGAGCCTCATGCTGCGCAGGCGGATCGAAGCGAGAGTGGGGGAGAGCAGGTTCGCGATCAGGGACGTCGTAGAGAACGTCGGCCACTCGCTGACCTCGCACATGCTCCTCTACCACTGCAACGCGGGATATCCGGTGCTGGACGCGGGCGCCGAATTGCTGGTTCCGAGCGCGAAGACCACGACCGACTACGGGGTGCCCGTCGAGGGTTACGCGCAGATGTCAGCGCCAGTGCCGGATGTCACCGAGGCATGCTTCGAGCACGAACTCGTGGCCGAGCCGGCCGGGACCGTTCCGGTGGCTCTGGTCAACCGGGCGCTCGGGCTCGGGGTGTACCAGGTATTCCGCATCGACCAGCTGCCGCACCACACGGTCTGGCGAATGCTCGGCGAGGGCACCTACGCCTGCGGTCTTGAACCGAGCACGAACCGGGATGCGGGCCGTTTCGACGCGAGGGAACGAGGTGAGCTTCAGTGGCTGCAGCCCGGCGAGACGCGGCGCTACGACCTGGAGATCGGTGCGCTCCCCGGCGGCGATGCGATCAGCGGGTTTGCGGACCGGGTGTCCAGCCTGACCGCTGGCGCGAGCGAACAACCGGCGGCGGCCGAATCAGTCACGAACAGAGGGTGATCTAGCCATGACGACGTTGACGCCGCCCGCCCGGGTGACGCTGCGCGAGTTCGACGAGATGTTCGAGTCGGTCAAGAACTGGGGCCGCTGGGGCGACGACGACGAACGGGGGACGCTGAACTTCCTCACGCCTGACATGGTGACGGCGGCGGCCGCCCTGGTGAGGTCCGGGCGGCACGTCACGATGGCAATCCCCATGAACACGGTGGCCGGGCCGGACAATCCGAGTCCTGTCATCCACCACGTTGTGCAGGGCCACGACATCGAGATCTCGAACACGCTGGCGTTCGCTACCGACTTTCTCGGCCTCGCCTTTCACGGTGACTGCCACACCCATATGGATGCGCTCTGTCATATCGCCTACCAGGGCTGCGTCTACAACGGTCGGCCTGCGCTCGAGGTGATGACCTCGCGCGGGGCCACCGCGCTCGACGTCACCACCTATAGCAACGGGCTGGTGGGCAAGGGCGTGCTGCTGGACGTGCCGCGCTTCCGCGGCGTTCCCTGGCTTGAGCCGGGGGAGGCGGTGACCCGCGCGGAGCTCGAGGCGGTCGAGGAGGCGCAAGGCGTGCGGCTCGGCGAGGGCGACATCTTCGTCTTCAGGACGGGCCACCACCGGCGCCGGCTGGAGCTGGGAGCGTGGGATAACGGCTACCCGCCGGGCGGTCAGGGCAAAGCCGGCCTGCACATCGACACGATCCCGTGGATGCACGAGCGCAGAATCGCGGCATTCCTGCCGGACGGCGACGGCGAGACGGTGCCGAGCAACGTCGAAGGCATCCCGTACCCGATCCACCCGCTGCAAGTCACCGCGATGGGCATGTTCGTGTCCGACAGCCTCCAGCTCGAAGACGTCGCCCAGGCGTGCACTGAGGAAGGGCGCTTTGAGTTCATGGTTGTCGGCCTGCCGCTGCGGCTGCCGGGTGCGACCGGCTCGCCCTGGAACCCCATCGCCATCTTCTGAGCAAGGAGGCACGTCATGGAACGACGCTTTGAGGGCAAGGTCGCGCTGGTGACGGGAGCGACCACGGGCATCGGCCAGGCGACGGCGGCGCGCCTCGCCGCGGAGGGCGCCACGGTGGCCGTGAACCAGCTGCCCGACCAGGACCCGGGCGAAACGATGCGGCGGATCAGTGAAGCCGACGGCCAGGGCTTTCCGGTCGTGGCCGACATGCGAGATCCCGAGCAGGTCATCCAGATGGTGCGCGGCGTGGCCGAGCGAGCCGGCCGGCTCGACTGCGTGGTGTCGAACGCGGCGGTCAACCCGTTCCTGAAGTGGGATGAGACCACCATCGACGACTTCAACCTGCTGTTCGAGACGAACGTCCGGGGTGCCTGGACGGTCTGCACCGAGGGCGCCAAGCAGATGATCCGCGAGGGCCACGGCGGCTCTATCTGCTGCGTTAGCTCCATCTCGGCCCACGTGGGCGCCCCGTACCAGACCGCTTACTGCGGCACGAAAGGCGCCATCAGCATGCTGGCGAAGGCACTGGCGTGCAACCTCGGCGAGCACAACATCCGGGTGAACGCAGTCGAACCCGGATGGGTCATGACGCCGATGAGCGCGCCGATGATGGACGATCAGGAGACGCTGAAGTACTACATCGACCGGATCCCGCTGCACCGGGGCGGCCAGCCGGAAGAGCTGGCGAGCGCGATCGCCTACCTGCTGTCACCCGATGCCAGCTACGTGACTGCCGCGACGCTGCTGGTGGACGCCGGCTTCATCGTCAACGCGGAGCTGTAGGGCCGGGAGGACTCTGCCGATGAGGACTCTGCCGAAGAGGGACCGCCGATGACCGGCCAGACCGGTGCGCTGCGCGAGGCAATCAGACGGCCGTTGCCGCTGGCCTACCACCCGCTGTACCGCTTCTATGAAGGCGGCTCGCTGACCAGGCGATTCCGTGGCCTGCCGGAACGTCCTGACGACTGGTGGTCGGAGGACTGGGTCGGCTCGTGTACCGAGGCGAACAATGCCGACCCAGACGGCAATGCCCAGGGCCCGAGCTCGGTCGAACTGCCCGGCCTCGGCAGCATGATGCTCAGGGAAGTGATCGAGGCGCTGCCTGAGGAGATGGTCGGCGCGCGGTTTGCCGAGCGCTTCGGCCCCATTGCGGGCGTGCTGGTGAAGCTGCTCTCGCCTGCTGGCCCGGTGCCGTTGCATGCGCACCCGAATCGTGCCTGGGCGCGGAAGCATCTGGGGTCGCCGTTCGGCAAGACCGAGGCGTGGATCCTGCTCGACACTCCCGGCGATGGCTCGCAGCCCGCCTACGCCGGCGTCGGTTTCGTTCCGGGCATCGACCGCGACTGGTTCGCTGCCGCTGTGTCACGCCACGACAACGCTGCCATCCGCAACTCGCTGCACCGGACCGACGTCCATCCGGGTGAGGTCTACGTCGCGCACGCCGGCGTGCCGCATTACCTCGGGCCGCGGATCTCGTTCATCGAGGTCCAGGAACCGAGTGACCACATCGTCATACCCGAGACATCCGGGGATGACGACGCCGGAGCAACCATGGGCCTGGGCTGGGACCTGGCGCTCGACATGATCGACTACACCGGCGCCGACGCCGGGCAGACCTTTGGCCGCGCGCGCCAGGAACCGACCGTGCTGCGCGTCAGTCACGGCTCACGTGAGGTCCGGCTGTTCTCCGGCGAAGCGCTGCCGTTTTTCGATGCCCTTGAGCTGATCGTGGCGGACGAGATCGACGTGGAGAGTGGGCGTTTCGGCATTGGTGTCGTGGTGTCGGGTTCTGGTTTTCTCGACGGCGACTTCGGCAGCCAGCCGATCCGCCAGGGTGAGACGTTCGCGCTGCCAGCGAGCCTGGCGTTCCGCGTCCGCGCCGGAACCGAACCGGTGCGCGTGGTCCGCTGCCTCGGGCCGGCCGCGGCGTGAATGCCGTGGTTTGCGACAACCGTAGTGAGTGACAGGAGTTCTCGATGCTGGATACCGCGCCGTTGCTCGTCGAAGCCCGTGACCGCGCCATGCGCGAGTACGGAGCGGCCGTCGGACGACGGCGCGAGGAGCTGATCACCCCTGCCCTGGTGCTCGATGTCGATGCTGCCCAGCGCAACATCGACCGGATGGCCAGCGAGTTGCGCCAGATCGGCTCGGCCACGATCCGGCCGCACTACAAGACCCACAAGAGTCCGGAGCTGGCGAGGCGACAGGTCGAGGCCGGCGCGGGCGGGCTGTCGATGGCCACCGTCTGGGAGGCAGCGGTACTTGCCGCGGCCGGCCTGGACGACCTGTTTGTCGTTAACACCATCTCGCATCCGGAGAAGATCCGCCTGCTCGCCGAGCTCGCCAGAGATCACCGCATCATGGTGGCGGTCGACGAACAGGCCGGAGCCGAGGCCTTCTCGGCAGCTGCCGTCCGGGCCGGGTCGACGGTCGGGATCTTCATCGAAGTGGATACCGGCATGAACCGCTGCGGGGTCGATTCGGGTCCCGAGGCTCTCGTCCTTGCCCGGCAGGTAACCGCGTTGCCGGGGCTGCGCTTCGAGGGAATCACTGGATATGAAGGGCACTGCACCCTGACGCCCGAAGCTGACCTGCGCCATCAGCGGCAGCAGGAAGCGATGAAGATGTTCACGGGTGTCGCCGACATGCTTGAGGCGAATGGCATCCCGTGCCCGATCCGGTCGGCCGGCGGCATTGCCACCTGGCAGTGGACGGCGGCTTACCCCGGGATTACCGAGATTCAGGCAGGCTCCTATGTGGTCATGGACAATTTCCACGGCCGGATGGCGCCGGGCTTCGAGCATTCGCTGTCGATCCAGGCATCGGTGATCAGCCGGCAGAGCAACCAGGTGATCGTCGACTGCGGCAACAAGTCGGTCGCTGCCCCGAGCGACGTGACGATGGTCGGCCATGATCTTCCGGTCCTGCGGTTCGACGAGGAGCATGGCATTTTCTCCGCGCCGTCCGGGTCGTCGCTGAAGCTGGGTGACACCGTGACGCTCATTCCCGGTTACTCGCCCAGCACGGTGAACTGCTACGACGTATTCCACGTTGTCCAGGACGACGTTGTTGTGGACATCTGGCCGGTAATCCCCCGTGGCCCCGGCCACCACGGGCTCGCGCCCGCCGGCGGCAACACGCCGGCTGGCGATAGTGACGCGATGTTCGGCAAACCGTGACCCGACAATCGGTACGGTGATTGTCGGGGGACTCATCTCAGTCGTGGAGGTTCGGGATGGCGACGAGAATTGCAGTCACGCTGGAAGATGATCTCGATGGCGGGCGTGCGGACGAAACCGTGCGATTCGGAGTCGGCAGCGCGGAATACGAGATCGACCTCAGCAAGAAGAATGCCAAGGCCTTCCGCGCCGGGCTAGAGCCGTTCGTCGAGCATGCGCGCAGGGGAGTCCGCGGACCCCGGCGCCGCCCAGCCCGTCCGACGTCGGCCCGCGAGCGCAGCGGCGACATTCGCGCCTGGGCCAAGGCCGAGGGCATCGCGATCAGCGAACGCGGGCGCATTCCCGCGAGCGTCGTCGAGCAGTACGAGGCCGCGACGGGTTAGCGAGCAGTCAGGCGCCTCGCCTGGCCCGGGCGACATTGGCCTGAAGCTCGGCCAGGTTCTGCCGGGTCACGAATGCGGGCTGTCCCGGGTCAACCCGCCAGCTTTCATCGAGGCTGCCCAGATCCACGGTGTCGAACCCGAACTCGTCATAGAGGCCGGCGACTAGCTTCCTGGCTGCTCGGTCATCGCCCGCCAGGGCCAGTGCGCGGCGCTTCGGGTCGCCGGGAGGATGACCGTCTCCCGACATGTCCGCGGCGTCGACCATGCTGAAGGCGCGGACGACCTTGCTCGCGGGCAGGTGCGCCTGAAGGATCCCCGGCGCCGTGGTGGTTCCGTTATCGATCGCCGCGATGTGCCCGTCCCGCTGCGGGAAGTAGTTGATCGTCGCGATCACGACCTTCCCGGCAAGCGGATGAACAGGTACTTTCTCGACGGTTGTGATTGGGATAGCGACGATCGCGAAGTCAGCCGCGGCGGCCGCGTCTGCTGGGGTCGCTGCCCTGGCCTTGGGCCCGAGGCCGGCAACCAGGCCCGCCAGCGAGTCCGGTCCCTGCGAGTTGCTCAGCACGACGTTGTAGTCGTGCGCGACCGCCGCGGCAGCGAGGCTGGCGCCGACGTGGCCGCTGCCGATTATCCCGATGGTCGTCATCGTCATTTCACTCCTTGGCCTAGCCGGCATGGAGGACGCTAAGCCGAAGCTAGCAGACAACATTCCAGGGAAGCAAAATCTGAGGAACTTATCTGTGGGAGAGCCTCAACGTCGCGATGTCTCGGACCGGCCCCGCTGATCAGGGGACCGAGATGAGTACCCGGCCGGCCGGTGTTCCGGACTCGATAAGCTCATGCGCCGCGGCGGTTTCCGCGAGCGGCATGACCTCGGCGATCGCGATAGCTAGTGCTGATTCCGCCGCTGCCCGGGTCAGGTCGCGCGCGGCGGCGTTCTTGGCCTCTTGCGGGAAGTCGTCGCTGCCCAGCAGGCGGATGGTCACGTTCGCGAAGAGCAGCGGCCAGAACGGCAGCTCAGGGCGCTCCTTCGGGCTGGCATATGCGGCTAGCACGGCGCCGTTGCGGACGATCGCGGCGTCGGTGTCGGCGTTGGCGGACAGGGCGACCTCGATGATCCGGTCGACCCCGTCCGGGGCTAGCTGGCGGATTGCCGCGACCGGATCGGACCGCAGTGAGACCACGTGGTCAGCGGTGCCGGCGCTGACGGCGCCGACTTCAGCGTCGGTGCGGACGGTGCCGATCACAGTTGCGCCGCCCCAGCGCGCCAGTTGAGCGGCCAGCGAGCCGACCGAGCCGCGGACGCCATGGACCAGCACTGTCTGGCCGGATACCGGCCCGTCGGCGAAGACGGCCCGGTGTGCGGTGATTCCGGGTATGCCAAGGCAGGCGCCGATGTCGTCGCTGACAGTGTCCGGCAGGTCCACGGCGAGCGGGCCAGGCACGACAGTGGTCTGCGCAGCTGTCCCGAACGGCCGGTACGACTGAGCCCCGTATACCCAGACCCGCTTGCCGACCCTGGCCGCGTCCACATCCGGGCCCACGGCTTCGACCACGCCAGCGCCGTCGCTGTGGGGAACGATTCGCGGAAATGCCATCGGGTTTCCGAGCCAGTTCTGCCTTTTCTTGACATCGCCCGGATTCAGCCCGGACCGGTTCAGCCGGACTCGCACCTCGCCCCGAGCCGGCTCGATGGTGGGCAACTCGCCGATCCGGAGCACCTCTGCGGCCGGGCCCTGCCGGTCATACCACGCGGCGATCATGTCACCTCCTCAGCACGACGTGCTCCATGCTACGGAGGGCAGCAGGCACTGCGCCGATCAGGCGGGCCAGCGCCACCGCCCCTGCTTGTCAGCTAAAGTATGTTCCACAGAACCTAGTTACGAGTGTGCTATCAGGAGAGGACACTGCCGATGGCGGCCGGACGACAGTGGATCGCGTGCGACTTCGGCGGGCCGGAGGTGCTGCGGCTCAGAGATGTCGAAGTGGCGCCGCCAGGCCCGGGCGAGGTGACGATCGGCATCCGCGCATCGGGGATGAACCCTGCCGATTACAAGCATTTGGGACCAGGGCAAGACAGGAGCGTCCTGCCGCTGACGCTCGGCTACGAGTCGGCTGGCATCATCACCGCAGTCGGTCCCGGCACCGAGATCGCCACGGGCGGCGGAGCGGTCGGCGACGAGGTCGTCGCCTTTCAGATTCTCGGTGGTTACGCTTCGGCGATAACCGTCCCGGCGTCAGACGTGTTCGCCAAGCCCGGGCCGTTGAGCTTCGCGCAAGCAGCAAACCTGCTGCTGGCAGCAACGACCGCGGCCGAACTGCTGGCCACTGCGGGCGTGTCAGAAAGCGATACCGTCCTTCTGCATGGTGCGGCTGGCGCGGTTGGCATGAGCGTGCTACAGCAGGCGAGGCTGCTGGGGGCTCGGGTGATAGGTACTGCAAGCGAGGACAACTTCGGCGTTGTCGAAGGCTTCGGGGGAGTTCCGGTCACCTACGGAGACGGTCTTGAGGAGCGAGTGCGCCACGCTGCCGGGACTCCTATCGCGGCCGTCTTGGACACAGTCGGCAGTGACGAGGCAGTCGATAGTTCGCTGGCCCTGCTCAACGACCGCCGCAGGCTCGTCACGCTGACGGCCTTCCACCGGGCAAGTGCGGAGGGTTTCACCGCAATCGGCGCGAGCAATCCTGCCAGCGGCCCGTTCCGCGCTCAGGCACGCCGCAGGATGATCGAGCTAGCCGCGGCCGGGAATCTGACGGTTCCGGTCGCGCGCACGTTCCCGTTCGAGGACGCGCGCGACGCCGTGGCGATGCTGGCCAGACCGCATCCCAGTGGCAAGCTGGCGCTCGTGCTGGAGGGCTGACGAACGCTCGGCGCTAAGCTGACTGCGAGGAGGGGGTGGGCGCGGTCGTGTCAGACCTCAGGGAGTTGTTCAACGACATCATCCGCTTCGAGATCGAACTGTGGAATGCCGTTGATGCACGGCTGAAGAGCGAGTTTGACCTGCCGCTGACGCACTTCGAGCCGATGTCTGTGATGGACCGGCTGCCTGGCTGCCGGGTATATGACATCGCCAGTGAACTGGGAATCACCACGGGCGGTACCAGCAAGCTGGTCGACCGGATCGAGGCTAGCGGGTTCTGCCGGAGGCTTCCGAACCCCGCCGACCGGCGCTCCTCCCTGCTGGAACTGACGCCCGAGGGTCAGCGCATGCTGGCCGAAGCGGGTATTGCCTTCGACGAAGAACTGCGGCGACTGCTCGGATCCGCGGTACCCGAGCGAACCCTGCGGCAGTTCGCGACGACGCTGGCCCGGCTGCGAGCGGCCAACCGGCGCATGGCCATGGAGGACAGCGCCTAGTCAGCAACTGGCGGGGTTCACCTGGCGTCCGCGTCCCCGCCCGGCGGTGCTCTCGTCAGGTGGAGATATCCGGGTAGGGCAGGCTCCAGTGACTCAGCCGGGCCGCGAACTCGCGCTGAAAGGCCAGCGGCTCGGCATAGTCCCGCTCGAACAGCGCGATAAACAGCGTGAGCAGCAGGAAATTGTGCGCGCCGAGCTCGAACAACGCCGGGTAGTCGTGAGTTGCCAGCGCGTCCCGCTCAACGTCGGAGAAGGCGGGCCAGGTGCTGCGCTCCTGCCCGTGGCAGTTGAGGATCAGTCCGGCCTGTTCGGCTTCCCACCAGGCAACGGTGCCGGCCGGGTCCTCCCGGTAGCGTTCCACCAGTTCCGGCTCGCGGTCGACGGTGAACAGGAACTTGTCCAGCAGGTACTTGCTCACTGTGTCCGCCTCACTTGATCCGCCTCCGCGGTCGCTTCCGGGTACCAGGTGAAGTACGCCTCCATGGTGTGGAACAGGTCGAGCGAGTCAGAGTAGTCGGCCTTGTTGCCGTCGCCAGCCACGCCCATCATCAGCAGGAAATCCATGAAGCCGTGTGTCGCGTTCCCTGGCAGCCACAGGCTGTCCAGGCTGACCTCGGCGAGCGCGGACTCAAGGTCACCGGAGGCGATCCAGCTGACCGCCTTGCGGTCGAACTCCGGGTCCGGGCCGTGCGGGCCGAACTGCCGCGGGCCGCCGAGTTCGAGCGAGAGGTGCCCGGTACCGATGATGGCTACCCGCTTGTCGCTGGGCCAGGCTTCGACCAGCCGCCGGATGGTCCGGCCGAGCTCAGCGAACCGGCCGGGCTGCGGCAGCGGCGGCGCGAAGATGTTGGTGTAGACCGGCACGATGGGCAGGTCAGCTTCAGGCCGCAGGGTGATGAGCGGGCAGGTAATGCTGTGGTCGATCCGCAGCTCGTTGCTGAACGCCAGGTCAAACCCGGAGTCGATGCCCTGCCGCAGCAAGTAAGCCGACAGGTCCTCGTCGCCGCGGAGGAACATCCTCGGCAGCCCGAACTCGCGCTCCTCGTTGTACCAGTTGGCGTCGTAGAACGGCGCCTTGCCGATCAGGAACTGCGGCATGTTGTCCAGCCAGAGCTGATGGAAGTGATCGCTGCCGACCATCACGAGCACGTCAGGGCGAGCGGCGGTGAGCGTCTCGCGGAATGCTGCGATCTTGGCCACCCACTCGTCGGCGAATGGCGGCCGGTCAGCCCCGGTCGCGTTACTCGCCTTGTAGTAGAACGGGTGATGCGTCGATGCGATGACCGCGACAACTGTGGCCATGGCGCTCCTCACGTACTGGTCCGATCAGTATTATCCGGTCCGCGACCCGGTTACGCCGATCTCGCCGCGGCATCATCACGTACTCCGGTCAGCCAGGCCCGGATTTCCTCGCCGTGCTCGTCAAGGCGCGGCGGCGGGAGGTCATAGCGCGGCGCAGCGGCGGAGAACGTCAGCGGGTGGCGGATCGTCTCGACCGCATCGTTCCCCTGCCCGGCCAGGACGACCGGTTCGAGCCCGAGGCGCTCCGCGAACTCGATCCCTTCGGCGACGGTATTGATCGGGCCGCATGGCACCCCGGCGGCGATAAGCTCGCCGAACCACTCCTCAGCCGTGCGCTCCGCGAGCAGGCCGATCAGCAGCGGCCGGAGTTCTTGCCGGTGCGCCGTCCGGCCGTCCGTCCTGGCGAACCGGTCGTCATCCGCCAGGTGCGGAGCGCCTAGCACCCGGCACAGCTTGCGGAACTGGGCGTCATTTCCGGCGGTAACGATCAGGTCGCCGCTGGCCGTCGGCAGCGGTTCGTAGGGGAACAGGCTCGGATGCGAGTTGCCCATCCGGAACGGCGTGACGCCTCCTGCTGCGTACGCGCTCGCCTGATTCACCATCGCCGACAGCGCCGACGACATCAGGCTTGCCTCGACGTGCTGTCCTAGCCCGGTGGCGGCCCGCTGGCCAAGCGCGGCAAGTATGCCGATCGCCGTATGCAAGCCAGCGATCACATCGAAGACCGAGATACCCGACCGAAACGGCGGTCCGGAGGGCTCCCCGGTCAAGCTCATGAGCCCCGATACGGCCTGAACCATGAGGTCATAGCCCGGCAGGTCTTTCCCGCCGCCGGTGCCGAAGCCGGTGATCGAGGCGTACACGATCCCGCTATTGGCCGCCGCGACCGAGTCATAGTCCAGGCCGAACTTCGCCAGGCCCCCCGGCTTGAAGTTCTCGACCAGGACATCGGCCCGCCGGGCGAGTTCGCGGGCGGCGGCCAGGTCGGCGCCGTCGGTCAGGTCTAGCGCGACTGAGCGCTTGTTGCGGTTGATCGCCAGGAAATAGGTGGCGACGCCGTCACCGCTGACCGGCGGCACCCAGCGGCGGGTGTCATCACCCTGCGGGCTCTCCACTTTGATGACGTCCGCGCCGAGATCGGCGAGCAGCATCGTGCAGTACGGACCGGCCAGCACCCGGGAGAAATCGGCGATCAGCACGCCCGTCAGCGGCCGGCGAATCGCCGTGGAATCGGCCTGGCTCATCTGCAGTGATGTCCTTCTGTCCGCTGACCGGACACTAGTCCGGAGACGAGCCAGTTTTGCCCTCCCGGCCTGCGATGTCAAGAGGTGATCGCGACCACCGGAGGCCGCCCAGCCACTGACTTTGCACTCAAATCTGCCCGCATAAATCGGGCATAACATCAGATAGCGTAGTGGCAGAGGGGTCAGTTCGGATGCGAAGTCGATAACGAAAGCGGAACGATGACCTGCGGCGTCCCCTGGCAGGCGGCCCAGTCGGCGCTGACCGCCCCGGCCGTCTGCAGCAGCAGCGGGAGATACTCGCCGGTGAGGACGCTGACCGGCGTCTCGGCGGCGTGGACGGTCACGTTCATCGCCGCGATGACGCGACCGGTGCCGTCGCGCAGCGGCGCCGCAACCGACCGGATGCCGAGCGCGAGCTGCTCGTCAGTCAGGGACCAGCCGCGCGCGCGCACATCGCGCAGCTCGGCGGCGCGCTCTGCGGCGGGCGGCTGCCAGCGGGCGTTGATTCCTGACCGGCTCGGCTCGGCGAGTACCCGCTCCGCTTCGTCCGGCGCGAGAGCGGCGAGCATGACCTTGCCCAGCGACGTCTGCATGGCCGGGAACCGGGTGCCGATGGTGACCGCCAGCGCGATGATCTTGGGAACGGCGACTCTGGCGACGTAGACGATGTCGGAGCCGTCCAGCTGGGCGATCGAGCTCGACTCGTGGGTCTGTGCGACCAGTGCTTCCATGTGCGGTCTGGCGATGTCCCAGAGTCCCTTGGACAACACGTAGCTCATGCCGAGGTCGAGGACGCGCGGGGTGAGCTCGAAGCCGCCCTCGGCCGCGCGCACGTAGCCGAGATCCTGCAACGTGAGCAGCATGCGCCGGGCGGTGGGGCGGGCCAGCCCGGCGGCGGCGGCGACCGCGGCCAGGCTCATCACCGGCTGGCGGGGCTGAAAGGCCCTGATCACATCGAGGCCGCGGGCAAGCGCCTCGATGAAGTCAGGGCTGGTGTCCTGCCGTGCCATGCCATCTCCCTCGGTGAGCACTGCCGCAATGACTGTAGCGCGCAGCCAGGCAAGCTGTCCGCTCTGCGGACAGCCCGCGCGCGAGCCGATGTTAACGGACAGATATCACCCCTTGACACCGCTCGCCAAACCGGCAACGCTTCCGGTCAGGCTCCATGTAGTCGTGATCCGGACATCTGTCCGTGATACCGAATCCCCGGCGAGAATGGAGGTCTGCAATGACAGCAGAAGCTGCTGGAGCAGCCGAGTCCGAGCTGACGTCAGGCCGGCCCGTGGTCTTCCGGAACGCGACGGTCCTGACCATGGACGACGCACACACCATCCAGCACGGCGCCGATCTCGTCGTTGCCGGCGACCGGATCACCGGGGTCGGCAAGCAGCTCACCGCTCCTGACGGCGCAGTCGAGATCGACGCGACCGGCGGCCTGCTGATGCCCGGCATGATCGACACGCACCGGCACATGTGGCAGACGGCGATGCGCGGTTACGGTGCCGACTGGACGCTCACCCAGTACTTCGTCTGGTATTACCTGAACTGGGGCAAGGTGTTCCGTCCCGAGGACATCTACGCGGGCAACTTGCTCGCCGCGATCGAAGCCGTCGACGCGGGAGTGACCACGACCGTGGACTGGTCGCACGGCCTGCAGACGGTCGATCACGCCGAGGCCGCCGTGGACGCGCTGACAGAGGTGCCGGGCAGGTTCGTGCTCGCTTACGGCAACATCCAGGCGGGTCCGTGGGAGTGGTCCGCGAAACCCGAGTTCCGTGACTTCGTGACCAGGCGGTTCGGCGCGGGCGACGACATGCTCGGGTTCCAGATGGCGTTCGATGTCACCGGCGATCCGGCATTCCCGGAGCGGGCAGCCTTCGAGGTCGCCCGCGAACTGGGGGTGCCGGTCACCACGCATGCTGGCGTCTGGGGTGCGACCAACGACGACGGGATCCGGCTCATGCACGAGCACGGGTTCATGACGCCGTCCACGATCTACGTGCATGCCGCCACCCTGACCAGGGACTCCTATCACCGCATCGCCGCCACCGGAGGGTCGGCGTCGGTTTCCACTGAGAGCGAGCAGAGCGCCGGCCAGGGATACCCGCCCACCTGGCGGCTGCGTGAGCACGGCATCCCGGTCTCGCTGTCGATGGACACCAGCGTGTGGTGGAGCGGAGACCTCTTCTCCGCCATGCGCACCACTCTCGGCGCGGATCGCTCGCGGGAGCACCTGGAGGCTCACGCGAAGCAGGAAACGGTCACCAACTGCCATCTGCGAGCGGAGGACGTAGTCGACTGGGCCACCCGCGGCGGATCAAAGGCCCTTGGGCTGGACTCAGTTGTCGGTTCGCTGGAGCCGGGCAAGAAAGCCGACGTCGTGCTCATCAAGAACGACGCGTCGCCGGTGATGTTCCCGGTGCTAAACCCGTACGGCCATGTTGCCTTCCAAGCGCAGCGCGGAGACGTGCACACCGTCGTGATCAACGGCCGGGTGGTGAAGCACAACCACAAGCTCACCGGGACCGACCTTGCCAGGGCCCGCGACGTCGTCGGCCAGACGGTCGACTACCTGCAAGGCCAGCTAGGGCCGGACGCCTGGACCGAGGGTATGCATCCGGAGATCCCGGAGACCACGGTGTTCGACAACCCGTACACCTACACCGAGTGGGATGCCGGCTCGGCACAGTGGAAAGGCGGCCTCAGAGGTGACGGCACTGCATGACGCGCAACTGGTGCCAGGTGTCTCTTCGCTCCGCATCCGTCCGTGCTGCAGTCCGTTGCGAGGCGGCCGCGGACCGGCGATGCCGCGCCGCATGATTCCGAACCGGCACCACTGGCTGAGATGCCACCGTAACTAAAAACCGGTGAGCCGGGCGGCCACCCGACTCACCGGTCGATCGCTAACCCACCATCCAGCGAGTAAGCACAAAGGAGTCTAGCCGTGGCCACACGGTCGACGAACGCACCCGCCATCAGGCGCTTTCGGCATCACGCCACCATCGTGCTCTGTGTCACAGCCGGCCTGGCGCTGGCTGCCTGCGGGAGCAGCGGAGGCCAGCCGGCCTCATCCGGATCATCAGCCCCCGCCAACCTGGCTGCGGGCAAGGCGCTGAACATCGCTTATCTATCGTTCGCCGTCGAGAACAGCTACGACGCGCCGATGCTTGCCGCGGCGGAGGCTGTGGCGAGCGATGACCACGCCAACGTCAAGGTCTTCGACGCCAACAACAGCCCGCAGACGCAGTACTCCCAGCTTCAGGACGCCATCAGCTCGGGCCAGTACAACGGCATCATCGTCCAGCCGATCTTCGGCACCGGCCTGATCAGCCTGGTCAAGCAGGCAATCAGCAAGGGCATCAAGGTCGTCAACATGGATCAGATCCTCGGGCCGAACCTGTCCACCGACCAGCCGCAGGTCAAGGGCCTGTCGGCGAACGTGACCTTCGTGCCGACGGAGATCGGGACAAAGCTCGGCCAGCTCGTGGTCCAGGCTTGCCAGGCCAAGAAGCTCAGCCCGTGCAACGTCGGCTACCTGTACGACATCAAGGCTTCCGCACTCGACGTGGCTATCAGCGGCGCTTTCAACAAGGCCATTGCCGCCGACCCGGCAGTCAAGGTTGTGGCCCAGGGCCAGAGCTTCTTCAGCCCGACAGACGGACTGACCGCAGTGCAGGACATGCTCCAGGCAAGCCCGCACCTGAACCTCATCGTGGGCTCTGACCAAGGTATCGAGGGCGGTGCCCAGGCCCTGCAGAGTGCGCACCTGACCGGCAAGGTCATCCTGGTCGGCTACGGCGCTAGTGCCGCCGCGCTCGCCGGAGTCGCCTCGGGTGCCTGGTACGCCGACGTCGCCCAGGCACCGGCCAGCGAAGGCCGCCTGGCCATGCAGGCGCTGATCGAGGCGCTGCGTACCGGGAAGGACAGCGGCGCCGTTAACCCGGTCGCCGGACTGCCGGACGGCGGAGTCGTGACGAAGGCGGACGTCAGCCAGTTCACCGCCGAGTGGCCGGGCTGAGCGTGCCCGCTCAGCCCGGGGCACCAGCCTTGCCGGGCGCGCACGTCGAGTTGGACGGGGTATGGAAGTCCTTCGGCGGCGTACGCGCCCTGCAGGCGGCCAGCCTGCGGATCGAGCGCGGCACCATTCACGCGCTCGTCGGTGAGAACGGGGCCGGCAAGTCGACTATTGGCAAGATCATCGCGGGAGTCCTCGCCCCAGATGGCGGGCGGCTCCTGCTGCGCGGAGTGCCGGTCCGGTTCCACTCGCCGCGGGAGGCCATCGCTGCCGGGATAACGCTCATCGCCCAGGAACTGTCGGTGGCTCCGGCATTGTCGGTCGCCGAGAATGTCTTCCTGGGCGTTGAGCCTGGCACGGCTGGCCTCGTCCGTAGCCGCACGTTGCTGCGCGACTATGCCCAGCTATCGGCGGCGGCCGGATTCGATCTCAGTGGCGAGGCAAGGGCCGGCGGGCTGCGGACGGCTGATCAGCAGAAGGTGGAGATCCTGCGCGCGCTCGGCCGGAATGCCGAGCTGATCGTCATGGACGAGCCGACCGCCGCCTTGTCCCGGCCGGATGTGGTGAAGCTGCACGAGGTCATCCGGCGGCTGGCGGCTGCCGGCACCACGATCGTGCTGGTCTCTCACTTCCTCGGCGAGGTTCTCGAGCTAGCGGACGTGGTGACTGTGCTGCGGGACGGGCAGGTCGTCCGCACCATGCCGGCCGCCGGGCAGACCGAGGAATCGCTGCTCGCGCTGATGCTCGGGGCGTCCGGCGCGGGCACGTACCCGAGGAAACGGCCCGCGCTGCCGGATGCTCGGGTCGCTCTGGCTGTTGACAAGCTGTCCGGCCCAGGTTTCGCCGACATCTCGCTCGCGCTTCGGGTGGGCGAGGTCGTTGGCATGGCCGGGCTGATCGGCGCTGGGCGTACCGAACTGGCGCGGGCCGTCTACCGTGCGCTCCGGGTCAGCGGTGGCTCGGTCGTTGCTCCCGGCGGGCGCTTGCTGGTCGGCCGGAGCTGGCTAGCCCGGCGTGCCGACAGCCCGCGGACGGCGCTCCGGGCCGGCCTGGCCATGATTCCTGAGTCGCGCAAGGAGCAGGGCCTGTTGCTCGGCCGTTCGGTCCGGGAGAACGTCACTCTGGCGAGCCTTGCCGACTACAGCCGGGCTGGCTTTGTCGGCCGGACGGCGGAGCGGCGAGCGGTCGCTCAGATGCTGACCAGGCTTGATATTCGCGCCGCCAGCCAGAACCTGTCGGCCGGCGCGTTGTCAGGCGGCAACCAGCAGAAGCTGCTATTCGCCCGGATGCTCCTGTGCAGCCCGCGGGTTCTGATAGCGGACGAGCCGACCCGCGGCGTGGACGTCGGGGCGAAGCGCGCGATCTACGAGTTGCTGGCCTCACTGGCCGGGGATGGCATGGCGGTGCTGCTTATCTCCTCAGACATTGAGGAAATCCTCGGGCTCGCGCACCGTGTCCTGGTGATGCGGCAGGGCCGGATCGCGGCCGAGCTATCTGGCGAGCAGTTGACGGAGGCGGCGATTCTGGCCGCCGCGTTTGGCGCGGGCGCGCGGCCGGGGGACGTCGAGGGCTCTGGTCTAGCCGGGCGATCCGGCATAGCTAACAGTTCCGGTCCGGCTGACGAGGGAGTGTCATGAGCCAGCAGGAGACGACAACCGAGCATCCGGCCACGGCGCCGCGCCTGATGAGCTTGCGGCTGCCGCCGCGGGCAGCGCTGGAGGGCTCGCTGCGCCGCGTCGGCATCCTTGGACCGTTCGTTGTCCTCTTCATCGTGCTGTCGGTGGCCAGCGGGCCGTTCTTCTCAAAGGTCAACCTGCTCGACATCCTCGACCAGCAGGCGTCCACCCTGATCATCGCCGCGGCGGGCACGCTTGTCCTCGTCGCGGGCGGCATCGACCTGTCGGTGGGCGCGATCTACGCGCTGGCCGGCGTGACTGCCGCCAAGCTCGCGCTGTCGGCACCACCTGCGGTCGCGGTGCTGGCCGGAGTCGCGGTTGGGCTCGTCGTAGGCCTGGCCAACGGGCTGATCGCGACAGTCGGGCGGATCAACTCCCTGATCGCGACGCTCGCTATGTCGTTCGTCATCAGCGGCCTGGCGAGCCTGGTCACCAGCGGGAATCTCATCATCGACTACAGCAAGCCCGGGTTCGCCGACCTGGCCCGCACATCGTTCCTGACCGTTTACACGTCGACCTGGATCATGGTTGCGGTCGTGGCCGTATTCGCCGTGCTGTTGTCGCGCACTAAAGCGGGACGCTACATCTATGCGGCCGGGAGCAACGCCGAGGCCGCGCGGCTCGCCGGGATCCGGGTCCACCGGATCCGGATCCTGACGTTCGTGCTGAGTGGCGGCGCGGCCGCGCTGGGTGGCGTCATCGATACGTCGCGCGTGCTGAGCGCGCAAGCGTCTAACGGACAGACCGCGCTGACCTTCACCGTGCTCGCCGGGATCGTCGTCGGGGGGACCAGCATCCTGGGCGGCGAAGGCGCGATCTGGCGGACTGTCGTCGGTGTCCTGTTCATCGCCCTGATCGGAAACGGGTCTGATCTGCTCGGCCTGAATCCGCTCTACGACCAGATCGCGCTCGGGCTCATCCTGCTGCTTGCGGTCGGCAGTGACGCCTGGTCGCGGTTGCGCACCGGCTAGGCGCCGACAAAACGGTCAAATCAGCGCGCCCGACTTCACTGGCTAGTGGTCGAGGGAAATGTCATCCTTTGGCTAGGAAGAGAGGTCATGAGCGATCCGCAGCCAGCAAGTGATCACCGCGGTCAGCCGCGCCGGCTGGAGTACGTCGCCGGACCAGCAGAAGCCGGTGACGCAGCTTGCTGGGCGCAGCTCGTCTGTCCGGAGTGCGGGGCCGTGCGCAGCGAGGGGACGTGCCGATGCGATCTGGGCCGGGACGCATCCGAAACCGGCGATCCTGCCGCTCGCTCAGGTTTGAGCTAGCCGCTCCAGATTTCCCGAGCGGCGAAGCGGGCAGCCGGCAGGCACACTGGGAAAGTGCGGTTCAGCATCTGGGTCCGGCCGGGCTCTTCCCGTCCTGGCGTCGGTGGCGAGCGCGATGGTGCGCTAGTGGTCAGGGTCAGCGCGCGTGCTGTAGATGGCCGGGCGACAGCTTCCGCGTTGGCGGCAGTAGCTGCGGCGTTCGGTGTCCGGCCGCAGGCGGTCACGCTGGTGCACGGTGCGGCCAGCCGGATCAAGATCGTCGATGTGGCAGGAGCCGACCGGGCGGTCCTCGACCGGCTGCTAGCGCTATGACACGCGCCGCCGTCCCCGGACCGCGCGGGTAGGCCAGCCAGGTGCGATTTCCTGGGGAGACCTCCCCTTGTCGCGGGTCAGCCGATGCACCACATTGGCGGTGGCCACGGCACGTACGACTGCAGCGGGGAATGGCGATGATGCGGCTAGTAACAGTGATCGCCAGCGCGGCGTGCCTAGCGCTCTCCATTGCGCCCGGCACGGCAACAGCGACCGCGAAAGTGACGACGTCCGTCGGCGCGTCGGCAAGTGCAACTCGCGCTGCCAGCGGCGTGCAAGACTGGCCGGCGTACCTGAACGGCCCGCTGCACAATTCCTACGCCCGGTCGCAGAAGGCGATCACGCCACGCAGCGCGCGCCGGGTCGTGCAAGCCTGGCACTTCGGGCGGGGAACGGAGTTCGTCGCCAGCCCCACAGTCTCCGGCGGCGCGGTCTTCATCGGCTCGGAAACCGGCTGGTTCTACAAGCTGAAGCAGACAACCGGGGCAGTGCTGGCCCGCCGGTTCATCGGCCACGAGAAAGCCAAGACGTGCGGAGCGATCGGCACCGCGGCGACGGCGACGGTGGCGACCGACCCGGTCACTCACCGCGCGACCGTCTATGTCTCCGGCGCAAACGGCTATCTCTATGCGCTCAACGAGTCGAACCTTGCGCTGCGGTGGAAGGCAGTCATCGCGCGGCCATCGGCAACATCCAGCGACTACTTTGACTGGTCGTCCCCGACGGTCGCGAACGGCCGGATCTACGTGGGAGTTTCCTCGCAGTGCGACAAGCCGCTGATCCGCGGCGGCGTGATCGCCTACAGCCAGGCATCCGGGCGGAAGCTGGCCGAGTTCTACACGGTGCCGTCCGGCGACATCGGCGGCTCGGTCTGGTCGAGCGTGGCGGTTGGACCGAGCGGGGACCTGTTCGTCAGCACGGGCAACGGGCCGCCGGCGAACCAGCTCCTCGGATACTCCGAGTCCATCGTGAAGCTCGACCCGAGCACGCTCGCCGTCCTCGGCCAGTTCCAGGTGCCTGCCGCGCAGGTCGGCACAGACAGTGACTTCGGCGCATCGCCGGTCGTGGTCGGAAGCTACGTCGGGGCCTGCAACAAGGACGGCATCTTCTACCTGCTGAACCAGTCCTCGATGACGCTCGACTGGGAAACGCGCATCGGCGACGCCTCGTATCACGGCCAGACTGGCGAGTGCATTGCCACTCCCGCGTACAACGGGAAGCTGCTGTATTTCGGCGGCAATCAGACGACCATAAGCGGCGTCGTCCACCAGGGCTCGGTCCAGGCGCGCGCGCCAGGCAACGGCGCCCTGGTCTGGGAGACGCCGCTCGACACCGGGGTCACCGGCAGTCCGAGCATCGACGGCGGCGGCGTCCTCGCGGTGCCCGGGTACTACCCGACCGCCGGGTCGCCGCCCGTCGCGGTGTACCTCGTCAATCCGGCGTCCGGCCAGATCCTCCGGAGGCTGGCGCATGGCCAGGAGTTCGCGCAGGCCGTCTTCGCCGGCGGCTGGCTGTTCTCCGCCGACAGCGACGGCGTGTATGCCTGGCGCGTGAAGCGCTAGCCGTCAGCGCCGCCCGGCGCGGCGCGAATTCGGCTGCAGCTGCGATTCAACGGCATATGTCATGCTTGCCTTCTTGTCGTCACAGGCCGGCCAGCGAGCGGCCGGCGACGTGCATCTCGACCGGGCATACCAGGTCAGCTAACCCCGAGTCAGCTAACCCGAGTCAGCTAACCCGAGTCAGCTGGGCCGCGCCTTAGGCGCTGCGCCCCCGGGTGAAGCACCTGATGTCGTCCTCGGTCGCCGCGGTCCACGAAGTGTGCCGGTCGGTGGCCTGGAATGACCAGGGCAGGGCAAGGTCGTAGCCCTGGCTCTCGGCAAATTTCAGGCGCTCGAGTACCCGCTGGCCTTGCTGCCGCAATTCCGGCCAGGTGTCCTCAGCCGCCGAGGTCGCGAACTCACCGACGATGGCGGGACGGCCTGGGTCAAAGGGGTTCGGCTCCAGCATGCGGTTGCCGTCGGTGTAGTGATGGAACTGGTTGACGTCGGCGTACAGGCCGGTCCGGCGGATGGTCTCGATCATTCCGAAGCCGATCGTCGAGGCGAACCCGGCCTCGCGGATGGCGGCCATGCTCTCATCCAGAAACGCCCGCATGTCGCTCTCGTTCACCGGGTGATCGGTTCTGCCGTCCGGATGCCAGCCGCTAGTGACCCACTCTGGCTCATTGAAGACATCCCACGCGTAGACGGCGTCCCGGTAGCTGCCGGACAGCCGGAGGAGGGGCCCGAGCACCTGCTCGATGAATCGCGCCCGGTTCGCGGTAATGGCCTCTGCTCGTCCGCCCTTCACCCACCCCTCGTCAGGGACGCGCCGGCCCAGATCGGGATCCTCGCGGCTCACCGGCCAGACTCCCGGCTCGCAGAACTTGTAGTCGGCAAGCACGGGGAGCAGGCGGACAGGATGAGGCCCGGTTCTGCTCGCCGCGAAGCTTTGCAGCGCTGCCTCGAAGTGGTCCTGGAACTCCCCGGCGAGGGCGGGCGCACCGAACGTCCAGGTCG
This sequence comes from Streptosporangiaceae bacterium, assembly GCA_035507615.1. GTDB lineage: Bacteria > Actinomycetota > Actinomycetes > Streptosporangiales > Streptosporangiaceae > JAJYUU01. The sequence continues at coordinate 26,980 of DATJNX010000024.1, forward strand.
CCCCGTCAGGAGTCGCGCAGCCGTGCGCTTCGGGTGCGTCGCGGCCCGTGCCGTAGCTGAGACCGTCGCCGAGGATGAACCAGCGGACCACGCTGATCCCGAGTTCAGCCAGGTGCTGCAAGTGCTGGCCGAGATGCCCGGCCCAGTCCGGGTCATTGCCACTGCGCCAGCCCCGCGGGGCAGGCCCGAAGTCCCAGCCATAGCTGCACCACGGGTAATTCACGCCAGCATCCATGGCCTCTCCCCGGCATCAGCGAACCTCGGGGGCGGCTCGATCGTCATTTCTAGCTTCGCAGCACCGGTTCCCTGGGAAGACTCACCCCTGGAGGCACGAAGACAGGACAGGGGAGGGCATGACTACCGCACCAGCCAACGGGCACCGCATCGTTGTTGGCGTCGACGGCTCAGAAGCGTCGGAGGAGGCCCTGGTCTGGGCGCTGCGGCAAGCTGAGCAGACCGGAGCCTCGATCGACGCGGTGATCGCATGGCACAACCCGGTCGTGATTGGCGGCATGCCATACGGGCCCGTCGCTGTTCTCGAGCAGTCCGATTTCGGCAGGTTCGCCGAATCCACGCTGAAGACCAGCATCCGCGCGGTTGTGGATCCGCATTGCCGCGTCCCGGTCCGGCCAGTTGTTCAGCAGGGGAATGCTGCCCAAGTGCTGCTCGACGCTGCCAAGGGAGCCGATCTGCTAGTGGTCGGCAGCCGCGGCTATGGCGGTTTCGCCGAGGCGCTCCTCGGATCGGTCAGCCAGCACTGCGTGCACCACGCGTCGTGCCCGGTGGTAATCATCAGAGGTGGCCGGGAATCCCCGGCCACCTAAAGCGCGCCTAACGGCCAGCCGGCACCACCACGACGGGGCACTTGGCGTGATGCACGACCTGGTTCGTGATTGAGCCCACCGACAGCGCGGCGAATCCGCCGCCGCCGCGGCTGCCGACCACCAGCAGGTCGCAGTCCTCCGACGCGCCAATCAGTTCCTCGGCGGGGAAGCCGTTCTTGGCGATCACGTGCACCGAAGCCGGCTGGCGATCGCCGAGATCGGCAGCGATCTTGGCAACAGCCTTCTCGGCCAGTTCGCGGGCCTCGGCCACTTTCTCGTCGTCGCCTGCCAGCGGCACCGGCCGCCTGGTCCAGTAACCGGCGATCACCGAGTTGACGGTAATGACGGTCAGGTCGGCATGCCGCACTCCGGCTTCAGTCATTGCCCACTCAAGCGCATGACTCGCGTTGTGCGATCCGTCAATGCCTACCACGATCCCGGACATGTGAGCCTCTCCTTCTGGGCCGCCATCGGGTCAGCCCGATCCTCTTTTCACTGTCCCGGAGTTCGCGGAATGGCTGCAGAGGCTCAAGGCTCACTGACGCTGGGCCATTAGTCCCGGGATTTGTGTGGCAGGGCGCACGCAATCAAGCGCGATCAGCGCTCAGATCCTGTCGGACGATCGCCTTTCATGGGTTCGTCGACCACAAACCATGGCATAGCGGGCACGAAAGTGACACAAACCCATGAAGGGCCGGGACAAGCCCATGAAGGCACCGGGAACGCCGCCAGCCAGCAGCCAGCCGTCGGCGTCGGTGATCAGCGATCCGCCAACCCACTCGACACCGCGCTCAGCGCCGACCCGGTCGGCCACTGCGATGAAGATCCGGTTGATGCTCGCATCGGCCTGGACCCGGATGATCTCGCCCGGTCGTTCGCCTGGCGGGTGCGGGGCGGCCGGCCAGTTGACTGGCGCGCACAACAGCTGAGCACCATCGAGCGCGGGCAGCCGGACCCACTCCGGGAACTCGAGGTCATAGCAGATCATGACGCCGATGCGGCCGAAGCTGGTCGGCACCACCGGGGGAGCGCCATCGCCGGGGGTAAACCAGAGCCGCTCGGCATCCCAGAGATGAGCCTTGCGGTACACGGAGCGCAACCCGGTCGGGTCGACAAGCACTGCGGTGTTGAATACCCCGTCCCCGGAAAGCTCGCAGAAACCACCCACGATCACGATGCCGAGGTTCGCGGCAAGTTGCTCCCAGCTGGTCACGGTCGGCCCGCGGAGCGGCTCGGCGTTGGCCCGGGCCTCGTCCTGACTCTCGAACACGTATCCGCTGGAGACCAGCTCTGGCAGCACGACGACCTCGGCACCGGCCGCGGCCGCGCTGGTGACGGCAGCAGCGGCCATCTCGCGGTTGGCGTCCAGCCGACCGAGCGCTGGCGCTAGCTGGCAGCACGCGACGACGACGGTGTCCACGGTTACTCGTCCCCTGCGGTTTCCGTTGCTGCCGGATCAGGCGACAGATGCTCGTGCACGGCAGCCCATCGCCCGCCGTCGCGCCGGAAAACGATGGTCTCGCGCTCGGCAACTGTTTCCTCGCCGCGCGTCGAGCCGATCACGGTTGTCACGTCGCGCCCTTTCCGGCCGCCATCGCTGACAGCAATTCGTAGCCCACGTGCGCCGCTGCAATGCCGGTGATCTGCGCGTGATCGTAGGCCGGCGCGACCTCGACGATGTCGGCGCCCACGAGGCGCAGGCCAGCGAACGAGCGGAGCACGCCCAGCAACTCCCGGCTGGACAGCCCGCCTGCCTCAGGGGTGCCGGTGCCCGGTGCATGCGCCGGGTCGAGCACGTCGATGTCTACCGACACATAGACCGGCCGGTCGCCGACCCGGTCGGCGATGCGCTCGCAGATACCGCGCACGCCCAGGTCATCTGCCTCCGGGGCGGTGACGACCCGGAAGCCGAAGCTCCGGTCCTGGGTTAGGTCGTCAGGCGAGTACAGCGGGCCGCGGGTGCCGACGTGCAGGCATCCGGAGGCGTCGAGCAGCCCTTCCTCGGACGCCCGGCGGAACGGCGTGCCGTGCGTGTAGGCGGCGCCAAAGTAGGTATCCCAGGTATCCAGGTGGGCGTCGAAATGAACGACGGCGACCGGCCCCTGGCGGGCGGCCACCGCGCGCAGCAGCGGCAGCGCTATCGTGTGGTCGCCGCCCAGGGTCAGCAGCCGTGGTGACCGCTCGAGCAGGGCGCGCGCGTCCCGCTCGATCGCGGTGATCGCCTCGTCGATGCTGAACGGGTTCGCGGCTATGTCACCGGCGTCCGCGACCTGCAGGGCGGCGAACGGCGAGGTGTCCGCGGCGGGGTTATACGGGCGCAGCAGCCTGGACGACTCGCGGATGTGACCGGGCCCGAACCGGGCTCCAGGCCGGTAGCTGACGCCGCTGTCGAACGGGATGCCGACCACAGCCACGTCGGCCTGCCTTACCTCGTCGAGACGGGGCAGGCGCGCGAACGTGGCAGGCCCGGCGTACCGCGGCACTGCGGTGGCATCGACCGGTCCGACGGTGCCGCCAAGGGTTACCCGCGGATAAGGCTCAGTCATCTCAGTGGCTCGCTCCTGGCGCCGGCGGGGGTTCATCGATAATGGCAGCCGCCTGAACCACAGCGTCAATCGCCTAGCCGGTGCAGGAGAAGCCGGCGATCGGCGGCAGCACCATGAAGGGGATCTCGGCTGTGCGTTAGCCGCCTTCAAAGGTGACGACCGTGACGATGACGCCGTTGCCTGCGCCCACCACGACCGCGTCGAACATGTGCTGCGTGACCTGATTCCACTGGGTCAGATCAGTGTTAGTCCACCAGCGGGCGCCGGGCCCGATCAGGCTTGCCATTTCGCCGAAGACGTCCTGCGGGTCGTCCTGGTTTCGGCGTCGCAGGAAGTGCTGGCGCGGGCGGTCCGCCCGGGTGCTGACTGCGAGATTAACCAGCAGCCCGATCGCTTCGGCTTCGTCTATCTCCCACATCCGGCTCATCAGCGCGTCCGCGTCGGCCGGGATATTGACCGGAACGCGCGGATCGACGTCGCCCAGCAGGCCAGCGTCGCGGATCACGCCGAACACCTGATCAGCCAGGACGCGGTCATCGCCCTGGTCGGCCCAGGCGAGCATCTCGCCGTTGCCTACCGACCCGCCAAGTCCGGTGGCTAGATCACGGAGGCGATCCAGACTGTCGGTGACCGGTCCATTGCCTGGTTCCATGACGGCGAGTATCTCCTGCCGGCCTGCCGCGATACATGCCTTCCCGGAAGGGAATGACCCTGGATTGCTAGCTGGCTTCCGGGGTGACCGGAAGACGTAATACGCAGCTCGGGGGGAAAGGTAATGCAACGGGTCCAAGTGCATCTTGAGGACGACCTGACTGGTGGCCCCGCGGATGAGACCGTGAGATTCGGCCTGGACGGCCTCGACTACGAGGTAGATCTGAGCACCAGGCACGCGAGCGAGTTCCGCCGCCAGATTGCTCCGTTCGTGGAACATGCCCGCCCGGCGAGGTCGCAGCGATCCCGGGTCCGGGCCAGGACGGCGGCAAGCCGGGAGCGGAGCCGGGACATCCGGGTGTGGGCCGAGCGGCAGGGATTCCCGGTAGCCGAGCATGGCCGGCTGCCGGGCAACGTCATTGCCGAATACGAACTCGCGCACGGTGGGCGTGAGCCGGGCGAGCGCACCTCGCAACGGCCTGCCTCTCGCAAAGCTGCCCCCGGGCGGGCCAAGGGAAAGCCGCAGGGAAGGGCGAAGTCGTCTCAGCGGCGCCGAACTACCCGGTTATGGCTTCATTCGATGCGGAACGCCGCGGCAGGGGCTACTCGAGCCGCGAGCTGTGCGGGCCACAGGGCTAGCAGGTTCCCGGCGACCAGCAGCGCTGCTATTCCGGCTAGCAGCGCGCTGACAGGCACGACCGGCAACGGCACCACGCCGATCGAGTTGGCGAACGTCGTCCACGCCCAGTTGCCGACGGCGATGCCGAGCGGCACGCCCACCGCTGCGGCGATCACCAGGATCGTGGTGGTCTGCCAGCCGACGACGGCCCGCAGCTGCGACGATCGCAGTCCCAGTGCCTTCAGCAAGGCCAGGTCCCGGCGCCGTTCCCGCACCGAGGTAAGGATCGTGAGGGCGAGAGCCAGCACGGCGGCGGCCGCTACTCCGATGGCGAACGTGAGCGGCTGGCTCCCCATCTGGCTGGCATTCCGGACCGGAGCGCCCAACTGCGGAGCCAGGGTGTAGACGGAGCCAGCGTTCTCGGGCGTCGAGTTGGCCCACCGGATGATCCGGCTCGCCAGCGCCTGGGCATCGTGCCTGGAACTGAGATCGAAGATGATTGTCGCCGGATACGCCGGGGTCGCGACCGCACTTTCGTACTGGCTGGAGCTCGGGTCTAGCGGGAATCGCAGGATCGACAGGAGCGTGGCTTCGTCCATCATGGCGCCCCGGCCCAGCGAGACGTGGTCGGTGAGTACGACCCCGAACGATGGCAGCGTCGCGGTGCCTACAACAGTGACAGGGACCGGGTCGTAGCCAAGCTTGATCCGCTCGCCGATGTGCAGCCCGAGCTGGCGCAACGTAACATCACCGAACTCGATCTGGTTCTGGCCTGTCAGCGGGTGCCCGCTCGTTGTCGGCGGCTCGACCGGCCGGCCGGGGTGACTCAGGATGCCCATCACCGGCACCTCGGTGCGGTCAATGGTCAGCTGGCCGAAGCCCAGCTCCGACCAGCCGAGCAGACCCGGCTGGCCGGTGACAAGCTGGCTCGGCCGGCCGGCAATCAGCTGAGGGTTGTCGAAAGGATCCAGGTGCCCCGTCGGCCAGCTGCCCCAGCCGCCAGAACCCTGCACGAGCAGGGTCCAGTTCCAGCCGTACCGCTCCGGGTGCGTGGTCAGGCCGTTCAGGCTCGCGCCGAACACCAGCGCGCCGATCAGGGCGGTCACCGCGACAATCGAGCCCGCAAGCGTCGCCAGCACCGGAGCGCGGAGCCTGCCGGTGCCGCGCTCCAGCGCATGCCGGATCCCGGTAACGGTCGTCACCGGCAGCGCGGCTCGGCTGAGAGCGGCCACCAGTCCGGACGCTTGCGCCGGGGGCAGCTCACGGCCCTGGCGGACTGCGCGCCAGGCGAGCCAGGCGAGCTGCACCCCGAGGATGAGCAGAAGCACTGCACCCCCGCCGCCGAGTACCAGCCAGTCCGCCTCGAAGCCACGAGCCGGGTCGAGATTCCGGACCGGGCCGACGGGAGCGAGCGGCGAAACGGCGATGGCCCCGGCTATCGACAGCACCACCGCACCGACCACCGCAACAGCGCCCCACCCGGCAGCGGTTCCCGCAGCCTTGGGTCTGCTGGCGCCCAGCGCCCGCAGCGTCAGCGCATCCGCCGCAGGTCGGCTGAGCATCTGGGCGAGCCCCTGCGCCATCAGGATGATGAGCGCGAGCGCTGCCAGGGCGCCCAGGACGGCCAGTGCCAGCGCCTGGGGCTTGATAGCTTGCTGGGCCGCTTGCTTGACGACGGCCAGCCGCCGGATTGTGAACTGGAAGGCGGTGATGCGTTCCCGGCTAGCGACAGCCCGCGCAAGGTTGCTCAGCCAGTGCCGCAACGCAGGCACGCCCGCGTCACCGTCGCGCAGCCGCAGCGTCGCCCAGCCGAATGCCCACTCGTAGCCCTTGCTTTGCGGGAAGGCGAGAATCTGCTGTGTGGCCGCTGGCGTCAGGAACGCGGACGCGGTGTCGTCGAACTGGTCGCCCAGCGCTGGCGGCACGGTGACAATCCCCGCGATCCGGAATGTGGCCCGGCCGGCTGGCTGCGGGGCCTCCGAGGCCGGCGCTTGCCAGTAGAGCTGCCAGGTCATGCGGTCGCCGACGCGGAACTGGACGCCCTGGCGGCGGAAGGCGTCCGCCATGCTCTGCGTGAGCACGATCTCACCGGTAGAGTTCGGTGGCGGCATTGTGCCGGCGACGACCGTGACCTTGTCCTGCCGGTAGAACTCGCCGTCCAGGGTGCCGGTGAGCGAGTTAGTCAGGAACGCGTCATCGACCTTCCCGTCGATCACCGGATTAGCTGCGACGCCGATCCAGGCCGCGCTTGATACTGTGCCCGGTGCGTGCTCGATCGCCTTGATGAGGGGCAGAAACGGGCCGGGCACGTCCACCATGACATCGCTGGCATTCACCGAGCGCAGGTACCTGCCGTAGGCAGAATCGGTACGGCGGGCCGCCGCTAGCGCGCCGAGCGCGACTGTGCCGAGCAGGCCACCGATGATCATGACGAGCAGGGTCGTCCGCCACATCTGCCGGCGGCTAGCCCGGCACGCATACCAGACGAGCGTCATGCGGTCATTGTGCGCCGGAGAGTGCGCTGCCGGCAGGTGTGGCGGCACCACCCTTTGCCGGCGTGATAGCACCCGCCGCGCGGAGCGCGTACGATCTGCCGCGATGACCAGAATTCGGGTGGTGCTGGCCGAGGACCACGTGCTGCTGCGCGAGGGTATCTCGCGGCTTGTCGCTGCCAACGCCGACATGGAGCTGGCCGGCACTGCCGGTGACCTTCCGGGGCTGCTCGCGCTGGCCGAGCGCGAACGTCCCGACGTGGTAGTGACGGACATCAGGATGCCGCCGACCGGGACTGACGAGGGCATCCAGGCGGCTGCCTGGGTCCGCGAGCACCTGCCCTCCGCCGGCGTCGTCGTGCTCAGCCAGTACGTGCAGCCCGGGTACGCGGTCGCCCTGCTCGAAGGGGGTTCGGCAGGACGTGCCTACCTGCTGAAAGATCGGATAGGAAACGTAGCCGAGCTGGCCGGTGCCATCAGATCGGTCGCGGCCGGCGGCTCGGTCATAGACCCGGCTGTGGTCGATCAGCTCGTGCGGTCACGCGGGCACGACGGCCAGCTCGGTCTCGCCTCGCTCACGCCCAGGGAACTAGAGATCCTCGCCCAGATGGCACAGGGCAAGAGCAATTCGGCTATCGCGGCGGCGCTGTTCGTCACTGAGCGCGGGGTAGAGAAGCACACGAACTCGATCTTCGCCAAGCTGAACCTCAGCGAGGAACGCGACGTGAACCGGCGTGTCAAGGCCGTCCTGGTGTACCTCAACCAGCAGCAGGCAGTGAGCTGACTGGCGGGCTGCCGACGGGGGGCTGCCTTCCGGTCGCCGGGGTGTCAGCACCCTGGGTCGCGCCTGGCGGGCGTGCGACACTGATCGTGTGGCCAGCTTGCATTCGGTTCTCGTGGTCGACGACCAGGCGCCGTTCCGGCTTGCGGCCAGGGCGGTGCTCAGGCGCCTGGCCGAGTTCGAGCTGGCCGGCGAGGCAAGCAGCGGCTACGAGGCGATAGAGCTGGCCGACCGGCTCAGTCCCGAGCTGGTGCTGATGGACATCAACATGCCGCAGATGAGCGGGATCGAGGCGACGCGGAAGATCCTGGCCGCTCACCCGGACACCGTGGTGATCCTCTGCTCTACCTACGACCTCCGGGATCTGCCCGCGGACGCTGGCAGCAGCGGAGCCGCCGGGTACGTGCACAAGGAGCGGTTCGGCGCCGACCTGCTGCGCGACATGTGGGCGCATCGCGCCGACGGGTGGCCAGGACCGGCATAGCTGACCCGCGAGCAATATGCGGCTCAGGCGAGCGGAATCGAGCCCTGTACGGTCGCGCCGTGACCGGGCTCTGAGTGCCAGCGGACGGTGCCGCCGATGGCTCCCAGCCGGTCGGCCATGTTCGTATAGCCGTGCCCGCTCCGCGCCCTGGCGACGTCGAACCCCGGACCGTCGTCCCGGACCGAGAACAAAAGGCCGCCAGACTCTTCCCAGACTCGCACTTCGACGCTCGCTCCCGGTGCGTGCTTGGCAGCGTTCTGCAGCGCCTCGAGGCAGCAGAAGTACACGGCCGCCTCGACGTCTGAGGAGTACCTGCGGATGCCCGGCGCGGTGACGGTAACCGCGAGCGGACTCCGGCTCGCCGAGGCGGCGAGCGCCTGCGCCAGTCCGCTGTCGGCCAGCAGCGGCGGATAGATGCCGTGGGCCAGGTCCCGCAGCTCCTGAATCGCGACCTTCAGCTCGTCTGCCAGCTGATCCAGCATCTGGCCGGCCGCTTCGGGCTCGTCGGTGAGCATGTCGCGGGCAAGCCGGAGGCTCACCGCCAGCGCGACGAGACTTTGCTGAGCGCCGTCGTGCAGGTTGCGCTCCAGCTTCCGGCGCTCAGCGTCCCCGCTGGCCACGATCCGGGCGCGGGACTCGCGCAGCGCCTCGGCTTGCGCGCGCAGTTCGTCGAGCGTGTTCTGAAGGGCCGAGTCCAGCTGGGCGTTGTGGAGAGCAAGACCGACTTGACGGGCTAGTTCGGTCAGCACCCGGTCGTCTTCGTCGGTGAAGGCGTCACCGGTCGCTCGCCGGTCTACCACGATGAGCCCGAGCAGGTGGCCGGAATAGCTGACCGGGGCCACCCGCAGCTGGGCTGACTCGCGACCGTCGAGCACCGCTGGCAGCCAGACCGTCGCCCAGGCATTGCCTGACACTCCGGCCCTGGTGACGACGGGACGTTCGCGTGGCGTCACGACGATGGATCGTGGCCCCAGGTCCGGTACCGATGCGACGCGTTCCAGCACGTCGCCACTGCCGGTGTAGACCTCGGCGCTAGTCAGCATCATGGTCTTGCAAAGCGACTCAGCGAGCTGAAGGAGCAGCTCGTCCATCGGAATCGCCCGGGACAGCCGGCTGCCGAACATGCGCACGGCTTCGTCCGGCGCCTCACGCGCGCCGTAGACGGCATGCTTCGCCCAGGCCAGCAGCCGTTCTCTAGCCGGCAGGTAACCGATGGCCGCGATCGCGGCCGCCACCATAGACAGCCCGAGCAGGTCGCGATCGCTCACGCTGGCCGGACCCCTGCCGACGCCGAGCACGACGATCAGGTAGACGACGGCCACCAGAACGGTGAAGCCGGCCACTGCGATGAGCTGCACGAGAACCCGGCCAGCCGACGGTCCCAGCGGGCGGATCTCGCCCGCCATCATCCCGGCCGGCAGCAGGACCGTGCAGGCGGCCGCTGTGGCCGCAACCGGAACCGGCCAGCCGACAAGCAAGTGCAGGACGGCCACGGCCAGGGCAAGTCCGGCGGCCAGGACTGTCCCGGCCCCGATCCACTGCATTCGCTCGCGTTCGCGTCCGGCGGCGGACAGGTACTTCAGCCGCACCGCAGGCAGCGTCGCGGCCAGAGCAGCCGCCCAGACGATAGCGCCGACAGGGACGCTGACCGCCACGTCCTGGACGCCTAGTACCAGCCCGGCAATGACCGCGGCGGCGTAAGCGACGAGGACCGCGATCCGCCGCGCGCGGCTCGGTCGCGCCGGATAAGGCGCCTGTGTCAGACGGTGGCCGGGAACCAGTGGGCGGGTAAGCCGGCCGTCTGGCAGCCCGACGACCAGGTGCACGGAGATCGCCATCGCGACCAGCGTGCCTGCCGTGCTCGCAGCCATGGCAGCCAGCCGCGCGCCGGACGGGGAATGCACTTGGGTGGCCAGATGCACAGTGCCCGCGAAATGCACACTGAGCCGGTAACAGGCGTAGGCCGCGGCGCTAGCGAGCGTGCCTGCGGCTACCTGCCACTGCGGTGTCCGGTCGGCCGACCGGGCGAGTACTGCGGCCGAGAGGGCGGCGACGATGATCAGCCCGGCCCCGACTCGCTGCAGGTCCGATTGCTGGATGTTGCTACGCGCGAGCAGCCCGAGCACGGTGAGCGCGATGGCGCCAGCGGGGAACGCGATACCCGTCACCGACCGCCTGACTCCGCCCGGCGCCACATCTGCCTGCGCGGCATCTGCCTGCGCTGTGTCTGCCTGGGATGGCCGGGCGGTGGCGGCGGCCTGGACGTGCCGGGTTCCGGGCGGCAGTCCCCCCGAGCCAGCGCTAGGTGGCCGCTCGCTCGCCGGAGCTTCGGTCATCGCGCATGCACCGGGACGGCCTCATCTGGACGGCCTGCCGCCGGATCGGTTACGACGCGGCCGTCGATCATGCGCACCGTGCGCTCGGCAGCATCGGCTACCGCGCTGTCGTGTGTGACGAGCAAGATGGTCTGTCCGCCCGCATGCAAGCGGCGCAATAGCTCGATGACTTCCTGACCCCCGTCAGAGTCAAGCGCGCCGGTCGGCTCGTCGGCCAGCACGATGGCCGGCTCGTTGGCCAGTGCGCGTGCGATTGCAAGTCGCTGACGCTGCCCGCCGGATAGCACTCCCGGCGTCGCTGCCGCCTTGTCGGCCAGGCCGAGGAGATCAAGCAGGTCGCGTGCCCTGGTCTCGGCGGCCCGGCGCTTGCGGCCCGCGATGATGGCAGCAAGGGCCACGTTCTCCAGTACCGTCACGCCTTCGAGCAGGTTGAAGAACTGGAAGACGAAGCCGATATGCCGGCGACGCATCCTGGCGAGCTCATCTTCGGTCATCGCGGTGATTTCCGCACCGGCGACCACGATGCTGCCCTCGTCGGCGACGTCAAGGCCGGCGGCCAGGTTGAGCAGCGTCGACTTGCCGCAGCCGGATGGCCCGGTGAGAGCCACGAATTCGCCGCGCTCGACGTCCAGGTTGACGCCCCGCAGGGCGCGCACCGGCGCATTCTCGGCTTCGAAGGTCTTGCGCACGCCCCGCATCTGCAGGGCACTACTGGTCCCGCTCATGTCATTCCCCTCCGCAAGCAGGATCCGATGACTGGTCCTGCTGTGTCATCAGCTTGAAGGCAACTACGGGCGTGTCACGGCCTTTCACCATCTGCGCGGGTAATGGCAGTACGTCCACAGGGGCGGAAAGGGCCTTGACGGTCGCCTCCGACAGGACCGTCTCGCCCGCGCTGGCCAGCTGCTGCAGTCGCTGCGAGAGGTTTACGGTGTCGCCCACCAGCGTGTACTCGAGGTGCTCTGCGGATCCGAGCAGCGCTGCCGCCGCCTCCCCGGTGGAAAGCCCGAGGCCCAGCCCAAATGGCGGCATGCCCTGGCGTTCCCACTGGATGTTGATGTCGGCCTGGAAGGCGTGCATCGAGACTGCGGCGGCTACCGCCCGGTCGGCGTGATCCTTCCGGGGGAAGGGTGCGCCGAAGACGGCCATGACGGCGTCGCCGACGAACTGCATGACCGTGCCGCCCTGGCCGAGTATCGCCTGGTTCATTGCCGCGCGATGGGTGCCGAGCTGACCGGCCAGCTGGCTCGGGTCAGCATGCTCCGCGATCGTGGAGTAGGACCTGATGTCGCTCATGAGCACGGTGACAATGACGCGCTCGACCTCGCCGATCGGACGCGATTCCTGCCTGAGCTTGTCGGCGAGCCCGCTCGGTAGCAGCCGCGACAGCGTCTCGCCCTGCTCCTCCCGGTCGACGATGGCCTGGTGCAGCAGCCTGAGCCGCCGGATCGCGCCCTGATGTCCCGCCGATACGCCGGCGGCCAGCTTCAGGAACACGGCCTCCACCTCCGCGTCCACGGCCTCCGGCGGAGTTTTCCTGGCAGCCGCGATCGCCTTGATGGGCTTGCCGGCGGCGATCATGGCGAGCAAGTCCTCCTCCGCGGGCAGCAGACCACCGGGCGCGATGACCGGTCGCAGCAGAGCCTCGACGATCACCGGGTCTAGAGCAGTGCCCCCGCTCGCGACGCTGCGGATCGCATCGGCGAGCTGGCTGCCCTCAGCCACCCGGTCCTTGATCAGGTAGCCGTAGCCCGCGGACCCGTCGGCTAGCAGCGCGACCGCGTACTCAGGGTCGTCGAACTGAGAAAGCACGACCACGCCGGTGCCCGGATGCAGCTTGCGGACCGCCTTCGCGGCATCAATCCCCTCGGAGCGGAATGACGGCGGCATCCGGATGTCGGTGACCAGGACCTGCGGCGCGTGCTCGGAACAAGCCGCAATCACCTCGTCGTAGTCCCCGGCGACGCCGGTGACCAGCAGGTCGGGACTGCGGTTGATAAGCGCGCGAACTCCCTCGCGGACAATCAGGTTGTCGTCCGCGAGTACGACGCTGATGGTGCGCCTGGTCGGCGCGGCGATGCCGTTCATCTAGATAGTTCTCGCATGCAGCGGCCCGTGCTGACCAGGGTGCCGGCGTCAGTATCTGGCGTGGTGCTGACACACCGGCTAACGCCAGTGGCACCACCATGTCGCCAGACGGGTGCATCGGCGAACATGGTGTCATGAGGTACGAGAGCAGCGTTACATCTCTGTCCTGGATTCCATCCGAGGCTGTCACCGGCAGCATGCGACTCGCGTTCGACGCCGGCCTCGGGCACTACGACGATCCGCCGCCGGCCGAGGTCACCGATCTTGCCGCCCTGCAGGCAGCTGACCGGTTCCGGTTCGCCAACCCGCTCCGGGCCTGGATCGAGGTCGGGCCGGACGGCGGCATCACCGACGCTGGCTACACAGGCGGCGGTCTTATCAGTTCCACCGTCGTCCAGCTGGGCATTCTGAAGTACCGGTTCCAGGCCGCCAAGCTGCCGGACATCCAGCACGAGCCAGAGTTCGGCGACGGCTGGGTCCGGTTCGTCCAGACTGTCGGGGGCCGGACGGGCGCGCCGGCGCCGCGGCGAGTCCGCGGCAAGGCGTTTGTCCGGTGGCAGGCGCCGCTGGTGTGGACCACGCTTCAGCTCACCCTGCACGCGGACGGCCAGGCGGAATTCGAGATAACCGGCGCGAGCCCGTTCCCGCGGCACTGGATCTACGACGCCGCCGGTCAGCTAGCCGCGAAATCGGGTCTCACCAACTTCAAGGACTGGATGGACGGATCCGGCACCCAGCACACGCCGTGGGGCGATGAGGATTCGCCTGCGCTGGTCACCGCGGTGGAGACCGCGCTGGAGCGGGCTCTGTCAGTGCAGCTCATGCACGGCGCCAGCAAGCCCGTCTTCGCTACCCTCAGGGCCGGCGATACGCTCGCTCGGCAGGGAGAACCGGGCTCTGACCTGTATCTGGTGCTTGACGGGGTGATCCGGGTAGACCGTGACGGCACTCCGCTGGCCGAGTACGGGCCAGGCGCCATCCTCGGTGAGCGCGCCCATCTGGAGACCGGTGTGCGCACCGCGACGCTGGTCGCCGTCACTGCATGCCGGGTCGCCGCGGTGCCCGCCAGCCAGTTCGGCGCCGAGCCGCTCATCGAACTGGCCGAAGGGCACCGGCGCGAGGAAGCAGTGCAGGGTGGTTAGGTGCGGATCAATATCTGCGGGACGAGAGGATCGACTCCAGCGCCCGGACGGGAGTTCGTGCGGTTCGGCGGCCATACGTCGTGCGTCGCCGTTACCCCGCGGGGCGCGGTCGCGCCCGAGCTCATCCTGGATGCCGGTACCGGGATAAGGACCGTGACACCACTGCTGGCCGGCGGACCGTTCACTGGCATGATCGCGCTGACGCACCTGCACTGGGATCACGTGCACGGCCTGCCATTCTTCCGCGGTGGTGACAGGGACGACGCCGCGGTGCGGCTGCTCTTGCCGGCCCCGGCGGACGGCTCGGGGGCGGAGGCAGCCCTGGAACGGGGCATGTCGCCGCCGCATTTCCCGATCACCCCTCGCCAGCTCCGCGGGAACTGGGAGTTCGCCGGCATCGAGCCAGGCCAGCTTCAGTTCGGCCCGCTGACGCTCCTCACCAGGGAAATCCCGCACAAGGGCGGCAGGACATTCGGCTACCGGGTATCCGACGGCGCGACGTCGTTCGCATACCTGCCTGACCACAGCCCGTCCAACCTCGGGCCTGGTCCCGATGGCCTCGGCGAATACCACGACGCGGCGATGGAACTCGCGGGCGGCGCGGACGTCCTCATGCACGACTCATTCTGGTACGCCGACGAATTCGACCCAGCGGAGACGCTGGGTCATGCGGCGGCCGAGTATGCCATCGGGCTGGCTGTCGCCGCGGGGGCGCGTCAGGTCTTGCTGCTGCATCACCGGCCGGACCGCACCGACAGCGAGTTGGAGAAGCTAGCCGCCGGGCTGCGTGACAGTCCGGTGCCAGTCGCGCTTGCGGCGGACGGCGAGGTGATCTGCCGTTGACCGCGCCTGACGCCGTCGTCGTCGGGTCCGGACCCAATGGCCTCGCGGCGGCGCTGACGCTGGCCCGAGCCGGGCTGCAGGTCCAGGTATTCGAGGGCGCGGACGAGCCGGGCGGCGGCTGCCGGACTGCTGAGGTGACCCTGCCGGGTTTCGCGCATGACGTGTGCTCGACTGTGCACGGGCTGGCCGCGGCTTCGCCGTTCTTCGCCGGCTGCGACCTGTCCGCGCGCGGGGTACGGCTGCTGGTCCCGAAGGTGGCTGCCGCCCAGCCGCTCGACGATGGCCGGGCGGCGGCGGTCTGCGGATCGGTGGCGGAGACGGCCAGCCAGCTAGGTGCCGACGCCGGCGCGTACCGTCGGCTGATGGAGCCGCTGGAGCGCGACGCTGATGCGGTTCTCGCGCTGGCGCTGTCGCCGCTGCGGTCGGTGCCCGTCCGGCCGATCCCGGCGGCACGGTTCGGCGCGCTTGGCGTGCTGCCTGCCACGGTACTGGCCCGCAGCTTGCACACTGCCGAGGGCCGGGCGCTGATAGCGGGCATGGCAGCGCACGCGATCAGGTCGCTGACTGCTCCGCTGACCAGCGCGTTCGGGCTGACGATGCTGCTGGTGGCGCATACCACCGGATGGCCGGTCGTGGAGGGCGGCAGCGGCCGCTTGGTCGCGGCGATGACCGCCGAGCTTGCCGAGCTCGGCGGCACAGTCACTACCGGCTGCTGGGTCAAGAGCCTGGCCGATCTGCCACCCGCGCGCGCCGTCATGCTGGACGTCACGCCGAGCCAGTTGCTCGAGATGGCAGGTGACCGGTTGCCAGCGGGTTACCGCGGAGCTATGCGCCGGTTCCGCTACGGGCCCGGTGTGTGCAAGGTCGACTGGGCGCTCGACGGCCCCGTTCCCTGGAAGAATGAAACCTGCCGGGAGACGGTCACGATCCATGCCGGCGGCACCATCGCCGAGGTCGCGCGCAGTGAGGCGGCGGTCGCAGCAGGACAGCATCCGGAGCAGCCGTTCTGTCTAGTGACACAACCCGGAGTCGTCGACCAGAGCAGGGCGCCGGCCGGCAAGCAGGTGTTGTGGGCATACTGCCACGTGCCGGCCGGGTCGGATGTCGACATGGCTGACCGGATCGAGGCGCAGATCGAGCGGTTCGCCCCCGGCTTCCGCGACCTGATCCTGGCCCGGTCCGTCCGGACGGCGGCTGAGATGGAGCGGTATAACCCCGGCTATGTGGGCGGCGATATCGCCGCTGGCGCTAGCACGCTGCGGCAAACCTTCGGCCGGCCGGCGCTTCGGTGGGATCCCTATCGCGTCCCCCTGCCGGCGACGTACCTGTGCTCGGGGTCGACGCCGCCGGGCGGCGGAGTGCACGGGATGTGCGGGATGTGGGCGGCGAGGGCGGCGCTGCGGGACTTGCGGCTGTAGTGTCCGGCCTTCTAGGAAGCCCCCCGCACGCGCGGCCAGTCTCATCGCGGGCCTGCTGTACCGGCGGGGCGGGCAGGCCTAGTGCTCCCACCATGGCCTGCCGTGTCGCCGTGGGCCAGGCACGCTAGGAACGGGCTCGCCCGCGGACGCTGCCCGCAGGTGCACGGCTTCCTTCCGGTCGGCTGGCACGCCCTCCTCGCCATCGGCCTGCCCGGCTGCCCCACCGTCGGCCTGCCCGGACGCCCAGCCGACTGCGTGCCTGGCAGGAAGCCCGTGTGGTCTGACTGCCGACAACGCGCCAGCCTCAAGATGCAGGTCACCTCTCGATCCGACTTTCGCGTAGCCGAGGAAAAGGACGCCGCTGATCAAGACAACGATGATCCACGACGGGTGGCCGTTCACGCGGCTCCAGTCGTTCAGCCCGTGCAGGATTGCCGCGACGGCGATTCCGACCCAGGCGACCTGATACCACTTGTACCGACCGGTTGCCGCGAGCCCGATGAAGTAGCCAGTCAAGCCAGACCAGCAGGCATGAGTGATCGGGTCGGTGAGGAACCGCCAGACGAAATCGAGTGTGAAGTACAGCACCTGGCCGACGAGGACTGAGAATGCTGAGCTTGACGCTGAGTGTCCGGTGTTGATCAGGTGCCTGATGAATGGAACGTCCGACTGAACCGTCGCGTAGAAGGCCTGAACTCCGTTCACGGTGAAGTAGTGGACGACCTCGCTTGCACCAAAGACAAGCCCGCTGACGGCGCCGAGGAATAGGTAGTCGCTTGGCATGAGATCTCGCCGGCGGCGCCAGTAGATCAGCGTGACACCGAGTATCGGAATGGCCTTAGCGAACTCTTCCGGCAGGCCGACGGTGAAGATGCTCGGGCCAAGACTGGTGTTACTGCTATGCAGCGCGGTCTCCAGCGTGATTGCCAGCGGCACTTGAGTGACCAGAGCGATCACGGTGAGCACGACCAGCATCGTTCTGGTGACGTGCTCGGGGCGGATTATCACGCCGAGCAGCAACAGCCAGGCAATCGCAAAGTACGCGGCGAAAATCCAGGCAACCACGTCGAAGGTGCGGACGCTCGGCCTCGGTCCGAGTATGACAAGCGCCATCGACGGCACGCAGATCAAGATCAAGAACATCACTACGGCCCAGCTGCGCAGGGAGTGATGCTGGACCCAGTCACCTATCGGCAGCAACTCGTTGACCTGCGCGGAGCGGGGCTCAGGTGACGGGACGGGCGCGTTTGCTTGCATCACGTGGTCGTCTCCCTGGCGGCGGTCGATTGTCCTTCCACTCAAACACGCCGGCCTAGCGGGACCGTCGGGCGGCAGGGTGCTGTCCGAGTTCAGTCATAATGGGGCATGGATACCGATTCGCTCTGGCTCTGGTCGCCTCGTTATGGGTTGCCTAGTGGAGCCTCGGTAAGCACGTCGCTGGTTCTCGCAGAACAGGAGGAACCGACTACCCAGGCCTCTGCCCCGCTCGCGACCGTGGCGCCGGTGACTATCACCGCGGCAGGCTTGCCCTGGTATCTGGCGATGTCGATGAGCAGCACGGTCCGGCCGGTCGCGATCCGCCGGACGCAACCTGCGAGCTCGCTCGGACGTGGCCCGGCCGCTGAGGGCCCTGCTATGGCTGGCCCTCCCATCGAGGGATAGGCCGCTGCGCTGGCGGTCAGGTGTGCGGCCCTGCTCGCCGACGGCTGCGCGGCGAGGTTGCCGAGGGTTTCGGCAGTGTTCAGCGCGGAGATCGCCTGGACGCGCAGGCGCGCGGCCACGAAATTGGTGGGCGACTGGACGGCGCGAACAGTGTCGAGCGATGCGGGCTGGCCGTAGGTTACGTAAGGCCCCGGCGACAAGTGCTGCGCTGGGGCTGCCGCTCCGGCCAGGGCCGAGGACGGCGGACGCGTCACGCCGGTGCCGGAATTCTCGGCCATCAGATAGCTGCCCGCCGCGGCGATCACTACGGCGGCGACGGTGGCGGCCAGCCGCTTCGGGCTGCCCGGAAGGCCTGGCAGGCTTAGCGGGCGCCAGCTGGTCCAATCCTGCCCGCGTCTCCGGCGCGCGGGCAGGTCACGGCGTCCGGGCTCGGTCGATGGCATGGCGGCCGGGCGCTGCTGAGCTTCGCGGCTGATGGCCGCGTCGATCCGGGCGGACAGATTCTGTGGCATTTCCGGGTACGAGGCGCTGGCCAGGACGTTTCCGATGGTATCGAGCTGCTGGCTGACGTAGGCACAGTGCCCGCACTGCGCAAGGTGTGCCTGGACCCTCGCTGCCCGGCGTGGCGGTAGCCCGCCAGCTGCCAGACAGGCAAGCTGGTCCGCGCCCGGATGCTTGTCGCGCCGGGTCATGACGGGTTGTCACCCCGCTCTCGAGCGGGCAGAACGGCTGTGGGCAGCAGCCACGCACAGCCGCGCGCCGCTCGCTGATGACCGATTCCTTGGAAACAGAAAACGTCTCCGCCATGTAGGCGATGGAATAGCCGAGTATATCTACCGCGCGAACGCGCTATCGGGGCGGTTAATCGCGGCGCGAGTCGCGAAACCTCATCTGAGCGATCAAATCGAGAGCCAGCCGGAACTGCGGAATATAGGCGTGGGTGGCTGGAGCGGCGCGCATGGGGGACTTAGGCACGTGGCATAGGTCATGTCACGATAAGCCATGCGTGTTCAGCGGTTTGATGTCCGGATTGCGGTCGGCCCGCGAGGCCATGCGCTGATCGTGGTGCCCTTTGACCCGGACCTGGAGTGGGGCGTGAAGGCCGTGCATCACGTCAACGGCTCGGTTAACGGCTGCCGGGTACGGGTTACGCTCGAGCCGGGCGATAGTGGCTGGGGGTTCACGATGAACCCCGGGAGAATGCAGCACGCGGGTATCGAGGTGGGCTCGCAGGTGCCTGTCGAACTGTCGCCTGAAGGGCCGCAGCGCGGCGATCTTGCCGAGGATGTTGCCGCCGCGCTGGAGGCCAACCCAGCGGCAGGCGCGTTCTTCGACACGCTCGCGCAGTTCTACCGGCGCGGCTACTTGCGTTACATCGAGGCAACGAAACGGCGTCCGGACGTGCGCGCGGCACGGATCGCCGAGGTCACAGGACTGCTCGCGAGCGGGATCAAGGAGCGGCCGCGGTGATTTCGGCCCGTTCGCCGCGTCGCTGTGGGGGGCGGCCGGCGGAAGCTACCTCGTTTCTGGCCTGATGGGTTTTGGCGGGTCTGGGTTTTGCTCGCACCCGGAAACCAGGCGCCAACGGCGTCGTTAAAGATCAGCCGTTCACCCGACGGACCGGCGGCAGCCGAATATAGTGCCGCCCACAGAGGCCGACGAGAGGTAGCAAACCATGGTGAAAATCCGGCTGGCTCAACCACGCCGACGGCAGGCGCGGGCGGCGCTCGCCGGATTCGCGCTGACGGCGCTTGCGTTGCCGGCTGTCTGGAGTGCTCCCGCTACCGCGGCCAGCTCGGGCTCCACCGGCTGGCCCGCCTACCTCGGCGGCCCGCTGCACACTTCCTACAGCCCGGATCAGCGGGCGATCACCCCGGCGAACGCGCGGAGGCTGAAGGAGAAGTGGCAGTTCTCGCGCGGCGGCGGCTTCCTGGCCAGTCCGACCGTGGCCGACGGCGCTGTCTACGTCGGCGCGAACAACGGCTGGTTCTACAAACTGCGAGAGAGTACCGGCCACCTCGAGAACAAGATTTACCTCGGTTACCAGCCGGAGCTCAGCTGCCCTGGCCAGCAACCCCTGGGGGTTGTCTCGACGGCCACCGTCGCGGCCGATCCGAAGACGCACCAGCAGACCGTGTACGTGGCCGGCCCGGACGGCTACCTGTACGCGCTCCGCGCCGCGAACCTGAGCGTGGTCTGGAAGTCGGTGATCGCGATTCCGTCCACCACGGTGAACAACTACTTCAACTGGGGATCCCCGACCCTCGCGCACGGCAAGATCTACATCGGCGTGTCGTCCAACTGCGACACACCGCTGGTCCGTGGCGGGCTCGACGCCTACAGCCAGTCGACCGGACGGAAGCTTGGCGAGTTCTACACAGTTCCGAGGGGCCAGACGGGCGGATCGATCTGGTCTAGCCCGGGCGTCGCCCCGGACGGGGACGTATATGCCACCACGGGAAACGGGCCCTTGAACGGCAATCAATTGCTTGCCTACTCCGAGTCGATCATCAAGCTGAGCCCGACGCTCCACCTTCTCGGCAAGTTCCAGGTCCCGCAGTCGGAGGAGGGGTACGACACCGACTTCGGCGCGTCCCCGGTGTTCTTCGGCAAGTACGTCGGCGCCTGCAACAAGAGCGGGTACTTCTACGCACTCGTCCAGGCAACCATGAAGGTCGGGTGGACGAAGCAGATCAGTGGCCCGGCCGGAAGTAACGCCGAGTGCATCGCGTCGCCGGTGTGGAATGGCAAGGACCTGTACTTCGGCGCGCCGTCGACCACGATCGGCCATACCTCCTACCCCGGCTCGGTCCAGGAGCGCAACCCGTACACCGGCCGGCTGATCTGGGCGACCGGGCTGCCGAACGGCGTCAACGGCAGCCCGTCCCTGGACGGCGGAGGGGTCTTGACCGTCGGCACCTACGACTACAACCCCCCGACCGCGAACGCTACCTATCTGGTCGACGCGGCGAACGGCAAGATCCTCCGGAACCTCATCACCGCCGGAGGGTTCTTCGACTTCCCGCAGAGTGTGTTCGCCGACAACTGGCTGTTCACGGCGAACACAAGCGGCGTGCAGGCCTGGGGCACCGGCGCGCTGGGCTGAGCCGGAGTGGCTGGCACGTTCGCGCCTACCCCGCAACTGACTGCGCTGGCGGACAAGGCCACCTGCCTCGCCGAGACCCTGTTCCGCCGCGCACGCAGATCCGGAGACCTCCGCGACGACGTCAGCGAGGCCGATGTCGTCCTGCTGCTCGAAGCGATCATGCTCGTTCAGCTGCCGGGCCCAGACGAGGGTACCGCCCTCCGACACCGCTACCTGGCCCTGCTACTGCAAGCACTCCACACACCGGCCGAGGCGAAACTGCCGGGACCACCCGCGCGGCAGGCCGACCTCACCGCCCGCTGGCGGCAAAGCCACCCGCCCGCCGGTCGCTTACCCGGCCGGCGCTGAGTACGCGGCGATCAGGGTTTGATGTCCGCTGGTAATCATGCCGCCGGTCACTGTGTAGCTATCCGAATAAACCTGCACAGCACCAGAGGTCTCGTGTGCGCGCACACGGACCGTGACCGCGTCGCCGTCGACGGTCATGCGCGTGATGACATCGTGGCCGGTGTCTTTGAAGCCGGCCACCAGGCTGGCGTACGACGAGCTCAGGTTCTTGCCGCCGAGGTCCCAGACCTTGCGCCAGTTGTGGGCGTTAATCGCGGCGAAGTACGCCTCGACCACCGCACTTGGCTTTGCCGGCAACGTCGTTGTCTGGCGCTTCCGCGACGTGCCGGCCGACGAGCCAGACGAGCCAGCCGCGACCGGCTTGCGCGCGCCGAGGTCGTGCCAGGCTAGGCCGGCTCCGACGCCGAGCACGACAGCGATCGCGGCGCACAGACCGATGAGTGGCCAGCGAATACCGCGCCGGGCTGGCGGGTTCCCGGTGAGATCAGTGCCTCGTCTCTCCACGACGGCCATTGCTGGTTGCGCGTCACCCGGCACCGCACCGGGCGCACCGCCTGGACCGCCACTTGGCGCGCCGTCTGCCAGGTCCGCGAGTTCCGTCGCCGAGTAAGCAGCGCGTGCTGGTTCAGCCGGGCGGACCATCGCAACGAGGTCACCTGCGGGCACAGGGCGTGAGTTGCGGACCGAAACGAGCATTGTCAGCAGCGCGGCAGGCGTCGGCCGCTCGGCCGGGACCTTGCGCAGGCATGCTCCCACCACCGGGCGCAGCCCGTCCGGGATGGCGGTCAGGTCAGGTTCTGCATGGACAACCCGGTAGAGCAGTGTGGCGGCGCTGCCAGACCCGAACGGCTCAGTGCCCGTCGCTGCGGACGCAAGGACGCCGCCCAGGCTGAACACGTCGCTGGCCGGGCCGACCTCGCGACCGAGAGCCTGCTCAGGCGACATGAAGCCGGGTGACCCAACCACCAGGCCGCTCTGGGTCAGGGAGGTCGCCTCGGCGGCTCGGGATATGCCGAAGTCGATGATCCGCGGGCCATCGGTCGCCAGCAGCACGTTGGCGGGCTTGAGGTCGCGGTGCACGATCCCGGCGCCGTGAATTGCAGCAAGACCCTCAGCAAGGGCGCAGCCGAGCGTGACGACTTCGGCCTCCGGCAAGGCGCCGCGTTCCGCGACATAGTCAGCGAGCGATGGCCCGTCTACGTACCCGGTCACGAGCCAGGGCTGCGGCGCTTCCGGATCGGCATCAACGACCGGCGCGGTAAAGATGCCGCTGACCCGACGGGCAGCCGCGACTTCCCGAGCGAACCTCCGCCGGAAATCGGGGGCGTCGGCGAGGTCGGGCCGGATCACTTTCACGGCGACGCGCCGGCCACCGGGAGACTGGCCGAGGAAGACGCGACCCATCCCGCCAGTGCCCAGGCGACCGAACAGCCGGTACGGCCCGACCTGCCGCGGGTCGTCCGGACCCAGCTCTTCCACGATTCAACCCGCCTGCCAGCCGATCGCTCAAGACAGGCAATTATCGGCCGGAAAGGCACATCGCCACCAGCCATTGCCGAAGGAACGCAGCCATCGAAGGGTGCCGACCGGCGATCTTCACACCATGAGGAAACGGGGTAGGTTCCATCTCCCCGCCATCGACAAGGACGCGCTTAAGGACCGGGCAGGGCGATGCCGTGTCAGGGTGCCGCGACCGGCGACAGCCCGAGCTTGCTCGCAAGCCGGCCGAGGTAGCCGACGACTTCTGGCGGCGGGCGGTCAGGCATGCCGAACGCCACGTCTGTCACGCCGATCTCGGCCCAGTGCGCCAGCGTGTCTGGGTCCGGCTTCCCGGCCAGCACGGTGACAGCCGGAAGTCCGTCGCGTCCGGCGTCCCGCCATCGGGTGTGCAGCACCGTGACTTTGGCATCGAGGTCGGCCTCACCCGGCGTTGTCAGCCAGCCGTCGGCCGACCGTGCGATCCAGGCGAATGTCGTCTCGGTCCCGGCCGCACCCAGATTGACCGGGACTCGCGGCTGCTGAACGGGCTTGGGCCAGGCCCAGGAGCTTTCGAAGCTGACGAACTGGCCGTGATAGCTCGCTTCCGGCTCAGCCCAGAGCGCCTGCATCGCTTCCAGGTACTCCCGCAACACGGTGCGCCGTTTCCCGGCTGGCACGCCATGGTCGGCCAGCTCGTCGGTGTTCCAGCCGAAACCCACGCCGAGCCGGACCCGTCCGCCAGACAGATGGTCAAGCGTGGCGATGGTCTTGGCCAGCGAGATGGGGTCGTGCTCGGTCGGCAGTGCAACGGCCGTGCCTAGCCGGATCGTGGTGGTACTGGCCGCGGCCATCGCCAGTGACACCCACGGATCGAGCGTGCTCCGGTACCGGTCATCTGGAAGCTCCCGGCTGCCTGTTCCGGGGTGCAGCGCGTCCCGGCGAACCGGGATGTGGGTGTGCTCCGGCACGTAGAAGCAGTCGAAGCCGGCTGCCTCCGCGGCCTGCGCCGCACGGGCTGGGGTAATCCCGCGGTCGCTGGTGAAAAGCACGACGCCGTAGCGCATCCGCACTCCTTGTTCCGATAGCCCAGAATAAGCTGGCGCGCTACGGCACGGCTCGACAGCTGGGGGCGTTGACTTGAGCCGCGGCTCACCAGGTGGACACGAGGACAGATGCACCGATGACGGAGAATGCGGAGCATAGCGCGGTGGACGTGCTCGTGGTCGGCTTCGGGATCGCTGGCGGATGCGCCGCTGTTGCAGCCGCAGCGGCAGGTGCGTCGGTGCTCGTGCTCGAGCGGGCGGCGGTCGCAGGAGGCACGAGCGCGATGGCCGGCGGGCACTTCTACCTCGGCGGCGGGACGGTCCTGCAGCGCGCGACCGGATTCGACGACAGTCCGGACGACATGTTCGCCTACCTGATGGCCGTGACACCATCGCCGGAGACGGACAAGATCCGCGCCTACGCCGATGGCAGCGCCGAGCACTGCGACTGGCTTGAGAGCCTCGGGTTCCAGTTCGAGCGGAGCTACTACCCGGAGAAGGCGGTCATCCAGCCGCAGACGCAGGGGCTGATGTACACCGGCAATGAGAAGGTGTGGCCGTTCCGGGAACTCGTCCGGCCCGCGCCGCGGGGTCACAAGGTGCCGGTCCCCGGTGACACCGGCGGCGCGAAGCTGGTCATCGACTTGCTGGTCGAGCGCGCCAGGCAGCTTGGCGCTGAGGTCTGGTACGAGACCGGGGCTGTCGCGCTTGTCGTGGAGGGCGACCGGGTCTGCGGGGCGCGCTGGCGGTCCTACGACAGGTCGGGCCAGGTGCGGTCGGGCGTCGTCCGGGCGCGCAGCACGATCCTGGCCGCCGGGGGCTTCGTCATGAACCCGGACATGGTCGCGCAGCACGTGCCGGCGCTGGCGGAGAAGCCGTTCGTCCTCGGCACGCCCTATGACGACGGCCTCGGCATCAAGCTGGGCATGTCCGTCGGCGGCCAGGCGCTGCACATGGACCAGGCCTTCATCACTGCGCCGTTCTACCCGCCGGGTCAGTTGCTGACCGGCATCATCGTCAACCGTGCCGGCAGGCGGTTCGTCGCCGAGGACAGCTACCACTCGCGTACCTCAGGGTTCGTGCTCGATCAGCCCGGAAGCGCTGCGTTCCTCATCGTCGACAGCGCTCATATGGTCAACCCGGAGATGCCGCTGGTGCCGTTCATCGACGGCTGGGAGACCGTGCCGGAGATGGCCAGGGGCCTCGGCATCCCGGCGGGTCAGCTGGCCGCGACGCTGGATTCGTATAACGCGGCCGCAGCGCGGGGCGAGGACCCGGAGTTCCGCAAGCACCCGGACTGGCTCGAGCCGCAGGACACTGGGCCCTGGGGAGCATTCGACCTCACGCTCGGCAAGGCCATGTACGCCGGCTTCACGCTCGGAGGCCTGAGGTGTACTGTCGACGGCCAGGTCCAGCGCGCGGACGGGTCAGTGATCGCGGGCCTGTATGCGGCAGGCGCGTGCGCGTCCAATATCGCGCAGGACAGCAAGGGATACAGCAGCGGCACCCAGCTGGGCGAGGGGTCATTTTTCGGCAGGCGGGCCGGGCGGCATGCGGCTTGCCATCCGGGCTGCTGATGGATGCTCATGGGGGCGCAGCGGCGGGTGCGGGTCGTCCACCACCAGAAGCAGCGCCATCGCGCTTATTGGTGCGACGCCGCGTCCTGCGTCGGCTCCACAACCGACCACGACCGAATAATGGAGGTGTGACGGTGCGGGTCAGACTTTCGTACGGCGAGACCGGCCTGGAGATTGACGTTCCCGACGACGCCGTGGTGATCGACCCGCAGGACGCGCCGGGTGTCGAGGATGCTGCGGCGGCCCTGACGGAGGCGTTGCGCGCGCCGGTGAGCGGTCCGCCGCTGGCGCAGCGGGTGCGGCCAGGCCAGACAGTGGCCATCTCGGTCTGCGATGGCACGCGCGCGCAGCCGGGCAAACTGATGGTTTCCGCGGTGCTGGCGGAGCTTGACGGCATCAGTGACTTCGATGACATCGTGGTGCTTGTCGCGACCGGAACGCATCGTGCCAACACCGACGCTGAGCTGCGAGCGATGCTCGGTGACCGGGTAGTTGACTCAGTCAGGGTCGTAAACCACGATGCGCGGGACTCGTCCGGGCTGACATGGATGGGGAGGTTCGGCGCGGACGTGCCTGTCTGGCTGAACACCCAGTGGGCCGAAGCTGACGTCAAGATCACGACAGGGTTCGTGGAGCCGCATTTCTTCGCCGGGTTCTCCGGAGGCCCGAAGATGGTGGCTCCAGGCCTGGCAGGCCTGGATACCGTCCTGGTCCTGCATGACGCTGCGAGGATCGCTCATCCAGCGGCGACCTGGGGCATCACCGAGGGTAACCCGGTGCACGACGATGTCCGCGCGATCGCCGCCGGCACCGGCGTCACCTTCGCGTTCGACGTCGTCCTGAACAAGGCTAAGCAGATCGTGGCTGCCTTTGCCGGCGACCTCCTGCCGATGCACGCAGCTGCCACCGACCTGGCCGGGCGGCTCGCCATGAGGAAGCTGAGCAGCCTGTACGACATCGTGGTGACAACCGCATCGGGCTTCCCGCTGGACCAGAACCTCTACCAGTCAGTGAAGGGAATGTCCGCTGCGAATCGCATAGTCAGGGACAGCGGATTGATTATCTGCGCCGCCGAGTGCCGGGATGGTTTCCCCGATCACGGCTCCTACCGCGATGTGTTGCGGTCCGCAGCCTCCCCGCAGGCGCTTCTCGACGAGATCTCCGGGCGCGCGGTCACGACTCCTGATCAATGGCAGGTGCAGATCCAGGCGCAGATTCAAGCCCGTAGCAGGGTCGTCATGCACACTTCCTATCTAACTGATGCTGACCTGGCCGAGGTGCATCTGCGCCAGACAGCCGACATCAGCCAGGCCGTCGCCGAGGAGGTCAGCCGCATCGGATCCGCCCGGATATGTGTGCTCCCGGAGGGACCTCAAACTATCCCGTACCTTGTGCCTGTTGGCTGAGCAGTCAATTCAGGCGAACCTGAGCTTGATCGGGTACTGATGGATGTCGTCGCGATCGGTGACAACACGAGCGACTGGTACCTGACGCTCGGCCAGGTGTTCCCCGGCGGCAACGCGGTCAACGTCGCGGTCGCGGTGGCCAGGTCTGGCGGCAGCAGCGGCTACGTCGGCGCGGTAGGCGACGACGCCCGCGGCCGGCTGCTGATGGACTCCCTGGCCGCCGAGCGGGTCGACACCCGCCGGCTCAGCGTCACGTCCGGATCCACCGCCTGGTGCCAGGTCACGCATGTCAACGGGGAACGGCGGTTCAGACCGGGGCAGCGGGGTGCGGCGCTGTTCCGGCCGACCGGCGATGACCTCGCCTTCGCGGCGACGGCCAGCATCATTCACTCCACGTACTGCAGCGGCCTGGAGGATGTGCTGCCCGAGCTGGCTCGCCGCAGCCGGGTGTCGTTCGACTTCAGTAACCGCCTAGCCGACGGATATGCCGATGACCTGCTGCCGTTTGTGCACGTCGCGGAGTTTTCTGCCGCCGCACTCGACGACCGGGACTGCGCGGAGCTGGTGCGCTGGGCGGCGTCTCGCGGGCCTGCCGTTGTCCTGGTGACCAGGGGGTGTAAGGGCGCGATGCTCTTTGATGGCGCGGTCAGCGTCAGCGTGACCGCCGCGCCGTCCGAGATTGTCGACTCGCTCGGTGCAGGCGACTCGTTCATTGGCCGCGCCTTGTACGGCCTGATCTGCGGGGAGCCGGCTGAGGCACTGCTTGAGGCAAGCTCCCGCGCGGCGGCACGGACTTGCTCGACCTGGGGTGCCTTCGGACACGGGGTGGATGTACCCGCCTGCTGCGGCGGTCCTGGCGCGGCCGGCGTCGACGGTCCTGCGCGGATGGAAGGGCCCGCCGGGTGTGAGTAGTCTGCGATCATGACTGATCGCGCGCCTTTCGGCCGGACGGGGCATGAGAGCAGCCGTGTCATCTTCGGTGCGGCGGCACTGGGGTCAATGCGGCAGGAGCGCGCTGACCAGATCCTTGCGACGTTGCTTGAGTTCGGCGTCAACCACATCGACACGGCGGCGGTCTATGGCGACTCAGAACTCCGGATCGCGCCATGGATGGCAGAGCACAGGGAACGGTTCTTCCTTGCCACAAAGACGGGAGACCGTTCGGGCGATGGCGCGCGCGCCAGTCTCGAGCGTTCGCTGACCCGCCTCGGCGTCGACTCCGTCGATCTGATTCAGCTCCACAACCTCGTCGAGCCAGACGAATGGGAGGTGGCCCACGGCCCGGGCGGCGCCGTTGAGGCCTTGTCCCGGGCCCGAGACGAGGGGCTTGCCAGATTCATCGGCGTGACCGGGCACGGGACGCGGATCGCGGGCATGCACCTGCGGAGCCTCGAGCGGTTCGACTTCAGCTCGGTGCTCTTTCCGTACAACTACACGATGATGTCTGACGACCGGTACCGGGCTGACGTAGAGGCGCTGCTCGAGGTTTGCGAGCAGCGCGGCGTGGCGGTGCAGACGATCAAGTCGGTCGCGCGCCGGCGCTGGCCGGAGCCAGTAGACCCGGAGTTCAGCTGGTATGAGCCGCTGCCGGACGGCGACGCGCTGGCTCGGGCAGTGCGTTACGTCCTCGGGCGACCGGGCCTGTTCCTCAACTCGTCGAGCGACGCTCGACTGCTGCGGTCAACCCTGGAGGCCGCGGCGGCCGGCGGCCCGATTCCGACAGATGAGGAGATGGCCGCCGACGTCGAGCGCCACGAGATCACGCCGCTGTTCGACGGCGCGGAGCTGGAGCGGATTTAGCCGCCTGCCGACTCCGCCGCCGCCACGGCGAAGGAGGACCTGGCAGAGCTATCCGGTGATCCTCTTGTGGTGACGCGCGATCTGCTCATGCGTCTCCTGGCTTGCGAAGACCCGGGAAAACTCAGCCATGCTCGCAATCGCTGAGGCATCGAGCGGGTTGTTAAGCCAGACGTCGAAGAGCCTGCGCTGGGCAGCGGTCACAGTCCGCGGGTGAGTCGCTATGCGGTCCAGCAAGGACTCCGATGCCGCGACGAGTTCCGCGGGCTCGGCGACCACGTTGGCAATGCTGCCGGGCGGGAGTTCATCGAGCTTGTAGATGTCGCCGGTGAGTATCATCTCGCGCGCCTTGCTGAGTCCGACGAAGGCTGGCAGCAGGGCGGCGTCGATGACCGACGGGACGCCAACCTTGATCTCGGGCAGGCCGAATGACGCTGCCGGGGTCACCACTCGAAGATCGCACGCCAAGGCTAGTTCGAAGGCCGCCCCGAGGCAGTACCCGTTGACCGCGGCGACGGTGACAACCGGCGAGTGCCGGATGGCGCGCATGACCTGCGCGAGATCGCCGATCAGGGCGTGAGCTCGCGCGGGCGTCAGGCCGACGAATGCCTCGATGTTCATTCCGGCGCTGAAGGCCGCCTCGCCTGCGCCGGTAAAGACAATCGCCTGCACGCTCGAAGGGAGGTCGGCGATGACGTCGCCAAGCTCGCTGAGGTCCTCCGCATGCAGGATGTTGAGCTTCTGCGGGCGGTCGAAGGTGATCCAGAGGGCACGGCCGCGGTGCTGCGCCTTGATATACCGCAAGTGCTAGCGCTCCCGTCTGTCGGCCCGGCTGCTCGTCAACCACAGCATGATTTCAGGGCTCAGGGTGCGTGTCAGTGCCCTGAGCTATGCGGGAAGCGGTGCACCTCCTGCGGCCAGCCGACCGCGACCGCGATCCGGCCGGCCCAGTACCGTGCCTCGGCGTCGCCGGGCACATCGACGACCGCGAATCCGCCGAGGTGCTCCTTGGTCTCGGCGAACGGTCCGTCGGTGAAGACCGGCGACCCGCTGCCCGGGTCGACGCTGCACACGACGGTCGAGGCGTCCAGGCCGCCATCGGTGAAGACGAAGACGCCGGCGGCCGTCATCTCCCCGATCACGGCCCTGGCGGAGGTGCCCCTCTCGCGCAGTTCATCCGGCGTGAGGTCGGGCACCCACTCGTCGTTGAAGGCGATCAGGTACAGCGCCATGTCGAGCTCCTCTGCTCACGGGCAGCCCGGACGGCTGCCACTCATCATCGCTACGAACGCGCCGCGTCGTTTCGACACCCCGGCCACGATTGTTCCCGCGCCTTCCGCGCCTTCCGCGCCGAAATTGGCTGAAACCTTCGAGCACGTCGGCCGTCAGCGGCCACTAACGAGGCACGCCGCCGTTGTCATCGAGCCTGGCGCTGATCCCGTCGGGCGCACGCATCCGCCAGGCGTCGGTCACCAGTTCCGTGAGGCGGTCCACGTCGACCGCTGCCAGGCGGAGCAGCACCAGCGGCCAGCCGTCGTATCCAGGAGCCGTGAAGAAAAGCTCCGGCTCGCCCAGCAACAATGCTTGCCTCTCCGCCTCATCTCCGACGTAAAGAACGGCGACATCTGTCCGGATGATCCTCGGCTTACCCGGTGTCCGCTCTGGATAGGACCAGACGAATCCCTTGCCGTCCACCCGGAAGTCAAAGCCGTCGCTGTCGATCTCCTCCACACCCGGCAGCCCCAGCGCCAGGCGCCGCACATCGTTGGCGTCAGCCATACCGGCACACTCTCATGCTCCTCTGACATCAAACAGGCCGGTGGATAACCCCCGCCCGAGGTCGGGCGCCAGCCACGTTCCCCGCCGCGCGCTGACTTCATAACTTGATCTTCCAGAACTGTCACACACCAGAACTGACAGCCGGAGGTCAAATGATCGAGGCACACGGGCTGACCAAGCGGTACGGCCCGGCAACGGCCGTCGACAGGCTGAGTTTCAGCGTGCAGCCGGGCGCGGTGACCGGCTTCCTCGGCCCGAACGGGTCCGGCAAGTCGACGACGATGCGGCTCATCATGGGGCTGGACCACCCGGATGCGGGCCAGGTCACGATCGGTGGCCGGCCCTACCGGCGGCTGGACTGGCCGCTATCCGAACTCGGCGGGCTCCTGGAGGCCAGGGCTTTCCATCCTGGCCGCAGTGCCGCCGCGCACCTGCGCGCACTGGCCGCGGCGGGCGGGATCGGCCGGTCCCGGGTCGATGAGGTGCTCGGCATGGCCGGGCTGGCAGACGTCGCGCGGCGGCGGGTCGCTCGAGGCGGCGTTCCTGCGGCTGACCGGCGAGGCCGCACAGTACCGGGCAGGCCGCCACGACCGCGCGGGCGCGCCATAACCACGGAGGAATAATCATGACCATTCAGGAAACGGTGCACCGCCCCGGCACATCACGCCCGCCGGCTCGCCGCTACGGGCTCGGCCAGGCGGCCAGGATGGAGTGGATCAAGCTCCGCACGCTGCGGTCCACCTGGCGGCCGAACCGATCAGCATCTGCTGGCCGACCGCCGGGCCGAGGCCGAACTGGACGCGGACCCGCCGCCGTC